>DASUXA010000056.1:0-26381 GCA_036378155.1 Micromonosporaceae bacterium | reverse complement strand
GTGGTCGGCGGCGCGGACGCGCCGCCGACCACCCGACGATCCGCGCGGCGCCGACCGTCACCAACTGCTGGGGGTCGGCTTGCCTTCGACGTACCCGGCGGTGGTCTGCACCCCCACCAGGGCGCGCTCGTGCAACGAGTCGAGGTCGGTGGCGCCGGTGTAGGTGCAGGCGCTGCGCACCCCGGCGACGATCGCGTCGATGATGTCCTCCACGCTGGGCATCTGCCGGTCCAGGTACATCTTCGAGGTGGAGATGCCCTCCTCGAACAGCGCCTTGCGCGCCCGGTCGAAGGGCGACTCGTCGGCGGTACGCCCGCTCACGGCGCGTGCCGACGCCATCCCGAAGTTCTCCTTGTACGGTCGACCGTCCGCGTCGCGCTGCAGGTCGCCGGGCGACTCGTAGGTACCGGCGAACCACGACCCGATCATCACGTTGGACGCCCCGGCGGCCAGCGCGAGCGCCACGTCGCGCGGATGGCGGATCCCGCCGTCCGCCCACACGTGCCCGCCCAGCTCACGCGCCCGCCGCGCGCACTCGGCGACGGCGGAGAACTGGGGACGCCCGACGCCGGTGCGCATCCGGGTGGTACACATCGCGCCCGGTCCGACGCCGACCTTGACGATGTCGGCGCCCGCCTCGATCAGGTCGCTCACCCCGTCGGCGGTGACCACGTTGCCGGCGACCGCGGGCGCGCCCGGGTTCAGCGCCCGCACCGTACGCAACGCCTTGATCATGCGCTCCTGGTGACCGTGCGCGGTGTCCACCACGATCACGTCCGCGCCCGCCGCGAGCAGTTTGTCCACCCGTCCGGCGGTGTCGCCGGAGATGCCGACCGCCGCCGCGACCCGCAGCCGCCCCTGGTCGTCCAGCGCCGGGCGGTACAGCGTGGCACGCAACGCGCCCTTGCGGGTCAGAATGCCGACCAGCCGACCGGCGTCGTCGACCACTGGGGCGAGTTTGTGGTGGCTGCCGACCAGCCGGTTGAACGCCGCCTCGGGGTCGATGCCGTCCGGCAGGGTGAGCAGTTCCGTGGACATCACGCGGTGGACCTGCGTGAACCGGTCCACGTCGGCGCAGTCGCTCTCGGTCACCACGCCGACGGGGCGGCCGTCCTCGACCACCACCACGGCGCCGTGGGCACGCTTGGGCAGCAGCGCCAGCGCCGACGACACCGTGTCGGTCGGACCGAGCACCACCGGCGTGTCGTACACGACATGCCGGGACTTGATCGACGCGATCACGTCGGCCACCACGTCGACCGGGATGTCCTGCGGGATCACGGCGAGGCCGCCGCGCCGGGCGACCGTCTCCGCCATCCGGCGACCGGCGACCGCGGTCATGTTCGCCACGACGATCGGAATGGTGGTACCCGAGCCGTCCGCGGAATCCAGTCCGACCGTGGTGCGCGACTCGACCGCCGACCGGCGCGGGACGAGGAAAACGTCGTCGTACGTCAGGTCCGGCCGGAACGGCGTGTTGTCCAGGAAGCGCATGCCGCCAGTATCCGTCCCGACCGTCCGGCAAGGGCGCCCCGCCGCCCGGCAACGCCACGATCGCGGGTCGCCCAGCGCCGTGGTGCGGTGACCGCGGTCACCGCACCACGGTGGTCACGCTCTGCGAGGAGGCTCACGGCCGGTCCACCGGTACCGCGATCGCGGTCACGATCAGCCCGTCGCGCACCAGCCAGCGACCGGCGAACCCGTCGACCGGGCGACCGTCGACGACTGGTCCCGGTACCAGCAGCTTCGCGGTGAACGTGCCCGCATCCGGGTCGACGGTCAGTTCGGCGTCCTCGAAGCCGAGCCAGCGCCTGGCGAGCGGGAACCAGGCCTTGTACACCGACTCCTTGGCGCTGAACAGCAGCCGGTCCCAGCGCGCCACGGGATGCGAGGCGGACAGTTCCGCCAGCCACCCGCGCTCGCTGGGGAGGGTGACCATCTCCAGTACCCCGTCCGGCAGCGGCTCGTCCGGCTCGGCGTCCACCCCCACGGTGATCATGTGCTCGGCGCGCGCCACCGCCGCCGCCCGGTACCCCGAACAGTGCGTCATGCTGCCCACGATGCCGGTCGGCCACTGCGGCGCGCCGCGTTCGCCGGGCAGGATCGGCGCCGCCGGGACACCGAGCCGGGCGAGCGCGACCCGGGCGCAGTGCCGGACGGTCTCGAACTCGCGTCGGCGCTTCTCGACGGCGCGGGCGATCACCTCGCGCTCGGCGGGGAACAGTTCGACGAACGGCGGGTCGTTGCGGGCTTCGACCGCGGCGACCTGCTCCGGAAGAATGTCCCCGATCATGCCCGTACCGCCGTCCCGCTCGGCAGGGGCAGGATCTGGCGCGGCTGGGTGGGACCGTTCGCGCGCCGCCGCCACTCCCTCGGGTAGCCGAGCGACACCTCCTCGAACGGCACCCCGTCGACCGAAATGCCCCGCGGAATGTGCAGGTGCCCGTACACCACGGTGAGCGCGCGGAACCGGCGGTGCCAGTCGGCGGTCCCCTCGGTGCCGCACCACAGCGCGAACTGCGGGTACCGCAGCACCCGGGTCGGCTCGCGGACCAGCGGGAAGTGGTTCACCAGGATGGTGGGCATGTCGGGGTCGATCGCCGCCAGCCGCTCCTCGGTGATCGCCAGACGCACCCGGCACCAGGCGTCCCGGCTCGGGTACGGGTCGGGGTGCAGCATCATCTCGTCGGTGCACACCACACCGGCCTGGTACGCGATGGCCAGCGCGTCCCGGGTCGAGGTCGCGCCTTCCGGCCAGAACGAGTAGTCGTACAGCACGAACAGCGGGGCGATCACCACCGGCCCGCCCGCGCCGGTCCACACCGGGTACGGGTCTTCCGGGGTCACCACGCCCAGCGAGCGGCACATCTCGACGAGGTGCCGGTACCGCTGCTCGCCGCGCAACTGGACCGGGTCGGCGCGATGCGTCCACAACTCGTGGTTGCCCGGGGCCCACACCACCTTGGCGAACCGGCTGGCGAGCAGCCCCAGCGCCCATTCGATGTCGGTGGTCAGTTCGCCCACGTCCCCGGCGACCAGCAGCCAGTCCTGATCGGACCGCGGCCGCAGGTCCGCCACGATGCGGCGGTTGTCCGGGTACGCCACGTGCAGGTCGCTGATGGCGAGCAGGGCGCCCGCCGTCGGGGCGGGCGCGGGGTCGTCGGTCGCGAAACGAGGGGGCATTCCGACATCGTGCCGGACAGCCGGGCGAACAGGCTATGGGGGAACATCGATTGCCGGTCGGGGCGGTACGGCGCAGCCGCGACCGGTCGGTTTTAAGGGCCGCTGACCAGGGCAGTTAGCTGTCGTGTCGGTTCCACAGGTCCTCGGGGGACGCTACCGGCTCGTCGAGCGGCTGGGCTCGGGCGGGATGTCGGTGGTGTGGCGTGGTCACGACGCGATTCTTGACCGTTTTGTCGCGGTGAAGGTGCTCTCGGCGCGGTACGCCGCCGAGCCCGGTTTCCGGCAGCGCATCCGCGCCGAGGCGCAGGCGGCGGCCCGGCTGAGCCACCCGCACGTGGCGAACGTCCACGACTTCGGAGAGTCGCCCTCAGCCACCGGCGAGCGCATCCCGTACGTGGTGATGGAACTGCTGTCCGGTCCGACCCTCGCCGAACGTCTCGCCGCGGGACCGATGCAGCCGAACGTCGCGGTGCGGGTGTGCGCGCAGGTCGCGTCGGCGCTCGCCGCCGCGCACGCGCAGGGGCTGGTGCACTGCGACGTCAAGCCGGGCAACATCGTGCTGACCCCGGACGGCGCGAAGGTCGTCGACTTCGGCATCGCCGCCGTCGCCGGGCAGCGCCACGACTCGGGCGGCACCGTACTCGGTACTCCCGCCTATCTGGCGCCGGAGCGCCTCGGCGGCGGCAGCGTGCTGCCCGCCAGCGACGTGTACGCGCTCGGGCTGGTGCTGTACCGGGCGCTGACCGGCGATCTGCCCTGGCCGGCGCACAGCACCACGGAGATCCTGCACGCCCACGCCCACCTCGCGCCCGCCCCGCTGCCCCGGATCAAGGGGCTGCCGAGCGAGGTGACGCAGGTGTACCGGCAGTGCCTGGCGAAGAACCCGGGCGAGCGGCCGCCCGCCCGCGAGGTGGCGCGGGTGCTCGCCGCGGCGGCGGGGGTGGAGGTACCGCTCGGCGCGGCGGACCACCCCGCGACGCTGCGCCTGGTCGCCGCCGGTACCGACCCGGTACGCCGTCCCCGGCGTCGGTTGCGCCTGGCGGCGATCGGCGCGACGGTCGCGGCGTCGGCGGCGGCCACCGCCGCGTTCGCGCTCGGCCCCGGGCAGGCGGGTCCGGACAACATCGCGGACGCCAACACCAACAGCGGGGTGGGACGGGTCACGCCGAGTTGCGCCCCGGTCGCCGGTACCGCCGGCTGCGCGGCCACCAGCCACGCCGCGTCGACCCCCGCGCCGCGGACCGCCCGCAAGGCGTCCGGCGAGGGTGGCGCGGCGTCGCCGGCGCCCGCCCCGAAGCGCACCACGCCGCGCGGTACCGCCTCGCCGAGCCCGCGCCCGACCACCGACCCGAGCCCGTCCCCGAGCGCCTCGCCGTCGCCGAGCGGCACCGCACCCAGCCCGGACGCGTCCACGTCGGACCCGTCGAGCCAGGACTCGACGGGCGCCACGCCGCGCGGGTCGACGTCGACGGACACCGCGACCCCCGACGGTTCCGGCTCGACGAGCGACAGCGGCGACCAGGGGTGACGCCCGCCCGGGTCGGCGTCTACTGCAGGATGTTCACCGCACGGGCGATGACCAGCGCGACGGTGATCAGTGAGACCGCCGACTGGGTCAACATGGTCAACTTCGCCCAGCGGCTGAACGGCAGCGTGTCGGTCGGGCTGAACGCGGTGGCGTTGGTGAACGACAGGTACAGGTAGTCGATGAACGCCGGTTCCCACTCGTGGTGGCTGGTGTCCGGGGTCGCCATCTGCGGGAACTGGAAGTCGGGGTACGGGTGCCGGGCGTGGGCGCGGGCGACCGGTCCGCCGCGGTCGAACTCCCAGTACCACAGCGCGAACACGATCACGTTGGTCAGCCAGATCGCCGCGCCGCAGGCGAGCAGCGGTCCGGCGTCCTCCCATTCCTTCCTGCCCTCGATCAGCCCGGTCACCAACCGGGCCGCCGACCAGGCGTTGGCGACCGTGGCGACCGCGACCAGGACCAGGCTGGTCACCCGCAGCCACGCGTGGTCCCGGTTGATCCGGGTCGGGTTCGCGACCACGAGCAGGACCAGCAGCACCAGTTCGACGCCGGGCAGCAGCCACGCCGGCTTCATCGCCACCGGCGCGGGTACCACGAGCTGCAGCCCGATGGCGAACAGCACGGCCAGCGCGACCGGCCAGCGGGCTTCGCCCTCGGTGGGTCGCAGCCACGCGGGCAGGTGGTGTTCGTGATGGTCGCCGGTACACCGGGCCACCGCCCGCCGGCCGTTCGCCACCAGGTGCTCGACCTGGATCAGGTGGTCGTGCAGGTGGTGCCTCAGTGCCGCCTCGACCGCGGCGGTCAGCGCCTCGCCGCCGTGCCCGTGGTGGTCCTGCGCCGGGGCGGGTACGTCCGGCGGTACCGCCCCGTCATCGATATTCGTTCCAGTCACGCCCGAGATTGTGGCCCTGCGGGTCGCGGACCGGGACACCGGACGGCGGGTCGTGCGAAGCGGCGGACGCCGGCGGGCGCTACTTCGCGATCAGCACCAGCAGCGCCCGCCCGTGCAGCACGTACGTGGTGCCCTGCCCGCCGATCAGCGCCTCGGAACCGGGGGCGGCGACCTGGTTGGGACCCTCCGCCCAGGTGGAGGTGTCCGTCACCCGGTACCACTGCCGGCCCGAACCCGGCCACGGCAGGGTGAACGTCACGTCGCCGGACCAGCCGTTGTACCCGACGTAGATCGCGCTCGCCGGGTCGCCGAACTCGGTGCCGTCGACCCGCCACGCGATGTCGTGGTTGGACGTGCTGTTCCAGTACGTCGAGTCCGGTGTCGCGCCCGCCGGCGTGAACCAGCTCATCTGCGCCATTCCGTTGCCGTTGGTGTCCCCGGACGAGTAGAAGCCGCCTGGTCGCAGCGCCGGGTGCGCCTTGCGGAACGCGATCATGCCCTTGGCGAAGCTGTCGAAGGTGCTCTGGTCGCTGGTCCAGGAGTAGGTGAGCCAGTTGGCGGTCGAGTCCACGTTGTACGGGTTGTTGTTGCAGCGCAGGCTGCGCAGGTACTCGTCGCCGCCGGTCATCATCGGGGTGCCGGCGGACAGCATCAGGAACGAGAACCCGTTGCGTGCCGCCTTGCGCTGGTCGGCGGCGATGCCGCCCTGGTCCCAGGAGATGTTGTCGTCGGTACCGCCGTCGGACGGACCGTACGGCCACGGCTGGCTGTTGTTCTTGGCGTTGCAGGAGTACAGGTCGTCCAGCGTGAACCCGTCGTGCGCGACCATGAAGTTGATCGAGTTCCAGGGCTTGCGCCCGTCGTCGCCGAACAGGTCGGACGAGCCGGCGAACCGGGTGGCGAGCTGCGCGGGCGTGACGTCGTCGACCCCCAGTTTGTTCTGCGACCGGCGCATCGTGTCGCGGTAGTTGCCGTTCCACTCCGACCATCCGGGCGGGAAGTTGCCGAGCTGGTACGTGCCGCTGCCGAGGGCCCACGGCTCGGCGATCCAGTCGGTGCCGCTGCCGCCGGCCGCCGGACGCGCCGGCATCTCGGCGACCAGCCGGCGCAGCGCGGTGTTCGGGTCGGTGCTGCTGAAGTTGAAGCAGCCGCTCTGGCAGGTGTTGCCGAGCACCGGGGCGAGGTCGAACCGGAACCCGTCGACGCCCATGGTGTTCTTCCAGTAGGCGATCGAGTCGACGATCAGGTTCTGGGCGACCGGGTTGTAGGTGTTGACGTTGCCGCCGACCCCGGTGTTGTCCCACGAGCTCTGCTTGTCGCTGGTCAGCTCGTAGTACGTCGGGTTGTCCAGTCCGCGCCAGGACAGCACGCTGTAGGTGCCGGTGTCGCCGCTGGTCCAGGCGCCGCCCTCGCCGGTGTGGTTGTACACGACGTCCATCAGCACTTTGATGCCCGCGTCGTGGAACGCTTTGACCATCGCCTTGAACTCGCGGGTCGGTCCGCCCGCGCTCTTGTCGGAGGAGTACCGCCGGTCCGGCGCGAACCACGCCAGCGGGTCGTACCCCCAGTAGTTGTCGCCGCTGGTGCTGGTCGGATCCACGTCGTTGGCGTCGTTCTGGAACTCCTGTACGGGCAGGAACTCGACGGCGGTCACGCCGAGCGCGGACAGCCTGCCGGCTTCCGCCGCCGCGCCCCGGTAGGTGCCCTGGTACGCCGAGGCCACGCCGCTGTCCTGGCGGCTCAGCCCGCGCAGGTCGACCTCGTAGACGACGTCGTCCTTCAGCGCGCGGGTCGGCTTGGTGCCGGTGCTGGTGGAGTCCGCGGCGAGCACGATGCTCTTCGGCGCGTATGGTCCGCTGTCGATCGTCCGGTACGACGGGCCCGAGGCGTACACCGTCCTGTCGGTGTTCGACCCGGTCAGCGGGTCGTGGCTGATCTCGCGGGCGTACGGGTCGATGAGCAGCTTGTTCGGGTTGAACCGGTTGCCCGCCGCGTCCACGTCGGCACGGAACCCGGCGGACGAACCGGGGTGCCACGTCGGGTCGTACGTCCAGTTCGGACCCCAGGCGCGGTAGCCGTAGTAGACCGGACCGGTGATGCCGTAGGTGTTACGCAGCGTCGCCACGCTCACGTTGACCGACCACACGTGCGAGGCGTCCGCGGTCATCGGATAGCTGACCTTCTCGGCGGCGCCCGTCGGGCTGGCGTACAGGTACACCGCGATGCGGGTGGCGGTCGACGAGTACACCCGGAACGTGATGGTGCTGCCGGTCGAGTCGTACCTGCCGCCGAGCGACTGCGCGTCGATCGCGGCGTACGCGACGGGTGGGCTGACCAGCGCCGGTACCGCGAGTGCGGCGGCGACCAGGGCGAACGCGGTCGCGACGCGGGTGAGCAGCGCGGCGGGTGCGCCGGACGGTCGTGGGGATCGGGCAACCTGGCGCATGAAAGCCTCCCGCAAGACTTGCAGAGGTACCGCAGAGGTCACCGGACGATATCGCCAGGCGTTGATGAAGTAAAGCCTTGTCAGGCGTGTCCGAGTCCCTGAGCCGAGGCTGAAATTCCTTGCAGCAAACGCAAGTGCACAGCGCGGCGAGCGGGTCGGCAGACGCCGACCTAATCTCGACTAAGTCGGTAGGGAAGCTAGACAAACTACCGACGCTCATCGAGACTCGTCACATGAATCCGGTCCTGACGCTCGCCGGCTTCGCGGTCGGCATCGTGGTGGGGCTGACCGGGATGGGCGGCGGATCGCTCATGACGCCGGTGCTGGTGCTGTTCTTCGGGGTACCCCCGCTGACCGCCGTGTCCAGCGACCTGGTCGCCAACGCGGTGATGAACCCGTTCGGCGGCTGGGTACACGCCCGGCACGGCACCGTCCGGTGGGCGCTGGTTCGCTGGCTGTGCGTGGGCAGCGTGCCCAGCGCGTTCCTGGGTGTCCTGCTGACCCGGGTCGTCGGTCACCAGGCGACGGTCCAGCACACCGTCCGGTACGCGCTCGCGTCGGCGCTGCTGCTCGCCGCGGCGGGACTGCTGGCGAAGACATACCTGACCCGGAACCCGCCGCAGCCTGGTCGCCCGGCGCAGCCGCGCCGGGAGCAGCCCGGTCGGGTGGCGCAGCCGGTTCCGGCGCCACCGGTACGGGTCCGTCGACTGGCGACCGTCCTGCTAGGCGCGGCCGGCGGACTAGTCGTCGGACTGACCTCCGTCGGCGCGGGTTCGCTGATCATGGTGGCGCTGCTGGTGCTGTACCCGTCGCTGCGCCCCAACGACCTCGTCGGCACCGACCTGGTCCAGGCGGTCCCGCTGGTCGTCACCGCCGCCCTCGGGCACGCGCTGTTCGGGGACCCGCGCGTCGGCGTCGCCGCCGCGATCGTGGTCGGCTCGATTCCGGGGGTACTGCTCGGCGCGCGGCTGTCGTCGCGCGCGCCGGCGGGCGTGGTACGCGTCGCGCTGACCGCGGTCCTGACCACGAGCGCGCTCAAGCTGTACGGGGCGCCCAGCGGCATCGTGCTCTCGGTGCTCGCCACCGCGCTGCTGGGCACGGCGCTCACGGCGGTCCGACAGCGGCTGCGGGTACGCGACGCCACGGCGCCCGGCGAGCGCCCCGGTACCGGCGCCGTGGAACCCGCCAATTGACGACGATGGGGCCGGCGGTCGCGACCGCCGGCCCCACCCGAGGTACGACCGTCAGGCGTAGTTGCTGAACACCGGCAGGTAGCCGTACTTCTGACCGTCGGCGGTCGGGTGGTACGACTCGGAGATGTCCAGCCAGTTCAGCGCGTGCAGCCACTTGTCGCCGCTGCACAGCTGGTGACCGACGAAGATGTTGCGGACGTCGGCGAAGACGAAGCCGCTGTGCCGCGACACCGCCTGCTGGGTGATGCCGTCGATGAGGTTGATGCCCTCGTCGATCTTCTGGTGGTCGGCGTCGCTCAGTCCGACGCAGAACGTGTTGAGCTGGTAGAAGACCGGGTAGTCGAGGACGACGACCTTGGCGTACGGGGCGTGCGCGCGGATCGCGTTGTACGTCTGGTCGAGCAGCGGGCCCAGGTTCGCCTGCGCCCAGGCTTCCGCCTGGTTGACGGCGTCGATGCAGTCCGGGTCACCGTACAGCGCGCAGGTGGTCATGATGTTGGAGAAGCCGGCGTCGTTGCCGCCGATGGTGATGCTCACCAACGTCGTCGACGAGCTCAGCGCGGAGACCTGCGAGTTGATGACGTCCGACGTCTTCGCGCCGGAGCACGCCACCGACCGGTAGTACGCCGGGGCATGCGCCGCCGCCCACAGCGCCGGGTACGCGTTGTAGCTGCGGTCGCACGATCCGCTCTCGGACGTGTAGTTGCCGGCGCCGACGCCGGAGGAGTAGGAGTCGCCCAGCGCCACGTAGTACACGCCGGCGGCATGGGCGGGAGTCGCCAGGGCAAGCACGGTAGCGGCCGAGGCGGCTAGGGTGGCGACAAGACGTAGGGCACGCGGTCTTCGCACGTCGTCCTCCAGGGGGTAGGGGGGACCGGTGAACCGGGTGCCGTATAGATAGCACGCGGTCTATGTCGACGGGAAGACCTCGCGGCTAATTCTTTTTTCGTACGTCGATTTCCGGGGCGGTGCTGGACAAATGTGTGCGCCGGCGATACGTGGAGCGACTAAAGGCTGGTGGCGCCAGACACCCGCCACGGTGGTGTCACGCTGCGTGGCGGTTTCGAACGGGCGGACGAATGTACCGGTTAATCGACGGGTGATTGCGCTGAATACGCCACCGGGGGACGTCCCCGCCGATCGGCAATGACCTGCGGAAATGCGGTACACAGCGCGGGAGCGCCGCCGGTACGGCGGCGCTCCCGCGCGCGACTTTCAGCCGGAGGCCTTTACTCGGGTGGTTCGCGCAGGTGTTCGGCGATCCGGTCACTGTGCCGCGACCGGGTTGGCGGCGGGGTCAGCGCTGGTCGCCCACTGCCTCACTGACGTCGTTCGGCGAGTTGAAGTGGTCGCGGTTCAGCGACTGCAGCGTCTGCACGACCGCGTCGTCCGCGCCGCTCGCCTTCGCCCGCTCGACCAGCGTCCGCTTGTCGGTCGGGTAGTCCACGCCGCCGAGAAACTTCTGCAACTGGATCGGGTTGACAGCCATGCCCCTCGCCTACCCGACCCGGCGGCGATCATGCACGCGACTGAGCAGCCTAAACCGGGCGCTGCGGGGGTCGGCGACGCTGCCCGAGGCTCAGCGGGTCGGCACGGCGAGCGGTTCGACGGTACCGGTCGGGTCGAGCGCGTAGATCCGGTCGCGCGGGTCGAACGGGGGGCGCGGCGGCAGGTTGGCGTCCCTCGGCGTGCCCACGTACAGCCAGCCCAGCAACTGCTCCCCCGCCGACAACCCGAGCAGCTTGTGGACGTGCGGCGAGCGGACGGGCGCCCCGGTACGCCACATCGCGCCCCATCCGCCGGCGTGCAGCAGCAACGACAGGTTGTGCACCATCGCGGCGGTCGCGGCGAGCTGCTCCCACTCCGGTACCTTCGGGTTCTCCCGCGGCTCGAGCACGATCGACAGCAGCAGCGGCGCGCGCAGCGGCTTGCCCGCGGCACGCTCCCGCCCGGCTGCGTCGTCGTCCGGCAGGTCGGCGGCGAACGCCTCGCCGAGCGTGCGACGCGCGTCGCCGCGCACCGTGATCAACCGCCAGGGGCGCAGCAGCCCGTGGTCCGGTCCCGTCGCCGCCTCCGTCACCAGATCGAGGATCTCCTCGTCGGACGGGGCGGGGTCCACCAGCCTGCCCACGCTGCGCCGGCTGCGCACCGCGTCGATCAGCTCCATCAACGGCTCTCCGTTCCCTGCCGAAGGTCCTCACCACCCTACGCGGAAGGGCAAGGGCGCTCGGACGTCCGCCGCCGGACGTCGGCGGGGCGTACCGGCGTCAGCCAGGTGAGATACCCACGCGACGGTCACGTCGAGCGCACGAAATTGGCGACAATGTCGCCGAGGCGCTCCCCCGCGTCCTCCTGAAGGAAGTGCCCCGCGCCGGTCACGGTGGGATGGTCCAGACCTGCCGCTCCCGGTACCGCGCGACGCAGCACGGGAGCCATGCCCCCGGTGATCGGGTCCCCGTCGCTGAACGCGACCAGGAACGGTTTGCGCCATTCGGTGAGCCGCTGCCACGCGGCGCGGTTCGCCTCGCCGGCCGGGTCGTCGGGGCTCGTCGGTACCAGCGTCGGCATCGCCCTCGCCGCGGCGGTGTAGCTGTCGTCGGGGAACGGCGCGTCGTACGCGGCGCGTACCGCGTCGGACAGTCGGGTGCGGCAGCCCGCCTGGACCAGCCGGGCGATGTCCAGATGCGGCGCGGCGACCACGGTGTCCCGGAACCGCCACCACACCTCCGGCAGCGCCTGGTCGCCCGTGGGCAGCCCGGTGTTCGCCGCCACGACCCGCGCGAACCGGTCCGGGTGCTCGGCGACCAGACGCAGCCCGATCAACCCGCCCCAGTCCTGCCCGACCAGGGTCACGTTCCGCAGGTCGAGCGCGTCGAAGGCGAACCGGCGTACCCATTCGACGTGACGCGCGTAGCTGTGCGCCTCACGGTCGGCGGGTTTGTCGGAGCGCCCGAAGCCGATCAGGTCGGGGGCGATCGCGCGCAGCCCCGCGCCGGCGAGCACCGGCATCACCTTCCGGTACAGAAACGACCAGCTCGGCTCGCCGTGCAACAGCAGCACGACCGGTCCGTCGGACGGTCCGGTCTCGACGTACGCCATCCACAGTCCGTCGCCCACCTCGACACGGCGCGGCGGGTAGTCGAAGTCGGGCAGGTCGGCGAAGCGGTCCTCGGGCGTACGCAGTATCCGCATCGCGCCATCCTCCTCTCCGGCACGCCCCACGGGCGCAACCCGGAACCGTGTCGGGCGAGGGCGCTACCCTCGCGCGTCGCGCGGCGGCCAGCCGTCGAGTTCGGGTGGCAGGCTGCGTCCCGCCGCGCCCTCGCCGGGCAGCACGATCTGGGTACACCGGCTGGTCGCGAGCGGCACGCCGTCGGCGTCGGTCAGTTCCGCCGCGCAGAACACCACCCGCCGGGTACGCCGGACCACCTGACCGGCGGCGCGCAGCGTCCCCGGTCGGGCGCTGCGCAGGAACTCCACCCGCAGGTCGGCGGTGAGGAACGCCTCGTCGGTACCGAGTGTGGTCCAGCACGCACCGCCCATCGCGGCGTCCAGCAACGCGGTCACCAGACCACCCTGGACGATCGGACCGCTGGCGGTCGGGAAGCAGTACGCCTCGCCGGCGTCCCACTCCACGATGCTGCTGCCTTCGCTCCAGGCGGTCTGCCGGTACCCGAGCGTCTGCCAGATGTGCGCGCTCACTCCCCGATCCCGCCCAGCTTCACGTGCCCCTTGAGCAGGTTGCGGGCGATGGTACGGCGCTGGATCTCGTCGGTGCCCTCGAAGATGCGCAGCAGCCGCAGTTCCCGGTACCACCGCTCGATCGGCAGTTCGCGGGTGTACCCCATGCCGCCGTGGATCTGCAGCACCCGGTCGACCACCTGGTTCGCCATCACCGCGCCGCTGAGCTTGGCGATCGACGAGGCGTGCCGGGTGTCCAGCCCGTTCTGCGCGCGCCACGCCGCGTACAGGGTGAGCCACTTCGCCGACTCGATCTCCACCGCCGAGTCCGCGATCTGCCACTGGATCGCCTGGTACTCGGCGATCGGCTTGCCCATCGAGTGCCGGATCTTCGCGTAGTCGACAGCCATCTGCAGCAGCCGCTCGGCGGCGCCGATCGCACCGGCGGGGATCATGTACCGACCCTGCCCGATCCACCGCATCGCCAGGTCGAAGCCTTTGCCGACCTCGCCGAGCACGTTCTCCTCGGGTACCCGGACCTCGTCGAACACCAGCGATGCCGGACCCCACTGCCCCATCGTCGGGATCGGCTCGGAGGTCCAGCCCATCTCCCGGTCGACCAGGAAACAGGTGATCCCGCCGTCCGCGCCCCTGGTCGGGTCGGTGACCGCGAACACCATGACGAAGTCGGCTTCGTTGCCGTTGGTGATGAACGTCTTCTCGCCCGTGACGACCCAGTCGCCGCCGTCCTTGACGGCGCGGGTGCGGATGTTGCGGGCGTCCGAACCGGCGCCCGGCTCGGTGATCGCGAAGCAGGAGCGGCGCTCGCCGTTGATCGTCGGGATCAGGTACCGCTTCTTCTGCTCCTCGTTACACAGGTACAGGATGTTGTCCGCGTACCCTCCAAAGCGGAACGGCACGAAGGTGCGCCCGACCTCCATCTGGATGATCGCGCTCATCACCGGTCCCAGGGCGATGCCGCCGTACTCCTCCGGGGTGTTGATCCCCCAGAACCCGGAGCGCTTCGCCTTGTCCTGCAACTCGCGCAGCACCGACGGGTCCAGTCCGGGTCGGCCCTGGCGCTCGTTGCGCAGCACCTCCGGCTCCAGTGGCATGACCTCCTTCTGGACGAAGGCGCGGACCGTGTCGCGGATCTACTTCTCCTCGTCGCCGAGGGAGAAGTCGAGCATGGAGGGGTCCTTTCTCGCTCGGCGGGTGCTCACATGCCCCGGTGCCGGCCGCCATCGCCAGTTCTAGAACGCTCTTCTAGGAATGCCGTACAGCCTGCGCGCGCCGATCCGACCTGTCAAGCTCGCGCCTCCCGACCCTCGGGCAAGGTCACGCCGGTGACCGCCGCCGTGGGGTCCGCTCTACCATGGCGACGACGACAGGGCAGCTCATCGAGGTGTGATGGCACGCAGGACGAGCGGTGGCGCCTGGCAGTGGAGCCGGACCGCGCAGACCCGACGCGTCCTGCTGCGCGCCGCCGGTGAGGTGTTCGCGGAGCGCGGCTTCGCCGAGGCGAGCGTGGCGAGCGTGGTCAGCCGCGCCGGCTCCAGCGTCGGCAGCATCTACCACCACTTCGGGGGCAAGACCGAGCTGTACCTGGCGCTGTGGGAGGAGCACCAGGCGGCGCACGAGGAACGGGCGGCGCAGGCCGTCGCCGACGCCCGCGCAGCCGGCGAGACCGAACCGATCGAGCTGTTCGTCGCCGGCGCCCGCGGATACCTCGAGGAGACCTGGGAGCGCCGCGACCTGACCCGGCTGTTCCACGACGGCGACGGTCCCCCCGGGTTCGAACTGATCCGCCGGTCACGCAGCCGCGCCTGGATCCGGCAGAACTCGGTGCTGCTCGGCGCCGGCGAGGACCACCGGGACCGGCTGACCGTCGCCGTGTTCACCGCGGTCATCGCCGAAGCCGCCCGCGAACTGACCACCTGCGAGACCGAGGACGAGGCGCGCGAGACCATCGAGGCGACCATCGACCTGATCCGGCGGCTCGGTCCGGTACCGACCCGCGACCCCGACACCAGGACGGCAGCATGCGCATCTTCGCCAACCTCGACGAACTCGCCGCGGCAGTCGGCGAACACCTCGGCTACAGCGAGTGGCACACCGTCACCCAGCAGCAGGTCGACCAGTTCGCCGAGGCAACCGGCGACCACCAGTGGATCCACGTCGACCCGCGGCGCGCCGCGTCGGGACCGTTCGGCGCCACCATCGCCCACGGGTACCTGACGCTGTCGCTGATCCCCGTGCTCAGCTCGGAGATCTACACGGTGAAGGACGTCCGGATCGGGATCAACTACGGCAGCAACAAGGTGCGCTTTCCGCGTCACGTACCGGTCGGCGCGCGCATCCGCGCCGGCGCGGAACTGCTGTCGGTCACCCCGGTCGCGCAGGGTCGGCAGATCGTCACCCGGTACGTCGTCGAAATCGAAGGCGAGGAGAAGCCGGCCTGCGTCGCGGAGACGGTGACGCTGCTCGCCGGTTAGCCGCAGCCGTGCGGGGCACCAGCATCGGATGGCTCGGTACCGGGTCGCCGCGTCGAGCGAACGGGTCGGCGCCGACCCGGACGAATCCCCGGCCCTGACCGGCAGGATTCGGGGCGGTCCACCGGACGGCACGCGCGTATCGTCTCCGGCGTGCCGTTCTCCGCGTTCTACGAGCCGGCCGGACCGGACACCTTCGTCTCCACGCCCGCGACCGCCGGTCCCTGGGACCCTTCGACACAGCACGCCGGTCCGCCGTCGGCGCTGATCGCCCGCGCCTTCGAGCGGCACGAGCCGGTCGAGGGACAGCGGCTCGCGCGGGTGGCGCTGGACATTCTGCGACCGGTACCGGTGGCGCCCCTGACGCTTCGGCTGCGCACCGCGCGCCCCGGCAAGCGGATCACCCTGATCGAGGCGGTCGTCGAGGCGCGCGGGCAGGAGGTCGTGTACGCGCGGGGCTGGCGACTGTCCGGGTCGCCGGTACCCGACCTGCCCGGCGACGACGTCGACGTGCCGGACCTGCCGCCGGAGGGCGACCACCGGGCGTGGCCGCGCGCCCACCTCGACGGGTACATGGCGGCGATGGATTGGCGGTTCGTCGACGGGGCATTCACCGAACCGGGCCCGGCTCGGGTGTGGATGCGCCCCCGAGTGCCGCTGGTCGCCGACGAGCTGACCAGCCCGGCGAGCCACGCGCTGCTGGTCGCCGACTCGGGAAACGGGGTCAGCGCGCTGCTCGACCCGGGCGAGTGGCTGTTCGTGAACGTCGACCTCACGGTCGCCCTGCACCGCCCGCCGGTCGGCGAATGGGTGCTGCTCGACGCGCGGACCACGATCGACGAAGGTGTCGGGGTGACGACCAGTCGACTGAGCGACCGGCAGGGACCGGTCGGACGCGGGATGCAGACGTTGCTTGTCACCGCGAGATGACCGTTGGCGGCGGGCGCGCGTGCGACGTGCCCGCCACCAGTCGAAAGGCTCAGCTCACAGCGTTCCGGCTCCGGCGGGGATCTCCTTGGCGAGGCTGACGACCCGGTCGATCAGCCCGTACTCGACCGCGTCGCTCGCCGTGAACCACCGGTCCCGGTCCGAGTCCCGTTCGATCTCCTCGATGGTGCGACCGCTGTGCAGCGCGGTCAGTTCCTGCAGCACCTTCTTCGTGTGGATCATCTGCTCCGCCTGGATCGCGACGTCCGCGGCGACGCCGCCGATCGCGCCGAGCGGCTGATGCATCATGATCCGCGAGTGCGGCAGGGCGTACCGCTTGCCGGGTGTACCCGCGGTGACCAGGAACTGCCCCATCGACGCCGCCAGACCGACGGCGAGCGTGGCGACGTCGTTGGGGACGAACCGCATCGTGTCGTAGATCGCCAGCCCGGCGCTCACCGAACCGCCGGGCGAGTTGACGTACAGGTTGATGTCCCGCTCGGAATCCTCCGCGGCCAGCAGCAGCAACTGGGCGCAGACCCGGTTGGCGACCTCGTCGTCGACTTCCGTGCCGAGGAAGACGATCCGCTCGCTGAGCAGACGGTTGAACAGATGGTCGTCGAGCGTACTGACGGACTGTTGGGCACGCATCACGGGCGAGTAGGGATCATTCATGAAACGAAGGTAGGCAATCCGGGTGTCCTCAGGCGACACCGTGGCGTCCGCCCTCCGCGAACACCGCGCCGCCGGTCGGAAGACCTGCCGACTCAGCCGCGTACCGCCGGCAGCACCTCGTCCCGGTACAACGCGATCATCTGCTCGTAATGCGGTCCGACCGGCGCGATGTACAGGGTGTCGTACCCCGCCTTGCGGTACGTCTCGACCATCGCCAGGTGCGGTCGTGGATCCGGACCGCACGCCATCTTGATCATGTCTTTCGTGACGATCGTCGTCGCCTGCTCGAAATGCGCGGGCGTGGGCAGCACCTGCGCCAGTTCGCCGGGCAGGCCCTCGTTCGGCCACCGGTGGTACGCGATGTCGCGCGCCTCGTCGTCGCTCGCCGCGTAGCACGCCTTCGACCCGGCGACCGCCGGCTTCGCACCGCTGCCGTTCTTGAACCGACCGACCAGTCCCGGTTCCGGCTTGGTACACACGAATCCGTCCCCGATCCGCGCGGCGAGATCCACGGCGCGTGGACCGAACCCCGACACGTACACCGGGATCGGCTGTTCCGGCACGGTGTACAGGCGGGCGTGGTCGACCGTGTAGTGGCTGCCGTAGTGGGTGACCACGTTCCCGCTCCACAGCGCCCGCATCACCGAGACCGCCTCCTCCAGCATCTGCAGCCGGCGGGGCGTGGTGGGCCAGACAGTGCCCAGGATGTGCTCGTTGAGCGCCTCGCCCGAGCCGACCCCGAGGGTGAACCTGCCGCCGGTGAGCACCGCGCTGGTCGCCGCCGCCTGCGCCACGATCACCGGGTGCTGGCGTACCGTCGGGCAGCTCACCGCGGTACCGATCGGCAGGTCGGCGACCTGGCTCAGCGCCCCGATCATCGACCAGACGAACGGCGACTCGCCCTGGGCGTCGTTCCACGGATGGAAGTGGTCGGAGATCCACAACCCGGTGAACCCCGCCTCGGCCGCCAACGTCGCCTGCCGCAGCAGGTCCGCCGGTCCGTACTCCTCACAGGACAGCCCGAACGCGATATCCATCGAACCCCACCTCCGCAGTGCGGCGGTACCCGTCGCGGCCAGCGGCAAACGGCCCGCCCCGCCCCGCCGCCGCTGCCGGGTCCGCGCCGCCGCGCCGCCGTCCGGTCACACCCGCCAGCGGACCGGCGGATCCGGGGTGTACCGGCAGTGGACCCCGGTGGCGACGGTGGCGTCCAGGTGCGCGGCGAGCGCCGGGTGCACCCGGCGCAGCCGGTCGATGGTGTACCGGATCCGGGCGGTCACCGTCTTGCGCGCCCGGTCAGCCTGGTCGTCCAGCCTGCGCGACCGCCCGCCCAGCCCGGTCGCCGCGGCGAGCTCCCGCACCACGAAGTCCCGCTCCGCACGCGCCCGGCTCGCCCGGACCGGGTCGTGGGCGACCGCCGCCTCGTCGATCTCGTCTTCCAGGGCGACCAGCCGCGAGCGGTACTCGGACCGTGCCCGCGCGTCGAGCACCGGGTCCGCGCCGGTCGCCACCACCCCGGCTGCCTTCCCGCCCAGCAGGTCCGCGACGTGTACCTCACGACCCGGCACCGCAAGCAGCACCGCCAGATCGCGCAGCCCCTTGCTGTCCGGCACGCGCACCGCCCGACCGTCGTACCGCAGCGACCACGTCGGTCCGTCGCGCCGGAACACCGCCTCGCCGCCTGCCCGGTCGCGCACCGACGCGGCCCAGCCGGTCGCGCCCAGCCGCTCGTACATCGACAGCGCGGCGGAGAAGTGTCGCGTCGCGGTGTCACGCCAACCGAGCGCGTCGGCGAGCACCCCGAGATGGTGGTCGATCGCGCCCTGGTACGCGGCGCAGCCGCCGACCACCGAATGGGTGCCGGCGAGCGGCAGCAGCATCCGGTACACCGCCTCGCGCTCGGTGTCCGGGCCGAACTCGGCGAACATCCGGGCAGCCAGCACCAGCGGCTCCGGATCGTGCGACCGGGGCAGGTCGCCGACCAGGCAGCCCGCCATCGACCGGGCTGCGGCGTCACGGTCGCCGTGTACCAGGTGGCCGATCGCGACCAGCAGCGGCTCGTCGCGCCGCCCGTACACGACGCGGGGCGCCGCCAGGTCGGCGATCGGCAGACCGAGCAGCCACAGCACGAACGCCTGCGTGTAGGCGGTACCGGCGGCATCCGGCTCGCCGATCCGCTGCCCCAGCGCGGCGGCGCGTCGGACGAGGTCGGCAGCCTCGTCCGGTCGTCCGGTGACGATCGCCAGGGTGGCGCGGCGGGTCAGCGCGTTCCACCGCCCCGCCGGATACCCCAGACCGTCCGCGAGCCGGCAGTACTCGGCCAGTTCCGCCGGGGCGCGCGGGTCGCCGAGTTCCAGCAGGATCGCCGCGCGTACCTGCTGGGCCTGGGTGTACCGCTCGCGGTCGGCGGCGCGTCGGGCGCAGCCGAGCATCTCGTCCACAATGGGCAGTCGCTGCCGTGCCGACCCCGGGCGCCACCGCGCGTCGTGCGCGGCGAGCAGGCACGCCGCGAGGGTCGAGTCGTCACCGACGGTACGCGCCAGTGCTACCGCCCGGTCCGCGACCGGCACCGCCTCGACGGACCCGGCGGGCGCGGCGTGGTGCAGGGTCCGGGCGCGGGCCGCCAGCAGCAGCGCGAGCAGCCGTCCCGGTCGGTCGGCGAGCCCCGCGGCAGCCTCGTCGAGCAGCCCCGTGACCTGCGGGTCCATTGTCCCGGCCCGCACGCCGAGCTGGTGCAGCCGCAGCGCGGCGGTACCCAGGGCGGCACTGTCCGCCAGGGCTCGCGCGCCGGTCGCCGCGGCGAGGTACGCCTGCCGCGCGGCGGCGGGTCGCCCCGACCGGTGGTACGCCTCGCCCAGCCCCAGCAGCAGGGCGACCCGCTGCCCACGGGTGTCGTCGGCGGGGCTGAGCAGCGCGAGCGCCCGCTCGTAGTGCGCGGCGGCGTCCTCGTACGCGAGCCTGCCGGCGGCTTCCCGGGCGGCGAGGACGGCGTACCGGACCGCCTCGGCTGCCGCGTCGGGTCCGGCGCGAGCCAGGTGGGCGGCGACCTCAGCCGCCGGTACCGGCCAGCCGGCCGCCCACCGGTCGCCGAGCACGCCGCCGACCACGCGGTGCCGCCGCGCCCGTTCGCCGGGGCTCAGGCTGTCGTACGCGGTGGCGCGGAACAGGTCGTGGACGAACCGCAGGCTGCCCGGCGACGACGCCGGTACCAGCACCCCGGCCGGTACCGCCGGGGCGAGTAGGGCGTCCACCTCGCCGACGGGACCGCCGACGATCGCAGCCAGGGCTTCGGCGGTGAACTCGCCGCCCAGCACGGCGGCGGTACCGAGCAGGTCGACGCACTCGGGCGGCAGCATCGACAGCCGCTGACCGAGCAGCTCGCGCACCCCGGCGGGCACCTCGTCCCCCGCCCTGCCGCGCAGCCCGCCGGTACTGATCAGCAGCCGGGCGACCTCTCGGGCGAAGAACGGATTGCCGCCGGTACGCCGGCAGACGTCGCGCGCGAATTCCGGGTCGGGGGCGGTCCCGGCGACGCTCGCCAGCAGCCGCGCCACGTCGGTGTCGTCCAGCCCGCCGAGTTGTACCACCCGCGCGCCCCGCGCCAGGTCCAGCAGCGCGGGCGGCGCCTCGACCTCCCGGTACGCGCCGAGCAGCAGCACGCGTGCGGTACGGATCTGGTCGGCGACGAACGACAACGCCAGCAGCGACGGCTCGTCGGACCAGTGCAGGTCGTCGAGCACCACCACGAGCGGCGCCGCCTCGCTGGCGCGCACCAGATACGTGGCGATCGCGTCGAACAGCCGGAACCGCGCCGCCTCGGACGCGGCGACGGTCGGCGGCGCTCCGACCGCGGGCCGCCGGGACAACCCGCGCAGCACCTGGACCCACGGCCAGTACGGCGGCGATCCGTTGCCCTGCCGGCACACCGCCCGGATGACGACCGGTCGCGCCGCGCCGGCGGCAGCCGGCACCCGCCCCGTGTCGGCACACTCGGCGTCGACCTCACGGACCACCTGGCTGGCGAGGGCTGTCTTGCCGATCCCGGCTTCACCCGAGACGAGCACGAGTTGACCGCGCCCGGCGAGCGCCTCATGCCACGCGTCGCGTACCGCCGCCAGTGCCCGCTCCCGCCCGAACAGCCGGTCGGAGCCGGTCATCTCCGCAGTATGTCAGCCTTCCGGGCGGTCCGGTGCCGCCTCGCGGCACCAGACCCCCCGCGCCGCCTCGCGGCACCGGACCGCCGGGGCAGCGCGGCTCGGCTACCGTCACGGCTTGATCTCGTACAACGCGTCCATCGGGTCGTCGATCGGGATACGCCGGACGGTGGCGAACCCGGCTCGGGCGCACAGTTCGGCCAGACGCGGCTCGGGCAGCCCGAGGGTCCCCAGGCCCGGACCGTCCGCCGCCAGCGACACCGACATGCAGTACAGCACGCTCACCCCGTACAGCAGCGCGCCGATCGGCGTCAGGTTCTCCGTCAGCCCGTCGCCGCCGTTCGGTTCGGTGCACACGTACGACCCGCCCGGTCGCAGTGCCTCGTGGATCGCGCCGACCAGGGCGGGCGGGTCGGCCGCGTCGTGGACCACGTCGAACGTGAAGATCACGTCGTACTGCCCGGGCAGCCCGGACGCGGCGTCGACCCGTTCGAACCGGATCCGGTCGCCGACCCCCGCCGCCTCCGCGTTGCGCCGCGCCCGGTCGAGCTGGCCCTCGGAGATGTCGAACCCGACGTACCGGGATTCCGGATACGCCTTGGCGAGTTCGATCAGCGCCCGCCCGGCGCCGCAGCCAACGTCGGCGACGTCCGCGCCGTCGCGCAGCGTCGCCTGTACCGGCGGCATCTGCGGCAGCCACTGCGGGACCAGCGCGTTGACGAACTGTGGAGCGCTGAGCCGTTCGATGCCGGACCACAGGTCCGCCCCGTACGCCTCGGGACGCACGCCCCGCCCGGTCCGGAACGCCTCGCCGATCTCGTCCAGCGCCGGCGCGACGCCCAGCAGCCACGCCATCACCGCGCCGAGCGACACCGGCGTGTCGTCGACGGCGAGCACCGGCACGTGCGCCGGTGGTAACTCGAACCGCCCGGTCGCCGGGTCGTACCGCACGTACCCGGCGGCGCTCATCGCCGACAGCCATTCCCGCGCGTACCGTTCCACGATTCCGGCTCGCCGGGCGAGGTCGGCAGGCGTAGTCGGGCCCAGTTCCGCCAGCGCCCGGAACAACCCGAGCCGGTCGCCCAGCGCCGCCGTGACCATGGTGATCGACGCCGACGCGTCGCCGAATACCCGCTCGACGAACGCGGCGACCTCCGCCTCGTCCGGCGGGCGGTCGGTCTGCATGGTGGTCATCGTCGGTCTCCTTCCGTCGCGATCGTTCCCGACATAGGCGCGAGAAACCGTCCAGCACCCCGCTGGACGCACGGGACCTGCGGAATCCCCGTTGGTCGGACCGGGGGCGGTGAGAACCTGAAGGGGACCGCCGACCGCGGGGGCAGCCATGACCATCACCGATCCCGCCGCTCCGGCGCGGCTCACCAGCCGGGTCACCGCCAGCGAGGACCGACCGACGATGCCGGTGCACTCCCCGCTGACCGGCGCCGCGATCGGCGCGGTGCCCAGGTGTACCGGCGACGACGTGATCACCGCCGTGCGCGCCGCGCGCGACGCCCACCGCGAGTGGCGTCGGGTACCGGTGCCCGAACGCGCCCGCATCCTGCTGCGCTTCCACGACGCGGTGCTCGACCACCGCGCCGACCTGCTGGATCTGGTACAGACCGAGACCGGCAAGTCGCGGTACGCCGCGTTCGAAGAGGTCGCCGACGTGGCGTACGTGACCCGGTACTACGCGCACACCGCGGCCCGGCTGCTGCGCCCGAAGCGCCGGCACGGGGCGCTGCCCCTGCTCACCAGGACCGTGGAGTACCGCCTGCCGAAAGGCGTCGTCGGGCTGGTCACGCCGTGGAACTATCCGCTGACCCTGCCGGTCAGCGACGCGGTACCGGCCCTGCTGGCCGGCAACGCGACCGTCGTCAAACCCGCCTCGGACACCCCGCTGAGCGTGCTGCGCGCCGCGGAACTGCTCGACGAGGCGGGACTACCGCCGGGACTGTTCCAGGTGGTCACCGGGTCCGGCGCGGAGCTCGGTCCCCCGCTGATCGACAGCGTCGACTTCGTGATGTTCACCGGCAGTACCGCCACCGGTCGGGTGATCGCCGAGCGGTGCGCCCGCAACCTGATCGGCTTCTCCGCCGAACTGGGCGGCAAGAACGCGGCGATCGTGCTGGCCGACGCGGACCTCGGCAAGGCGGTGGAGGGCGTCACCCGGTCCTGCTTCGCGTCCGCCGGGCAACTGTGCATCTCGATCGAACGGGTGTACGTGGAACGACCGGTCGCCGACCGCTTCGTCGAGCTGTTCGCCGACCGGGTACGCCGGATGCGGCTGAGCGGCGAGCTGCGCTGGGGACCCGAGATGGGCAGCATCACCTCGGCGGCGCAACTCGACACCGTCACCCGGCAGCTGCGCGACGCCGTCGGCAAAGGCGCGACCGTGGTCGCGGGCGGGCAGGCGCGACCCGACCTCGGTCCGCTGTTCTTCGAGCCCACCGTCCTGACGGACGTGCCGGGGGACGCGACGCTCGCGCGCGAGGAGACGTTCGGGCCGGTGGTCGCCGTGTACCCGGTCGACGACGCCGACGAGGCGGTCGAGCGCGCCAACGACAGCCGGTACGGGCTGAACGCCGACGTCTGGACCGGCGACCCGAAACGCGGCGAAGCGGTCGCGCGCCGGCTGGAGTTCGGCACAGTCAACGTCAACGAGGACTACACCGCCAGTTGGGGCAGCGCCGACGCGCCGATGGGCGGCATGAAGGAGTCCGGCGTGGGTCGCCGGCACGGTCGGGAAGGGCTGCTGAAGTACACCGAACCGCAGACCGTCGCCGTCCAGCGGCTGCTGCCCATCGCCCCGCCGCGCGGCGTGTCCCAGGCTGCCTACGCGCGCGCCCTGGTCGCCTGGTCGCGGCTGCTGCGCCGACTGCCCATCCTGCCGTGAGCCGCGAGGAGCAGCCGTGACGCTGCTGTTCACCGGGTACCCGGGATTCATCGGTACCGCGCTGCTGCCGCGGGTGCTCGCCCGGCACGCCGACGAGCGGGTCGTCTGCCTGGTCCAGCCACACCACCGGGACCAGGCCGAACAGCACCTCGCCGAGCTGCCTGACCACCTCGCCGCACGGGTCGCGACGGTCGACGGCGACATCACCCGACCCGGACTCGGGCTCTGCGGCGACGACCTGCCCCGCGACGACCTGACCGAGGTGTGGCACCTGGCCGCCGTGTACGACCTGAGCGTCGACCGCGCCGTCGCCCGGCGGGTGAACGTCGACGGTACCCGGCACGTGCTCGACCTCGCCTCGAGCGCGCCGGCGCTGCGCCGGCTGCACCACGTGAGCACCTGCTACGTCAGCGGTCGGTACCCCGGCATGTTCGCCGAGGACGACCTGGTCGCCGCGCAGCCGTTCAACAACCACTACGAGGCGACGAAGTTCCTCGCCGAGGTGGCGGTGCGCGACCGGATGCGGCAGGGGCTGCCCGCCACGGTGTACCGACCGGCGGTGGTGGTGGGCGACTGCGCCACGGGCGCCACCCAGAAGTACGACGGGCCGTACTACCTGGTGCGCTGGCTGCTGCGGCAGCCCCGGCTGGCGGTGGTACCGGTGGTCGCCGACCCGCGACGGATCAGGTTCACCATGATCCCCCGCGACACCCTGGTCGACGCGATGGACCACCTGTCGGGGCTGGACGCCTCGGTCGGGCGTACCTACGCGCTGGCGGACCCCGATCCCCCGACCGTCGCCGGGATGCTGGACGTCCTCGCCGCGGTGACCGGTCAGCGGATCGCGAAGGTACCGGTACCGCTGCGGCCGACCCGCAACGCCATCGACCGGGTCGGGTGGCTGCGGCGGTTCGTCGGGTTCCCCGGCGTGGCGCTCGACTACTTCGCGCACCCGACCACGTACGACACCACCCACGCCCGTCGGGACCTCGCCGGCTCCGGAATCAGGGTGCCGCAGTTCGCCTCGTACGCGGCGGCGATCGTCGACTTCACCGAGCGCAATCCGGACATCCCGGCACAGGCGATGACGTGAGGCCGTTCGACTCTGGGTCACCCCACATTCATGCGTCATCATGGGACGCGGTCAGCCGGTCGCCGTCCGGGCGCGCCGCAGCCGTAGAGGAGATGACGGATGCGTATCCGCCCCGCCCACCTGCTTGCCGTCGGCGCGCTCGTCGTGGCGCTCGCCGGCTGCGGCAACTCGAACTCGCCGTCGCCGAGCCAGGGCAGCGGCTCGCCGCGCGCGGCGGGACCGACCGCTGCCGCGCCCGCCCCGGCGTCGACCAGTTGGGCGGTACCCGCCGACGCGTCGGCGGCGGCGAAAGCCGCCGGGCTGCCGATGCTCGGCGAGGAGAAACTGACGGTGCACTACCACTCGCACCTCGACGTGCTGGTCGACGGCCAACCGGTACAGGTGCCCGCCGGGATCGGCATCGACGAGGCTCGGCAGAAGATTTCCCCGTTGCACACCCACGACACGACCGGCGTGGTCCACATCGAGTCCGCCACCGACGTGCCGTACACGCTCGGACAGTTCTTCACCGAGTGGGGGCAGCCGCTGAACGCGCACCAGGTCGGTCCGGTCGCGGTCGCGTCCGGTCAGACGCTGCGGGTGTACCGCAACGGTCAGCAGGTCGACGGCGATCCGGGCGCGCTGCGACTGGGGGCGCACGACGAGATCGTGGTGTGGGTCGGTCCCGCCGACCAGCAGCCGCAGGTACCGACCAGCTACAACTTCCCCGCCGGGGAGTGACCGGCACCGTCGGCTGCGCCGACAGACCCAACACCGTCGGCGTCGCCGGACAGCCACCGCCGACCCCGCGACGGGTCGTCAGCCGCCGACGCCAGGCAGGTCAACGCCTGGACCACGGCGGGCGTCGACAACTGCGGCACGTCGGACACCATGACCCGCAGGTACTCGCGCCGCCGCTCCATCACCTGCTCGATCAGGTCGCGCCCGGCGGGCGTGAGCGCCAGGCGTACCACCCGGCGGTCGCGCGTGGACCGGGAGCGTCGCGCCCAGCCCTTACGCACCAGCCGGTCACACATCCGGGTGGCGGTCGACGGCGCGACCCCGAGTTCCGCCGCGATGTCGGCGACCCGTTGCGGTCCGCGC
Organism: Micromonosporaceae bacterium; assembly: GCA_036378155.1. Lineage (GTDB taxonomy): Bacteria > Actinomycetota > Actinomycetes > Mycobacteriales > Micromonosporaceae > DASUXA01. The sequence continues at coordinate 141 of DASUXA010000056.1, read as the reverse complement.
GAGGCGAGCACCACCATCGTCCGGTACTGCGGCAGGGTGACGTCCTCGTTGAGCCCGGCGAGCGAACGCGCCGCCAGACCCACCAATGCCTGGCTCGCGGTCAGCAGAGCCTCGACGGCGCCGGCGCGAGCCTCGGCGGAA
>DASUXA010000055.1:0-31991 GCA_036378155.1 Micromonosporaceae bacterium | reverse complement strand
GCGGTCGCCACCACCGCCGCCGGCATCGCCGGCTGCCCCGAATCGAGCACCTGCTCCGGCGCCCAGGGCACGTGCACAAACCCGCCGCGCAGCCCCGGTCGCCGGGTCGCCGCCAGGTGCAGCAGACCGAACAGGACGTGGTTGCACACGTAGGTGCCCGCCGAGTTCGACACCCTCGCCGGTACCCCCGCCGCCCGGATCGCGGCGACACACGCCTTCACCGGAATGGTGGCGAAATACGCCGCCGGGGCACCCGGCACGATCGGTGTGTCGACCGGCGACCGCCCCGCGTTGTCGGGAATCCGCGCGTCGTCGACGTTGATGCCGACCCGCTCCACCGTGACATCCGGTCGCCCGCCCGCCTGCCCGACCGCCACGACCACATCCGGGTCGTACCGCTCGACCGCGTCCCACAGCACCTCTAGCGAAGTGCCGAAGACGCACGGCAGCAACTGGGTCACCAGGTCGACACCCGACGGCGGTCGCGCGGCGGCGAGCCGGACCGCCTCCCAGGACGGGTTGACGGCGGCGCCGTCGAACGGTTCGAAGCCGGTGAGCAGGACTCGGGGGGTCACCCGGTCATCCTGCCACCCGGCGGCGACCGGCTCCCGGCGCGGCGCTGTGTCACCATGACCGGGTGTCGGGACCGGTCGCGTTCGTACTCGGTGGCGGCGGCGTGCTCGGCGCGGTCGAGGTGGGCATGCTGCGGGCGCTGCTGCATGCCGGGGTACGCCCCGACCTGATCGTCGGTACCTCGATCGGCGCGATCAACGGAGTCCTGGTCGCCGCCGACCCGTCCGAGGCGGTGACCGACCGGCTCGCGAACCTGTGGACGTCACCCCAGGCGGGAGCCGTGTTCGGCGACTCGCCGGGTCGCCAACTCGTCCGCGCCGTCCGGGGGCGCACCCATCTGCACTCGCCCGAGCCGCTGCGACAGGTACTGGAACGCGAAGTCGGCACCGGCACCCGGTTCGCGGACCTGCGGGTACCGTTCCAGTGCTGCGCCGCCAGCATCGAACGCGCCGCCGAGCACTGGTTCCAGGCGGGCGCCGTGGTGGACGCCGTGCTCGCCTCGGCGGCGGTACCGGGACTGCTGCCGCCCGTGGAGATCCTCGGCGAACACTTCGTCGACGGCGGCATCGTCAACTCGATCCCGCTCGGTCGCGCCATCGACCTCGGCGCGCGCACCGTGTACGTGCTCCAGGTCGGGCGGGTCGACCGTCCGCTGCGCGCCCCGACCAACCCGATCGAGGTCGCCCGCGTCGCGTTCGAGATCGCCCGACGCCACCGGTTCGCGCGGGAACTGGCGGCGGTACCCGACGATGTGACCGTGCACGTGCTGCCCACCGGCGGCGGATCGGACCGGGACGACTCGCCGCTGGCGTACCGCGACCTCGCCAGCGCCACCCGGCGGATGAGCCGCGCATACCACGCGTCCGCCCGGTACCTGCGGGAACACGCGTGATCCCGCCCTGGTGGGTGCGCCGGCTGCTGCTCGCGCCCGCAGTCGTGGTGCTCAGCGTGGTACTGGTGGTCACCGCGCCGCTGTGGCTGCTCGTCGCGCTGCTGCTGGCGCCGGTGGTACCGGGTCGGCTGCGACCGGTGCGGGTGTTGTGGATCGGATTCGTGTACCTGCTGATCGAGGCGGCAGCCCTGATCACCATGGTCGTCTACTGGGTCGCCAGCGGTTTCGGCTGGAAACTGCCGTCCCCGGCGTTCCAGCGGGCGCACTACAGGTTGACCGGTCGCCTGCTGCGCCTGCTGTTCTGGCAGGGCAGGTGGGCGCTGCGGACCCGGATCGTGATCGAGGGGTACGACCCGGACGCGCTCGGCGCGGACCGACCGCTGATCGTCCTGTGCCGGCACGCCGGTCCCGGTGACTCGTTCATCGTCGCGCACGCCCTGATCAACTGGTACAGCCGCGAACCGCGCATCGTCCTCAAGGACACCCTGCAGTGGGACCCGGCGGTGGACGTGCTGCTGCACCGGCTCCCCAGCCGGTTCATCGCGCCCGGACACGGCGAGGAGGCAGAGCGGCAGGTCGCCGCGCTCGCCGCCGGTCTCGACGCCAACGACGCGCTGGTGATCTTCCCGGAGGGCGGCAACTTCACCCCGGAACGCTGGCATCGCGCCATCGACCGGCTGCGACGGATGGGTCTGGAGGGCATGGCCCGCCGCGCCGAGGCGATGACGCACGTCCTCGCGCCGCGCCCCGGCGGCGTGCTCGCCGCGCTCGACGTGGCGCGGGACGCGGACGTGGTCCTCGTCGCCCACACCGGCCTCGATCACCTGCTCACCGTGGGCGACGTGTGGCGGGAGATCCCCACCGACAAGACGATCACCATGCGCTGGTGGCGCGAGCCCGTCGGAGCGCTGCCCGCCGGTCGTCAGGGGCGGATCGAGTGGCTGTACGACTGGTGGGCGCGCATCGACGAGTGGATCGAGCGCAACCGCCCCTGAGTCGGTTTCCCGTTCGTCGGAGCGATTTGCGCGAAGCGCGCCGCTCGCCGCCCCGCGCTGCGACCATCGAACCGTGACCTCGCAAGCCACGACCGAACAGGTCGGACCAGGCACCCGTCGCAGGGTCCGGTACCGGGGGCTGCGCTGGACCGTCGCGGTGGTCGTCCTGGTCGTCGCCGCCCTGGTGATGGGCATCGGCGTGGTGAGCCGGTTCGCCCGCAACGAACTGCTGGACACCTCCACGTACGTGGACACCGTGGCGCCGCTCGCCAGCGACCCGGCGGTACAGGACGCGGTGACCAATCGCATGACCAGCGAGATCGTGTCGAACGTGGACGTCGCGGGACTGACTCAGCAGGCGATCGAAGCGACCGGGATCAAGCGCGCCGACGCCATCGCCGGTCTCGTCTCCGGACCGGTCAGCAACTTCTTCCAGTCGTTCGTGCACGACCATGTCTCGCAGTTCGTCCACGGCCCACGGTTCCGCGAGTTGTGGGTGAAAGGCAACACCGTCGCCCACAACCAGGTGAACGCGATCCTCACCGGCACCGGCAGCAAGGTCCTCACCACGCAGGGCGACCAGGTGGTCCTCAACCTGGGACCAATGATCGACCAGGTCAAACAGGACCTCGTCGCGAGCGGCTTCGGTATCGCCGCGAAGATCCCGCCGATCTCGGCGACGTTCACGATCTTCACGGTCCAGAACCTGCCGAAGATCCAGGGGTACGTGAAGCTGTTCGACAAGCTCGCCACCTGGCTACCGATCATCGCCATCGGGCTGTTCGGGCTCGCGCTGTGGGCGGCGCCGGGTCGGCGGCGTGGCGCCCTGGTCGGCATGCTCCTGGTCGCCGGTGTGATGATCGCGCTGCTGGTGGTGCTGTCCGTCGCCCGCAACGCGTACACCAACCAGGTCGCCAATCGGGGAGTCGACGTCGCCGCGGCGACGGCGGTCTGGGACGCGGTGATCCGGTACCTGGTCACGGCGCTGAAGACCCTGCTGGCGCTGTCCCTGCTCGCGGCTCTGTGGTTGTGGCTCGCCGGTCCCGGCTGGGTCGGCCGCCACCTGCGCGCCCTGGTCGGCATCGGCGAGGACTGGGCGGCGCGTTCGCTGCACCACACCGACCTGCGCTGGGAGCCCGCCGGGGTGTTCCTGCGCCGCTGGCGCCGCTGGTTCTACCTCGGTATCGGGCTGGTCGGCGGCATCATCGTGCTGTTCTTTCCGACCCTGCTCACCGCCGTGCTGGTATCCGTGGTCGCGATCCTGTTCCTGCTGGTCATCGGGGTACTGATCCGGCTGCCCGAACCCGGTGGCGCCGAGCAGCCGCCTGCCGCGCCGACCGCGCCGACCGGGTCGACCGGCGCGACCAGGACCAGCGAGTCGGGCGGCGCGACAGTTCCCGTGTAGCGCCGGGTCAGGCGCCGACGTACGCCGCGAGGTGCTGCCCGGTGAGGGTGGAGCGGGCGGCGACGAGGTCGGCGGGTGTGCCCTCGAACACGATCCGACCGCCGTCGTGGCCGGCACCGGGGCCGAGGTCGACGATCCAGTCGGCGTGCGCCATGACCGCCTGGTGGTGCTCGACGACGATGACCGACTTGCCCGAGTCGACGAGCCGGTCGAGCAGTCCGAGCAGCTGTTCGACGTCGGCGAGGTGCAGCCCGCTGGTCGGCTCGTCCAGGATGTAGACGCCGCCGTCGGCGGCCATGCGGGTGGCCAGCTTGAGCCGCTGCCGCTCGCCGCCGGACAGGGTGGTGAGCGGCTGACCGAGGCTGAGATAGCCGAGCCCGACGTCGGCGAGCCGGTCCAGGACGGCGTGCGCGGCAGGCGTGCGCGCCTCGCCGGCGGCGAAGAAGTTTCGGGCCTCGCCGACCGACATCGCCAGCACCTCGGCGATGTTGCGCCCGCCGAAGGTGTACTTCAGCACCGCCGGCTGAAAGCGCTGCCCCTCGCACTCCTCGCAGGTGGTGGCGACGCCGGCCATCATCGCCAGATCGGTGTACACCACGCCGGCACCGTTACAGGTAGGGCAGGCACCCTCGGAGTTGGCGCTGAACAGCGCCGGCTTCACGCCGTTCGCCTTCGCGAACGCCTTGCGGATCGGGTCGAGCAGTCCGGTGTACGTGGCCGGGTTGCTCCGCCGCGAGCCGCGGATCGGCGTCTGGTCGACCGACACCACGCCGTCCCGCCCGGACACCGAACCGTGGATCAGCGAGCTCTTTCCCGACCCCGCCACGCCGGTGACGACGACCAGCACGCCGAGCGGAATGTCGACGTCGACGTCGCGCAGGTTGTGGAGGTTCGCGCCGCGCACCTGGAGCACTCCCGACGGTGCCCGTACCGACGGCTTCAGGCAGGCGCGGTCGTCCAGGTGCCGCCCGGTCAACGTGCCGCTGGCGCGCAGCCCGTCGACGGTACCCTCGAACACCACTTCGCCACCGGCGCTGCCGGCGCCGGGCCCCAGGTCGACGACATGGTCGGCGATCGCGATCGTCTCCGGCTTGTGCTCGACGACCAGCACCGTGTTGCCCTTGTCCCGCAGCCGCAGCAGCAGGTCGTTCATCCGCTGGATGTCGTGCGGATGCAACCCGATCGTCGGCTCGTCGAACACGTAGGTGACGTCGGTGAGCGACGACCCGAGCTGGCGGATCATCTTCACCCGCTGCGCTTCGCCGCCGGACAAGGTGCCGGACGGACGGTCGAGGCTCAGGTAGCCGAGCCCGATCTCCACGAACGAGTCGAGGGTCTGCCGCAGCGCCGTCAGCAGTGGCGCCACCGACGGCTCGTCCAGACCGCGCACCCAGCCGGCGAGATCGCTGATCTGCATCGCGCAGGCGTCGGCGATGGAGATCCCCTTGATCTTCGAGGACCGGGCGGTCTCGGCGAGCCGCGTCCCGTCGCAGTCCGGGCAGGTGGTGAACGTGACCGCCCGCTCCACGAACGCGCGCACGTGCGGCTGGAGCGAGTCGACGTCCTTGGCGAGCATCGACTTCTGGATCTTCGGGATCAGACCCTCGTACGTCAGGTTGATGCCGGCGACCTTGATCCTGGTCGGTTCCTTGTACAGCAGGTCGTGCAGTTCCTTCTTGGTGTACCGCCGGATCGGCTTGTCCATATCGAAGAAGCCGCAACCGGCGAAGATCCGGCCGTACCAGCCGTCCATGCTGTAGCCCGGAATGGTGAGGGCGCCCTCGTTGAGCGACTTGCTGTCGTCGTACAGCTGGGACAGGTCGACGTCGGTGACCGACCCCATCCCCTCGCAGCGCGGACACATGCCGCCCAGGCGGGTGAACGTCGCCTTCGTCGCTTTGCGGTTGCCGCGCTCGACCGTGATGGCGCCGCTCGCACGTACCGAGGGCACGTTGAAGGAGAACGCGCTGGGCGGGCCGATGTGCGGGTCGCCCAGTCGGCTGAAGAGGATGCGCAGCATCGCGTTGGCGTCCGTGGCGGTACCGACTGTGGAGCGCGGGTCGGCGCCCATCCGCTGCTGGTCGACGATGATCGCGGTGGTCAGCCCGTCGAGGACGTCGACCTCGGGGCGCGCGAGCGTCTGCATGAAGCCCTGCACGAAGGCGCTGTACGTCTCGTTGATCAGCCGCTGCGACTCGGCGGCGATCGTGTCGAAGACCAGAGAGCTCTTGCCGGAGCCGGAAACGCCGGTGAACACCGTCAGCCGCCGTTTCGGGATCTCGACGCTGACGTCCTTGAGGTTGTTTTCGCGCGCCCCGTGTACGCGGATCAGATCGTGGCTGTCCGCGACGTGCGCCGTCGGTGCCCGCCGGTCGCCCGCTGTGGTGCCGGGTGTGCCGGCTGTGTCGGCGTCAACCGTCCTCGTCGCCATGCTCATCCTTGTCCCATCTGTTCGTCAGCCCAGCCAGCGACCCTCACGCATCAGTTCACGGTCGCGCAACTCGTTCTCCTCGCGCCACGCCTGGATGCGGCGCGGGCACACCCGGAACCAGCGGTACCGGGTGGTTGACGCCCGGCACCAGGTCGCGCGGGAGCGGGGTGCGTCGGTCATGTCTCAGCGGTCCTGAAGGAGTCCGAGGACGTTGCCGTCGGGGTCGGTGACGGTGGCGACCAGACGTCCGCCGCCGACGTCGCGCACGCCGTCCTTGACCGCGGCGCCCGCGGCGATCACCTCGGCCAGCTTCGCCTCGATGTCCGGCACATGCCAGTACGCCACGGGCGAGGTCATGCCCTGCGGCCCGCCGCCGGGCACCAGCCCGATGTGCTGGCCGGCGACGTCGAAGCCGACGTAGTAGGACGCGTCGTGCTGCGGTGGCGTGCCGAGCAGGGCGGTGTACACCGCCTTGGCCTTCTCCAGGTCGGACACCGGATGCAGCACGGTCTTGATTCCCTGGGTGGACGAGCCGGTCATGGTCGCTCCTCAACTGATTGATCTGGGAGGAATTGTCGCGCTTGAGGCGCGATCTCCATGTCCGTCACGCTAGCCGCGGCGCGGTGCTGTGCGCTTCTCGAATCCTGCCCGGTCTGGTTTCGACGCCGAGGGACGCGCCCGCGACAGCGGGCGCGTCCCTCGGACCTTCGCGGTTCAGCGCCTGGGGCGCCGGTTGGCGTCGGCGTCCCCGCCGACGCGCGGCAGCGGCGCCGTCTCGGCAGGACTGGTCGGGTACCGGTCGTTCGGCATCTGGATCCGCTGCGTCGCCTCAGCCGACGAGGTGTCGGCCCGCCGCGATCCGGCGGTGGCGTCGGCGCGCTCCGGCTCGGCGGGTACGCCGTCCGCGCGAGCATCCGACGGCGCGGTGGTCGCTGCCGGGGCGGTCGGCGGCGGGGTGGTCGGTGCCGGGGCGGTCGCCTGGACCGGGGCGGGCGCGGGCTCGGCGGGCGCGATCAACTGGCTCGCCGGGGGAGCCTGCCGGATCCGTTCGCGCATCGCGGGCAGTTCCGCCTCGACCTGACCCAGCCAGCGCTCCCAGCGCGCCTGCATCGGTCGTACCAGCCCACCGCCGACACCCACCACGAGCACACCGCCGACGGTGGCGAGGACGGCGATCAGTACCGGCATGGTGACCGTGGTCGCCACGCCGATCTGGTTCAGCGCGGCGATCACGCCGAGCCCCACGATGAACACGGCGGCCAGGGTGCCGAGCAGCCGCCCGTACGACAGACCGCCGAGGGTACCGGTGACGACGTCGCGTACCGCCCGGGCGATAGCCGAGGCGACCACGACGATCACGATCGCCACGATCGCCTTGGGCAGCCAGCCGACGATCGCGCTGAGCAGCGTGCTGACCGGGTTGGGACCCCAGACGCCGAACGCGAGTTCCAGCGTGAACAGCAGGACCGCGTAGTACACCAGCAGCGCGACCAGGCTGGACGCGTCGTACCGGGCCTTCGCCAGCACCCGCCCGACGCCGCCACGCTCGACCAACCGATCGAAGTGGACCCGGGTGAGCAGCTTGTCGACCAGTTTCCGGAGTACCCCCGCGACCAGCCAGCCGATGAGCAGGATGATCACGAAGGCGACGAACTTCGGTACGAATCGCGCGACGTCCGACCACGCGTTCGCGACCGGCCCTGTCGAACTCAGGGCGTACGCGTGCATGACAGCCTCCTGGTGAGCGATGTCGACGGCGACGGCAGGGTCGCCGTCGTGGGGGTCACCGGGGCTGTACCCGCCGACACGAGAACCACAACCTCCTTGGGTCGTTTGTCCATTGATGGGAGCGTTTGCGGCGGCGGTTCATCGGGTCGCCCCACGGGTACCGGCATCGGCATGGTGAGCGTCGGGTACACCCTTTTGGGCGAGCAGGTCGGACCGAAGCAACTGATCGCGGACGCGATCCGGGCGGAGCGTGCCGGATTCGACTACGCGGTCGTCTCGGACCACTTCTCGCCCCGGCTCAACGAGCAGGGGCACGCCCCGTACATGTGGGCGGTGCTCGGCGCGGTCGCGCACGTCACCGAGCGGATCGCTCTGATGTCGATGGTCACCTGCCCGACCCGGCGGTACCACCCGGCGATCGTGGCGCAGAAAGCGGCGACGGTCGCGCTGCTGTCCGACGGCAGGTTCACCCTCGGGCTGGGCGCGGGGGAGCGGCTCAACGAACACGTCGTCGGCGACTGGCCGGACGTCGCGCGGCGCCACGACATGCTGATCGAAGCGCTGGAGATCATCAAACCGTTGCTCGCCGGCGCGACCGTGACCCATCTCGGCGAGTACTACCAGGTCACCGACGCGCGGCTGTACGACCGTCCAGAGCGGGGAGTGCCGCTCGCGCTCGCCGCGTCCGGTCCGGAGAGCGCCCAACTCGCCGCCGACTTCGCCGACGGGCTGATCACCTCCCAGCCGCTGGCCGAGGTGATCAATCTGTTCGCCAGCGCGGTCGGCCCGGACCGACCCGTGTACGGGCAGATCCCGCTGTGCTATGGGCGGGACGAGGCAGCCTGCCGGCGTACCGCGTACGAGCAGTGGCGGTGGGGCGGACTCGGCTGGAAGGTGCTCGCCGAACTCCCCGACACCCAGTCGTTCGCGCAGGTCACCGAGTACATGCGGGAAGACGACGTGGCGCGCCTGGTTAGTTGCGGCCCCGACCTCGACCGCCACGTGGAGGCGGTGCGCGAGTACGTCCGGGCGGGGTTCAGCCACGTCTCGCTGGTACAGGTCGGCGGGGCGGGGCAGGCGGACTTCCTGGACTGGGCGGAGCGAGACCTGCTGCCCGCGCTGCGGGACGTCTGAGCCGGGTACCGCCCCGGCGCGTCGGTCGATACCACAGGGGTCGACACACCACCGGGTCGACACCACCGGGTCGACACACCACAGGGTCGACCCGGTGTGCCGGTCGGATTCTCCGCCGGCGCACACAGGTCGACCCTCGCCCCCGCTGACCGTCACGCTACCGGAGCGGGGCGGCGAAAGATGGCAAAAGCGACATGTTGCCAAGCATCGATAGCCTCCGCCGTACGAGTGGTATTGAACGCCATCAGTACCGGCGATAGGTTTCCCGGTGCGGTCCGCTGGTCGGGTCGCGGCGGCATCGACGCGGCGAGGAGACGGCACCACGATGCACAGTACGCACGCACTGGATCTGGCACTGCTCATCCTGCGCCTGGGCGGTGGGCTCACGCTGTTCGCACACGGCGCGCAGAAGCTGTTCGGGTGGTTCGGCGGGGGTGGGCTGTCCGGCACCGCGGCGGGCTTCGACCGCATGGGTTTCCGACCGGGCCGGGTCAGCGCGCTGCTCGCCGGGCTCGGCGAAGCAGGCGGCGGCGTCCTGCTCGCGCTCGGTCTGCTCACCCCGTTGGCGGGCGCCGCCGCCGCGGCGACCATGCTGGTCGCCGCGTCGACGCACGTGGGGAACGGCTTCTTCAGCGCCAAGGGCGGATTCGAGTTTCCGATGACGCTCGGCATCGTCGCGGTCGCGTTGACCGTGGGCGGTCCGGGCGCGTACTCGGTCGACGCCGCGCTGGACTATCCGCTGGCGAGTCCGTGGATCGGGGTCGCCGCGCTGGTGGTCGGCGCAGTCGCGGCGGCGGCGCTGATCACCCGGCGGCGCGCCTCGATCAGGGTTGCCAGTACCAGCGCGGCGAGCTGACCCGCGCTCCACGGCGGAACGACCGCCGACCGCCCCGGACCGACACCGCCGGCTACCGGGGCGGGTCGAACGGTCGCGGGTGGTCGAACGGGTCGACCGGGGGCGGCTCGACGCGCGGCAGGTCGATGCGCTGGGTGGCGTCGATCGGACGGTCCGGGACGCTCGGGAACGCCCGGGTCGCGTCGACCGGCGCAGACGGGTGCTGTCCCGACGTGTACACCGTGGGCCCCGGCGGCACGCCCGGCGAGCCGTACCGGACGACCTGGGTGGCTTCGTGCGGAGCGGCGTACCGTGCGTCCGGCCCCAACGTCAGCGCCCCATCCTGCTCGGCGACCGTGTTGTTGCGTTTGATCAGCCACCAGCCGCCGAGCCCGCCGCCCAGGATGAGCAGCACACCGGCGATTGCGAAGGGCAGCAGCGGCAGCCCCCCGCTGTCGGTACGGATACCGGTGTTGCCGGGCGTGGGCTGGTCCGCGGCGGTCGCGACCGGAACCGGCGACCCGCTGTCGGACGCGGACGGGGAAGGGCTGGGCGAGGCGGTGCCCTTGCGGACTGTGGTACTGGCGGTCCGTGACCGTCCGATCAGTTGCCAGTCGCCGCTGCGGCGCCCGAACGCCTCCGCCGTCAGCGACGCCTTGCCGGTCGGCGCTTCGGCGGCGAAGGTCAGCCGGTACCGCACGACGTGCGTGCCGCCTCCGCGCAGGCTCGCCGGTCCGGGATCGACGACGCGCGCGGTACCGGTGCTCCCGTCCACGCTCAACGTCGTCGCCTGTCCGTCCGAACCGAGCCGTTCCACGGTCAGTTGCGTCGGGTCGAGTTCGCCGAGGCGGACCACGAGAAGCCCGCGAAGTTCCGGGTACGAGGTCCGGCTGCGGTTGTGGATGGAGACGGTGATCTCGACCGGGGTACCGGTCTCGACACCGCTGGGCAGACCCGAGACGACCGGGTTGCAGCATGCCGAACCGGCGAACGCGGGCGTGGCGGGCGTGAGTACCAGGGAGACGCCCAGCACGACGGGGGCGACCAGTGCGACGGCGCTGACCGCGAACGCGACCGCGACAAGCCGCGACAGTGTGCGCCGGATAGACATAGCTACCTCTCTCGCGACGGACGGTAACCGTCAGGGTGACAACCGGTGGCCGTGCCGTCTCCGGGTGCCAGGCGGAAGGCCGACTCGACGATAGCGGGCGGCGGCACGCCGCCGCGTCGGGCGCCCGATCCCCGGCGGTACAGTCGCGCGGGAGGGCGCATGGGCGGGACCGTGATCCAGGTAGGGCCGCTGCTTGCCGTCGTACTCGTGCTGCTGACAGTCACCGCCTCGCTGGTGGCGCACTGGGGACGCCTGGGCGTGGCGCGAGCCATGGTCACCGCCGCCGCGCGAGCCGTGGTCCAACTCGGCGTCGTTTCGCTGGTGATCGTGGCGGTACTGCGATCCGGCTGGCTCACCGCCGGGTTCGTGCTGCTCATGTACGGCATCGCGGCAGTCACCTCGGCGCGCCGGACGACCGCCGGCCGTTCCGGGCTGCTCGCGGCGCTGCCGATCGCCGCCGGTGCGGTACCGGTGCTCGCCCTGATCCTCGGTACCGGGCTGGTGCCGTTCCGCCCGATCGCGGTGGTACCGGTCGCCGGCATCCTGATCGGCGGCGCGATGACCGCGACCTCGCTCGCCGGTCGTCGCGCCCTCGACGAGCTGAGCGCCCGGCACGACGAGTACGAGGCGCGGCTCGCCCTCGGGTTCACCAACCGTCAGGCACGGCGGGACGTGGTGCGCACCACTGCCGCGCAGGCGCTGGTACCGGCGCTCGACCAGACCCGTACCGTCGGGCTGGTCACACTGCCCGGCGCGTTCGTCGGCGTGCTGCTCGGCGGCGCCGGCCCGGAACAGGCGGGCGCCGCGCAGGTACTCGTCCTGATCGGACTGCTCGCGGCGGAGACCGTCGCGGTCGTCGTGGTGATCGGACTCGTCAGCGTCGGGCTGCTGAGCCGGCAGCGGAACTAGTCGACCACCCGCAGCTCGCGGGTACTGTTGTTGAACCGTCGCCCGCCGTCCTCGGTGACCGTGACAATGTCCTCGATCCGTACCCCGAGACGACCCGGCAGGTAGATGCCGGGCTCGATGGAGAAGCACATGCCGGGCACCAGCGGCTGGGTCTCACCCTCCACCATGTAGGGCGGCTCGTGGACGGTCAGCCCGATGCCGTGTCCGGTGCGGTGCACGAAGTACTCGCCGTACCCCGCCTCGGTGATGACCTGCCGCGCCACCCGGTCGATCTCCTGGCATGCCACGCCGGGGCGGACCGCCTCGAACGCCGCCTGCTGGGCGCGGCGCACCACGTCGTACACGTCGGACAGCGACTCGCCCGGTTCGCCGACCGCGACGGTGCGCGTGGTGTCCGAGCCGTACCCGTCGAGCAGTCCGCCGAAGTCGAGCACCACCGCGTCGCCCGGCTGGATCACCCGGTTGTTCGGGGCGTGGTGCGGATTCGCGCCGTTCGGTCCGGACGCCACGATGGTGAACTCGACCGTGTCGTGCCCGTGCTCGCGCAGCAGTTGCGCGAGGTCCGCGGCGATGTCCCGCTCGCGGCGACCGGCGAACCGCACCCCGAGCAGGTCGTTGAACGCGGCGTCGGCGGCGGCGCCGGCAGCCGCCATCCGCGCCAGTTCCCGCTCGTCCTTCACCGCGCGCAGCATCGGCAGGCTCTCGGTGAGCGAGACGTACCGGGTGCCGGGCCGGGCGCGCTGCAACGCGAGCAGATGCATCGCCCAGGCGGAATCGGACATGCCGTACGGGCCCTGCGCGGTGACGAGGTCGGCGGCGAGCGCGTACGGGTCGCTGCCGTCCCGCCAGTCGACGAGGGTCACCGCCTTCGCACCCGGCGCGCGTTCGGCGTCCGGTCGCTCCAGGGTCGGTACCACCATCGTCGGCTGCCGGTCCGGGGTGAGGACCAGCATGGTCAGCCGTTCGGTCTCGTGCGGGCGGTACCCGGTCAGATAGGCGAGGTCCGGACCCGGCGTGACGAGCAGTCCGCCCAGCCCGGCGCGGATCGCCGCCTCGGTCGCGGCAGCCATCCGCGCCGCGAAGTCGTCCGCGGTGAACTGGTCGTGACCGGGCTCGAAGCGGACGGGGGACCCGGGGTCGGCTGGCATGGCGGCTCCTCGATCGAAACGTGACACCAGCCTAGGCGCGTACCGGCGGGCGGGGACAGAGACGTGCCGCCCGCGCGCAGCGCAGGCGGCACGTCTCGCCCGGTCACGAGCGGCTGAGCACGACCTTCAGGGCGCCGGTGCGCGCCGGGTCGCCGAACATGTCGTACGCCTGCATCATGTCGTCCAGCCGGAACCGGTGCGTGATCATGTGGCCGACGTCCAGATGCCCGGCGGCGAGCATGCGCAGCAGGGTCGGCGTCGAGTAGGTGTCGACCAGACCCGTGGTGATCGTGACGTCACGAATCCACAGGTCCTCCAGGTGCAGCGTGGCGGGGGCGCCGTGGACGCCGACGTTCGCCACGTGCCCGCCCGGTCGGACCAGGCTGGTGCACAGTTCGAACGTCTGCGGCGTGCCGACCGCCTCGATGACCACGTCCGCGCCGAGTCCGTCGGTCAGCGACCTGACCAGTTCGACCGGGTTGTCGTCGGGCTTCACCACGACGTCCGCGCCGAACTGCTTGGCCGCCTGCAACCGGGTGTCCGCCTTGTCGATCGCCACGATATGCGACGGCGAGTACAGCCGTGCCGTGATCGTCGCTGCCAGACCGATCGGTCCGACGCCCACGATCGCCACGGTGTCGCCGGGGCGGACCCGACCGTTGAGGACGCCGACCTCGTACGACGTGGGCAGGATGTCGGCGAGCAGGACAGCCGCCTCGTCGTTGACGCCCTGCGGCAGCCGGTACGTCGACAGGTCGGCGAACGGCAGTCGCGCGTACTCCGCCTGCACGCCGTCGACGGTGTGCCCGAGAATCCAGCCGCCGCCGTTGCGGCACTGACCGTAGTGGCCTTCCCGGCAGTACCGGCAGACCCCGCAGGCGGAGATGCACGAGGCGAGCACCCGGTCGCCCCGGTTGAGTCCGCTCACCCCGGAGCCGACGTCGACCACCGTGCCGATCGCCTCGTGGCCCAGGATGCGACCCTCGGTGGTCTCCGGCACGTCACCCTTGAGGATGTGCAGGTCGGTACCGCAGATCGTGACCGTGTCGACCTGGATGATCGCGTCGCGGCTGTCGATGATGGTCGGGTCCGGTACCTCGGTCCAGGACCGCTTGCCGGGACCGCCGTACACCAACGCTTTCATCTCGTCCCCCTACCTGGTGCCGGCTCGGATGCCGGTACCTCCGTCATCCAGCCTCGCCGTGCCGGGCGGGCGCGCGCAGAGCCGAAGCGCCCCAGCCGGGCAGGACGATCGTCCCGCCCGTCAGATCAGCTTGAACTGCCTCGCCCGGCGCACCGCCTCGTTGCGGCGCGAGGTGGCGAGCTTGCGGTAGATGCTCTTCAGGTGGGTCTTCACGGTGTTGACCGACAGGTGCATCGCGCCGGCGATCTCCTCGGTCGTCATCATCTGGCTCAGCAGTCCGAGCACCTCGCGCTCGCGGTCGCTGATCGGTTCGAGCGGGGCGTCGGTTTCCTGCGACGTCGGGGTACGGCGAGGCTTCGCCACCCGCTCGCCGAGCAGCCACCGCGCGATCGGTTCCAGCCCGGACTGGGTGCGCAGCAGGTGACGCAGCCACGGACCGGATTCCTGGAACGGCCGGCGCAGCCCCTCCGGCTGGGCCAGGACGAACGCCTCGTGTACGGCGCGGGTGGCGCCGCCCGGACTGCCGCGCAGCATGGCGGTCTGCGCCTCGATCAGCCGGAGCTGGATCAGGACCGGTACCCGGATCTCACTGTGGTCGATGCGGTGCAGCGCGGCGGCGACCGGCTCGTGCTGTCCCGCCGCGAGCCGGATCCGGGCGAGCATGAGTTGACGCTCGACGTCGTCGTTGAGTTGCCGGGCCCCAGCGACCGCCGCCGGCATGTCGCCGCTGCCCAGGTACGCCAGCGCCGCCTCGGTGTACAGGCGGTTCAGCACCCAGGCGGGCGCCGCCCGGTCCCGGGTCCAGTCGATCGCCGCGCCGACGGTCGCCAGCGCGGAACGCCAGTTGCGCACGCCGCGGCACAGACCGGAGCGGGCGAGCGCGACCTCGACGCGGGTCAGCGGGTCGACGCGTACCCCCACGGTGGCTCCGGCCTTCTCGACGTTGATCCGCGCGTCGGCGATCTGACCCCGGTCGAGCGCGATCGCGGCGAGTGCCGCGTACCCGGTCCCGGTCGCCTTCTCCAACGGCATCCCGGACCGTTCGATCACCTCGACAGCCTGCCGGGCGTACGTCTCCGCGAGGCGCAGCCGGCCCTGGGCGTGTTCCAGCATCGCCAGTTGGCCCAGGGCGTTGTTCAGCGGGTACTCGCCGCCGGTCACCTTGGACGCGTTCACCGCGTCGGTCAGGGTCTGCGTGGCGGCGTGGAACCGCCCCGACCACAGTTCGACCGTGCCCAGGCTGGACAGCATCAGGGCGGTCAGTTCGGGGTGGGTGGAGACCTGCCGCGGTCGCAGCGCCGGCAGCACGGTCCGCGCGGCAGCGGACGCCGACTGCGCGGCCTCGACGTCGCCGCGCAGCCGGCTGACCACGATGCGCAGCATCGACAGTCCCATGTTCAGCGCCGGCTGCCGATCCGGAGGCGCCTGGTCGGCGAGGTCCTCGGCGTATTTCAGTTCCCGGTCGCAGCGTTCGACGTCCAGGCGCTGGACCGCGAGCGCGGCGGCGACCAGGGCGACGGCGGGGCTCGGGCGTTCCGCCGGGAGGTCGGCGAACAGT
The DNA here is from genome assembly GCA_036378155.1 of Micromonosporaceae bacterium. Taxonomy (GTDB): domain Bacteria; phylum Actinomycetota; class Actinomycetes; order Mycobacteriales; family Micromonosporaceae; genus DASUXA01. The sequence continues at coordinate 16,128 of DASUXA010000055.1, read as the reverse complement.
CGGGCGAACCGGTTGGTTTCCAGCCCGGACAGCAGCCGCCCGACCGCCAACTGGTCGACCATCTCGTCCGCGGCGAACTCCCAGTCACCGGCGCGTACCGCCTGGGCGACCCCGTCGGCGAGGCGGTCGTGGTCGGCGAGCCACCGCGCGGCGCACAGCCGCATCTCCCGTTCCAGGGCGGGGCGGCGCCGGCGCAACTGGGCGAGCAGCACCTCGGCGAACAGCGGGTGGTACCGGTACCAACTGCCCGCCTCGTCGATCAGGTCGACGAACGCGTGGGTACCGGCGAGTTCGGCGAGCAGCCGGGCGGCGTCGTCCCGACCGGTCAGGGCGTTGGCGAGATCGGGCTGTACCCGGTCCAGCACGCTGGTGCGCAGCAGCAGGTCCTGGGTTTCGGGCGGCTGCGCCTCGAGCACCTCGGAGATCAGGAAGTCGGCGATCGGACCGTGTCCGACGGCGAGGTCGCGGACCAGTCGCTCGGGGTTGTCGGTACGGCGCAGCGCCAGCGTGCACAGCCGCAGCCCGGCAGCCCAGCCCTCGGTACGGGCGAGCAGCAGGTCGACGGACGGACCGGACAGGTACGGCGCGAGCATCTCCTCGGCTTCGGCCCGGTTGAACGCCAGGTCGTCCGCGGTGACCTCGGCGATCTCTCCCGCCAGCCGGTACCGGTACAGCGGCAGCACCGCCTCGGTCCTGGTCACCACGACCAGGCGTAGCTGCCGTCCGGCGTGGCGCACGACGAAGTCGAGTCCGCTGCCGACCTCGCGGGTGCGGATCCGCTCGAACTGGTCGAGGACCACGGTGACGGGCCGGTCGAGGGAGCCGAGTTCGGCGGCGAGCCGGACCAGGAACGACCGGTCGACGCCTTCGGCTCGCCCCGGTGTGCCGAGGTCGACGACGCGGGCACGGCGCAGCCCCTCGATCACGTACGCCCAGAACACGCCGGGCGCGTTCGCTTCCTCGTCGAGGGTGAGCCAGACCACCGGACCGCTCGCGTGCCCGCCCCGCGCCCATACCGCGACCTCGCAGGTCTTGCCGCTGCCCGGCGGACCGCTGACGACGGCGATGACGCCGTCGCGGTTGCAGGTGGTGATCAGTTCGGTGAGTCGGGACCGGCGTACCACCTCGCCGCGCAGGGACGGGACCGCCAGGCGGGCCGCGAGCACCGGGTCGCCGTTGGGGTCGACCCCGGACGGACTGGGCGAAGCACTCATCCCGCGCATGTCGACGCCTGCCGTCATCGGATCGCGCCGGTTCTGCGGGCGGTGGCGGTACCGCACCGGGTCATGGCAGCTCCTTTCACGTGTCCTCGCACCCCTCCAATACCCATTGCACATGACTGACCACGCACCGTGTCTGTGCTCGTCGTATTTCCTGCCGTGACCTGCGCAAACTCGGGACAGTAGCCCCATCGGGAGGGCGTTTCGTGCGACCGTGAAGGGATGGATCAGGGGGATCTGTCCGCCGTCGTCGGCGCCGACCCGTTCGACCTGATCGACCGGGAGTGCGACCGCGTCGACGAGTTCTACACGTACCTGAGCGAGTCCGAATGGTCCGCGCCGACCCGCTGCGCCGGCTGGTCGCGACGCGACCTCCTGGCGCATCTCGCCGCCGGCGAGGACTACACGCGCGCCGGGCTCGACGGTCGGGTCGCCGAGTTCCTCGAATCGTCCGGGGCGGCGAGCATGGACGAGTTCAACGAATGGGGAATCCGCAAGCGTGCCGCGCTGCCGCCGGCGGAACTGCTCGCCGAGTGGCGCGAGCTGTGCCGCGACAACCGGGCGAGACTGCGCGAGCGGGGCGTCGACGGCACGATCGACACGTCCGTCGGCGACTATCCGGTCGGCAAGCAGACGTACTACCTCGCCGCCGAGGTGGCGACGCACGCCGACGACGCCGGGGTACCCATCCGCGACACCGAGCGCGAGCAGCGGCTCGACTGGCGGACCCGGTTCGCGCGGGTCGCCGTCGACGACTCGGGACGCGGCGTCAGCGTGTCGCCGCAGGGCGGCGCCGAGGTCGTCCAACTGGGCGACGACCAGGTACGGCTGACCGACGAGGAGTTCGTCGAGGCGGTCGCGCGACGGCTGCCCGGACCGTTCCCGATCCCGGACACGCTGCGCGAGGCGCTCGTCGTCCTCGCCTGAGCCCGTCAACCGAGCAGCGCGTCGAGCGTCGCGAACCGGTACCCGCTCGCGCGCAGTCGCGCGACGACCTGGGGCAGCGCGTCGGCGTCCAGGGTCGAGCGGTCGTCCGGGTTCGACCCGACGTGCATCAGCACGATCTCGCCCGGACCAGCCGCGCCCACCACCCGGCTGACCACCCCGGCGGCACTGATCGACCCGGTACCTTCCCAGCCGAGCGAGTCGACCGTCCAGCGCACCGCCACGTACCCGGCGGCGTTGACGGTGGCGATGGTGCGGCGGTCGCGGTCGCCGAGCGGGAACCGGAACAGCGGTCGCGGGTCGGTGCCGCCAGCCGCCATGATCGCCGTACGCGCCCGGCTGAGCTGGTCGCGGATCGCGGCGTCGGACAGCGACGTGAACGCCGGGTGCGTCGCGGAGTGGTTGCCGAGGCGGTGCCCGGCGGCGACGATCGACCGAATCGCGGACGGGTACCGGCTGGCGAAGTCCCCGGTCAGGAAGAACGTGGCGGGCACGTGCTCGCGTGCCAGGGTGGCGAGGATCGACGGCAGCCCGTCGGCGTTGGCGCCGGCGTCGAAGGTCAGCGCCACCACCGGCTGGGCGGTCGGAATCCGCTCCACGTCCTGACCGGCGAGCCGTGCCGGAACCCCGGGGACCCGGCTGGACGGCGTACCGTCCGGCGACGCCGTCCGACCGGCTGTGGCGGGTCCGCCCGGCGACCGCGGCGATCCGGCAGCCGGGGAAGGCGGCGCGGCACCGGGGGACGACGGCACGGTACCGCCTGGGCCGGTGGTGGACGCCGAGCCGACGGTCGGACCGGCGGACGGTGCCGGGGCACGATTCCGCCCGGCGCAGGCGACCCCGATGCCGAGGGTCGCGAGGACCGCCACCGCTGCCGCTGCGACCGCGAGAACGCGTCTGCGACTCATCACGACCTCCGATCCCGCCGGTACCAGTCGGATACGCCCTCAGGGTGCGCGGGCCGGGGCGAACCGGGCAGAGTCGGACGGCGGTACGAAACGGGTCGTCCGCCCCGACTCGGGACGCGCCGGTCGCCGGGAGCGGCACTGTGTCGCGGGTCACTACATGGACCGACCCGAAGGTGTCGCGCGCTCCTGTCGCCGGCAGGGCGATCCACCTCCTACGGTGTCTTCACCGCCATCGATGCCGTTCACTTGGGAGGCCCGGTGAGGAGACTCATCCGTACCCTGCTCGCGGCCCTCGCGCCGATCCTGCTGGTGCTGTCGTCCGGGCCCGCGTCGGCAGCCACACCGTCGATCACCCCGGTCTCCGGGTCGCTACACGCCTACAACATCTCGCGGGTGTACGTCGCCGGTGTGTCGTCCGGCGGGTACATGGCGACCCAGTTGCAGGTGGCGTACTCGAGCCGGATCCGTGGCGCGGCGATCTTCGCCGCCGGGCCGTACTACTGCGCGCAGAACAACGCCAACCAGGCGTTGTACGGGTGCATGGACAACATCTACTCCGACCAGCTCGGCACGCTCGAGTACGACACCAGCCTGTGGGCGAGCTACGGCTGGATCGACCCGACGGGGTACCTGTCCGGGCAGCCGGTGTACGTGTTCCACGGCGGCAACGACACCACGATCAAGAAGAGCGTCAACGACGACCTGGTGCGCTACTACCAGTACTTCGGCGCCAGCGTGCAGTACGACACCGGTACCGCCGCCGGGCACTCCTGGGTGACGCCGTACGGACCGAACAGCTGCACGGCCACCGCCTCGCCGTACCTCAACAACTGCGGCGTCGACCCGCAGGCGACGTTCCTGCGCAAGCTGTACGGCTCGGTCAACGCGAAGAACACCGGCGCGCTCACCGGCACCATGATCCAGTTCGACCAGAACGTGTACGCGGTCAACGGGTACGCCAACGGACTGAGCATGGGCAACAGCGGGTTCGCGTACGTGCCGAAGTCGTGCGCCGCCGGGTACAGCTGCCGCCTGCTGGTCGCGCTGCACGGCTGTCTGCAGTCGTATCAGTCGGTGGGCACCGCGTTCCTCGACGACGCGAACCTCAACCAGTACGCGGACACGAACAACACGATCGTGCTGTACCCGCAGGCGATCACGTCCGGGGTGAATCCGAACGGCTGCTGGGACTGGTGGGGCTACCTCGGGTACACCAACTACCCGATCCAGGGCGGGCTCCAGCTCGAGACCATCATGAACATGATCACCGCGCTCGGCGGCTGAGTGCTCGGCGGCTGAGCTGCGACTCCTGTCGGCGGGTGCGGAACGCACCCGCCGACAGGAGCGTGCGCGGCTGACGCTCGGTCCGGTCCGCTGGGACCCGCGGTCACAGCGCCGGGCAGTCCCAGATCGGGAACCACCGGCTCAGATCGGACTCGATCGGCAGTTCGCCGTCGAGTACGGCACGCATCTGCAACTCCAGCGCGGTGTCGCGAACCTGCGGCCCGGTCGGCGCGAACGGGTAGAACGTGCCGCGCTTGAACAGGTACACCAGCCCGGCGCGGCGTGGCTGCCCGTTGACCTCGCCGGCGAAGCCGACCACGGTACACAGCAGTCCGGGTCCGTACCCCGCGTCGGACAGCGTCGCGTTGACCGCGTGCAGGTCGGTGACCAGCGCCGACAGATCGCCGTCCGGCTGGTGCACGGTGATCCAGGTGTACCCGTACTGGTCCCGGCTCGCGGTCGCACGTCCCGCCCGGTCCACGTCGAGCAAAGCGAGCGCGTCGGTCTGCGCCTGGGCGGCAGCCTGCCCCTCGGCGGAGGCGAAGCAGACCCCGCCCGTTCCGGTCGGGGCGAGACCCAGGCTGGTCTGCGTCGTCAGCCCGGCTGCCGGTACCGCGAACAGCACGTCCAGATTGGGCTTGACGGGTCGGGTCCGGCCCAGCAGCGCGTCTAGGAATCCCATGAGCTCGGCGTCGCCTCTCCCATCTCGTTGGCGATCTTCGCCAGTTGGTCCAGCCGCTGCTGCAGGCTCGGGTGGGTGGACAGCAGCGAGGACAGGCTCGCCCTGGTACCCAGCGCGGGCGCGAAGAAGAACGCGTTGAACGCCTGTGCCTGGCGCAGGTCCCGGTCGGGTATCGCGCGGATGTCGTCGCTGACCTTCACCAGGGCGGAGGCGAGGGCGGACGGGCGCCCGGTCAGTTGCGCCCCGGCCCGGTCGGCAGCCAGTTCCCGGTACCGGGACAGCGCCCGGATGAGCAGGTAGCTCAGCGCGTACACCACGGCGGACACGAGCATCACGAGGATCACGATCAGGAACGTCTGGTCGTTGTCCCGACCCCGCCGCCGGTCGTTGAACATCCCCGAGTAGAACGCGAACCGGGTGACCAGCCCCGCGAGTACCCCGAGGAACGACGCGACGGTCATCACCACGACGTCGCGGTGCGCGATGTGGGACAACTCGTGGGACAGCACGCCTTCGAGTTCGCGGTTGTCCAGCCGGCGCATCAGTCCGGTGGTCACGCAGACCACCGCCCGTTTCGTGTTGCGCCCGGTGGCGAAGGCGTTGGGCAGGTCGGTGTCGGCGACCGCGACGCGGGGCTTGGGCATGTTCGCGGTGGCGCACAGCCGGTCGATCACCCCGTGCAGGCGCGGCTCCTGCTCCGGGGTCACCTCCTTCGCCCGCATCGCGGTCAGGGCGATGCGGTCGGAGAAGAAGTACTGCGCGAACAGCAGACCGCCGGCGATCACGACGATCGCGACGACCGACTTGAGCAGGACGACCAGGGCGGCGACGAACGCCACGTACACCAGCCCGAGCAGGAAGACGACCACCGCCATCCGGGTGGTGAGTTGGCGGTCGGGCCGGAACCGGGTACGCATAGCTCAGCCCGGGATCAGACCCTCGTCGGTCAGCAACTCGGCGACCTCCGTCAGGTCCGTGCCGTCCGCCGGCAGTACCAGGTCGGACGCCGCGAGCACGTCGTCGGGCACCGGGTCGCCGGCCTGCCGGACCGCGGTGAGCAGGTTGCCCAGGGCGGTGGTGAACCGCGCGTCGTCCCCGTCGTCGACCGCCGCCTGCAGTTCCGCGTCCAGCTCGTTGAGCTGGTCGATTTCGGTGTCGGGCAGGTCGTACTGGCCCTCGCCGAGGATTCTGATGATCATGACTGGCCTCCCTGGTCCGGTCGCGCTTCGGCGTGCTGGCTCAGCGCGGCCGGCGGAGTACCGGCGGACACCGCGTGCGCTTTGAGCGCGGCGAGTTGCCGATCGACGTCCGCACCGCCGTGGGCGGCGTCCAGCGCCGCCTGGATGTCGTCGCGACCGGCCGCCGGTCGGGTCGCGTCCTCCAACGCGCCCGAGGCAAGCAGTTCGTCCAGTGCTCCGGCGCGCGCCTGCATCTGGGCGGTCTTGTCCTCGGCGCGCTGCATGGCGAGTCCGACGTCGCCCATCTCCTCGGAGATGCCGGACACCGCCTCGCCGATGCGGGTCTGCGCCTCGGCCGCGGTGTACGTCGCCTTGATGGTCTCCTTGCGGGTGCGGAACGCCTCGACCCGGGTTTGCAGGCGTTGCGCGGCGAGGTTGAGCTTGTCCTCCTCGGCCTGCAACTGCTCGTGCTGCGCCTCGACGTCCTGGATCTGCGCCTGTACCGCCGCGCGTCGGGTGAGCGCCTCGCGTGCCAGGTCGTCCCGGCCGATGCCGACCGCCTGGGCGGCCTGCGCCTGGAGCTTGTCGGCGGACTGGTTGAGCTGGTTGAGCTGCAACTCCATGCGTTTGCGGCTGGTCGCCACGTCGGCTACGCCGCGGCGGACCTTGGTCAGCATCTCCAACTGGCGCTCGTACGAGTAGTCCATGACCTCGCGCGGGTCCTCCGCACGGTCGAGCGCCTTGTTCGCCTTCATCTGGAACAACTGGGCGAGGCGGCGAGTGAAGCTCACAGCCCTACCTCCCTCGGCTAGCAGCGGGCTCCGCGACCGGAGCGCCATCCCTCACTGTGCGGCCGATCGCGGGGTCGTACGCAGGGCCGAACGCCCCTCGCGGCCGGCCGGAGGTCCCGGCGGACCATCTCGCGTGACCTGCCCTCTTGGCTCCTATTCCTAGGGTAAATTCCGGATTCGAGTAGGTATGCCTCGGTAGAGGGCATTTGGCGACCAGGAAAGAAGGCCTGCGATGAGCAGTCCCACCCAGACCAGCCCAGGGCAGACCAGGCAGCGCGGCGAACTGGAATCCGAGCACGGCAAGACGACGATCGCCGATGCCGTGGTGCAGAAGATCGCCGGGGTCGCCGCGCGCGAGGTACCCGGGGTGTACGACCTCGGCGGCGGTACAGCGCGGACGATGGGCGCGATCCGGGAGCGGATCCCCGGCTCCAGCGGCCCCAACGTCACGCAGGGGGTGGCTGTCGAGGTCGGCGAGAAGGAAGCCGCCGTCGACCTGCAGGTAGTCGTGGACTACGGGGTGTCGATCACCGATCTGGCTCAGGGCCTGCGACGCAACGTCATCAACCGGGTGGAGCGGATGACCGGGCTGACCGTGGTCGAGGTCAACATCAACGTCGACGACGTCCACCTGCCGGGCGACGACCAGCAGGATCAAGAAACCACGCGCGTGCAGTGAACGGGCCGGACCCCGACGCGATCGCCCGGGCGGTCCTCGACTGCCCGGCTGTCGCCAGCCTGTCCGACCAGGTCGCCACATATCTGCCGGGCCGTCGGGTCGTCGGCGTCGCGGTGCGCGACGACGGTACGTCCAGCGTGGAGGTGCACGTCGTCGGCACGTGGGGTCCGACGGTGCACGAGATCGACGCTCAGGTGCGCCGCGCCGTCGCCCGGGTAGCCGGCGAGGTACCGCTCACCGTCGTCATCGACGACCTGGACACCAGCCAGGTCACGGGGCTGTGATCGACGACCTGGACACGATCCGGGTCACGGGATGGGAGACAGCATGCCGGCCAGCATCATCGGGCTGCTCTTCGGCGCCGCCCTCGGCTTCGCCGGGGCGTTCGGCGGGTTCACCGCCTTCATCATCGTGCTCGTCGTCGGCGCGGCCGGCTTCCTGATCGGGCTGCTCGTCGACCGCGACGTCGACGTACGCGCGTACCTCAGCGGCAGCGGGCGCGGACGCCGGTGAGCGAGGCGACCACCGTCCCCCTCGGCGGCGAGCCCGGTGCGCCGGGCGGGACGACACCCACCGAGCCGGGCGGCACCGGCGCGTCCGCGCCCGGCGGTACCGGCGCGTCCGCGCCCGGCGGCGGGGGAGTACCGCCGGCACTGCCGGACGGCGACGGTCTGCCCCCTGCCGAGGCGCGGGGCTCCCTCGACCTCGCGGAGCGGGTCGTCGAGAAGATCGCGACCCAGGCGGTATCGGAGATCGAGTACGCCACCGGGGTGTCCCGGCAGGTGCTCGGCGTGGGGCGGAGGCGTTCCCGCACGTCGGCACGGGTATCCGCGATGGTCGACGGGGACATCGCGACGGTACGGATCACCATGTCGGTGGTCTGGCCGGCGCCGGTACCCGAGGTCACCCAGCAGGTCCGCGACCACGTCGCGGCGCGGCTCGTCGAACTGACGTCCCTGCGGGTAGCCGAAGTGGACATCGAGGTCGCCGGGCTGCCCACCTCGTACGGGCCGCGAGCGAGGCGGGTGAGGTAGATGCGGGTCTTCGACCGTATCGTCGCGATCATCCTCAGCATCGTCCTGTTCGGGCTGGGTGTGCTCACCACAGTCGAAGTGATCTGGACCAAGGGGCTCGGGCACTCGGGTCACCTGGTGCTGCCGTACGAGTCGCCGAACCGGTACCTGCACCAGCACGTATGGGACTCCACTCCGGTCCGGGTGATCAGCGCTATCGTCGCCGCCGTCGGGCTGATCCTGCTGCTGCTCGAGCTCAAGCCGCGGCGACCCGGTCTGCTGACCATGTCCGGCAGTACCGCGGGCGTGGTCACCGGCATTTCGCGGCGCAGCCTCGGTCACGCGCTGAGCCGGGTCGCGACGTCGGTGGCGGGGGTCGCCGAGGCGAAGACGCGGGTACGGCGCAGACGCGCCAAGGTGCGCGCCCGTACCCGGCTGCGCGACCCGGGCGACCTCGAGCAACGGCTGCGCCGCGAACTGACGGACGCGCTCGACGCGCTGCACCTGACCCGACCGCCACGACTGCGCCTGACGTTGTCGCACCGGGAGGAGCGGGAGTGAGCACCTCGGTCACGGACACCACCACGCAGGTCATCCAGCCCCGCCCGACGCTGCCGCCGCGCACCCGCGCGCCCCGCGTGGTACGCGCCAATCGCGTCATCATCGGACTGATCGGTCTGCTTCTGCTGCTCGCGGGAGCCGCCGGGCTGGCCGCCGGGTTCGGCGTGTTCGGCTCGGCGTTCCGGACCCACGTCGTGATCCCGGCACGAGTTTCCCGGTACGCCGCCCAGCACGCCTGGTTCTGGCCGGCGCTCGCCGCGTTCACCTTCGTCGTCGCGCTGCTCGCGCTGTGGTGGCTGATCGCACAGTTCCGTACCAACCGGCTCCGCGAGATCGACCTGCGACCGGGCGGCCGGGACGGACTGACGTACCTGAACGGCAAAGCGGTCACCGACGCGGTCGAGGAGGAGATCGAGTCGTACCGTGGGGTCAGCCGCGCCCGGGCGCGGCTCAGCGGTACCCCGACCTATCCGCGCATGACGCTGGTCGTGACGCTGGACGGGCGGGTCGGCGCAGGCGAGATCCGGCAGCGCGTGGAGGATCAGGCGATCCGCCACGCGCGAAGCGCGCTGGGTGTCGACGCCGTGCCCACCCGGATCGACCTGGTGCTGCCCAGGCGTACCCGGCGCGACGTGCGCTGACGTCGCGGTCGGGGCCGGCGCGTCGCTCCGGGCGATCAGGCTGGATCCCTTCGCGACGCATCCAACCCCGACCGCACGCCGCCGGTCACCTTGTGGTGACCGGCGGCGCATGTGGTGGCGGGTCAGCCGAGACCGTTGCGGATGGCGGTGACGAGTTCGCCGTTGCTGGTGTCGCCGGACAGTTCCCAGAAGAAGGAGCCGCCCAGACCCTGGCTCTTGGCGTAGCTCATCTTGCCGCCGATCGTGGCGGGCGTGTCGTAGCTCCACCAGTTGCCGCCGCAGTACGCGTACGCGGTGCCGGCGACGGTACCGGTCGGCGGGCAGGTGTTCTTGAGCACCTTGTAGTCCTCGATGCCTTGCTCGTACGTGCCCGACGCGGGTCCGGTCGCCGAGCCGCCCGGCGCGCTCTGGGTCACCCCGGTCCAGCCCCGCCCGTAGAACCCGATGCCCAGCAGCAGTTTGCTCGACGGGATGCCCTTGCTCTTCAGCTTCTGGATCGCCTTGTCGGAGTAGAAGCCTGGGGTCGGGATGCCGTTGTACGAGTACAGCGGCGAGTGCGGAGCGGTCGGGCCGGTCGACGCCCAGGCGCCGAAGTAGTCGTAGGTCATCACGTTGTACCAGTTGACGTACTGCGCGGCGCCGCCGTAGTCGGCGACGTCGAGCTTGCCGCCGTCGGTACCGTCGCCGCTGATCGCGGCCGTGATCAGGGCGTTCGAGCCGAACCGGGCGCGCAGCGCGGCCATCAGCGTCTTGAACGAGGAGAACCCGCTGCTGTCACAGGTGTTGCCGCAGGCGTTCGGGTACTCCCAGTCGATGTCGATGCCGTCGAACACGCCCGCCCAGCGCGGGTCGTTGAGCAGGTTGTAGCAGGAGTCGGCGAAGGCGCTGGCGTTCGCCGCCGCCTGACCGAAGCCGCCGGACCAGGTCCAGCCGCCGAACGACCAGATCACCTTCAGGTTCGGGTACTTCTGCTTCAGCTTGCGCAACTGGTTGAAGCTGCCGCGCAACGCCCCGGCGTCCCAGCTGTCCGCGACGCCGTCCACGCTCGTCGTGGCGTCGTAGAACATGTCGTAGTCGGCGTAGCTGTCGCCGATGGTGCACTGCCCGTTCTGCACGTTGCCGAACGCGTAGTTGATCACATTCAGCTTGGCTGCCGTACCGCTGGTGTCGATGTTCTTGACGAAGTACTTGCGCTGGTAGACGCCCCATTCGGGGAAGTACCCCATGACGACGCTGCTGCCGCCGCCTCCTCCGCCGCCGGCCTGGGTGGTCGCGGAGACCTGGTTGCTGGCGGCGCTGACGTTGCCGGCGGCGTCGCGGGCCTTGACGGTGTACGTGTACGTGGTGCCGGCGGCGAGCCCGCTGTCGGTGTACGACGTGCCGGTGGCGCTGCCGACCTTGGTGCCGCCTCGGTAGATGTCGTACCCGGTCACTCCGACATTGTCCGTCGAAGCGGTCCACGCCAGGGACACGCTGCTCGACGTGGTACCGGTGACGTGCAGGTTCGTCGGCGCGCTCGGCGGAGTGGTGTCCCCGCCGCTGGCCTGGGTGGTCGCGGAGACCTGGTTGCTGGCGGCGCCGACGTTGCCGGCGGCGTCGCGGGCCTTGACGGTGTACGTGTACGTGGTGCCGGCGGCGAGCCCGCTGTCGGTGTACGACGTGCCGGTGGCGCTGCCGACCTTGGTCCCGCCGCGATAGATGTCGTACCCGGCGACACCCACGTTGTCCGTCGACGCGGTCCAACTCAGCGACACGCTGCTGGTGGTGGTACCGGTGACGGTGAGGTTGGTCGGGGCGCTCGGCGGTGTGGTGTCGCCGCCGCCCGAGCCGCCGGTGACCTCGATCGCCGACACCGTCGCGTAGTTCGCGCCGCCGTCCATGTTGAACGCCACGTTGAGCTGACCGTCGCCCACCGTGGCGGTGAAGGTACGGTCGCACGCGGTGAACGCCCCGCACGAGGCGAAGATGTCGAACGCGGTGAGCACCTGGGTGCCCTCGATCCGGACGTCGAACATCCGCTGCCCGGCGGCGTTCGCCCAGTCCTCGACCATCTTGAGGGTCACCTGGTAGGTGCCGTTCGGCACGTCGAACTTGTACCCGGACCAGTTGTTGAACAGGTCGTACGACTGGTACAGCGCGTCGTCGGTGGTGCCGGCGATCGCGTTGGCGGTGGTACCGCTGCCGTACTGCGTGTCGTAGCCCCAGCTTCCGGCGGTGTACGCCTGGTCGGCGGACCAGGTGTGCCCGCTGCCGTCGGTGAAGGCGGGTCCGTTCGCGTTGATCCGGATCGGCGCGGACACGGCGGCGTCCGCGCTGGTCGTGACGAGTAGGGCGGAGGCGGTGGGCAGCAGGATGGCGGCGGCGAGGGCGAGTCGCCGTAGCGCGGATCGGTGTCTCATGTGTGCTCCAAGCAGGGGGTCCGAAGCTAACTGTTAAGAAACCTTCCCGTTGGGCAGTGAAGGTACTCACTGTGCTGGCCCTCGTCAATACATCGGCGATCCGATCGGCGGCGTCCGGTGCGCGTGTGACCTCTTCACATCGACGGCCGGCAGTGCAAGGATCTGGCCAGCGCGGGAGGCCGTCGCGCGTGGTCAGAGACCTTTGGAGTCCGACGTGTACCGTCCCCGTCTCGCCGTCCTGCTGCTGGGCGTCGCGCTCGTCGCGGCCGCCACCTCGCTGCTCAACGCGCCGGTCGCGACGGCGGCGGTACCCGACGCCCCGCACTGCTCCACCAACGGCACGTGGCGGCAGGGCGAGCTGAACATCTACTGGTTCGACGTGGAACAAGGCGACTCGCAGCTCGTCGTCGGACCGACCGGCCGGACGCTGCTCATCGACCTGGGCGAGACCGCGTTCAACTCGACGACCAACTCCAACGCCGGGCGCGTCGCCAGCCAGATCCGCGCCATCTGCGGGATCTCGTCCGGGCCGGTACACCTGGACTACGTGATGGCCTCGCACCACCACCTCGACCACATCGGGTACGCCGGAAACCCGAACGACACCACGAAGTACGGCAACGGGCTGTACCAGTTGCTCACGCCGACCTCGCTCGGCGGGTTCGGGTTCACCGTCGGTCAACTGATCGACCACGACGGTGGCGTGTGGACGGACAGCAACGGCGACCACGACTGCGACGTCGGTACGTCGAGCGCGCCGAGCACCGAGACCGCGTGGCACAACGCGGGTACCACGTCGACCACGGCGAAGCGCTGGATCTGCTGGCTGTACGGGCCGTCAGGGCAGTCCGACCGGGCGAACATCGACGGCAAGGTGCTGCGGATCACCAACTCGGCGGCGTGGCCGTCGCTCGACCTCGGTACCGGCGTGACCTCGGTGGTCGTCGAGGCGAACGCGAAGGACGTCATGCAGGCGGACGGGGTCACGCCGGTCAGCGGCGACCACACCGGCGACCCGACGCCGCCCAGCGAGAACGACTACTCGATCGGGTTGCGCACGACGTTCGGTCCGTTCGTGTACGCGACCGCCGGCGACAGCGACGGCGAGTACTCCACCAGCGCCAACGGCTACACGTACAACAACATCGAGGCGCTGCTCACCGGGAAGATGGGCACCGTCAACGCGCTGCGTGCCAACCACCACGGCTCTGCCCACTCGTCGTCCGACGCGTACATCACCTCCACCGACCCGCAGGTCGGCTTCATCTCGTGCGGCGTGAACTCCTACGGCCACCCCGGCAACCGGGTGCTCAACGCGTTCCGCAGCGTGGGCGCCGACATCTACCTCGCCAACAACCCGTGCGACGACGTCGACGCGACGGGCGCGCCGATCGACTACTCGGGCACCTTCAACCACAACGGCACGGTCCACCTGGCCACCACGGGCGGGGGCAGCGGGTTCACGGTGGACTACGACGCGGGTACCCGGACGTACACCACCCGGACGAGCGGCGGCGGCGGGAGCACCGGCGACCCGAGCCAGGTCAGGATCAACGAATTCCTGATGGCGCCGTCGTCCGGCGGTACCGAGTGGGTCGAGTTGTACAACCCGACGTCGTCCACGGTCGACGTGAGCGGGTACTACATCGACGACGTGGCAGGGGGCGGCGGTTCGCCGAAGCAGATCCCCGCAGGCACCACCATCCCCGCCGGCGGTCGGTGGGTGATGGACTTCTCGTCCGGGTTCCTCAACAACACCGGGTCGGAGTCGGTGCGGTTCCTGAAGATCGCGAGCGGGGTGGAGACGGTGTACGACACCTACTCGTACTCGCTCGGGTCGAGCCAGTACGACAAGGTCTTCCACCGTGTCGGCGACGGCGGAACCTGGTGCGGCACGATCTCGACGAACGTCACGAAGGGCACGCCCAACCCGACCACCTGCCCGTGACGCCCCTGGTCAGAACCGCGCTGGCGGGCGTACTGGCGGCTGCCGGGATCACCGCCGTCGTCCTGGCGGTCGCGCCCCACCGGGTCGCCGGTCCCGCCGACAGCGGTACCGAATATCACCTCGTACTGGTCAGCGGGCGCGACGACCACGGGCTGCTCGCCACGCCGCAGGTCGTACTCCGGGACCGGCCGGGCGACGGAGCGCCCGTCGGTCGCGTACCGGACGGCACCCTGGCGCGGGTCGTCGCGACGCGCGGTACCTGGCTCGAGGTGCGCACCGCCGAGGGACCCTCGGTCGACGGCTGGGTCGACGACTTTTACCTGCGCGGCGTCGTACACCTGGTCGGACCTGCGCCGACCTGCGCGGTCACCCTGGACGGGCGGTCGCTCCCGGCGGGGGAGCAGGCCGTGGTCCTCGACCTTCGGGGCGGTCGGGCGCGGGTACGGGTCGCGCGGACCGGCCGGACCGGCTGGGTGGACCGCGCGTCGGTACAGGAACTGGCGCCCTCCCACGGCTGCGACGGCACGCCCGACTGAACCCGGCTGTCCCGGCGCCATCCCGCCGCGATCGACGGCAACGACCGGCGGGTGTGGGCCATCCACCACCTCGCCATCGAGGAGGGGCGACGGCTGCTCGTCCCCGCCGTCGTGGTGGGGCAGGCGATCCGGAGGACATCGGGCGGCGATCGGCCGCGTCAGAGGTCAAACCCGGCGTGTTCGTCCGCCGGGTGTGAGCGCGCTCCGCACGCCCCCGCCGCGCCCGAGCGTCATGCCCAGGCCAGGCGTTGTCGCAGCAGGGACCGTTCGGCCGGGTTCGCGGTCAGCGCCAGGGCCCGTTCGTCCGCGTGTCGCGCCTCGGAAGCGCGGCCGAGGTCGCGGAGGAGTTCGGCGCGGGTGGCGTGGAACAGGTGGTAGTCGTCCAACTCGTCGGCGAGGGTGTCGACCTCCAGGAGCGCCGCCGCTGGTCCGGCCACGTACCGCAGGGCGATCGCGCGGTGCAGCCGGGTCACCGGCGACGGCGCCAGATGCAGCAGCATGTCGTACAGGACGACGATCTGCGTCCAGTCGGTGTCCTGCCACCGTTCGGCTTCGGCGTGACAGGCGACGATCGCCGCCTGGAGTTGGTACGGCCCGGGTCGCCGGTGCGCCGCCGCGCGGACGATCAGCCGGGAGGCGTCGGCGACGGCGTCCCGGTCCCATCGGGACCGGTCCTGGTACTGCAGCTGAATGATCTCGTCGTCGGGGTTGAATCGCGCGGCGGCTCTGGCGCGGTGCAGACGGATCAGGGCGAGCAGTCCGGCGACTTCGGGCTCGGTCGGCATCAGGTGGTACAGCAGGGCGGCGAGGAACTCCGCGTCGTCGGCGAGATCCCGGGACTGGACGCGGTCCCCGCCGCTGGACAGGTACCCCTCGTTGAACAGTAGGTAGATCACGGCGAGGACCTCGGCGAGCCGGGAGCCGAGTTCGTCGGCGGCAGGGATGCGGTAGGGGATACCCGCGTCGCTGATCTTCCGTTTCGCACGGGTGATCCGCTGCGCGACCGTACCTTCCGGGATGAGGAACGCCCTGGCGATCTGCGCCGTGGTCAGCCCGCACACCACCCGCAGGGTGAGGGCGACCTGGGCGGTACGCGGCAGCGCCGGGTGGCAGCACGTGAAGATCAGCCGGAGGCGGTCGTCGGGTCGTGGCTCGGACGGCCACGGCACCAGCGCGAGTTTGTCGCGATGGCGGCTCTGGCGGCGCAGCGTGTCCAGCCCTCGGCGCCGGGCGACTGTGTACAACCAGGCGTCCGGGCGTTCCGGGATGCCCTCCACCGGCCAGTGGGTGAGCGCCGCCTCGACGGCGTCCTGCACCAGGTCCTCGGCGGCGGAGAAGTCCCC
>DASUXA010000054.1:0-35626 GCA_036378155.1 Micromonosporaceae bacterium | reverse complement strand
GCGTTCCGTCCCCGAAGGCCGGTGCGAGCAGGCCGAGTTGATGGACCTGGTTGGCGTAGTCGCCGAGCGGGCCGAGGCCGGTGGCGTCCTCGTAGGCCTTGGCTGCCGCGCCGTTCGCCCTGCTCTGCAGGTCCTTGACGCTGGCGAGGTCCTTCTGCCACAGGTCATAGGTGGTCTTGGTCGTGCCCTGCGCGGCGGCGAGGTCGGTATTGGCCTGGGTCAACTTCTGCCCGGCCAGCTCCTCGTCGGCGTACTTGGCCAGGATGTCGCTGGCGAACGGCCCGGTCACCGCGGGTGCCGCCGGGGCCGCCGACGAGGACACCGCGGGCAGGGGCGCGGACGGCGCCGGAGTCGAGCCGCTGTCGGGGATCGTCAGGTTGGAGGCGGTCGGCGTGGTCGTCGGCTGAGGTACCGGTGCGCCGGCCACGCCCGGGTCGGCGAAGGCCGGACGGGGCGTCAGCACGCAGACGACGGTGCAGACGAGAACCGGCCATGCCAACGGCCGCGCCGCCGACTTGGCGCGCCGCGCCCGCCGCGATAGCTGACTCATCCCACCGTCCCCGTCCCTCGCGAGTCATTTCCTCCCCCCAATGTCCTACCTCACCGGGGCAAGCCGTGTCACCCGGCTACGGATAACGGATGCATGGGTGTAGGGAAACATCAGGGGTCGACGATGGTACGAAACGGGCGCAGACCGGACCTTCGCGCAGGTCGTCGGCGGCCCGGACGTACGCTCGGTCAGGTATCAGACTGGCGGAGGTGGCGGCGTGGACGCGGGGATCAAGCGCGAACTAGAGGCGAAGGTGGCCGCCGGAGAGCGGCTGACCCGCTCCGACGGCGAGGCCCTCTACGCCGGCGATGACCTGGCCTGGCTCGGCCGGCTGGCGCACGCCAAGCGGACCGAAATGCACGGCGACCGGGTGATGTTCAACGTCAACCGGCACCTCAACCTGACCAACGTCTGCTCCGCCTCGTGCGCGTACTGCTCGTTCCAGCGCAAGCCGGGCGAGAAGGACGCGTACACGATGCGCGTCGAGGAGGCCGTGCGCAAAGCCAAGGAGATGGAGGGCGAGCAGCTCACCGAGTTGCACATCGTCAACGGGCTGCACCCCACCCTGCCGTGGCGCTACTACCCGAAGGTGCTCCGCGAGCTGAAGGCGGCGCTGCCGGGCGTCAACCTCAAGGCGTTCACCGCGACGGAGATCCACTGGTTCGAGCGGATCTCGGGCAAGTCGGCGGACGAGATCCTCGACGAGTTGATCGACGCGGGGCTGGAATCGCTCACCGGGGGCGGCGCGGAGATCTTCGACTGGGAGATCCGGCAGCACATCGTCGACCACGACACCCACTGGGAGGACTGGTCGCGCATCCACCGCCTGGCGCACCAGAAGGGGCTCAAGACGCCGTCGACGATGCTGTACGGGCACATCGAGGAGCCCCGGCACCGCGTCGACCACGTGCTGCGGCTGCGCGAACTGCAGGACGAGACGGGCGGCTTCCAGGTCTTCATCCCGCTGCGGTACCAGCACGACGCCGCCGGTGACCCCCGGAACCGACTGCAGGACCGTACGACGATGGCGTCCCCGGCGGAGTCGCTGAAGACGTTCGCGGTGTCCCGGCTGCTGTTCGACAACGTCCCGCACGTCAAGTGCTTCTGGGTGATGCACGGGCTGTCGGTCGCCCAGTTGTCGCTGAACTTCGGTGTCGACGACCTGGACGGGTCGGTGGTCGAGTACAAGATCACGCACGACGCGGACCGGTACGGCACGCCCAGCACGATGCACCGCGAGGACCTGCTCAATCTGATCTGGGACGCCGGGTTCCGCCCGGTGGAGCGGAACACGCGGTACGAGGTCGTGCGGGAGTACGACGCGCCGCCGTCGCTCGCGGAGCGTCGCGCCGAGCCGCAGCAGGTCTGGGCGTGACCCCACCCCGTGCCCCGTGGCGGTCGGGCGAACGCCGCCTACTGTGGGGGTACGGAACCCGGTGTTTGGAGAGGTGATGGCGCCGTCAGTCAAGTACACCCTGGCGCGGGTGGGCTTCTTCGTGGTCGCGGTGGCGCTGCTCTGGCCGGTGCCCATCGACCTGCTGCTGAAGCTCATGATCGCGATCGTGGTGTCGTTCGTGGCCTCCTTCTTCCTGCTGCGTCGGTGGCGGGACGAGATGGTCAACCAGATCGACTCCGCCGTGCGTCGCCGTCGGGACGAGAAGGAGAGGCTGCGCGCGGCGCTGGCCGGCGACGACGCCCCGACGGGCGGGGACGCCGCGACCGACGCGGACGCCACGGAGCGCCCGGTGGAGACCACGGACGACGCGACGCGTCGTTGACCCGTAGCCGACTCGTCCCCTGCTCGTTCTGACACAGGGACGGGTGTGTCGGTCGATGTGCCGACGCGGTGATCGCGGCACCCCGGACTCGGCAGTGTCCTGGGGGGAGCCGCATGGCAGCGACGACCGACCAGCCACGCGCTGGGGGCTCCCTGCTGCGCCAAAGGGACGGGGAAGCCGCTGACCAGACCGTCGACCTGTCCGCCACCGCCGACCTGACCAGCCTGCTCGATGCCGCACCGACGGTGGAGTTGCACCAGATCGCGGTCGGCGACGCCGGCGTGCGCGTGGGGCTGCCCGAGCGCGGCGAAGGCGCGGGGTGGCTGGGCGGCGGCGAAGGCTCGGGGTGGCTGGACGGCGCCGCAGGCGCGGGGGTGCCGTCGGACGGCGTAGCCGAGCGGCTGTCCGACGAGCCGGCGCACTCCGGACGGACCTTCGGCGACCCTGCCGCGTCGTCCTCGGGCGGCGACACGCTCGGCGACGCGCCGCTGTCGGCGCGGCACCGCGCGGTCGCGCCCGATCGCCGCGATGCGCGCGCGGTACCCCCGTGGGCGCGGACCTACGCCCGAGCGCTGTTCGCCCTGGACAGCGCGACCGTACTGGGCAGTGTCGCCGTCGGCTACCTGGTCCACTCCGGCTGGCGCGCCCCGAGCGGGGCGGTTGTCGGCTACCACCTGCTGCTCGTCGTGCCCTGGCTGCTGTCCCTGCTGCTGATCCGGGGCTACTCGGACCGGGTGGTCGGGTACGGGTCGGACGAGTACCGCCGGGTGACCACGGCGACGGTGCGTGCCGCGGCAGCCGTCGCGGTCGCGGGTTACCTGCTGCACGTCGACCTGCCTCGGGAGGTTGTCGTACCGGCGTTCCTGTGCGGTCTGCTCGGGCTGCCGGTGGAACGGTGGGCGGCACGCGGGGTGATGCGGTGGCGCCGTCGAGCGGGTGACTGCTGCCGGCGCATCTTGGTGGTGGGTGATCTGCGCCACGTCACCGAACTGGTCGAGCAGTTGCGCCGGGAGCCGGACGCGGGCTACCGCGTCGTCGGCGTCTGCCTGCCGCGCGGCGTCTACGGCCGCAACACCTCCCTGCGCGACGTGCCGCTGATCGGGTCGCTGTCGTCGATCGTCGAGGCGGCTGCCGCCGCCGGCGCCGACACGGTCGCGGTCACCGCGGCAGCCGAACTGACGGCGTCGCGGCTGCGGCGGCTCGGCTGGGCGCTGGAGGGCACCGGCATCGAACTTGTGGTCGCACCCGCCCTCACCGATGTCGCCGGTCCGCGCATCCACACCCGTCCGGTCGCCGGTCTTCCGCTGATCCACGTCGAGAAGCCGGAGTATCACGGCGGTCGCGCCCTCGCCAAACTCGTCCTCGACAAGGTGCTCGCCGCCCTGGCTCTGGTCCTGCTGATGCCGGTGCTGGTCGCGATCGCGATCGCGGTCCGACGGGACAGCCCGGGCCCGGTGATCTTCCGGCAGACCCGGATCGGGCTGCACGGTCGACCGTTCACGGTGTTCAAGTTCCGTTCCATGGTGGTCGGCGCGGAACGGCTGCTGGCGGACCTGGCGACGGTGAACGAGACCGACGGTCCGCTGTTCAAGATGCGCGACGACCCTCGGGTCACCCGCGTCGGTCGGGTGCTGCGCCGCTGGTCGCTGGACGAACTGCCGCAGTTGGTCAACGTGCTGCGCGGGGAGATGAGCCTGGTCGGGCCGCGTCCGCCGCTGCCGCACGAAGTGGCGCGGTACGACGGAGACGTGCGTCGCCGACTGCTGGTGCGTCCGGGTCTGACCGGACTGTGGCAGGTCTCCGGTCGGTCCGACCTCGCCTGGCGGGACGGGGTGCGCCTCGACCTCTACTACGTCGAGAACTGGTCGATCGCGACGGACCTGGTGATCCTCTGGCAGACGGTCGGGGCGGTCCTGCGGCGCCGCGGCGCCTACTGACGACACGGCTGCGCCGCGCCCGCGACGACCGGGGTTTCGCTCGCCGCCGGTTCAAGGTCGAAGCGCAGACGCAGTCCGCACGCGGTGACCAGGCGACCGAGCATGGCGAGCGACGGAACGCGCTGTCCGGTCTCGTACGCCGCGAGGTTGGGCTGGGGGACGCCGGTCGCCTCGGCGAGTTGACGCTGACCCCACCCGCGGTGCCGGCGCGCCGTCCGAAGGAGATCACCCACTGAGTACATGGACCTCAGGATGGCGAATCCACGCGATCCCATCACGGTTGTCCACAGCCGGATCGACGGTGCGAGGTCCAGCCCGTCCACAGGCATTGCGCAATCGGCGCGCCGCGGGTACAGCGGGTACTTGCCCGCCGCCCACCGATCGCGGCGGCGGACGATACCGGCCCGCCGACCAGGGACGGAGCGACCCCGAGATGCGGTACCGCAGTGCCGCGTGATGTGATCGGCGACGGACGCCGCCGGTCCTGCACGCTGTCTGACCTGGGATTCGTGTTCCGTTCCGGGGGCTGTCGACACGCCGGGTGACGCGGTGGACGCGCCCGGCAGCCCGCTGGACCGTCGGCATCGGTACCAGCGGGTCGGTAGGAGAGCGAGAGGACGGGACGCCACGTTGACTTCGACCCAGGCTTCACACCGCACCATGGCGATCGTGCACGGCTACGTCGTGCCGATCGAGGGGGACCCGATCGAGAACGGCACCGTACTCGTCGAGGACGGAAAGATCACCGCCGTGGGCGGCGCCGACCTCGCGGTACCCGACGGCGCCGAGGTGGTGGACGCCGCCGGGTGGTGGGTACTGCCGGGCTTCATCGACGCGCACACCCATGTCGGTACCCATGAAGAGGGTGAAGGCCAGGCGGGCAACGACACCAACGAGAAGACCGACCCGAACACGGCGCACGTCCGGGCGCTGGACGCGATCAACCCGGCGGACATCGGGTTCTGCGACGCGATCGCCGGCGGCGTCCTCGCCGTCAACGTCAACCCCGGATCGGCGAACCCGATCGGCGGTCTGACCGTCGCGCTGAAGTGCTGGGGCCGCACCGTCGACGAGATGCTGCTGCGCCAGCCCAGCGGCGTGAAGTCCGCGCTGGGGGAAAACCCCAAGCGGGTGTACGGCGAGCGCAAACAGATGCCGGAGACCCGGCTGGGCACGGCGGCGGTCATCCGCGAGGCGTTCACCCAGGCGCGCAACTACATGCGCAAGTGGGAGAACCAGGAGCCGGGTAAGCCGACGGACACGGACCTGAAGCTCGAATCGCTGGCGATGGTGCTGCGGCGCACGATCCCGTGGCGGCAGCACTGCCACCGCGCCGACGACATCGCCACCGCGATGCGGATCGCCGAGGAGTTCGGCTACCAGCTGGTCATCGACCACGGCACCGAGGCGCACCTGCTCGCCGACATCATCGCCGCCAAGGGCATTCCGGTGATCATCGGTCCGCTGTTCACCTCCCGGTCGAAGGTCGAGCTGCGCAACCGGTCGTTGGCGAACCCCGGACGGCTGGCGAACGCCGGCGTCACCATCGCGCTCACCACCGACCATCCGGTGGTGCCGATCAACTTCCTGATCCACCAGGCGACCCTGGCGGTCAAGGAGGGGCTGGACCGGACGGCGGCGATGCGCGCGATCACGATCAACCCGGCGCGCATCGTCGGTGTCGACGACCGGCTCGGGTCGATCGAGCCCGGCAAGGACGCCGACCTGTGCCTGTGGTCGGGCGACCCGCTCGACGTCTTCAGCCGGGTGACGACCGCGTACATCGGCGGACGCGAGGTGTACCGGTACGACGAGAGCCGCCGCGAGGGCGTCTGGGTCGACCCGCTGGCGGGCCAGGGCTCAGCCGGCTGATCGCCGGGGACCGCAGAGCCGGCGGGGTCGCCGGGTCGTCGCCGGTACCCCGCCCTGCCGGGGCGTCGCTCCTACCCGTTCACGTCGAAGGGGCCCGCCGGGTGTACACCCGGCGGGCCCCGACCGTGTCAGCCGACGTCGTTCGTCGGTCGACGTTGTTCGTCGGTCGACGTCTTCCGTCAGGCGACGTCACCCGTCGACGGTCACCAGTTGTTCGAGCCGGGCAGGCTCGGCCACGGCTGATGCGCCGGCTTGATCAGGTACACCACGCCGCCCGAGCCGCTCGCCACGTGCCCGTTCGCCCGGTACCGCTTGGTCCGCAGCCAGACGTTCTCGAACTGCGAGCGCTTGTACACGTGCCGGACCGCCTCGTCGGTCGGCGACGCCGGGTCGTTGGCGATGACGTCGCCGTCCTTGGTGAACCCGATGATCACCATGAGGTGTCCGGAGGTCGAGTACCCGGCGCCGTCCAGTTCGCTGGACAGGAACGACTGCGAGGTGACCACCGGGATGCCCGCCGAGATGAACAGTTCGATCTCGTCCAGCGAGTGCAGCCGGGTGACGATCGCGTCCAGCCCGTCGTACGACGCGGCGTACGCCGCGTTGAACGGCCAGTTGCCGGCGCCCTCGTACTCGTAGTCGTAGGTGCTGCGCGCCGCGAAGTCGACCTGCGGGTCCGCGTAGCTCGGGTCGACCCACGACAGGTCCTCGGCAGACGGGTGGTACCCGTAGTACTCCACCACCATCTCGGTCGAGGTCGGCGAGCACCACGCCTCGCCACCGTTGTCGTACTCGGGGTACTGCCCGTGGTGGATCTCCTGGGACAGCCGGGGTACCGGCAGTTCGACGCCCCACGCCGAGTGCCCGGTCAGCCCGGTGCTCGGCGTCACGCTGAACCGGTTCGGCACGTTGGACGCCATCGCGCCCAGTTCCCAGACCCGGGGCGACACGCTCTGCCCCGGCGCCCGGTACAGGGTCAGCCGCAACTGGTAGTCCTTGAGCAGCACGCCCTTGGACGCGTCGTCGATCGAGAAGGTGTCCGTCCAGATCGACGACCAGGCGTCGCCCTGCCCGTCCAGCGTGGACCGCCGGATGTCCTGGTCGGTCTTTGCCCAGCGACCCATCACGTACCACGGGGTCTGGTCGCCGTTGGTGTATGTGCCGTGCAGTTCCACCTGGATCCAGGTGCCGGGTGGGGCGTCGGCGTTCCACGAGGCGACCACCTCGGTCGCGCCGAAGCCGATCTGGTGCACCGGGGACGTCCAGGTGGCGTACTCCCACGACCTGGTGACGCCGGTGTGCGGGTCGGTGAAGTCGGTGATACCTGCCGGGGTGCCGATGGTGACGCCGTTCCGGTCGCCGTTCGCCCGGTCGCCCGGGATGGCGTACACGCCGTCGGCGGTGCCGGTACGCCAGTCCGGGTAGGACTCCCAGCGCTGGTACTCGATCTGTTCGTCGTGCTGGTTGTGCGGCGCCTCGGCGGAGGCGGGGCTGCCCGCGACGACCAGCCCGAGCGCCGCCACGCTGGCGAGCGCCGCGGCGGTGGGGCGGTATCGAGCCATAGATGTGCTCCCGTGCGTCGGGGATGACTGACGTCACCCTTTACCGCGAAGGGAACTTTCGCAAGAGGACGATCAGGGGAAAATGAGCTTCATCGCGCGGTCCTGTCCGGGTCGCCACTGGTATGCGCTACCGTCTACTCGACCGTTCCGCAGCGAAGCCGGTGCGAACCCGGCGCTGTCCCGCAACTGTGATGGGCCGCCCCTCGGCGGTCCGAGCCAGGTCGCCTGCGGCGCGTGTCGCGAATCGCGCTCTCGAGGAAGGGCGTCTCGCGGGCGGGACCAGTCCCACGCGGCGGACCTGTCGGCGATGCACCGGCCTCGACCGACAGGAGGATCAATGAGACGTACCCCGGCACTGCTCGCCGCCGTGCTCGCCCTGGGTGTGCTCACCGGATGCGGTGGCACCCAGTCCAACCGGACCGAACCGCCCGCCGCGAAGAGTTCCGCCGCCTACCCGGTCACCGTCGGCACGGTCACGCTCGACAAGCAGCCCACCCGGATCGTGTCGCTGTCGCCCACCGCGACGGAGATGCTGTTCGCGGTCGGCGCCGGCAAGCAGGTCACCGCCGTCGACGACCAGTCGAACTACCCGGCCGACGCGCCGAAGAGCGACCTGTCCGGGTTCAAGCCGAACGCCGAGGCGATCGCCGCGAAGAACCCCGACCTGGTGGTGATCTCGAACGACACCGACAAGATCACCAACCAGTTGACCGCGTTGAAGATCCCCGTGTACCTGGCGCCGGCGGCGAAGACGCTGGACGACACGTACCGCGAGCTCACCGAGATCGGCGAACTGACCGGTCACCGGGCGGAGTCCGCCCACGTCGTCACGCGGATGAAGGACGACATCGCGAAGATCGTCAAGGATCTGCCGCAGCGGTCGAAGCACCTGACGTACTACTGGGAGCTCGACCCGACGCTGTACTCGGTGACCTCGAAGACCTTCGTCGGCTCGCTGCTGGCGATGCTCGGCATGGACAGCGTCGCTGACCCGGCGGACGCCGACGGGACGGCCGGCGGGTACCCGCAACTGTCGGCGGAATCCCTGGTCAAGGCGAACCCGGACGTCATCCTGCTGGCTGACACGAAGTGCTGCCACCAGTCCGCCGCCACGGTCCGGGCCCGACCCGGCTGGGCGGGCATCACCGCCGTGCAGAAGGGACAGGTGTACGGGCTGGACGACGACATCGCCTCGCGGTGGGGTCCGCGCGTGGTGGACCTGCTGCGCGCGGTTGCCGACGACGTCTCGACGGTGTCGGCGTGAGCGCGAGGAGCGGAGCGGAGCGGAGCCCCGCAGTCGCGAACCGGGGTCGAGCGTGACCTTCAGCCGTTCGGCTGCCCCGTCCGCCGCGCCCGCGAACGCGGGCGCGGCGGACCCGCGAGGCACGCGGCGGACCAGCCGGGTCGCGCCCGCCCGGCTGCGACCGGGCTGGCTCGCGCTGGGCGTCCTCGCGGTACTGGTCGCGACCGTCGCCGGGCTGGCGGTCGGTCCGGTCCGGCTCAACCCGCTCGGCGTCCTGCTGGAACTGCTCGATCAGATCCCCGGGGTACACCTCGCCAGCGGACTGTCCGAGCGTGAAGCCGCGATCGTCACCGAGTTGCGGCTGCCCAGGGTCTGCCTGGGACTGCTCGTCGGCGCGACGCTCGCCGTCTCCGGCGGCTGCTACCAGGGCGTGTTCCGCAACCCGCTGGCAGACCCGTACCTGCTGGGCGCGGCAGCCGGCGCCGGGCTGGGCGCGACCGTCGCGATCGTCTCCGGCGCGCACAGCGGCTCCGCCGGGCAGGTGCTGTTCCCCGCCGCCGCGTTCGCCGGCGCGCTCGCCGCGGTGGCGTTGACGTACCTGGTCGGTACCGCCGGGGGCGGCTCGCGCCGCGGCCCTGCCGCGCTCATCCTCGCCGGAGTCGCGGTCACGAGTTTCTTCACCGCCGCGCAGACGTACCTGCAGCAGCGGCACGCGGACACGCTGCGCGAGGTGTACTCCTGGATCCTCGGTCGGCTGTCCACCAGCGGCTGGGGCGACGTCCTGCTGCTCACGCCGTACGCCCTGGTCACCATGCTCGTCGTGATCGCCCTGCGGCGCCGGCTCGACGTGCTGGCGCTCGGCGACGACGAAGCCGCCACGCTCGGCGTCAACCCGCGCCGCTTGCGGTACACCCTGGTCGTCGCCGCTTCGCTGGGCACCGCGGCGGCGGTCGCGGTGTCCGGGCTGATCGGGTTCGTCGGGCTGATCGTCCCGCACACCGTCCGGCTGCTGTTCGGGTCGAGCTACCGGGTCGTGCTGCCGCTGTCGGTACTGTTCGGCGCCGCGTTCCTGACGCTGGCGGACCTGGTCGCACGTACCGCCGCCAGCCCCGCCGAGATCCCGATCGGGGTCGTCACCGCGTTCGTCGGGGCGCCGTTCTTCATCGTCGTGCTGCGCACCTCGAAGCGGATGTGACATGACCGCGATCGTCGTCAAGGACCTGTCCGTCACGCTGGACCGCGCCCCGGTGCTCCGCGAGGTGACCCTGGAGGTGGCGCGCGGCGAGTGGGTCACCGTCATCGGACCGAACGGCGCCGGCAAGTCGACGCTGCTCCGTGCCGTCGCCGGGCTGCTGCCCGCCAGCGGCTCGATCGA
The DNA here is from genome assembly GCA_036378155.1 of Micromonosporaceae bacterium. GTDB lineage: Bacteria > Actinomycetota > Actinomycetes > Mycobacteriales > Micromonosporaceae > DASUXA01. Next base: position 25,309 of record DASUXA010000054.1, on the reverse strand, counting down.
ACTGTCCGGTACCGACGCCCGCCGGCTGCCCCGGCGCGACCGGTCCCGGCTGGTCGCCGTGGTACCGCAACACCCGGCGGTACCGCCCGGCATGTCGGTCCTCGACTACGTGCTGCTCGGCCGCACCCCGTACATCCCGGCGCTCGGTCGCGAGTCGGCAGCCGACCTGCGGGTGGTCGACGAGGTACTGGCGGCGTTGGACCTCGCCGGGTTCGCCGGGCGCGCGGTCGCGTCGCTGTCCGGCGGCGAGCGGCAGCGGGTGTTCCTGGCTCGGGCGCTGGCTCAGGGCGCGCCGATCCTGCTGCTCGACGAACCGACCAGCGCCCTCGACATCGGGCACCAGCAGGACGTGTTGGAACTGGTCGACGCGCTGCGCCGCGAGCAGGGGCTGACCGTACTCGCCACGATGCACGACCTGTCGCTGGCCGGCGAGTACGCCGACCGGCTGGTGCTGCTCGCCGAGGGTCGGCTGGTCGCCGCCGGTACCCCGCGCGAGGTGCTCACCGAGCCCCTGCTCGCCGCGCACTACCGGGTCCGGGTGCGGGTGCTCGACGGCGAACAGGGACCTGTGGTGGTACCGGTCAGGCGCCCGGCATCTGGATGACCGAGAAGACGGCGCCCTGCGGGTCGGCGAGCACCGCGAACCGCCCCTGCGGGATGTCCTTCGTTCGCATCGGTACCGTGCCGCCCAAGTCCTCGACCTTCGACACAGTCGTGTCGCAGTCGTCGACCGCGAAGTACACCATCCAGTGCGACGGCAGGTCCGCCGGCCACTGCCCGGTCATCTCCATCATTCCGGCGACGGGTCGACCCTCGAGCAGCCATTCGGTGTACCGGCTGCCGCCGGTGTCGCTGTCGCGCGCCTCCCAGCCGAACACCCTCGGGTAGAACTCCTTCGCCCGCGCCGCCGACCTGGTCGCCAGTTCGTTCCAGGACATCGCGCCGGGCTCGTCGACGACGTCCGCGCCGAGGAACTCCAACGGCTCCCACACGCCGAACGCCGCGCCGGTCGGGTCGGCGAACATCGCCATCCGACCGCTCTTGAGCACGTCGAGCGGCGGCAGCAGGACGGTACCGCCGGCTGCCTCGACCCGGCTGGCGCACTCCTTCGCGCTGTCCGTCGCGATGTACGTCACCCAGGCGGGCGGCTGTTGGGCGCTCATCAACGCGCCGACTCCCGCCACGCTCAGCCCGTCCCGGTGGAAGATCGTGTACCCGGCGGCCTCCGGCTCCGTCGAGACGCGCGGTTCCCAGCCGAACAGCGCCTGATAGAACTGCCGGGACGCGTGGAGGTCGGGCGTGCCGAGGTCGGTCCAGCTCGGTGTGCCGGGCAGATACTGGTTGACCCTCATCGGTTACAGATCCTTCCGGGTTCGGGGGCGGTTCCCCCTCTCACCCGATCCTGGCATCGGTCGCGCCCCGCTGCCGCTGTTCCCGACGGCCGCCGGCAGCCAACCGACTACGCCGCGAGCGGCGCGGGCAGCGGCGCCGCGTGCACCACGGCGAGTCGCGACACCGCCCGGGTCAGTACCACGTACAGCCGGTGCAGCCCACGCGGCTCGGCGGCGACGATCTCCGCCGGTTCGACCACGATCACGTGGTCGTACTCCAGACCCTTGGCGAGCGTCGCCGGAAGCACCGTGACCCGCTGCTCGTCGTCCGGACCGCCGACGGCGATCCCGACGTCGGCGAGGCTCGCGGCGAGCCGGGGCACCAGCGCGTCCGCCGCGATCACCGCGACCGACCCCTCCTCGTCCAGCGCGGCGCGCACCTCCGCGAGCACCGACCCGGCGAGATCGGTGGCGCGCTGTACCCGCAGGATGCCGTCGCGCCGCAGCGAGGTCGCCGCCGGCACGTCCACGTCCAGCGCCGGCAGCAACCGGTTGGCGAGGGTGAGCACCGCCGCCGGTACCCGGAAACCCGTGGTCAGCGGTACCACCGTCGCATCCGGTTTGCCCAGGTGGTGCAGGGTCTCCCGCCAGTCGCGCGCGGCCCACGGCGCGGTGCCCTGGGCGAGGTCCCCGAGGATCGTCAGCGAACCGTGCTCGCACCTGCGGGCGATCGCCCGGCACTGCATCGCGGACAGGTCCTGCGCCTCGTCGACCACGATGTGCCCGAAGCTGGGTACCCGTTCGATCAGCCCGGCCGCCTCGTCGAGCAGCACCACGTCCGCCGCGCTCCACTTCGCGGCCTTCGCCGAGCGCGGCGGCTTCGGCCACAGGACCGCCGACTGTTCCTCGGCGGTGAGGATGCCGTCGGCTGCCGCAGCCAGTGCCGGGGGGTCGCTGAGCAGGGCGTACAGCAGCGTCTGCGGGGTGAGCGCCGGCCACACCTGGTCGAGGAACGCGGTCACCGGTCGCGCCCGACCCATCGCCCGCAGCCACGACTCGCCGGGCGAGTCGCCCCGCCGCGCCTCGGACTGGCGTTGCAGCAGCGCGACCACTCTGGCGCGGACGCGTTCCCGCCCGATCGCATGCGGCGGGTCCTCGCGGCGTACCTCGTCGACGACCCGGCGCAGCGCCTCCTGGCTGATCCGCCACCGGTACGAGCCGTCCGAGACGACCAGCGGTTCGCCGGGTTCGCGGATGTACCGGCGGATCGCCCGCGCCAGCACCTGCGCCATCCGCGCGTCGTGTTTGACCAGCGCCGCCTCGGGCGGGTCGACCGCGCGGACCGGTACCTGCCCGACCAGGTCCTCCACCGTGCACTGCGCGACGTCGATCTCGCCGAGCGCGGGCAGTACCGCCGCGATGTAGTGCAGGAACGCCCGGTTGGGTCCGACGATCAGCACGCCCGAGCGGCGCAGCTTCTCCCGGTGCAGGTACAGCAGGTACGCGGCGCGGTGCAGCCCGACTGCGGTCTTGCCGGTACCGGGCGCGCCCTGCACACAGATCGACTCGTCCAACTCGGCGCGGACCAGTTCGTCCTGCTCCGGCTGGATGGTGGCGACGATGTCGCGCATCGGACCGACGCGCGGGCGCTCGATCTCGGCGGTCAGGATGTGGCTGGCGGTGCCGAGTTCCTCGCCCCGGTCCAGATGCTCGTCCTCGAACGAGGTCAGTTCGCCTTTGACGAAGCCGAACCGGCGGCGGACCGCCACGCCTTGCGGGTCGCGCGCGCTCGCCCGGTAGAACGCACGGGAGATCGGCGCACGCCAGTCGAGCACCATCGGTTCGCCGACGTCGTCGGTGACGTGCCGCCGTCCGACGTGGTACCGGTGGCCGGCGTGCTCGCCCGAGCCGAAGTCCAGCCGACCGAAGAACAGCGGGGTGTCCGGGTTGTCGGCGAGTTCGGCGATCCGGCGGGACAGGGTACGACCGAGTGTCTCCGCGCTGAACGGGTCGCCGGCGACGTCCTCGCCGGTCGCGAACAGCGCCTCGGCGCGCTCGCGCATCCGTTTCAGCGCGGCGCGGGATGCGGTGAGATGAGCCCGCTCCGTGGCGAGCTCCTCCTCGAGTGACAGGTGGGCGTGCAGGGTCATCCGACGCACTCCTCGACGTGGGAAAACGCTGCCGCTCGCGTCTCCGACCCGCCAAGGGTCGGCGCGGGACGTCCGCTGCGGTGCTCGCCACCGCGGGCCGTCAGGCGGGGTTGGAAAGTGTACTGAGCGCTGGTAGTCCTCGACCACCGAATTTCGTTCGGGAGCCGCAGGGGGAGGCGCTGCCCCCGCCGTCGCGGCTGCCTATTACCTCGATCTTCAGGTGACGGATTCAGTCCGAGTCGACGACGTCGGCGGGTGCGAACGTGAGCACGTCGGGGTGGTCAGCCAACGACTCGTCGGCGCCTCCCGTCGACCAGAACGCGAACATGAGGGAGCGAGCGGGCGGCGGCAGATGGGCGGCACGTCGTCGCAGGTCGTTCAGATCGCGTTGGCTGAGCGGCTTGGTCTGCCAGCGGCACTCCCCGACGAGCACGGGCTGGTCGCCCGCGAGCGCAAGTACGTCGATTTCGACCTTCTCGTCCTTCCACCACCGGCCCACCACCGCCTCGGGCGGCAGTGCGCCGCTCGCTACAAGCCGCTGAGCGTGATCACGGGCTGCGGCCTCGAAAACCCGAGCGAGATGCGTCTGCCAGCGGCCTGAGGTGCGCAGCCGTACTGCGGATCCCTGGCCGCCGTCGATGAGGTCCGCGTCGTCCCGCAGCACCGCGAACCAGTAGGCGAGGTAGTCGTCAGCGATCTCGTAGAGGGGATCGGTGGATGCCCCCGTGCCGATGGCTCGAACGACCCTGACGTAACCTGCCCGGCGTAGCCGATCGAGGGTGTAATCGATGCGCTGCCGAGCCCGGCCGGCGATTCTCGACCGTCGGCGGGCACCATCAGCCATCGCCGTAAGAACGCGCTCGTACCCGCCGCGCCAGTCGAGATCTTCGGAGAGGATGTCGGGTGCGTCGCGTAGGAGCAGTCCTGCGGGACTGAAAGCCAGCTCTTCAAGGTTCTCTTCAACCGATCGCTCGGCGGACCAACGGAGCAGGTGCAGCGGATAGCCCCCGCAAGCGGCGTACGCCTGCATGAAGTCTGCGGCCGCGAGATCCGGCTGGAATGCTCGCGCGTCGACCAACGGAAACGGATCCATTCGTCGTTCGACGCTGGCCCGCCGGTGAAGGCCGCCGTGTGGCCCGAGCATCTGCTCCATCACGGCCACAGCAGAGCCGGAGAGGACGAGCATCAACTTTTGATCCCGGACATGGTTCTCCCAGACAGCGGAGACAGTGTCAGCGAAGTCTGCGTGACCACTCGTCAGCCGCGGCGCCTCATCGAGGACTACCAAGAGGGGCTCAGTGCGAGAGAGTCCGGCGACGAACCGCAGCGCGCTTTCCCACGTGGGAAAGGTCGACGGCGCAAGGTCCGCTACCGCTTCGCCGAGTTGCTCGCGTATCGCGTCGGCAAATCGACGCAACTGTCGTTCGTCCGAATCCTGACGCGTGGCAGTGAAGTAAACCGCGCGCTTGCTCTGCGCGAAGTGGGTGAGCAGATACGTCTTGCCCACACGGCGACGACCCCACACCACTGCCAGCTCCGGCTTGCCGGACGTCGCCCGGCTCCAGGCAGCCGCCAACTCCGCAAGCTCCGTCGTGCGTCCCACGAGTTTCACGACCTCGACGGTACTACAAGCAGCTTGTAGTACAACCTATTTGTACTACGAACAGTTTGTACCTCGACCTCCGCGCGTACCGCTCACCGCTGTGCGGGCGTGACCGGGTGCCGTCCGGCGGCGAGGATGGCTCACGTGGTACCTGACGAATCCCCTGCCGAGGCGCAGCACATCCGGCCGCTGCAACTGCGCGATCCCGCCGTGATGCGCGCGCTCGCCCATCCCGCCCGGCTCGCCGTCCTGGAGCACCTGATGAGCGGCGCCGAGGCGACCGCGACCGAATGCGCCGAGGTCTGCGGTCTGTCCCCGAGCGCGACCAGCTACCACCTGCGTGCGCTGGCGAAGGCGGGAATCATCGAGGAGGCGCCGAGTCGCGGCGACGCCCGGGAGCGGGTGTGGCGCAGCGCGGTACGCGGTCTGGAGATCGAACCGGGAGCCCAGGCGAGCGAGGAGCAGCGCGACGCGGCGAACACGCTGCTGGAGTCGTTCCTCATCCGGCACGAGGCGCGGATGCGGCACTGGTTGGCGAACCGCGACGTCGAGCCGCCCGAGTGGTACGAGGCGGCCCAGTTCACCGAGTCGCACCTGATGGTGACCGCCGACGAGTTGCGGGATCTCGCCGACCGGGTGCGCGAGGTCGTCCGCCCGTACCTGGTGCGTACCCGCCCGACCCCACCGCCCGGCGCGCGCCGGGTCGCCACGCTGTTCCAGGCGTTCCCCGTCGACCAGCCCTTGCCTTCCGGAGATGTGAAGCATTAGCTTCGAAACATGTCCTTCACATCTGCCGGGCTGCGCGCGGTACCACCCGCCCACGCCCGGCGCGACGTCACGATCTCGGCGACCGCCCGCGGGGTCTCCGTGTGCGGCGACTTCGTCGCGGCGACCGCGCTGGTCCTCGCCGTACAGGACGCCGGCGCGGGCGGCTGGGCGGTGGCTGCCGTGATGTTGGCGTCGACCGTGCCCCCGGTGGTACTCGCGCCGCTCACCGGCCGCCTCGCCGACCGCGTGGACAGCCGGCTGCTGCTGGTCGCGACCGGTACCGCGCAGGCGCTGGTCTGCTTGCTGCTCGCCCACGCCACCGGCATCGCGGCGATCGTCGGGCTGGTCGCGGCGCTGGCAGCCGGGCTCGCCGTGGTACAGCCCACGCTGTCCGCGCTGCTTCCAGCCATGGTCAGCCGGGACGACCTGCCTCGCGCGGCGGCTGTCGGGCAGACCGCGACCAACCTCGGCATGCTCGCCGGACCGGCGCTCGGCGGTCTGCTCGTCGGGCAGTTCGGTCTGCGGGTACCGCTGCTCGTCGACGCGGCGACCTATCTCGCGATCGCCGTCGCCGGATTCGCGATCCGTACCCGGCGCGGCCGCCGACCCGCGCCCGCCGACCCGTCGCAGCCGGCGGATCCCGCGCGGTGGCGGCTGCGCACCGATGCCCTGCTGCTGTCCCTGGTGGTACTGCTGGGCGCGGTGATCGCCGCGGTCAGCGCGGTGAACGTCGTCGAGGTGTTCTTCGTCCGCGCCACGCTGCACGCCTCGCCCGCCGCGTACGGCCTGCTGGGCGCGGTGTACACCGGCTCGATGCTGGTCGGTTCGTGGTTGTTGACCCGGCGGGCGCCCGACGACGCCGGGTTCGCCCGGGCGATGCTCGCCATGCTGGCGGTGACCTGCGTGGTCATCGCGACCGCTGGGGCGGTGCCGAACGTGGCATGGCTGGTACCGCTGTGGATCATCGGGGGACTCGTCAACGGCGGGGAGAACGTCGCCGCGTCCGTGGTCGCCGGTCGGCGGGTCCCCGCCGACCGGCGGGGTCGGTTCTTCGCGACCCTCGGCGCCGTGTCCAACGGGGCGAACGCCGCCGGGTACCTGCTCGGCGGCGCGTTGCTCGGGCTGCTCAGTCCGCGACCGCTGCTCGCCCTGACCGGGCTCGCCGGGCTCGCGGTCGTCGCGATCTTCGCCGCGCCGGTACTGGTCGCGGCTCGCCGCGAATCGGCGACGGCGACCGAGCCGGCACCTGCCGCCGCCTGACGGAAGCGTCACACCCGAGCGGGTCGCCCGGCGCGTCAGGCGGCGGACGACTACCGTCGTTGACCATGAGCGCAGTGCGGCGCCCTCGGGTCGGCCACATCCAGTTCCTCAACTGCCTGCCGATCTACTGGGGTCTGATGCGGTCGGGTGCGTTGCTCGACGTGGACCTGCACAAGGACACCCCGGACCAGCTCAACCAGGCGCTGGTCGCCGGCGACCTGGACATCGGCCCGATCTCCCTCGTGGAATTCCTGCGCCACGCCGACGAACTGCTGCTGCTGCCCGACCTCGCGGTCGGCAGCGACGGTCCGGTGCTCTCGGTCAACATCGTGTCCACCAAGCCGCTGGACGAGTTGCGTGGCGGGCGGGTCGCGCTCGGCTCGACGAGCCGGACCGGGGTACTGCTCGCCCAGATGCTGCTGGCGCAGCGGTACGGGGTGGAACCGGAGTACTTCCGCTGCCCGCCGGACCTGACCGAGATGCTGCTCGAGGCGGACGCCGGCGTGCTCATCGGTGACGTGGCGCTCCGCGCGCTGTACGAGGCGCCCAAGCGCGGGCTGGGAGTCACCGACCTCGGGCAGGCGTGGCGTGAGTGGACCGGGCTGCCGATGGTGTTCGCGGTGTGGGCCGCCCGACGCGACTTCGTCGAGGCGCATCCGGGGCAGGTCAAGGACGTGCACGAGGCGTTCCTGCGCTCCCGCGACCTGTGTCTCGACGAGATCGACGCGGTCGCCGCCGCCGCGGCCCGCTGGGAGCCGTTCGACGCGGCGACGCTCGCCTCGTACTTCCGCCGGCTCGACTTCTCCCTCGGTGAGCGCCAGGTGACCGGGTTGCGCGAGTTCGCCCGGCGCGCCGCCGCGCTCGGCGCGGTACCGGAGCTTCCGCCCGGCGGGCCCGAATTCGTCACCCGCTGACCAGTCCGCCGACGCCTCCCGCGCCCGCGCCGCCCGCGCGAGGTCCGGCAGCCGTGGTCAGGCGCTGGTCGACAGCAGTTGCTGGGTGACCGACTTGCAGATCCCGACGCCGTGGCTCAGCCCCAGCGACGACGGGTACCGGGTCATCACGGACAGCACCCAGTCGTCCATGATCGCCAGGCACGTCACGTGCCAGTTGCCGTCCTCCCACAGCAGCGTCCAGCCGTTCTTGATGGCTACCGTCCGGGCGACGTCGGGGGGCAGCGCGTCGATGATTCCCCACCGTCCGCCGTTCGGCTGCTCGGCGACGGTGCCGCGTACCTGCCGCATCTCGCTCAGGATCCAGGGCGTCCATCTCGGACCGGCGGCCCGACCGTCGCCGATGCACTTGCCCATCCGGACCGCGTCGCGGGCGGACATCTGGGTCTTGCTCCACCAGCCGTGCACGATCGACGTGTCGGTGAGGCCGCACATGCTGATCAGGCGTCGGATCACCGCGTCGTTGCCGTCGCGCAGATAGATGTCCTCGGCGTCCTGGTCGTTGCTGTCCCGGATCATCTCGGACAGTTCCGCGAGGTCGGCGTCGCTGGGCACCCGTCCGCTGCTGTCGGTCAGGCGCAGGTAGTCCGACGCGATCCACGCTTTGATCATGGACTCGGTCGAGGTCGTCTGGCTGATCGTCGAGGGACCGGTGATCTGTCCGGTGCGGCGGTCGAGCAGCGCCCAGGACCAGAAGCCGGGGGTGCTCACGGAGACCTGGCGCGGGGTGAACAGGGTGGGTGGGGCGGGCTGCATCGCGACGAGCGGCGTCGTGTCGTCCTGGGAGGTCGCCTGACCCAACACCGTGCCCGTCATGGACGAGATCGTCGCTCGGGCGCCCTCCCCGGCGATGGCGAGGCCGACAGCTACGGACAGGACAGACACGATGAGCGCGACCCGAAAGCGCATGTGGTGGACTCCAAGCCACACGGCGGCAGTAACGCCGCCGCGCGTCGTGTACGTCGGACGGACTGATTCTGCAGTACAAACGTCTGAACCGGCGCAGGAGTTGTCACAGTCCACCCCTTGTTACACATGGCTTGTCGTATTGCGCGTCTGCTGTAACACTGGGGGCCGTGTACGGCAACGACTTCGACGCACCCGAACAGCCCGGTGCACAGGGCCTGTTGGACCAGGTCGCCGACGCCGAACGCGCCCTGGCTGAGGCGGCTGCCCGGGCGGTCCGCGCCGCCGGCGGCGCGGACGACGAAGCCGCGCTGCAGGCGTACTTCGACGCGGTGATCGCCGCGGACCAGAAGATCGAACCGCGGGACTGGATGCCCGAGGCGTACCGCAAGGGGCTCGTCCGGCAGATCGCCCAGCACGCGCACTCCGAGATCATCGGGATGCAGCCGGAGGGCAACTGGATCACCCGCGCCCCGTCGCTCAAGCGCAAGGCGATCCTGCTGGCGAAGGTGCAGGACGAGGCAGGTCACGGGCTGTACCTGTACGCCGCCGCCGAGACGCTCGGCGTGTCCCGCGAGGAACTGGTCGACCTGCTGCTGTCCGGTCGCCAGAAGTACTCGTCGATCTTCAACTATCCAACGCTCACCTGGGCGGACATCGGGGCGATCGGCTGGCTGGTGGACGGCGCCGCGATCGTCAACCAGGTGCCGCTGTGCCGCTGCTCGTACGGGCCGTACGCACGCGCCATGATCCGCATCTGCAAGGAGGAGTCGTTCCACCAGCGGCAGGGCTACGAGATCCTGTACACGCTGTCGCACGGCACCCCGGAGCAGAAGGCGATGGCGCAGGACGCGATCGACCGCTGGTGGTACCCGTCGCTGGCGATGTTCGGACCGCCCGACTCCGAGTCGACCCACTCGGAGCAGTCGATGGCGTGGAAGATCAAGCGGTTCTCCAACGACGAGTTGCGCCAGCGCTTCGTCGACATGTGCGTCCAGCAGGCAGAGGTGCTCGGACTGCGGCTGCCCGACCCGGACCTGCGCTGGAACCCGGAGCGCGGCAGCTACGACTACACGCACCCGGACTACGACGAGCTGTTCCAGGTGATCAAGGGCAACGGACCCTGCAACCGGCAGCGCATGGCGCACCGCCGCGCGGCGCACGAGGAGGGCGCGTGGGTGCGTGAGGCGGCTGCCGCGTACGCGGCGAAGCAGGCGGAGCGAGCGGAAAAGCCGGAGGTCGTTTCAGCATGAGCCAGTCGCCCCTGTGGGAGGTGTTCGTCCGCCCCCGGCGCGGACTCGCCCACACCCACGTCGGCAGCCTGCACGCGCCGGACGCCGAGATCGCCCTGCGCAACGCGCGCGACCTGTACACCCGGCGCGAGGAAGGCGTCTCGATCTGGGTGGTGCCGGCGTCCGCCATCACCGCGTCGAGCCCCGACGAGAAGGACGCGTTCTTCGCGCCCGCCGCCGACAAGATCTACCGGCACCCGACCTTCTACCAGGTACCGGAAGGAGCGAGGCACCTGTGAATCCGGGTGACCTGTTCGAGTACCTGCTCCGTCTCGGCGACGACGCGCTGATCGCGGCACAGCGCCTCAGCGAATGGTCGTCGCGCGCCCCGGAGATGGAGGAGGACGTCGCCCTCGCCAACATCGCGCTGGACCAGCTCGGGGCGGCTCGGCTGCTGCTCACGTACGCCGGCGAGGTCGAGGGCGCCGGTCGGGACGAGGACGCGCTCGCGTTCCTGCGCGACGACCGGGACTTCCGCAACTGCCTGCTGGTCGAGTTGCCCAACGGCGACGGGCGACCGGACTTCGGCGTGACCATGGCGAAGCTGCTGTGCCTGTCCGCGTACCAGCATCTGCTGTACGAGCGACTGGTCGGCTCGACCGACGACCGCCTTGCCGGCATCGCCGGCAAGGCGGTCAAGGAATCCGCGTACCACCTGGACCACAGCTCGCTGTGGGTGGTGCGGCTGGGCGACGGTACCAGCGAGTCACACCGGCGCATGCAGCACGCGCTCGACGAGATCTGGCCGTACACCTACGAACTGTTCGAATCGGACGACCTGACGAGGCGGGTCGCCGAGGCGGGTGTCGGGGTCGACCCGAGCACCCTGCGCGGGGCGTGGCATTCGGTGGTCGACGGGGTACTGCGCGCCGCGAATCTGACCATGCCGAGTGATCCGTGGCGACCGACCGGCGGCCGTACCGGTCGGCACACCGAGCACCTGAGCTACCTGCTCGGCGAGATGCAGGTGCTGCACCGGGCGCATCCAGGAGCGACGTGGTGACCGGGAGCGACGTGGTGACCGGCGACCGTGCGCGTGCCGCGGCGGCGAGCGTGGTCGATCCGGAGATCCCCACGCTGACCATCGACGACCTCGGCATCCTGCGCGACGTCGCGGTCGACGGCGACACGGTCCGGGTGAGCATCACCCCGACGTACGCGGGGTGCCCGGCGATGGACGTGATCCGCGCCGACCTGCGCCGCGCGCTGAGCGCCGCCGGATTCCAGAAGATCGAGGTCGAGACGGTACTGCGACCGGCGTGGACCACGGACTGGATCAGCGAGTCCGGCAGGGCGAAGCTCGCCGCGTCGGGCATCGCGCCGCCCGGACCGGCGCAGCCCGCCGGCTTCGCACGCGGTGCGGATGCCGCGCGGCGCACCGGACCCGTCCAGCTCACCCTGACCGTCCGGTGCCCCAGGTGCGGCTCGCCGAGCACCGAGCAGGTGTCCCGGTTCGGTTCGACCGCCTGCAAGTCGCTGTGGCGGTGCCGCGCCTGTCAGGAGCCGTTCGACCACGTCAAGCCGTTGTGAGGGCACAGCCGTGACCGTGACGATCACCCGGCCGGTACGCCGGCGTCCGCAGTTCCACGCGCTCCGGGTGGCCGCCGTCGAGCGGCTGACCGACGACGCTGTCGCGGTGACCTTCGAGGTACCGCCGGACCTGCGGGAACAGTTCCGCTTCCAGGCAGGGCAGCACCTGACGGTACGTCGGCTCGAGGGTGGCGACGACGTACGCCGGTCGTACTCGATCTGTTCGACGCCTGACGATCTGGAGCGGGACGGCATCCTGCGGATCGGGGTGAAGGAGATCCCCGGCGGCGCGTTCTCCCGGTTCGCGGCGCGTTCGCTGCACGCCGGCGACAGCGTCGAGGTGCTGCCGCCGCTCGGGCACTTCACCACGGCGTTCGACGCCGTGCGCACGCGGCGGTACGCGGCGGTCGTCGCCGGTTCCGGCATCACCCCGGTGCTGTCGCTGGTCGCGACGGCGCTGGCGACCGAACCGGCGAGCGAGTTCACCCTGCTGTACGGCAACCGGTACGCGCACACCGTGATGTTCGCCGAGGAACTGGGCGATCTGAAGAACCGGTACCCGAGCCGGCTGCACGTGGTCCACGTGCTGTCCCGCGAGCCGCAGGACGCCGACCTGCTGTCCGGTCGCCTGGACGCGGCGCGGCTGGGGCGCGTCCTCGACACCCTGCTCGATCCGGCGAGCGTCGACGAGTGGTTCCTGTGCGGCCCGTACGGCATGGTGGTGGACGCGCGGACCGTGCTGACCGAACGCGGGGTACCGGACGCGGCGGTACACACCGAGCTGTTCCACGTCGAGGACAGCCCGGCGCCGCCCCGTCCCCGGTCGGACCCGGGCGAACCGGAGGAGGGCGCGGAGGTGACCATCCGGCTCGACGGGCGCAGTTCGACGTTCCACATGAGCCGGGACGAACGGGTACTGGACGCGGCGTTGAAGGTGCGGTCCGAGTTGCCGTTCGCGTGCAAGGGCGGCGTGTGTTCGACCTGTCGGGCGAAGGTGGTCGAGGGCGAGGTACGGATGGCACGCAACTACGCGCTCGAGCCGGACGAGGTCGCGGCGGGGTACGTGCTGACCTGCCAGTCCAGCCCGGTCACCGACCGGCTCGTGGTCGACTACGACGTCTGAGTGTTCATTTTTCCGGCGTGTTCACGTCACGTGAACATGCGTGTAGGGTGAACGCATGGAGCCGCCGCTGCTGGAGCAGGCCGTGCACCGCCTCGTGGAGGTGGGCTTGGACGCTGAGGTCACCAGCGGCGACTTGGCTGCCGATGGCGTGCTCGTGATCACCGTCGACGGCCGGCGGGTACCCATCGGACCCGTTCAGGTGACCCGCACGATCCGGCCGTCCACTGCGGCTGCGGCGCACGCGAAGGTCGCGCGCAGCGTCGGGCCGCGAGGCGTACTGGTGACGGAGTATGCCTCGCCTGCGGCCGCGGACACGTTGCGCGCTCTCGGCCAGGCGTTCGTCGACACGGCCGGCAACGCCTACCTGAACACCGACGGCATTTTCGTATGGGTGACCGGGCAGGCCCCGCCTCGCGACACCGCCGACCGCCGGCCGGGCCGACCGTTCCAGGCCACCGGACTGCGAGTGCTGTTCGCCCTGCTCTGCCAGCCCGCCCTGCTGGCTTCGCCGTACCGCACGATCGCCCATGCGAGCAGGGTCTCACTCGGCTCAGTGCACGAGGTGGTAGCGGAACTGTTCGCTCAGGGCTGGCTGGAGGGCGACGACAATCGGCGTCGCTGGGCCGCGCGACCCGAGTTGCTGGACGAGTGGACGCAGGCGTACCTGCGGTTTCTGCGACCGAAAACGCTCTTCGGGCGGTTCGCGGCGACGGGTCCGGGCGTCACCCCCTCGACCGATCTGGCCCCGTACGACGCCTGGTGGGGCGGTGAGGACGCGGGAGCACTGCTTACCGGTTACCTCCGGCCGCAGACTCACACCATCTACGCCGACGACCTGCCTCGGCGGTTCCTGGTCGATCATCGACTCCGCAAGGCGGACGCTGGAGAGGTCGAAGTACGACGTCGCTTCTGGCGGTTCGACGCGCCGCTCGGGGACGGCCCCCGTACCGTGCCGCCGCTGCTCGCCTACGCCGATCTCATCGCGATCGGTGATGCCCGGACCCTGGAGACCGCGGAGATGATCCGACGTGACCACCTCGCTGGACTTGTCCAGCCGTCGTGACCTCGGCTACCTGGTACGACCCCTGGCCCTGGTCGACCTCGTCCCGTTCGGTCACCTCGAGCGACCGAACCGGACTATCGCCTGGCCGCCGGACGCGAATCCGGTGATGTCGGTGTTCGGCTTCGCTGAGGCCTGTGCCACGGCGATTCCCGTCAGGCTTAACGGCGACCTGACGGTGCCGGTCGCCTCGGCGCCGTGCCAGGCGGTACTGAAGTTGATTGCCTGGTCGGAGCGCGGCTACGACCAGCCGCGACGCGACGCGACCGACATGCGGATCCTGCTCCGGGCGTACGGCGACCCGATGAACACCGAGCGCCTGTTCACCACGGATCTGCAGATTCTCGAGCGGTACGACTACGACGCGATCCTTGCCGGGGCCGCTCTGCTGGGTACCGACGCCGGCCGGTCGATCGGTGAAACCGGCGTCGCGCGTCTGGTCGCGATCCTGGAGCCGGACAACCGCGCCGTCGAGCGGCTGGCTCAGGAAATGGGCGGCGAGCGGCGGCTGAACGCCGAGATGCTCGCCGCCTTCCGTGCCGGTCTGCTCACCGCTCACTGAGTGTCCATTCTGTTCGCGCGGCGATGTCGTCCGAGCCGTACACCGCTCGTGATGTACGTACATCACGAGCGGTGTACGCCGTGGGGAACATCCCGCCGCCCGCCAGTGAGAATCATCAGCTCTGGGTGAGTTTGTCCAATTCGGCGAGATCCTCATCGGAGGGTACCCATGCAGCGGCTGCCACGTTCGCGGCGACCTGCTCGGGGCTGGTCGCACCGGCGATCACGCTCGCCACCGCCGGCTTCGCCGCCAGCCCGCCGATCGCGATGTCCAGCAGGCTGATTCCGCGCGTCCTGGCGAACCCGTCGAGCGCCTCGATGGTGTCCCACGGCGCGGCGGCGAGCCGGTGCGCGAACCGGTCCTCGGCCAGCCGGGCGCCGGCCGGTGCCGCGCTGTCCCGCCGGTACTTGCCGGTCAGCAGTCCGTTGGCGAGCGGGAAGTAGGGCAGCAGCCCGACCCCGAAGTGCCGGCACGCCGGTACCAGGTCGCTCTCGGGCGCCCGGTGCAGCCAGTTGTAGTGGTTCTGCGCGCTGACGAACGGGGTGAGGTGCGCGGTGCGTGCCGTCCAGGCGGCGTCGGCGACCTGCCAGCCGGCGAAGTTGGAACTGCCGATGTACCGCACCTTCCCGGCTCGGACCAGGTCGTCGAGGGCGGACAGGGTCTCCTCGATCGGGGTCGCCGGGTCCGGCGCGTGCAACTGGTACAGGTCGATGTAGTCGGTGCGCAGCCGGCGCAGCGACGCCTCGACCGCGCGCCGGATGTACCGCCGCGCGCCGCGCGCACCCCAGTCGGGTCCGTTCGACCCAGCCATGTCCATGCCGAACTTCGTGGCGATCACCACGTCGTCGCGTCGCCCCTTGAGCGCCTCGCCCAGCAGTTCCTCCGACGCGCCGAGCGGGTTGCCGTAAATGTCGGCGGTATCGAAGAAGTTGACTCCAAGCTCCAACGCCGCGTCCACGACGGCTACGGTGCCGTCCACGTCGACCTTGCGGCCAAAGTTGTTGCAGCCGACGCCGACCACCGAAACCACCAGACCCGAGTCGCCGAGCCTGCGAAAGCGCATGTCAGTCATGGTGCCGACCCTATGCGGGCGACCTGCCCCGCCCGTCGCGGGCACCTCGCGCACACCTCGCCAGACCGCTGGGGCACAGGCGACCCGATGCCCGTACCCTCGAAGTCGTGACAGCGAACCGGGAGATCGACAGCATCCTGCAGCGGGCCGCGGACGGCGGGCGGATCAGCGCGGACGAGGCGCTCCTGCTCTACACCGACGCGCCGTTCCATGCGCTCGGCGAGGCGGCGGACACGGTCCGCCGGCGGCGGTACCCGGACAACATCGTGACGTACATCATCGACCGCAACATCAACTACACCAACGTGTGCGTCACCGCGTGCAGGTTCTGCGCCTTCTACCGCGCCCCCAAGCACGCCGAGGGCTGGTCGCACTCGACGGAGGAGATTCTGCGCCGGTGCGGCGAGGCGGTCGACCTCGGCGCGACCCAGGTGATGTTGCAGGGCGGTCACCACCCGGACTACGGCGTGGAGTACTACGAGCAGCTGTTCTCCGCGGTCAAGGCGGCGTACCCGGATCTGGTGATCCACTCGATCGGACCCAGCGAGATCATGCACATGGCGAAGGTCTCCGGCGTATCCATCGAGGAGGCGATCACCCGGATCAAGGCGGCGGGGCTCGACTCGATCGCCGGCGCGGGCGCGGAGATGCTGCCGGCACGCCCGCGTACCGCGCTCGCACCGCTGAAGGAGTCCGGCGAGCGGTGGCTCGAAGTGATGGAGATCGCTCACCGGCTGGGCGTCGAGTCGACCGCGACCATGATGATGGGTACCGGCGAGACCAACGCCGAGCGGATCGAGCACCTGCGGATGATCCGCGACGTCCAGGACCGAGCCGTCCGGGCCGGCTACGGCGCCGCCGGAGCCGGCGCAACCGGCGGGTTCCGGTCCTTCATACCGTGGACGTACCAGCCGGAGAACAACCACCTCAAGGGCCGCACCCAGGCGACGAACCTGGAATACCTGCGTCTGATCGCGGTGGCGCGGCTGTTCTTCGACAACGTCGCGCACCTGCAGGCGTCCTGGCTGACCACCGGTAAGGACGTCGGGCAGTTGTCGCTGCACATGGGCGTCGACGACCTCGGGTCGATCATGCTGGAGGAGAACGTGATCTCCTCCGCCGGGGCGAAGCACCGCTCGAAGCTGACCGAACTGGTGTGGATGATCCGTACCGCCGGGCGGACTCCGGCGCAGCGGGACACCCTGTACCGGCACCTCAAGGTGCACTGGACGCCGGACGACGACCCGACCGACGAACGGATCGTGTCGCACTTCTCCTCGATCGCGCTGCCCGGCGGCGGCGCCGGCCGCCAGTTGCCGCTGGTCGAGGCGCACTGACGTGACCCGCGCCAACCTCGACAAGCAGCCGCACGAGGTCGCCGCGATGTTCGACGGCGTCGCCCGGCGGTACGACCTGACCAACACCGTCCTGTCGTTCGGTCGCGACCGGTCCTGGCGCCGCGCCACCCGACAGGCGCTCGATCCGCGACCGGGGGAGCGGGTGCTCGACATCGGCGCCGGGACCGGCGTGTCCACCGAGGAGTTGGCGCGCTCGGGAGCGTGGGCGACCGGGCTCGACATCTCCCAAGGCATGCTGCGCGCCGGTCGGCGGGTACGCCCGCACGTGTCGCTGCTCGCCGGGGACGCCCTCGCGCTGCCGTTCGCGGACGCCTCGTTCGATGCGGTGACCATCTCGTTCGCGCTGCGTAACGTGCACGACCACGAGGCGGCGCTACGCGAGATGGCACGCGTGACCCGACCCGGCGGGCGACTCGTGATCTGCGAGTTCAGCCATCCGACCTGGGCGCCGTTCCGGACCGTGTACCTGTCGTACCTGATGCGCGCGCTGCCCGCGGTCGCCGAGCGGGTGTCGTCCAACCCGGAGGCGTACGTGTACCTCGCCGAGTCCATCCGGGCGTGGCCGGACCAGGCGACGCTCGCGGACAAGGTGGCGGCGAACGGCTGGACCGGGGCGTCGTGGCGCAACCTGTCCGGGGGCATCGTGGCGCTGCACAGAGCCGTCCGTCCCTGACGGGCGGCCCGGTCGCTCTGCCGTCCGTCCCTGACGGGCGGCCCGGTTACTCTGCCGCCCGTCCCTGACGGGCGGTCCGGTTACTCTGCCGTCCGTCCGTGACGGATCTCGCTGGTCAGGCGGGTGTACCGGGACCGGTAAGTAAGGCTCGCCTAACCAATGCGGCGACCTGCCCGCCGTTCTAGACTTCACGCCGGACGTCGCTTGTGAAGAGTTTCACGAGCACCCGAGGCGAGGCGGTGATGGTCGTGACCGAGACCCGGGACGCCGACGTAGTCATCGTCGGCGCCGGCCCCGGCGGCTCGACCGCCGCGTACCACCTCGCGCGGCACGGCGTGGACGTCGCGCTGCTGGAGAAGACGGAGTTCCCGCGCGAGAAGGTGTGCGGCGACGGGCTGACGCCGCGTGCGGTCAAGCAGCTCGTCAAGATGGGCATCGACACCTCCGAGAAGGCCGGCTGGCTGCGCAACAAGGGACTGCGGGTGATCGGCGGCGGGGTGCGGCTCGAACTCGACTGGCCCGACCTCGCCTCGTTCCCGAACTACGGTCTGGTCCGGACCCGGCTCGACTTCGACGACCTGCTCGCGAAGACCGCGGTGGCGGCCGGCGCCCGGCTGTACACCTCGACCAACGTCGTCGGGGCGGTGTTCGACGGCGACAACCGGGTGGTCGGGGTGCGCGCCCAGGTCGGACCGGACAAGGAGCCGGTGGAGTACCGCGCCCGTCTGGTGATCGCCGCCGACGGGGTGTCGGGGCGGTTCCCGCTCGCGCTCGGTATCGCCAAGCGCGAGGACCGCCCGCTCGGCGTGGCGGTGCGGCGGTACTACCGCTCGCCGGTGCGCCACGACGACGACTACCTTGAGTCGTGGCTGGAACTGCGCAGCCCGGAAGGGGGCGACGCGCTGCTGCCCGGCTACGGCTGGATCTTCGGGCTCGGGGACGGTCGGGTCAACGTCGGTCTCGGCGTACTCAACAGCAGCTCGGCGTTCGGCAAGACCAACTACCGCACCATGTTGACCGACTGGCTGTCCACCACGCCGCCCGAGTGGGGCATGAACGACGAAGCCAACGCGGACGGACCGGTGCTGGGCGCGGCGCTGCCGATGGGCTTCAACCGGGTACCGCACTACAGCCGGGGCGTGCTGCTCGTCGGTGACTCCGGCGGTATGGTCAACCCGTTCAACGGGGAAGGCATCGCGTACGCGATGGAGTCCGCCGAGCTCGCCGCGGACGTGATCGTCCAGGCGCTGGCACGCGCCGAGGGTCCGGACCGGGAGCGCGCGTTGCGGCAGTACCCGGCGGAGTTGAGTCTCCGGTTCGGTGGGTATTACCGCCTCGGTGGGTGGTTTGTGAAGCTCATCGGGAACCCCCAGGTTATGAAGATCGCGACCCGGCACGGCATGCCGCACCCCATGCTCATGCGGTTCGTACTCAAGCTGTTGGCGAACCTGACCGATCCGCGCGGCGGAGACGCCATGGACCGGATCATCAACGGGCTGGTCCGGGTGACGCCCGCCGTGTAACCCCCCGAGGAACCGCAGCTAGCGGCACGCCTAAGGTGTGGACCGGTCGCGAACGAGGATGAGAGGACGGAGCGGAACTAGAGATGTCGCTCTCGGTGTGGGTACCCATCGTGGGGCTGTTCGCCCTGGCCGCCGCGTTCGCGCTGTTCTCTGTCGCGATCGCGCCGCTGACCGGCCCCCGGCGGTACAACAAAGCCAAGCTGGACGCCTATGAATGTGGCATCGAGCCGACACCGCAGCCGGTGGGCGGCGGGCGGTTCCCGGTCAAGTTCTACCTGACCGCGATGCTCTTCATCGTTTTCGACATCGAGATCATCTTCCTGTACCCGTGGGCGGTCTCCTTCCACCAGTTGGGCGCTTTCGGGTTCGTGGAGATGTTGCTGTTCATCGGCACCGTGTTCGTCGCGTACGCCTATGTGTGGCGGCGCGGTGGGCTGGATTGGGACTGACATGGGTATCGAAGAGAAGCTCCCGTCCGGGGTACTGCTGACCACGGTCGAGAAGCTGGTCAACTGGACCCGCAAGTCGAGCTTCTGGCCGGCGACGTTCGGTCTGGCCTGCTGCGCGATCGAGATGATGGCGACCGGCGCGGCCCGCTACGACCTGGCCCGCTTCGGCATGGAGGTGTTCCGCGCGTCGCCCCGCCAGGCGGACCTGATGATCGTCGCCGGTCGGGTGAGCCAGAAGATGGCTCCGGTACTGCGCCAGATCTACGACCAGATGCCCGAGCCCAAGTGGGTGCTGTCGATGGGTGTCTGCGCGTCGTCCGGCGGGATGTTCAACAACTACGCGATCGTGCAGGGCGTCGACCACGTCGTACCGGTCGACATGTACCTGCCCGGCTGCCCGCCGCGCCCCGAGATGCTGATCGACGCGATCCTCAAGCTGCACGACAAGATCATGCACGAGCCGCTGGGCGACAAGCGGCGCAAGCAGATCGAGGCGGCTCGCGCCGAGAACGGCAAGCACGTCGTTCCCGCCGGGTCGATGCCGTCGAGCTACCGCTTCGACAAGGCGCGCCGCGCCGAGTGGGAGAAGGCCGCCGCCGAGGGCCGCGAGGAGCAGTTGCGGATCGAGAACTGGATGAAGTCCCGCGGCGGGGTCCTGGTGCGCAAGGGAGGGCAGCAGTGAGCGACGAGCAGCAGAGCTCGGGCAGCGTACCAGTGTCCGCTCCGCCCACCGGCGCCACCACCGGCGCTCCCGCGGAGCTGCCGCCCGCCAGCCCGGCCCAGCGCGGTCTGTTCGGGGTACAGGGTTCGGGCGACACGTCCGGCTTCGGCGGGCTGGTACGCCGCCGCCCTGCCGTGGTCGCCACGCCCCGCCCGTACGGCGGGTACTTCGACGAGGTCGTCGACGCCCTGGAGGAGGCGTACCCGGCGTTCGCCGACGCGATCGAGAAGGTCGTCGTCGACCGGGGCGAGCTGACGCTGTACGTCAAGGCGGACCGGATCGTCGAGGTGTGCCAGACGCTGCGCGACGACCCGGCGCTGCGTTTCGAGTTGTGCTCGAGCGTGTCCGGCGCGGACTACCTGGGCAGCGACGCGCGTCGGCTGCACGCGGTGTACCACCTGACCTCGATGACGTTCCGACGCCGGGTCCGGCTGGAAGTCGCGGTACCCGCCGAGAACCCGCATGTGCCCTCGGTCACTTCGGTGTACCCGACCGCGGACTGGCAGGAGCGCGAGGCGTACGACATGTTCGGCATCGTCTTCGACGGCCACCCGAACCTGACCCGCATCCTCATGCCGGACGACTGGGAGGGCTTCCCGCAGCGCAAGGACTACCCGCTCGGCGGTGTGCCGGTCGAGTACAAGGGCGCTGAGATCCCTCCGCCGGACAAGCGCAGGAGTTACCAATGAGCACCGACGCTTACGCCAGCGCACGGGAGACCACCGAGGGTCGGGTCTTCACCGTCACCGGTGGGGACTGGGACGACGTGCTCGGGGCCGACCCGATCCACGACGAGAAGATCGTGGTGAACATGGGTCCCCAGCACCCGTCCACGCACGGCGTGCTGCGGCTGATCCTGGAACTCGAGGGTGAGACCGTCACGGAGGCGCGCGCCGTCGTCGGGTACCTGCACACCGGGATCGAGAAGAACCTGGAGTTCCGCAACTGGACCCAGGGCACGACGTTCGTGACCCGGATGGACTACCTGTCGCCGATGTTCAACGAGACCGCGTACTGCATGGCGGTGGAGCGGCTGCTCGGCATCGACGACCAGATCACCGAGCGGGCGAAGACCATCCGGGTGCTGATGATGGAGCTGAACCGGATCTCCTCGCACCTGGTGTGGATCGCCACGACCGGTATGGAACTCGGCGCCCTGTCGATGATGATCTACGGGTTCCGCGAGCGCGAGTACATCCTCGACATCTTCGAGCTCGCCAGCGGGCTGCGGATGAACCACGCGTACATCCGTCCGGGCGGGCTGGCTCAGGACCTGCCGGACGAGGCGATCGCGAAGATCCGCGACTTCCTGACCTGGATGCCGGAGCGCATCGACTCGTACGAGGACCTGCTGTCCGGCAACCCGATCTGGCAGGAGCGCACCAAGGGCGTCGCCGTGCTGGACGTGCAGGGCTGCCTGGCGCTGGGCATCACCGGACCGGTACTGCGTGCCGCGGGACTGCCCTGGGACCTGCGCAAGACGATGCCGTACCTCGGCTACGAGACGTACGACTTCGACGTGCCCACCTCGAACGACGCCGACGTGTGGGGCCGGTACCAGGTGCGGCTCAACGAGATGCGGCAGAGCCTGCGGATCATCGAGCAGGCCCTGGACCGGCTGGAACCGGGCCCGATCATGGTGCAGGACCGGAAGATCGCCTGGCCCGCGCAGCTCGCGATCGGCGGCGACGGGCTGGGCAACTCGCTGGAACACGTCGCCAAGATCATGGGTCAGTCGATGGAGGCGCTGATCCACCACTTCAAGCTGGTCACCGAGGGCTTCCGGGTACCGCCGGGTCAGGTGTACGTGCAGATCGAGTCGCCGCGCGGCGAACTCGGCGTGCACGCGGTCTCCGACGGGGGCACCCGGCCGTACCGCGTGCACTACCGCGAGCCCAGCTTCGTCAACCTGCAGGCGATCCCCGTGGTCGCCGAGGGCGGGCTGCTGGCCGACGTCATCGCCGGGGGCGCGTCCCTCGACCCGGTCATGGGTGGATGTGACAGGTAAATGGGATTCTCCGAAGCCACGTACCGGCGTGCCGCCGAGATCAAGGCGCGCTACCCGGAGGGGCGCGAGCGCTCCGCGCTGCTGCCGCTGCTGCACCTGGTGCAGACCGAGGACGGGTACGTCACCCCCGAGGGCATCGAGTTCTGCGCCGATCAGCTGGGCATCAACAAGGCGCAGGTCGCGGCGGTCGCCACGTTCTACACCATGTACAAGCGCAAGCCGGCCGGTGACTGGCTGGTCAGCGTGTGCACCAACACGATGTGCAACGTGCTCGGCGGGCAGGCGGTGTACGACACGCTGAGCGAGCACCTCGGCGTCGGTCACGACGAGACGACCGAGGACGGCACGATCATGCTGGAGCACGCGGAGTGCCTGGCGGCGTGCGACTACGGCCCGGTGATGACCGTCAACTACGAGTTCTTCGACAAGGTCGACCCGGACACCGCGTTGGACGTGGTGCGCAAGCTGCAGTCGGGCGAGCGCCCGATGCCGACCCGTGGCGCGCGGCTGTGCACGCTGAAGGAGATCTCGCTGCAGCTCGCCGGGTTCGCCGACGAGCGCGACGGCGCGGTCGGCGAGGGACACGCGGGCGAGGCGTCGCTGCGCGGGCTGCGACTGGCTGCGCAGCACGGCATCTCGGTCGCCGGCTTCGACCCGGACACGCCCATCAAGCGCCCGGACGGCGACGCCGCGCCGGCGAAGACCGACGCGGGCAAGGCCGCCGCGGCCGGGGCCGCGGCGAACAAGCCGGCCAGTGACGCGAAGCCGGCGGGTGACGCACCGGCGCCGCAGCAGAAGTTGAAGGAGGACGCTCGATGAGCTCCCCGTCGCCACAGGTGCTCGCCAAGCTGACCCCGGTGCTGACCAAGCGCTGGGGCACCCCGGACGCCTGGGACATCCGGGTGTACGAGCAGCTTGACGGCTACCGCGCGCTGCGTAAGGCGCTCGACGTCCACCCCGACGACCTGATCGCCCTGATCAAGGAGTCCGGGCTGCGCGGGCGTGGCGGCGCCGGGTTCCCGACCGGCATGAAGTGGGGGTTCATCCCGCAGAACGACGGCAAGCCGCACTACCTCGTGGTCAACGCCGACGAGGGCGAGCCGGGCACCTGCAAGGACCTGCCGCTGATGATGTACGACCCGCACGCGCTGATCGAGGGCGTGATCATCGCGTCGTACGCGATCCGTGCCAACCGGGCGTACATCTACGTGCGGGGCGAGGCGGTGCACGCCGCGCGGCGGCTGCGCCACGCGGTCGCCCAGGCGAAGGCGGCGGGTTACCTCGGCAGGAACATCCTGGGCACCGGGTTCGACCTGGAGGTCGTGGTGCACTCCGGTGCCGGCGCGTACATCTGCGGCGAGGAGACCGCGCTGCTCGACTCGCTCGAGGGGTACCGCGGTCAGCCCCGGCTGCGCCCGCCGTTCCCGGCGACGCACGGTCTGTACGCCTCGCCGACCGTGGTCAACAACGTCGGCACCATCGCCTCGGTACCGCACATCGTGCTGGGCGGGGCTGCCTGGTGGAAGACCATGGGCACGGAGAAGTCCTCCGGTCCGATGATCTACTCGCTGTCGGGGCGGATCGTCCACCCCGGTCAGTACGAGTGCTCGATGGGTATCACGCTGCGCGAGCTGATCGAGTTGGCGGGCGGCATGCTGCCCGGGCACAACCTGAAGTTCTGGACGCCGGGCGGCTCGTCGACCCCGCTGCTGACCGCCGACCATCTCGACGTGCCGCTGGACTTCGAGTCGGTCGCCGCCGCCGGGTCGATCCTCGGTACCACCGCGACGCAGATCTTCTCGGACCAGGACTGCCCGGTCTACGCCACGTACCGGTGGATCGAGTTCTACCACCACGAGTCGTGCGGCAAGTGCACCCCGTGCCGTGAGGGCACGTGGTGGCTCAAGCAGATCCTCGGCCGCCTCGAGCACGGGCAGGGGAGCGAGGAGGACCTCGACAAGCTCCTCGACATCTGCGACAACATCCTCGGCCGCAGCTTCTGCGCGCTCGGCGACGGCGCGGTCGCGCCGATCACCAGCGGCATCCAGTACTTCCGCGACGAGTTCTTGGCGCTCTGCGACAAGAACCGCAAGCCCCAACTCGCTGGAGCGCAGGCATGACGATCGCCCCGGAGAACCCCACCACGGACAAGCCCCCGGTCCCCGAGGGGCACGTGCGGCTGACCATCGACGGCGTCGAGGTCGACGCGCCCAAGGGCGAGCTGGTCATCCGCACCGCCGAGCGGCTGGGCATCGACATCCCGCGGTTCTGCGACCACCCGCTGCTGGCCCCGGCCGGCGCCTGCCGGCAGTGCCTGGTGGAGGTGGAGGGCCAGCGCAAGCCGGTCGCCTCCTGCACCCAGACCGTCGCCGACGGCATGGTGGTCCGGACCCAGCTCACCTCGCCGGTCGCCAAGAAGGCCCAGGAGGGGGTGATGGAGCTGCTGCTCCTCAACCACCCCCTGGACTGCCCGATGTGTGACAAGGGCGGCGAGTGCCCGCTGCAGAACCAGGCGATGTCCACCGGCCGCACGGACTCCCGGTTCCACGAGCACAAGCGGGAGTACGAGAAGCCGCTGGAGATCAGCACCCAGGTGCTGCTCGACCGCGAGCGTTGCGTGCTCTGCCAGCGCTGCACCCGGTTCTCTGAGGAGATCGCCGGCGACCAGTTCATCGATCTGATGGAGCGCTCGTCGCAGGAGCAGATCAACACCTACCGGGACTCGTTCTACGGATCGCAGGATGACGAGGGTGACGTTCCCTTCAACTCCTACTTCAGCGGCAACACGATCCAGATCTGCCCGGTCGGCGCGCTGACCAGCGAGCAGTACCGGTTCCGGGCCCGCCCCTTCGACCTGGTCTCCACGCCGAGCGCGTGCGAGCACTGCGCGTCGGGCTGTGCCCAGCGCACCGACCATCGGCGTGGCAAGGTGCTGCGTCGGCTGGCCGGCGAGGACGAGGCTGTCAA
>DASUXA010000053.1:0-34179 GCA_036378155.1 Micromonosporaceae bacterium | reverse complement strand
ATGCATCACCGGAAACGGCACCCGCGCCGGCCAGAACGCCTTCCGCGCCAGATGCGACATCACCACCGAATCCTTACCCCCGGAAAACAACAACACCGGACGCTCACACTCCGCCACCACCTCCCGCAACACGAAAATGCTTTCCGCCTCCAGAGCGTCGAGATGGCTCATCCGGTACGAGGTCCGAGCGCCGCGCATTCCACACCTTTCCGATGGGCATATAGGGGATCTGGTCAGCCGTGTTCGCGAAGTGCCGTCAACAGGGGTACCGCGAGGTCCGACCGACATACGACGAGGTCGGGCAACCAGGGGTCGGCCCGGTTGTACCGCAGCGGGGAGCCGTCGATCCGGGAGGCGTGCAGCCCGGCGGCGACCGCCACGGCCACCGGCGCGGCGGAGTCCCACTCGTACTGCCCGCCCGCGTGCACGTATCCGTCGACGTACCCGTGGATCACCGCGGCGATCTTCGCACCCGCCGAGCCGATCGGTACCAGGTCCGCTCCGATCGCGTCGGCGACGGCGGTCAGGAACTGGGGTGCCCGGCTGCGGCTGACCGCGAGCCGGGGTCGGACGCCCTGCCTCGGTGCCGGGGTGCGCGGCGGGACGTCGGTACCGAGCACCGTGCGCTGCGCCGGCAGCGCCACGGCAGCCGCCTCCAGCTGGAACGGGCGGTTCGAGCCGGCGGTCCACAGCGCGATGTGGACCGCCCAGTCGTCGCGACCCGGCTCACCGAACTCGCGGGTACCGTCGAGCGGGTCGACGATCCACACCCGGTCGGCGTGCGGACGGTCGGGGTCGTCCCGCACCCCTTCCTCGGACAGCACCGCGTCGCCCGGTCGCCGCCGGGAAAGCTCGCCGAGGATCAGGTCGTGCGATCGGATGTCGCCGGCGTCACGCAGCTGACCCGGGTCGGCGAATCCGAGGTCGTCCCGCAATGTGAGCAGCAGCCGCGCGGCTTCGCCCGCGAGCCAGCGGGCGAGGCGGGCGTCCGATGTCGACGTAGTCACCGCGCGGCTCCGCGATCCGTGGCCCGAGTCGCCGCCGCACGCCCCGGCAACAGCCGTTCGTCCGCCTGTACGCGCAGGTCAGGGCGCACATGTCCTCCCAGGACAGGGTGAGGCGCCCAAACAGGCGACCGACCCGACGTCCCCGGCCCGGCCGCGAACCGGCGGCGCATGCCGTCAGGGTAGTCGGGAACAGGTCCGGAACGGGAGGGGTGGCGACAACGTCACGGTGCGTGGAAGGCGTTCTGGGTGGCCTCGAGCCCGCGGGTGATCAGCGACTCCACCGCGTCCGCGGCACGGTCGACGACGAAGTCCAGTTCCTTGCGCTCGGTCGCGGAGAAGTCGGACAGGACGAAATCCGCGGGGTCCTGCCGACCCGGCGGGCGCCCGATACCGACCCGTACCCGCAGGTAGTCCTTTGTCGACAGGGACTTCGACATCGAGCGCAGCCCGTTGTGCCCGCCCTCGCCGCCGCCGAGCTTGAGCCGCACCTGTCCGTACGGGATGTCGAGCTCGTCGTGGACCGCGACGATCTGCTCGGGCGGCACCTTGTAGAAACCGGCGAGGGCGGCGACCGGACCGCCGGACAGGTTCATGAACGCCATCGGCTTGACCAGCACGAGCTTCGGCCCGCCGATGCCGAGGTGCCCTTCGGCGGTCTCCGCGACCGCCCTACGCTGCCGCCCGAACCGCGCGCCGAGCCGCCCAGCCAGCAGGTCGACCACCATGAATCCGACGTTGTGCCGGTTCTTCGCGTACCCCGGTCCGGGGTTGCCGAGCCCGACGACCAGCCACGGCGCGTGCGACATGGACACCCCTTGCGGACATGACAGAGGCGGCCGGCGCGTGAAGCTCCGGCCGCCTGGTGATGGTACGACTCAGGGCTGAGCCGCCTCGGCGGCCTCCTCCGCCTCCTCGGCGACGCCCTCGGCCTCGGCAGCCTCCGGCACCTCGCCCTCCAGTTCGGCGGCGGTCGGCGCAGCCGAGATCACGGCGACGATCAGGTTGGGATCGGCGGCCAACTCGACGCCCTGGGGCAGCCGTACGTCGGCGGCGGTCACCTGGGCACCGACTTCCAGACCGTCGATCGACACCTCGACGTGCTCCGGCAGGGTGGTCGCGTCGCCTTGTACCGCCAGCCGGTCGTGCTCGTGGATCACCAGGGTGCTGGGCGCGGCTTCGCCGGTCAGCACCACCGGTACCTCGACGGTGACCTTCTCACCCCGGCGCACGATCACCAGGTCCACGTGCTCGTACGTGTCCTTGATCGGGTCGCGCTGAATCGCCTTGGGCAGCGCCAGGGCGCTGCTGCCGTCGGTGATCTGGATGTCGAAGACCTGAGTCATGCCGCCGTGCCGGATCGCGGCGGCGAACTCGCGCGCGGGCAGCGCGATGTGCTTGGGCTTCTCGCCGTGGCCGTACAGCACGGCGGGCACCTTCCCGGCCCGACGCGTGCGGCGGGCTCCACCCTTCCCGAACTCGGTACGGGGTTCGGCGCTGATCTTGACCTCGGACACGGAAGTACTCCTGATGTTTCGTCTGCGGCGGAAGTCGGCTGGCGGTGCCGGGCGAGGGCGCATCAGGGCACAAGCCCGAGCACCGCGTCGATCACGGCACCTCGACCGGCCGTCTGCGGCGGCCCGTGTGGCGCCCTCGCCGTGGCAACCGCAGTAGCTTACCCGACGCTGGTCGGCGCTCCCGCGCCGGGCCAGCGTCGCGGGCGCGCACCGTGGCGCGGCTAGCTCAACCCGCCGAACAGGGTGGTCACCGAGCCGTCGTCGAAGACTTCGCGGATCGCGCGGGCGATCAACGGGGCGATCGACAGTACGGTGATCTTGTCGAGGTGCTTCTCCGGCGGCAGCGGCAGGGTGTTGGTCACCACGATCTCGCTGATCCGGCTGTTCTTCAGCCGCTCGGTC
Source organism: Micromonosporaceae bacterium (assembly GCA_036378155.1). Classification (GTDB taxonomy): domain Bacteria; phylum Actinomycetota; class Actinomycetes; order Mycobacteriales; family Micromonosporaceae; genus DASUXA01. The sequence continues at coordinate 31,256 of DASUXA010000053.1, read as the reverse complement.
GCCGGGTCGGACAGCACCGCGTGGGTCGCGGCGACCAGCACCTCAGCCGCGCCCGAGTCGTACAGGATGTCCGCCGCCTTGGTGATCGTGCCGCCTGTGTCGATCATGTCGTCGACGATCAGGCAGGTGCGGCCCTCGACCTCGCCGACCACGCGGTTCGCCACCACCTGGTTCGGCTTGAGCGGGTCACGGGTCTTGTGGATGAACGCCAACGGGCAGCCGCCGAGCCGGTCGGTCCACCGCTCGGCGACCCGCACCCGACCGGAGTCCGGGGCGACGACCGTCATCGGGCGGCCCGCGTACCGGTCCTCGACATAGGTCGCGAGCAGGTCCATCGCGAACAGGTGGTCCACCGGTCCGTTGAAGAACCCCTGGATCTGCGCGGTGTGCAGGTCGACGGTGAGAATCCGGTTCGCCCCGGCGGTCTTGTACAGGTCGGCCATCAGCCGAGCCGAGATCGGCTCGCGCCCGCGGTGCTTCTTGTCCTGACGGGAGTACGGGTAGAACGGCAGTACCACGGTGATCCGCTTGGCGGAGCCGCGCTTCAACGCATCCACCATGATCAGCGACTCGACCAGCCACTCGTTGACCGGCTGGGACATCGACTGGACCACGAACGCGTCGGAGCCGCGCACCGACTCCTTGTACCGCACGAAGATCTCGCCGTTGGCGAAGTCGTACGCGTCGGTCGGCGTCGGCGCGACACCCAGCACCTGGCCGATCTCCTCGGCCAACTCGGGGAACGCCCGGCCCGAGAAGAGCATCAGAGTCTTGCGGTTCTCCGCCACGATGCCGCCCATGCCTGCGCCACTCCCCCGGTCCGCTGCGCGCCTACTCGGTAGCAGTATCACCCGAGGCGTTCGGCGCCTCATCCGGAGCCCGTCCCGGGTGCGCTGCCTCACCCGACTTCGCCGCCCTGGCCCGTTGCGCCGCCTCAGCCGCGGGTGTACCGGGGCGCCGGCTCATCACCCAGCCGTCGAGGATGCGCTGCGGTCCGCCGGACACCGACAGCGCGCCGGGCGGAACGTTCCGCCGCACCACCGTGCCCGCGCCGGTGTACGCCCCGTCACCGACCTCTACCGGCGCGACGAACATGTTGTCCGCCCCGGTACGCGCATGGCTGCCGATCACCGTGCGGTGCTTGGCGACACCGTCGTAGTTCACGAACACCGTCGCCGCGCCGATGTTGGTGTGCTCGCCGATGGTGGCGTCGCCGACGTACGACAGGTGCGGCACCTTCGTGCCCTCACCGAGCTGCGCGTTCTTGGTTTCGACGAAGGTACCGACCTTCGCCTTGCGACCCAGCTCGCTGCCGGGGCGCAGGTAGGCGTACGGGCCGACGCTCGCGCCGGGTCCGATCCTCGCCCCGACGGCGTGCGCCCGTACCACGCTCGCGCCCGCTGCGACCTCGGTGTCGATCAGCGTGGTGTCCGGACCGACCAGGGCGCCCCCGTCGATCGAGGTGGTACCGCGCAGGTGGGTGTTCGGCTCGACGGTCACGTCGCGCGCGATCGAGACGGTGACGTCGATCCAGGTCGTCGTCGGGTCCATGATCGAGACGCCGGACAGCATCAGGTCCTCGTTCACCCGGTCGCGCAGGAGCGCCCGTAGCCCCGCCAACTGGGCGCGATCGTTGCAGCCGAGGGTCTCGGTCGCGTCCGCCGCCTCGTGGACCACCACCGGATGTCCGTTCGCGGCGAAGATCCCGAAGACCTCGGTGAGGTATTCCTCGCCCTGGTCGTTGTCGGTGGACAACTTGCCCAGCGCGTCGCGCAGCAGGCTCGCGTCGAACGCGTACACCCCGGCGTTGATCTCCCGGATGGCCCGCTCCTCCGGGGTCGCGTCACGTTCCTCGACGATGCGGTCCAGCCGGTCGCCGTGGCGGACGATGCGACCCAGCCCGCTCGGGTCGGCGACCTCGGCGGTGAGCACCGTCGCCGCGGCGCCCGCCGCCTCGTGCGCGCCGACCAGGTCGAGCAGCGTCTCGGGGCGCAGCAGCGGAACGTCGCCGTTGAGCACCACGATCGTCCCGCTCGCCTCGGGCGCGGCGGACAGCGCGACGCGTACCGCGTGCCCGGTCCCATGCTGCTCGGCCTGCAGGACCGGAGTGGCGTGCGGGGCGGTCTCGGCGAGATGCTCGCGTACCAGGTCGGCGCCGTGACCGACCACGACGAGGGTGCGCTCGGCGGAGATCGGGTCGGCTGCCGCGAGTACATGCCCGACGAGGGTGCGACCGAGCAACGGATGGAGCACCTTCGGCAGCGACGACTTCATCCGCTTCCCCTCGCCAGCGGCGAGGATGATCACCGTACGGGACGGGTTCACGTGTTGCTCCCCTCGGCATCCGGCGGTGCGCCCGGCTCATGCTAATCAGTACGAGTTGCCCGACGCAGCCGAGGCGGTCCTTTGCTCGCAGCCGAACGAGCCTGCGGACGGGACGCATTGCTCCCGGGAGAGGATTCGAACCCCTATAATCAGGACCAAAACCTGACGTCCTGCCATTAGACGACCCGGGACTACCCAAAGCGGACACTATCGGTGTCCTGCCGCGTCTATACAGTACCGTCCCGAGACGCCCCGTCGGTGACGGGTCGCACCACGCCCGCGGTACGTCGGCGAGCAGACCCGCACGCCCCCGACCGAGCGCGCCCATCTACCTCCGAGCGCCGTGTCCGCGCTGGTGCGCGCCCATGCGACGAGCTGGAGCCACGGTCGGGTTGACAATCAAACCTTTCGATGTGACCGTTCCTTCCACGCAGACACATCGATGCATTCCCACTCACGAGGTCGTCACCCCCGTCGACCTCCCGTACCCCCGCTGAACCGGCGCTCGACCGGGGGCTGGTCACCTCGGTCTGCCCGGTGCTCCCTCGAGGTCGGCGCCCCGCACCCCTGAAGGGAGCCCCCGTGCGCAGACGACTGGCTGCCGGGCTCGGATCGATCGCCCTCGTCGGCGCCGTACTCATCGGCGCCGCCCCCGCCCACGCCGCCACCTCCGGCGGCCTCGCCGCGACCATCGCCCTGAACAACTGCTCCGCCGCCCTGGTGCGGTACCCGACCTCGGTCGACACCGACCGCGCCCTGATGCTCACCAACGGCCACTGCTACGAGGGCGGCATGCCCAGCGCCGGACAGGTGCTGCAGAACGTCTCCAGTTCCCGGTCCGGCAGCCTGCTCGACTCCTCGGGCAACACGCTCGGCACGGTACGGGCGGATCTGCTGATCTACGCCACGATGACCAACACGGACGTCTCGCTGTACCGGTTGACCGACACCTTCGCCGCGATCAGGAGCAAGTACGGCGTGACCGCGCTGACCCTGTCGAACACCCATCCGGCGAACGGAACGGCGGTCAGCATTCCGTCCGGGTACTGGAAGCAGATCTGGAACTGCTCGATCAACGGCTTCGTGAACGTGCTGAAGGAAGACCAGTGGACCTGGCGCGATTCCATCCGGTACAACAGCGGCTGCAACCCGACCCACGGCACGTCCGGATCGCCGATCGTCGACACCGCCACCGGCAGGATCGTCGGTATCAACAACACCGGTAACGACAACGGTCAGATGTGCACGCTGAACAACCCGTGCGAGGTGGACGCCGACGGCAACACCACGGCGACCCAGGGTCAGAGCTACGGGCAGGAGACGTACTGGTTCACCACCTGCCTCACCTCGACCAACACGATCAACCTGTCGATCAGCGGCTGCCTGCTCACCAAGCCCGCCGGCAGCGGTAACACCGTCACGGTCACCAACCCGGGCAGCGAGTCCGCCACCGTCGGCACGCCGGTCTCGCTGCAGATCCAGGCGTCCTCGTCGGGCGGCGCGACGCTGACCTACTCGGCGACCGGGCTGCCCGCCGGTCTGACGATCAACTCCAGCACCGGGGTGATCTCCGGTACCCCGACCACCGCACAGACCACGACCAGCACGATCACGGTGACCGACTCGACCGGCGCGGCGGGCGCCATCGGCATCGGCTGGACCGTCGGCACAGGCGGCGGCGGTGGCGGCGGGTGCAGCGGGCAGCAGCTCGCCAACCCGGGCTTCGAATCGGGCAACGTGAGCTGGTCGTCGACGTCCGGAGTGATCGGTCAGTACGGCTCGTCGGGTGAGCCCACCCACTCCGGTACCTGGGACGCCTGGCTGGACGGGTACGGCACGTCGCACACCGACACGCTGTCCCAGTCGGTGTCGATCCCGGCCGGCTGCCACGCCGTGCTCACCTTCTGGGTACACATCGACACCTCGGAGACGACGAGCAGCACCGCCTACGACAAGCTGACCGTCCAGGTCGGCTCGGCGACGCTCGCCACCCTGTCGAACCTGAACCAATCCTCCGGGTACGTGCAGAAGAGCTACGACGTCTCCTCGATGGCGGGGCAGACCGTGACGGTGAAGTTCACCGGTACCGAGGACTCCTCGCTGCAGACCTCGTTCGTCATCGACGACACCGCGCTGACCCTGAGCTGAAGTCGGCTCGACCGGCTGCCTCGCACACCGGGCGGCGCGGCGGTGCCGCCGCGCCGCCCGGCTCGGGGCCGCCCGGTACCGCCACGCGACCGCCTGGGACCCGCGGGATCGCGCGGCACCGCCCCGGGCTCGGGTATGCCGCGGCACTCGTACACCGCTGGTGGTGTGGTCACACCACCAGCGGTGTACCGCCGGGGCTGCTCATACCGCTCGCGACTGCGCGCTGCGGGGTGCACGTCCGACCGGGGTACTGGAGAATTGCCGCTCTTCGCCCGAAAACCCTCGGCGATCGTCGTTCGCATGCTTGACCGGGCGGGACGTGGGTAACGGAACTGACCAAGTGCAAACTACGGTTCCGTAAGTTACGGTGACGTAGGCGTAACCAGTTTCCGCGCGAGGTACAGATGACCACAGCTCTCATCCGCCCGACCCGAACCCCCGCGGCGAAGCCGCTCACCGACGGCCGGCAGTCGACCGGCATCCTGATCGCCCTGTGGGCGTTCGTGATCGTCCCGTTCGTCGCCCTGATCGTCGCCGTCCCGGTCGCCTGGGGCGGCTGGCTGTCCTGGACCGACGTCGCCATCGCGACAGTGATGTACGTGGTCTCCGGGCTCGGTGTGACGGTCGGCTTCCACCGGTACCTGACCCACGGGTCGTTCAAGGCGAAGCGCTGGCTGCGCGTCGCGCTCGCGGTGGCGGGCTCGCTGTCCGTGGAGGGCGCGCCGACGCAGTGGGTCGCCGACCACCGGCGGCACCACGCGTTCTCCGACGTGGAAGGCGACCCGCACTCGCCGTGGCGGTACGGGACGAGCCTGGGCGGACTGACCAAGGGCATGTTCTACGCGCACGTCGGCTGGCTGTTCCAACGGGAGATGTCGAACCGGTCCCGGTTCGCCCCGGACCTGGTCGCGGACCGCGACATCCAGCGCGTCGACAAGCTGTTCGGGTTGATCGTGATCGCGTCCGTCGCGCTGCCCACGCTGGCCGGCGGGTTGATCTCCTGGTCCTGGCAGGGCGCGCTGACCGCGTTCTTCTGGGGCGGGCTGGTACGCATCGCGCTGCTGCACCACGTCACCTGGGCGATCAACTCGGTGTGCCACGTGGTCGGCGAGCGCCCGTTCGAGACCCGCGAAGGCGACCGGGCGGCGAACTTTTGGCCGCTGGCGATCCTGTCCTTCGGCGAGAGCTGGCACAACCTGCACCACGCCGACCCGACCTGCGCCCGGCACGGGGTACTGCGCGGGCAGATCGACGCGACCGCACGCACCATCTGGATCTTCGAAAAGTTGGGCTGGGTGAGCAATGTCCGCTGGCCCAAGCCCGAGCGGGTCGCCGCGAAATTGGCGAACGCCGACGGTACCGTCGCGACCACCGGCGAGACGACCGGGTCACGATTCTGAGCCGAGGCGACACCCGGCGAACGGGCGCATGCGGTCATGTTCCTGGCACGATTGCCGAGTGACCGACAGTTCAAGTACCGAGGACCGGCGTGGCCGTGCCACGACCTCGCGGGTACGAATGTCCTCCGCACAGCGACGCGAGCAACTGATCTCCATCGGCAGGCAGTTGTTCGCCGAGCGCGGCTTCGACGGCACGTCGGTCGAGGAGGTCGCGGCCCGCGCGAAGGTGTCCAAGCCGGTCGTGTACGAGCACTTCGGCGGCAAGGAAGGGCTGTACGCGGTGGTGGTCGACCGCGAAGTGCGGTCCCTGCTCGACCGGATCACCACCGCCCTGACCGGAGGTCACCCGCACGAACTCCTGGAACAGGCGGCATTGGCGCTGCTCGAATACATCGAAGGTGAGACGGACGGGTTCCGGGTGCTGGTCCGCGAATCGCCGGCGATGTCCGCCGCGGGCAATTTCTCCAGCGTGCTCAACGACGTCGCACACCAGGTCGAGCACATTCTCGGGGCGGAGTTCAAGTCTCGGGGGTACGACCCGAAGCTGGCGGAACTGTACTCGCAGGCGCTGGTCGGGATGGTCGCGCTGACCGGGCAGTGGTGGCTGGAGGTCCGCAAGCCGCGCAAGGAGACGGTCGCGGCGCACCTGGTCAACCTCGCCTGGAACGGGCTGTCCCACCTTGAGCCGAAGCCGACCCTGATGACCCTGAAGCGACGCGACCGCGAACTACGGTAACGATCGCGCCCGGCGAAGCGGACGCGGACCGCGGCGGTTCGCGGCTTGGGAAGCGTACGCGGGCGACGGCTGTTCGCGCCCTTCGGAACGGGCGACGGCTGTTCGCGCCTCGGGAAGCGCACGCGGGCGACGGCACCCGGCAACGACGGTGGGGGCGGCCTTCGGCCGCCCCCACCGTCGTACCGATCCGCTCACATTCCGCCGGTCAACTGCCACCGGCGGGCAGCCTCGGCTTCCTCGTCAGTACCGACCTTGCTGTACAGGCCGGAGGCGAGGACCGCCATGCCGAAGACGAACGACACGATGCAGTTGACCATGGAGAACGCGAAGACGTTCGCGCTGGTCTGCATCAGCGCCATCATCAGGAAGCCGTTGAGCATGAACACCACCCCGGCGAGCATCGCCAGGTAGTGGAACAGGTTGCGACCGTAGATCGCGGCGACGAAGATGACCGCGCCCCAGATGATCGAGATGACGGAGAACGCCAGGTTGGTACGCAGACCGAGCACCCACGCGGCGCCATCCTTGCCGAAAGCAGGGCCGCCGTTCGTCTCGATGACCCCGAGCAGGCCGAAGACCAGCACGTACAGCCCGATCACCGCGGAGATCACGCGGTAGAGCGGTCGCAGCGGATGGTTGACGGGGATGTGAGCCATGGTGCCCTTCTTCGCGTCGTCACTACCTGCAGCGAATTGTCCCGCACCGCCCGCCGTCCCACCCGGCGGGGGTAGCCGCCGCGACCGTCGACGGCGAGACCGACGCGCCGACGGCGCCGCTCAGTCCGTTCCCGCGAAGTCCGCGAGGCTGAGCCAGGCTTCCTCGGCAGCCGACCGGTCCGCCTGTACCGCACGCAGCTCGGCGTCCAGGGCGGCGACCTTTTCGTAGTCGGTGGCGTGCCGGGCGAGCTGCTCATGCAGTTCAGCTTCGCGTTGTTCGAGCTTGGCGACCTGCCGCTCCAGCCGCGCCAGCTCCTTGCGGGCGGCACGACGGTCGGCGGCGGACAGCCCTGAGGCGGTACCCGTGACCGGTCGGGGACCGTGCGCGTCCAGATCGGCGGGGGTCCGCTCGGCGGGCGTCCGCTGGTTCGGCGTGGCGGTTGCCACCCGGGCGAGGTACTCGTCGACACCGCCCGGCAGGTGGACCAGCCGCCCGTCGCCGAACAGCCCGTACACCACGTCGGTGACCCGCTCCACCAGGTACCGGTCGTGACTCGCCACCACGAGCGTGCCCGGCCACGAGTCGAGCAGGTCCTCCAACGCGGCGAGGGTGTCGGTGTCGAGGTCGTTGGTCGGCTCGTCGAGCAGCAGCACGTTGGGTTCACCGGCAAGCAGCCGCAACAGTTGCAGCCGACGCCGTTCCCCGCCGGACAGGTCGCCGACCGGGGTCCACAGCCGCCGGTCGGTGAACCCGAAGATCTCGGCGAGCTGCGCGGCGGACAGTTCCCGGTCGCCCAGGCGCACCCGACGGGCCACTTCCTCGACCGATTCCAGCACCCGCTGGTCGGACCGCAACTCGCGCAGTTCCTGCGACAGGTACGCGCAGCGGACCGTCGACCCGGTGACCAGCCGGCCGCGTGCCGGCGTGGCAGCCCCGGCGAGCAGCCGCAGCAACGTGGTCTTGCCGGCGCCGTTGGCGCCCAGGATCGCGACCCGGTCGCCCGGACCGACGTGCCAGGTCAGGTCGCGCAGGATGGCACGGTCCCCGACGGCGAGCGTGACGTCGTCGAGTTCGAAGACCTGTTTGCCGAGCCGGCTGGTCGCGAGCCGGCGCAGCGAGACGGTGTCGCGAGGCGGCGGTACGTCGGCGATCAGCGCGTTCGCCGCTTCGATGCGGAACTTCGGTTTGCTGGTCCGCGCCGGTGCCCCGCGACGCAGCCAGGCGATCTCCTTGCGCAGCAGGTTCTGCCGGCGCGCCTCGGCTTCGGCGGCGACGCGGGCGCGTTCCGCGCGGGCGAGTGTCCACGCCGCGAATCCACCCTCGTACGCCCGTACCGTCTGGTCCGCGACCTCCCACGTCTTCGTGGCGACCGCGTCGAGGAACCAGCGGTCGTGGGTGACCACGACCAGCGCCCCGCGCCGCGCCAGCAGGTGCGCCGCCAGCCAGGACACGCCCGCCACGTCGAGGTGGTTGGTCGGCTCGTCGAGGACGAGCAGGTCGCTGGTACGGATCAGCAGCGCGGCGAGCGCCGTCCGGCGGCGCTCGCCGCCGGACATCGTGCCGACCGCGGTGTCCAACCCGAGGTTCGGCATGCCCAGCCCCGCCAGCACGGTGCGGACACCGGCGTCGCCGGCCCACTCGTGTTCGGCGGCGAAGCCTTCGTCCAGCCAGGTGGTACCGAGCACCACGTCGCGCACCGTCGCGCCCGGCGGCAGGTCCAGGCTTTGCGGCAGCCAGGCGACCCGCAGGTCGCGGCGCAGCGTGACCCGCCCCTCGTCGGGCTGCTCCTGCCGGGTCAGCAGGCGCAGCAGGGTCGACTTGCCGGCGCCGTTGAGACCCACCACGCCGACCCGGTCGCTGTCGTCGAGACCGAGCGAAACGTCGGTGAGCAGCGCCCCGACCGGGCCGTACCCCTTCGAGACGCGGTCCAGGTTGACGATGTTCGCCATCAGATCAGCCTCGCTCCCGGTACCGGACCGGTGGTGACCGCCACCCAGCGGCAGACCGCCTGGGTCTCGAGGGTGGTCGCGACCAGGGCGGCGTGCTGCTCGTCGGCGGCGAGGAACACGCAGGTGGGACCGGAGCCGGACACCAGACCGGCGAGGGCTCCGGCGCGGGTACCGGCGTCCAGGGTGGCGCGCAACTCGGGGCGGAGCGACAGCGCCGCCGCTTGCAGGTCGTTGCCCAGGTGCGCGGCGAGTACCTCCGGGTCGCGCTGGCGCAACGCGGCGAGCAGGTCGTCGGGGGGACCGAGCGGGGCGGGCGCCTCGCCGGTGTCGCGCAGTCGGTCGAGTTCGGCGTACACGTCGGGTGTCGCCAGCCCCCCGTCGGCGGCGGCGACCACCCAGTGCCACGATTCGCCCCCGGCGAGGATCGGGGTGATCCGCTCGCCGCGACCGGTGCCCAGCGCGGTCCCCCCGTGGACGAGGAACGGCACGTCGGAGCCGACGCCCGTGGCGATCGCGGCAAGGTCCTCGCGGGTCAGGCCGGTGCCCCACAGCGCGTCGCACGCGACCAGGGCGGCGGCGGCGTCGGCGCTGCCGCCGGCCAGACCCGCCGCGAGCGGGATCTGCTTGTGCAGGTGCAGCCGGGCGCGCGCGGGTCGCCCGAGGGTACCGGCGAGTGCGGACACCGCCTTGATGACCAGGTTCGACCCGTCGAGCGGCAGAGTCCCGGCGCCCTCGCCGTCCATGGTCAGGCTGAGTGCGTCGTCGGGGCGTGCGGTGATCTCGTCGTACAGCCCGATCGCGAGGTACACCGTCGTCAGCTCGTGATAGCCGTCGGGGCGTCGCGGTCCGACGCCGAGGTGCAGGTTGACCTTGGCGGGCACGCGTACCCGAACCGCGCCGGGCGCGGCGGTTCTCGGCCGCTCGTACTCCCCCGGCTGCCACGCCTCGGTCAACTGGTTCCTCCTGCTCGGGCCGCGGCGATCGCGGCGAACTGGGCGACGGTGAGCGACTCGCCCCGCGCGGACGGATCGATACCGGCGTCGATCAGCGCCGCCTCGGCGGCGCGGGGACCACCAGCCCAACCGGCCAGGGCGGCGCGAAGCGTCTTGCGGCGCTGCGCGAACGCCGCGTCGATCACCGCGAACACCGCTTCGCGGTCGACATCTGCCGGGGGTTCCCGCCGGGTGAACGCGACCAGCCCGGACTCGACGTTCGGTACCGGCCAGAACACGTTCGCCGGTACCCGACCTGCCTGCCGGGCGTGCGCGTACCAGGCGAGCTTCACCGACGGTACCCCGTAGACGCGGGAGCCCGGCGCGGCGGTGAGCCGATCCGCCACCTCCTTCTGCACCATGACCAGCCCCTGCCGCAGCGTGGGCAGCGTGGCGAGCAGGTGCAGCACGACCGGTACCGCGACGTTGTACGGCAGGTTCGCCACCAGGGCGGTCGGCGCCGGGCCGGTGAAGTCGGCGGCGGCGACCCGCAACGCGTCCCGGTGCAGCACGGTCAGCGCGGCGGTGTACCGGGCGGCGTGCGCGGCGACGGTCGCGGGCAGCGCCTCGGCCAGCGCGGGGTCGACTTCGACGGCGTACACGTGGGCGGCAGCGGGCAGCAACGCGAGGGTCAGCGAACCGAGTCCCGGTCCGACCTCGACGACCACGTCCGTGGGGTCCAGTTTGGCGGCACGCACGATGCGGCGCACCGTGTTCGGGTCGTGCACGAAGTTCTGTCCGAGCGTCTTCGTGGGGCGTACCCCGAGCCGCCCGGCCAACTCCCGGATCTCAGCCGGGCCGAGCAGCGCGGCCGTCATGGGAGGCAAGGCTACCTACCAGGGGCCGAACACCCGCTCGCCGGTGGCGGAGATCGCGGCGCTGAGTTCATCGACGTCCACGCCCTTGGTTTCGGCCAGCGACCGCACCGTGAGCGGGATGAGGTATGACGCGTTTGGTCGGCCCCGGTACGGCGTCGGGGTGAGGTAGGGCGCGTCCGTCTCCACGAGGATCGCGTCGAGCGGGGCGAGCCGTGCCGCCTCGCGCAGCGGCTCGGCGTTCTTGAACGTCACCGTACCGGCGAAGCTCAGCAGGAATCCTCGTCGCAGGCACTGCGCGGCGAACTCGCCGTCACCGGAGAAGCAGTGCATGACCACGACGTCGGGCGCGCCTTCGGAGTCGAGCACCCGCAGCACGTCGGAGTGTGCGTCGCGGTCGTGGATGACCAGCGGCTTGCCGGTGCGCTTGGCGATCGCGATGTGCGCGCGGAAGCTTTCCTCCTGCGCCGCGCGACCGTCGTCGCCGGTGCGGAAACGGTCCAGCCCGGTCTCCCCGATGCCGCGCACCCGGTCCGCCGTCGCCAGACCCTCGATGACCCGAAGCGCCTCGTCGAGGTCGCCGACGCGGGGCGCCTCGTTCGGGTGCAGCGCGACCGTGGCGACCACCGCCTGCCGGCGCTCGGCGAGCGCCGTGCCCCACCGGGACGAGGCGACGTCGACGCCGACCTGGACCAGCCGGGTCACGCCGACCGCCGCGGCCGCCGCGATCGCCCGGTCGACGGCGGGGTTGGCGACCTCCTCACCCGCGTCGAGGGTGATGTCGAGGTGGGTGTGGCTGTCCAGGACGGGCACCGCCAGCGGTTCGGGCGGCGGCGGGAACTCGTCCCGCCGCCGCGCCGCCGCCCGCTGCTGCCTGGACCGCTGACCTGCGTCGCTCATGCCGGTCGGGGTCACTGCTGTCCCAGCCGAGCCAATTCCTCGTCGACGATCGACGGGTCGAGCTTCTTGAAGACCGGCTTGGGCGGGGCGAGCGGTCGACCGGCCGGTACCGGTTCGGACCGCCAGCGGGCGCCGCCGGAGTAGTCGCCGGTGATCACCGGGTACGACGGGCCGCCGTCGAGGTCGTCCACCTCGACGACCTGCGGCATCGGTGCGTGTACCCCGGTGCCGCCGAGCAACTCGTGGATCTTCTGTGCCGAGTGCGGCAGGAACGGCGTGAGCAGCGTGTTGCAGTCGCTGACCACCTGCAGCGCGACGTGCAGGACGGTGCCCATCCGCTCCCGGTCGTCCTTGAGCTTCCAGGGCGCCTGTTCGGACAGGTATTTGTTGGCCTCGGCGACGACCCGCATCGCCTCGCCGATCGCCTGCTTCTGGCGGTGCTGCTCGATCAGCCGACCTACGGTGTCGAACGCCGCCCGCGCCGACGCCAGCAGCGCCTCGTCGTCGGCGGTCAGCCCCGCCGCGCCGATCGGCGGTATGGCGCCGAAGTTCTTCGCCGCCATCGAAATCGACCGGTTCACCAGGTTTCCCCAGCCGGCGACCAGTTCGTCGTTGTTGCGACGCAGGAACTCCGACCAGGTGAAGTCGGTGTCGGTGGTTTCCGGTCCGGCGACGGCGATGAAATAGCGCAGCGCGTCGGCGTCGTACCGCTCGAGGAAGTCGCGGACGTAGATGACGACCCGGCGGGACGAGGAGAACTTGCGTCCCTCCATGGTCAGGAACTCGCTGGACACCACCTCGGTCGGCAACTGGAGGGTGTCGTACTCGCCCGGCTCGCCGCCCTTGGCGCCCCGACCGTCGTACCCGAGCAGCTCAGCCGGCCAGATCTGGGCGTGGAACGTGATGTTGTCCTTGCCCATGAAGTAGTACGACCGGGCAGCAGGGTCGTTCCACCAGCGCCGCCACGCCTGCGGGTCGCCGGAGCGACGAGCCCACTCGATCGACGCCGACAGGTAGCCGATGACCGCGTCGAACCAGACGTACAGCCGCTTGTTGGGGTTGTCCTCCCAGCCCGGCAGCGGAACCGGAATCCCCCAGTCGATGTCCCGGGTCATCGCCCGGGGTCGTACGTCGTCGAGGAGGTTGAGGGAGAACTTCAGCACGTTCGGTCGCCAGTCCGTGCGCGACTTCAGCCACTCGGCGAGCGCGTCGGCGAGCGCCGGCAGATCGAGGAAGAAATGCTTGGTCTCGACGAACTCCGGCGTCTCCCCGTTGATCCGGGACCGGGGGTTGATCAGGTCGACCGGGTCGAGCTGGTTGCCGCAGTTGTCGCACTGGTCGCCGCGCGCGGCTTCGTATCCGCAGATCGGGCAGGTGCCCTCGATGTACCGGTCGGGCAGGGTGCGCCCGGTGGACGGGGAGATGGCGCCGCGCGTGGTCTGCTCGATCATGTATCCGTTGCGCCACACCACCCGGAACAGCTCCTGCGCGACCTGGTAGTGGTTGCGCGTGGTGGTCCGGGTGAACAGGTCGTACGACAGGCCGAGGGCGTGCAGATCCTCGACGATCACCCGGTTGTACCGGTCGGCTAGTTCGCGGGGGCTGACGCCCTCGTGCTCCGCCTGGACCAGGATCGGCGTGCCGTGCTCGTCGGTCCCCGACACCATGAGCACGTCGTGGCCCGCCATGCGCATGTACCGGCTGAACACGTCGGAGGGAACCCCGAAGCCGGAGACATGACCGATGTGTCGCGGGCCGTTGGCGTACGGCCAGGCGACGGCGGCGAGAACGTGACTCATGCCGGACAAGCCTAGTGACCCCGGTACCGAGCCGGCGATTCGATACCGGGGCTGTGGACGACGAGCCGCCCTGTGAATCGGGTTGACGAGCGCGTGCCGACTACTGCCGCGCGTCCGGGCGCTCGCCGCCGGAGTGTCGCACCACCACGTCGTACACCTCGCGCTTGGGCAACGCGTATTCGCGCGCGATGGCGACGATCGCGTCGCGGCGCGACACGCCCATCGACTCGCGGGACAGCACCGCCGCGTACACGTCCGCCTCTGCCGGCGCGGTGACGTGGTGCACCGCCCCGCCCACCACGAGCGTGATCTCGCCGCGCGGCTCGTCCTCGGTGACCGACGTGAGCAGCTCCCCGAGCGTGGCCCGGCGGACCTCCTCGTGCGTCTTGGTCAGCTCCCGGCACAGCGCGGCGGGACGCTGCCGACCGAACGCGTCGGCGAGGTCGGCGAGGGTCGCGGCGATCCGGTGCGGCGCCTCGAAGAAGACCATCGTGCGCCGCTCGGTGGCGAGGTCGGCGAAGCGGGTACGCCGCTCGCCCGGGCGGCGGGGCGGGAAGCCCTCGAAACAGAACCGGTCGCAGGGCAGCCCGGAAACCGCGAGCGCGGTGGTCACGGCGCTCGGACCCGGTACCGCGGTGATCTGCGCGCCGACCTCGATGGCGGCTCTGACCAGGCGGTACCCGGGATCGGAGACGCTGGGCATGCCGCCGTCCGTGACGACCGCCACGGTCGCGCCGCCTGCCAGCAGTTCCGTCAGTTCCGGGGTACGCCGCTGCTCGTTGCCCTCGAAGTACGACACCACCCGACCGACGATCGCGATGTCGAGATCCCGACCCAGCCGGGCCAGCCGCCGGGTGTCCTCCGCCGCGATCACATCTGCCGTGGCCAGCGCCTGCCGTACCCGTGGCGACACGTCCCCCGGGTTCCCCAGCGGCGCGCCGACCAGAATGAGCGTCCCCGGTGATGACTGAACCGACACATCGTCCCCCGTCCACAGCCCGGTACCACGGCCTGCCGTACCCCGCACCCGCAGCCTACGATCGCGACGTGACCTCCACGGCGGCACCTCAGACCACGATCGCGGCGAATGCGCTGCCGGCGGCATCGCCTGCGGGCGGGGCGACACCAACTGCGGCATCGTCCGCAGACCGGGCGGCACCAGCGGCGGCAACGCCCGCCGGCGGAGCGACCCTGGCCGCCGCCGAGGCGGGTGTCGACGCGACGCGCGCGCCGGTTCCCGAGGTGGTGCGTCGCCGGCTGGTGCCGCCGCTGCCCGCCGATCGATGGTCGTCGTGGCTGGCGACCGCCGTCGTCGTCGCCATTGCCGCGATCCTGCGCCTGGTCGGGCTCAGCTCGCCCAAGGGCAAGATCTTCGACGAGACGTACTACGCCACGGAAGCCGACGAGCTGCTGCACCACGGCGTGGAGTGGAAACCGGAGTCGAACACCGGCGACTTCGTCGTCCATCCGCCGCTGGGTAAGTGGATCATCGCGGTTGGCGAGAAGCTGTTCGGCTACCACGAGTTCGGCTGGCGGATCGCCGCGGCGGTCTTCGGCATCCTGTCCGTGCTGATCGTGATCCGGCTGGCGCGCCGGCTGTTCGGCTCCACGGTGCTGGGCTGCGCCGCCGGGCTGTTGATGGCGCTGGACGGCATGGAGTTCGTGCTGTCCCGCTCGGCGCTGCTCGACATCTTCCTGATGACGTTCCTGCTCGCCGCGTTCGCCTGCCTGGTGATGGACCGCGAACAGCGACGTCGGCGCTGGCTGCGCCAGATGGAAGCGGGGCTCGACCCGAGCCGACCGGGGCGCGCCGGTCGCCCGACGTTCACCTTCTGGCGTGGCGTGCCGTGGTGGCGGCTCGCCGCCGGGGTGCTGACCGGGTGCGCCATGGCGGTCAAGTGGAGCGCGCTGTGGTACATCCTCGGCTTCGTCATCCTGATCTACCTGTGGGAAGCGGGCGCGCGCCGGTCCGCCGGGGCACGCCGACCGTGGCGCGACACGATCCTCGACGAAACCGGCTGGGTGCTGCTGTTCGGCGTGCTGATCGTGGCGGTGTACCTCGCCTCGTGGAGCGGCTGGTTCGCCAGCGACGCCGGCTGGGACCGGCACTGGCTGGCGACCCAGGGCAGCTCCGAACCGCCGGTCATCGGACCGCTGATCAACCTGTGGCACTACCACCAGGAGGCGCTCAACTTCCACACCCACCTGACCACCCACCACACGTACCAGTCGTGGCCGTGGCAGTGGCTGCTGCTCGGTCGACCGGTCGCGTTCTACTGGTCCGGCGACGGGCCGTGCGGGGCGGCGCAGTGCGCGTCCGAGGTGCTGCTGCTGGGCACGCCGGTGCTGTGGTGGTCGTTCCTGCCGGCGCTGGCGGGGCTCGCGTGGTTCGGCATCAGCCGGCGCGACTGGCGGGCGCTGGCGATCGGGTTGGGCGTGGTGGTCGGCATCGTGCCCTGGTTCAACTACGAACTGTCCGACCGCACCATGTTCTACTTCTACGCGCTGCCCGCCGAGCCGTTCCTGATCCTGGCCGTGGTGTACGTCCTGGGCGCGATCATGCGACCCGCGCGGGCGGTCGACTGGCGGTTCGGGATACCGGACCGGCACCTCGTCGGCGCGCTGGTCGCGGCGGTGTACGTCCTGGCGGTCGCGGCGTGCTTCGCGTACTTCTACCCGATCTACACCGCCAAGGTCATGACGTACGCGCAATGGTGGGCCCGGATGTGGCTGGGGACCCGCTGGGTGTGAGCGTACGGCCGCGCAGCACGTCGTCGAGGTACACCGTGACCGCGTAGCCGACCAGCGCGATCACGTGCAACAGGTACAACCACAGCCCCACCGCGACCACGCCGCCGATCACGGTCAGCCCGCCGAACGGGTACCCGAGATCGACTGGGATCGACACGAACAGCAGGAAGCCGTGGATGAACCCGGACAGGAAGGAGGCGGTACCGAGCGCACCCAACGCCACCGCCCCGAGTGCCGGTCGCGCCGGCCCGACGAACCGGTACACCCAGGCGAGCGCGACGGACAACGCCAGCCAGTCGGCGATGAACGAGACCACGATCCCGGCGAACAACGTCCAGCCGGTACCGGCGAGCAGCCGGGTCACCACCGGCGTCACCAGGGTGACTCCGGCGATCAGCGCCGGGGCGAGCGCCAGCAGCGGCAGTACCGCCAGCCGACCCCGCCAGCCGATGAAACGGTCCCGGGCGTCGATCACGGCAACGAAGGCGCGCCGCAGCCCCTCCCCGTACAGGGTGGCCGGCAGCACCATGACGACCGCCGCCCCCGGTGACAGGTGCAGACCGGCGGTGATCAGGTCCTGGGCGACCGGCGGCGCACCCATGCCGGTGGGCAGGCTGTCCACCACCCGGCGACCGAGCGCGGCGAGGCGCGCCACCCCGACCAGCTTGCCGGCGAGCCAGATGGACAGCAGCGACACGGGCACGATCGCGATCGCGGCGTAGAAGGTGACACCCGCCGCGTACAGGGCGAGGTCGTGCCCGCGCAGGTCGCGGACCACGCCGCGGACGAACCGCGCGAGCTGCGCCACCAGCCGCTATTACCCCGCGACGGGACGCGGTACGCCCCACGTACGCTCGCCCGGTCGATCGACGCAGTCGTGTTCCGGCGTGTGAGCTTGCCGTCCGAGGTGGCGCGCCGGGCAACTGAGTGACATGGTCGTGACGTGGACACCAAACCGGAGGTCACCGAGGCCCAGGGCGACGGCCTCGACTGGGCCGCCCGGGTACAGCGGCTGGAAGCCGAAAACGCGGGTCTGCGCCGCGCGATGCGCACCAGAGCCGTGATCGAGCAGGCCAAGGGCCTGCTGTCGGGCATCGTCGGGTGCGGCACCGACGAGGCGTTCGAACATCTCGTCTGGCTGTCGCAGCAGGAGAACCGACGGGTCGCCGACGTCGCCGCGCGCCTGCTGGCGGGCGCGCTCGACCAGGAACTGGAAGACGACCACGCCCGCGCGGACAGCGTCGACCCGATCGAGGCTCCGCCCTTCGACGCGTCCCGGTATCTGCGAGTCACCGCCCCCGACGCGCCGGCGGGCGGCCACGGCAAGGACACGCACAGCGCGACCGCCCGCGCCGACCTGGCCGAGCTGTCAATGGAGGACCAGGCGAAGCTGCAGACCGCCACGGGCTCGCTGCAAGCCGCGCAGACCTCGGCGGAACTGGCGGAACGGTTGCTCAGCGACGGGCTGGCGGCGACCGGGGCGAGCGCGGTCGTGCTGGTCGTCTCCGAGCCGGACGGCGCGCTGCGCATGGTCGGGTACGCCGGCA
The DNA here is from genome assembly GCA_036378155.1 of Micromonosporaceae bacterium. Classification (GTDB taxonomy): domain Bacteria; phylum Actinomycetota; class Actinomycetes; order Mycobacteriales; family Micromonosporaceae; genus DASUXA01. The sequence goes on along the minus strand of DASUXA010000053.1, from coordinate 13,237 downwards.
TGGACGCCCAGGTCGCCAGCAACTGGCAACGGATTCCATCGCAGGTGGACACGATGCTGGGTCGCGCGGTGTCGCTGAACCAGGCGGTGTGGCGACCCGGCACCCACGACGACGCCTTCGTGATCCTGCGCCGGGGCGAGGCTAAGGCGGCCCTACCGCTACGGCACGGCGGGCGACCGTACGGCTCGGTCGGCATCCTCTGGCCCGGTCCGCACGAGGCGTCCGACTCGGAACGGGCGTACATCGGCGCGCTCGTCGGCGTCGTCGGTCGCCGGCTGCGCCGGCTCGCCGCCTCCGACCCCGCCGCGCCGGCTCACTGGCTGCAGACCGCGCTGGACATCGTGCCGGCGGCGACCATGCTGCTCGCCCCGGTCCGCGACGACACCGGCAAGATCGTCGACTTCGTGATCGACTACGCCAGTCCGGAATCGGGGCACCCGTACGAGCAGGACCCGGCGGATCTGGTCGGGCAACGTCTGCTGGACGTGCGACCGATGCTCGCCGTGCACGGCGTCTTCGACGCGTACGTCCAGGTGCTGTCCACCGGCATCCCGTGGCGACGAGCGACCGAACCGGAGACCGTGGTGGTCAAAGGCACCACCCGCAGGCAGGCGTTGATCAGTCGGGCCGCCACCCGGGTCGGTGACGGCGTGCTCGCCACCTACCAGGTACACGACGAGCAGGCGCGACTGGCGAGGATGGCGGAGATGGAGGAGATCGGCCGCCTCGGGTACGTGGTCTGGAACCTCGCGCTGGACACGGCGCACTGGTCGCCCGGCGTGTACCGGATCTTCGAGCGCAACCAGTCCCGAGGGCCGCTGGCGCTGGACAAACTGCCGGAGTACGTGATCAGTGAGGACGTGCCTCGGCTGTACAAGGACATCCGCACGATGCTCGCCGAACGGCTACCGGTCGACATGCAGTTCCGCATCCGGGTCCGCAAGGGGCTGCGCAACATCCGGGCGTTGGTCCGCCCCAAGCTGGACGGGCAGGGTCAGGTCGTCGCGCTGCACGGCGTGGTACAAGACGTCACCGACCTGCATCTGCGCGCCGACCTGCTGCGTCGTACCGCGCAGGCGTCCGCGATGCGGCGCGTCCACCAGGGCACCACGCCTCGCTAGCCGGTACGCGCGGGTCAGCGACGAGCCGGATCCGCCGGGACCTGTTCCGTCGGCCGAGGTTTCGGTACCCGGGTAGACGAGCCTACGGTTGCGCATGCCCAGGTACGCGATCGGTCTGCCCAACGTCGGCTCGTTCGCCGACCCCCTGAACTTGGTCGACCTGGCGGTCGCGGCTGAGGAGCACGGCTGGGACGGCGTCTTCGTGTGGGACCACGTGCTGTACCACGACCCGGACTGGCCGGTGGTGAACCCGGTGGTCGTGGTGTCCGCGATCGCCGCCCGCACGTCCCGGATCAGGCTAGGGGTACTGATGACCGCGTTGCCCCGCCGCCGGGTGCAGGTCGTGGCCCGCGAAACCGCGACCCTGGACAGGCTCTCCGCTGGGCGGCTGGTGTTCGGAGCGGGCATCGGATCGATGGACGCCGAGTACGCAATATTCGGCGAGGACCCCGATCCGCGGGTGCGGGGCAGGCGGTTGGACGAGTCGCTCGACCTGCTCGCGGCGCTCTGGTCGGGCGGCGAGGTGGCGATGCCGTCCGGCGACCCGGTGCGGATGCTGCCGACCCCGGTACAGCGGCCCAGGGTGCCGGTGTGGTGCGCGGGGCGGTGGCCGAACCGCCCCGGGTTCCGCCGCTCGGCGAGGTGGGACGGGGTGGTCGCCACGTTCGCGAACGCGGGTCGGACGGTACCGGTACCGGTGGACGATGTCGCCGCCGCGGTGCGGTTCGTCGCCGCCGAACGCGGATCGCTCGACGGGTTCGACGTCGCACTTGAGGGATGGACGTCGCCGGACAACGCGGCATCGGTCGTCGCGCCGTACGTCGACGCCGGGCTGACCTGGTGGATCGAAGCGATGGGCTGGTGGCGGGGCGGACCGGAGGCGGCTCGGCAACGGATCCTCGCCGGCCCACCGGACCGCTAGGGCCGCGCCGGACGCGGATCGCCGCTGTAAGGTCGTCTGGATCGTTCCCAACTTCACCGTGGATCGGTACCGTCGCCGGCTCGCCGAACTGCACGAACTGATCCAGCGCGACGGCGTGTTCGTCGCGTACGCCCAACGTTTCCTGGTCAAGGCACGCAAGCCGATGTGAAACCGGGGTACTCCCGCCACCACAGCCTCAGTCCGGTTCACGCCATAGGTCCCCTCGGGTCGGGTCGCTCCGCACTCCTGACCGCGCCGCGACACGCGCAGGCTTGAGTCGAGAGCGAAGTCATACGGCAACAGCCGGTGACCGGCGACAGGAGGGGGCGACCGGTCATGACGCAGACGAAACCGGCGGCAACGCAGCGGGCACCGGACCGCATCGTGTACACCCCGCCGGAAACGCGACCGGAGCCGACCGGTTGGGTTGGTTGGATCGTGTTCGGCGCCACCATGCTGATCCTGATGGGCGCGTTCCAGTTCATCGAGGGACTGGTCGCGGTCCTCAGGAGCGGGTACTACGTGGTGGCGGAGAGCCAGCTCGCGGTGAACGTCGACTTCACCGTCTGGGGCTGGGTCCACATGGCGATCGGCGCGCTGGCCGTGATCACCGGGTTCGGTCTGTTCGTGGCACAGACCTGGGCGCGTGTGGTCGGCGTGATCCTGGCTGGTGTCAGCGCGATCGTGAACATGGCGTTCATCCCGGCGTACCCGTTCTGGTCGCTGGCGGTGATCGCGCTCGACGTCGTCGTGATCTATGCGCTCGTCGCGCACGGTCGTGAAATGACCAACGACTGAGCTTCGACGGACAGGGGTGTCCCGGCGCGGTGCGCCGGGACACCCGCATCTCGGCGGAAATGCGGCACGAAGCGGTTACGTTCCGCGCGCCGCCAACGATGTCCCACTGTGCGGCGTCAGCGCCCGAAGCGTCGCCGGGCGCTGACGCCGCCGACCGCTGTTCTCCCGCGCTGGTGGTCCACATCGGATCAGTTGCCATCGCGGAACGACAGTGGTTGACTGCACGATCGTGTCAGACTTCGCCATCGGCTACAGGTCCGGAACATCATGAAACAAGGCGACATGTTCCCAGCTGATTAGATGAACCGGCGCCGGCTGACGTGGCGGCAACGACTGGCGCGGCGACTCGATCCGACCATCACCGAGTGGGCCGTGACCCGGATGGACACGCCTGCCCCGCCCGCGCCTGAGGACGACACCGAAGACATCTGGCCCGAGATCTGCGAACAGTTCGCGCTGCGCGTGCTCGCTGCGGCGTACCAGATGGGCAGCCACCTCGACGCGATGGAAGGCGACGAACAGGATCCGGACCGGCTGGAACGCCTGTACCGCATCGACCACGCCAACACCCGGATCCGGCGGCACGCGGAGAATCTGCAAGTCCTGCTGGGTCGCCGGATCGAGGAAGCCGACCAGCAGACGGTCGCCCTGCTGGACGTGGTACGGGCCGCGACCTCGGCGATCGAGTACTACCCACGGGTCCAGATCGGACACGTCGTGGACCTCGCGGTCGTCGAGTTCGCCGCCGACGACGTCATCCGGGTACTCACCGAGCTGCTGGACAACGCGACCAGGTTCTCCCCGCCCACGGCGTCGGTCGTCGTGTCCGCGTACATCACCGAAGAGGGCAGCGTCCTGCTGCGCATCGAGGACGTGGGGCTCGGTATCCCGCCCGATCAGCTCGCCTCGCTGAACGGGTTGCTGACCGGCACCGTACCCGCCCCGGTCGCCGTGAACCCCGCCGCGCACCTGGGCCTCGTCGTCGTCTCCCGGCTGGCGATGACCAACCACCTACGCGTCCGGCTCACCAGCCGTCCGAACGGCGGTACCACCGCGACCGTGGCGATCCCCGGCTCGCTGCTGTGCGAGATGCCGCACGCCAATCACCGGGTGACGGCACGCGCCACGGTCGAGCCCACCCGTCCGGTACGAGCGCCGCACCGGTCCCCCGATCGGGAGACCGCCTATCAGGGAGGTTCCCCGACGACGTCGCGACTCACGCTCATCAACGGACACCCGGGCGGCGACGATCGCTCGAACGGGACTCGGGAGCCGGGTACCGGAGGCCGTACGCTGCCCCGCCGGGTACGCGAAAGCCTGCGCGGCGACGAGAACGGCGTGCCGGGCGCACCGCCGGTGCCGCCCGTACCCCAACCCCGCACCTTCACCGACGCCGGCTCGGATCGCGACGCCTGGCCGGACGAGACGGCCGCCTTCGCAGCCGGTGTCCAGGACGCGCAGCTGACCATTTCGACCGAGGACTCCGAAGGACATCTGGGATGATCTCATCCAGCAACGGCCGCGGCACGCAGCCGCCGGCCCCGCGCGGGCCGCAGGACTGCGAGTGGTTGATCCGGCAGTTCGCCGATGAGGTGCCGGGCGTCACCCACGCGTTGCTCGTTTCCCTCGATGGTCTCCAGCTCACCGCTTCCCGCCGGGTCCCCCGCGACCTCGGCGACCAGCTCGCCGCGTTGACGGCCGGGTTGCTCAGCATGGCTGACCGCAGCGCGTCGCTGCTCAACCTCGGTCCGTCGGAGTACCTGACGATCCGGCTGCCGCGCGGACACCTGCTGTTCATGCGGGTCGGCGAGTCGGCGGGGCTGGCTGTCGCCGCCGCCGCCGGCTGCGACCTGCGGGTCGTCTCCTACCACATGGCCCAGTTCGTCGGAGCCGTCGGGCACGCGCTCACTCCGCAGGTCCGCAGCGAGCTGCACCGCCTCACCGCCACCCAGACGCCCCGCTGAGCGGCGTACAGCCGAAGGAGCGAATCACCCGTGCCCACCACGTACTGGAAGGTGCGGCCCTACGTCCTGACCGGGGGACGCACCCGCACGCGGCAACACCTCTTGGTCCACACTCTGGTGTCGGTGCCGTACTACGACGCCGTGTTCGCCTCCAGCCTGCTGCCCGAGGTGCGGTCGCTGTACGAGCACGCGCGGGAGACCAGGTCGGTCGCCGAACTGTCCGCGGTCTGCGGCATGTCGCTCGGCGTGACCAGGGTCGTCGTCGACGACCTCGCCGCCAGCGACCGGCTGTACGTGCATGCCGACCAGTACTCGTCCCCGTTCGACTTCCGTCTTCTGGAGAGACTCCGCGATGGACTCCGCCAGCTCGCCTGACAGCGTCAAGCTGACCTCCGCGAAGATCGTCATCGCCGGCGGCTTCGGGGTCGGCAAGACGACCTGCGTCCAGTCCATTTCGGAAATTCCGCCGATCAACACCGAGGCGTGGATGACCGCCGCCAGCGAACCGGTGGACCGCCTGGACCCCGGTATCGACAAGACCACGACCACGGTCGCGATGGACTTCGGGCGGCTGACCATCGCGCCCGACCTGGTGCTGTACCTGTTCGGCACGCCGGGGCAGCCGCGCTTCTGGCCGGTCTGGGACGACCTGTGCCGGGGAGCGGTCGGCGCGCTGGTACTGGCGGACACCCGGCACCTGGAGGCGTCCTTCCCGGCGGTCAACTACTTCGAACAGGACAGCGACGTGCCGTTCGTGGTGTGCGTCAACCTGTTCGACGGCGTGCTGACCCACGATCTCGACGACGTGCGCGAAGCGCTCGCCTTGTCCCCCGACGTACCGCTGACGACCTGCGACGCGCGCGACCCGTCGTCGGTGGCGCAGGCGCTGGTCACGGTCGTCGAACACACCATGAAGCGTGCCGCCGGCTCGACTGCGGGCGCGCTGGCGACCCGGTAGCTCAATCACCTGGAGGTACCAATGCGGAGAATCTTGATCATCGGCGCCGGGCAGTCCGGACTGCAACTCGGGCTGAGCCTGCTCGCCGAGGGGTACGAGGTGACGATCATGTCGGCCCGTACCCCGGACGAGATCCGGCGCGGCTGGGTGATGAGCACGCAGGGCATGTTCGCGAAGGCGTTGGACACCGAGCGGCGGTACGGGCTGAACCTGTGGGAGAACCAGACCCCGCACATCCAGGGGCTGCAGGTGTCGCTGTCCGCCCCGCCCGGCGAGCGCGCCCTGCGCATCGAATGCCCCCTCGACGAGCACGCGGAAAGCACCGACCAGCGGCTGAAGATGGCGGGCTGGCTGGAGCTGTTCGAGCAGCGCGGCGGCACCGTGCACTACCAGGGCGTGACGACCGCCGACCTGGACGGGTTGACCAAGCTCGGACGGTACGACCTGACCATCGTCGCCGCAGGCAAGGGCGACCTGGTCACCGTGTTCGACCGGGACCCGCAGCGGTCGGTGTACAGCACGCCGCAGCGCGGGCTGGCGGTGGCGTACGTGCACGGCATGACGCCGGACCCGACGTACCCGGTACCGCACGTGGGCTTCAACGCCGTACCCGGTCTCGGCGAACTGTTCGTGATCCCGGCGCTGACCCTGTCCGGACCCTGCGACATCCTGTTCTGGGAGGCGGTACCGGACGGTCCGCTCGACCTGTGGAAGGACCGGCGCGACCCGGCCGAACACCTGAAGTTGACGCTCGACCTGTGTCGCGAGTACACGCCCTGGGTCTACGAGCGCTGCGCCAACGTGGAGCTGACCGACGGGCGTGCCACGCTGTCCGGTCGGTACACCCCGACGGTGCGCCGTCCGGTCGCCGAACTGCCGTCGGGCGGGCTCGTGCTGGGCATGGCGGACGTCGTGGTCGCCAACGACCCGATCACCGGGCAGGGCAGCAACACCGCCGCGAAGTGCGCGTACTCGTACCTCACCTCGATCATGGAACGTGGCGACCAGCCGTTCGACCGGGAGTGGATGACGCAGACGTTCGAGCGGTTCTGGGCGGAGACCGGCAGGGCGGTCACCGAGTGGACGAACGCGATGCTGCAGCCGCTGCCCCCGCACGTGCAGCAGATCCTCGGCGCCGCGTCGGTGAACCCGACGATCGCCCGGCGGTTCGCGAACGGGTTCTCCGACCCGAACGACTTCCAGCACTGGTTCATGACCCCGGACGCCGCCGAAAGCTACCTCGCCTCGTTCGGCGGCTGACCAGGGCGGTCACCAGACGCGCGGCGGGGAGGGCGCCGCGTACGCGACGGGTGTGGCTGTCCACGAATCACCCGGAGCGCACGACTGTGGGGGCGTCGATCGACGCCCCCACAGTCGTCGGGAACAGTCGCGCCGTTGCCGGGGCGGTGCCGCGCCCGCCCAGGTGGAGCGGCTGGTCCGGCTGGGCGCGACCAGGGTCCGCGCGAACGACGACCCGGACGACACGTACGTCGTCCTGCGCGACCCCGAAGGCAACGAATTCTGTGTCGCCACCAAGGCGTCGATCTGACCGCGGAGCTCGACCTGACCGCGCCTCAGGCACCGCTCTACCCGCGCGCCGCGACCACGTCGCGCAGCCAGCTCAGTTTCGAGTAGTAGCCGCGCGCCGCCGGGTACCCCTGCGCCTCGAGGAACCCCTCCACCCAGGTGGCGATCTCAGCCATCTCGACGGCGATCGCGTCTTCGTCCGGGGCGACGGCGCGGCTGCGTAGGTACTCCATCTCGCACTGCTGCAACCGGATGCCGGGCGTGCCGATCAGGCTGACCGTGTCGAACATGATGCCGTACACGTGACCGGTGCGGATCGACTCGACGTTGAGGTCGTAGCGCACCCGATGGAACGGGGGCAGCGGCACCGTGCCGAGCCCGAGTTCGTCGCGAAGGTACGCCTCGAACCCGTGCGGCGCGGTCACGCCGTGGGTGTGGGTCTCCCGGCGGTCGTACGTGTCGGCGGTGAACCATTTGCGCTTGACCCGGTACCTGCCGTCGGTGGTCGGGATGAACGACACGTAGCCGCGCTCGGACTCCGGTTCGACCACCTCGTACAGATAGTTGTCGAATTCCCAGAGCTGGATCTCGTCCCGGTACTCGGGCAGGCATCCGGGCAGCTCACCGCCCGCGATCGCGCGGTGCGCCAAGGCGGTGAGCGCCCAGATGTCCGCCGACGGGGGATCGATCGTGAACTTGATCTCCAACTCGCGACCGGCGAAGCACACCCGGTAGTACAACTGGTGGTTGTTGAGGAACAGCCGGTACGCGGCGTGCCGGTCGAGCGCGACCGGTACCCACTCCAGCCCGGTCACCCCGCCCACCGACAGCGGTTCGTCGGTGATCCGGATGAACAACCCGTCCTCGGCGAGGAACCGGATCTGCGCGTACACGTGCGCGGACAGCCGCCCGGTCGCCCCGTCGGGGCGGGTACGCAGGACGAACAGCGGTACCGGCGCGGCGTCGGCACCCCGGTCGCCCACCAGCGCGTCGAGCGTCGCGCCGGGCAGCAACCGGTCGAACAGGTCCCCGCCGGTGGTCGTCGCCCGCGCACCGGGCACCCCGTCCCGCCGCACCGGGTACAGGTCCAACGGACCGAGGTCCGCCCAGCGCAGCAGTATCGTGTTGTCCGCCCAGCCGCGGCTGCCCTCGGCTCCGCCCCGCAGGTCGGGCAGCGGAGCCAGCACCCACACGTCGCTGTCGGTCGCGGGCGCGGCGCGGTTCAGGTGGTGCATCCCGGCGACGACCAGCCAGTCCCCCGCGACCGGTCCGGCTGTCGACGACGCGGGGTGCGGCACGACGCCGCCGAGCGTCGGGCGCGGCGTCATGCGTCCACCACGGCACGGGTGACACCGAACGCGACGGTGCCGTCGCTGATCACCACCTCGTCGCCGTCGACCAGCCCGGGTCCGGCGTACGTCACGGCGGGCACGCCCGCCTCGCGCAGCAGGATCGGCAGGTGTCCGAGGATGGAGCCGCGCTCGAACACGAAACCGGCGACCGATCCGATCAGCACGGACAACACGGCGTACGGGCGTCGGACCCGCACGATCGGAGGACGTGGCGACGCGGCGACCGCAGCGACGATCTTCTCCAGTCCGTCGTGGTCGGACAGGTCCACCGAATGCCTGAGACTGATCGCCGGTCCGATGGACAGCCGTCGCAGTACCTCGTCGTCGTCCACGGTGAGCAGCGGACCGCGTGCCGTGCCGGCGGAGACGACGGCACTGTCCGGCACGACGGTGACCGGATCGCCGCCGAGCACCGAGAAGTCCACCAGGTACGGCTGCCCGTCGGCGTACACCCATTCCAGCGTGGTGTCGCCGTACCGGTCGACCATCCGCCGGGTGAACGACGCGAGCCGGGTCAGGTGCGGTACCAGTCGGCTCGCGGCGGGATCTGCCGGGGCGACGAGATTGCCGGGCTGCTCGATCGGCTGGCGCAGGTCCCCGACCACGATCGTCGCCGCGCCGGCGGTACCTCGGTTGAGCGCCATCAGCCCTTCGTCGGTGTACTCGACGAGGAGACCGTCACCCGCCAACCGGGTGATCAGCCCGATCTCGCCGGAGACGAAGTCGCGGACCACGGCGGAGTACATCCGGGTGCCGCGACCGGTGACGCCGGTCAGTTCGATCAGCCGGGGGATCACCTCGGACTTCGCGACCACGATCTGCCGCATGGTGTCGGCGAGGTCCAGGACGCACCGGTCCGCGCCGCCCTCGGCGAGGGCGGCGCGCAGCGCCGCGACGGTCGCCGGGGCGTGCAGCCCCAGCCCGTTGAACCGCAGCAGCCAGCCCCGCCCGGTCGGCACGTCGCACTCGGCTGCCAGCCGGTACACCGGTCCCCGCTTGGCGACCTGGCTCGCGTACACGCGGGCGACCTCGCCCAGCGGCACGTTCGGCGGCGGGTCCTCGACGTACAACCGGTACACGTCTAACGCCGGCGCGTCGTCGTGCGTCGCGGCGGGGCGGTCGGTTCGTGGACGCACCTGGATCAGGTGCAGTCCGCTGCCGTCGATCGCCCACTCGACGTCGATGTCGCCGGTACACCGCCGGCGCAGCCGGCGGGCGAGCGCGGCGACCTCCGCCAGCCGCGGGTCGGGCGGCGAACCCGCCGCCGTGCCGAGCGTGACGCGGCTGGGCACCTCGGCACCGGCGACCATCTGGTCGGCGAGCCCGGTGACGTACTCGACGACCACCTCGTCGCGATCGGTGAAGGCGACGCCCGCGAGATGCGCCGGGATCTGTTCCTGTACGAACACCGCGAGGCGGGGCTGCCAGCGGACGTCACCGGCGCGCAGTCGCGCGGCGACCGCCGGAGCCGCGTAGTACGAGCGCCAGCAGTGCTCGATCGCCGCGAGCACACCGTCGACGCCCCGTACGCCGAGGACGGTGGCGTGGATCCCGGCGAGGCTGGACGTCTGGGTGTCCTCGTCCAGCCCGGACGAGCGCACGGCGAACACCCGCGACGCCGGGTCGGTGAACTCGTCCGCCAGCCGTACCGCGACCAGGGCGCGCAGCGGTTCCGGAAGCCGGATCTCGGCGGCGATCCGGGCGATGCGTTGGGTGGTCTCGGTGACGAAGGCGCCGACGGTGGCGCGCAGGTCGCCGAACGCGTCACGCAGCGCGCCCGCCTGCTCGACGGTGATCGCGTCGGCGAACTCGTCGGCGGGCACGCAGAAACCCGGTGGTACCGGGAACTCGTGGGCGTGCGCGGCGAGCGCCGCGAACTTCGCGCCGGTACGGGCGGGGTCGGCGGCGCCGTCGGTCAGTCCGGGCAACCGCCGTCGCGCGTCGTGCCCGGCAAGGCGGGCGCGAATATCAGCGGAGCGTGCCACCGGAATGTTTCCGCGGCTCGTTTCGCCGCAATGGTGCCGCGCCATGGTCATTCCGCGACGCAGTGGAGATGATTCGTCTTCCCGGTCGGGAACGGGTTTCGCGCTATTCGACCGGCTCGCCATTCATGCGGGACTTCGTGCCCGGTCAGAACCATCCCGTCTCCACCTGGACAGACGATCAGCGATGCCGTTCCAGCCCGTTCCAGCCCAGGTCGCGGGCGCTGCGAGGCGAGGCGGCGGACATCGACGGTACAGCATCGATTAATGCGCTGTCCATCTATGCCGACAGCCCTTGTTTCCGCCCGGTCGACCGGTTCCTCCGCACCTCGCACGGTGCGACTCAGTACATTCTGGAACTCATACCCGCGAATGGCGCGAACATTGACCGCGACCCGCACAATCGACGTGGCGGGAAACCGGCGCGACGCTCAGGGGCGGCTCGTGCGAGCCGCGCGCGCGGTCAGCCACCGGACAAGGTCGTCGGCGGGCATCGGACCGGCGTAGTACCAGCCCTGCGCCAGACGACAGCCGTCGGCGAGCAACCGCGCACGGGTCTCGTCGTCCTCGACACCCTCCGCCACCACCCGCAGACCCAACTCCCGACCGAGGTTGACGACCGCCCGCACGATCGCCTCGCTCGGCGGATCGACGCTGATCCGCGCGGTGAACGTTCGGTCGATCTTGATCTCGGTCAGCGGTAGCTGGCGCAGATGCTGCAGCGACGAGAAGCCGGTACCGAAGTCGTCCAGCGCCGCCCCGGCACCGAACCGCCGCAGCAGCCGCAGGCTGGCGAGTACCGCGACGGTCTGCGACATCAACGCGCTCTCGGTCAGTTCGAGCTGGATCTGCGACGGCGCGATCGCGTAGTGGCGCAGCCGGGTCTCCAACCATTCGACCAGGTCCGTGCTGTACAGGTCGCGGACGCTGACGTTCAGCGAGGCGCGCAGCACCAGACCGTCGGATCGCCAGGCGGCGAGCTGCGCCAGCACCTGTTCGATCATGGTCATGGTGATCTTCCGCATCACCGGACTGTGCTCGGCGACCCGGATCACGTGCTCCGGGCTCACCAGACCGCGCGTCGGGTGGCGCCAGCGCAGCAGCGCCTCGACACCGATGACCTGCCCGGTCGCCATGTCGACCTGGGGCTGCCAGAACGGCACGACCTCGTGGTTGCCCGGCTCGTCGAGCGCCCGCCGGAGATCGTCGAGCAGCGTGAGCTGGTCCGCGCTGGGCATCTCCTGGTCGAAACGGAAGACCACCAGCGGGTCCGGCAATCGCTTGGCGCGCTCCATCGCCGTGTACGCGCGTCGGGCGAGGACGTCGAACGTCGTACCGTGCGCGGGGCACACCGCGATCCCCATCGCGACGTGCACGGTCAGCGGCTGGCTGTCGACCGGTACCGGACCGTCGAAGACCGCGCGCACGCGCGCCGCGTGGTCGAGCACGTCGTCGAGGTCGGCGAGGTCCCACATCAGTACCGCGAACTCGTCCCCTTGCAGACGCCCGACCAGGGTTCGCGAGTCGGCGAGGCTGCCGAGCCGCCGACCGATGGCGACGAGAGCCCGGTCGCCGACGTCGTGTCCGAGCGCGTCGTTGATCCGGCCCATCTGGGCGATGTCGGCGACCAGGAGCGCCGCGATGCCGGAGCCGGCGCCCGGACCGGTACACCGCCGCAGCGGTTCCTCGCTCGCCTCGGACAACGCCAGTCGGTTGGGCAGCCCGGTCAACTGGTCGCGCAGCGCGCGTTCCTGCTGTTCGGAGTAGTACCGGGACATTCGGCTCACCGCGAACAGCGGCGCGAGGATGAGCGGGATCAGCCACACGTCGGTGTACACGAGCAGAACGAGCATCGGTGCGAGCAGCAGCAGCGCCGTCGCGGACAGCGCCTCGACGGGCGCGTCGCGGATCAGCGCGCGCGCCCAGGTACCGCCGTCGCACAGCCAGGTACCGGTGGCGGTGAGCAGCCGGAACACCACGTACCACGCCAGCGCGGCGACCAGCACCCCGATCAGGTCGGCGGCGTCCGACGGCGTCGGTCGGGGGCGTCCGAGCAGCGTGAATACCCAACTGGCGGTGGCGAGCGCGAGACCGTACCGACCGATGTCGAACAGGGTCGGCCAGAACCCGCGACGGGCGAAGATCGACGCGACCACGATGGCTGCCGCCTGTGTGACGCGCCCGCTGCCGTACCCCCAGATGTAGGAGATCGAGTAGCAAAAGGTGATCGACGTCAGGACGGTCGGCATCGCCCGGGGACGCTGGATGGTGACGACCGGGGTGTCGGCGAGGATCGCGAGGACGACCAGCACCCAGAAGCCGGCGGCGGCGTCGTGCAGCGTCGCCGGCGACCGGGAGGACTCCACCAGCGCGGACACCGCGACCAGCAGGAACGCGCCGATGACCAGCGCGAAGTACCACCGACCCCGAACCGGTGCGACCCCGGAACTGGTGACGTTCCCGACCGACGCTCGGGCCCGGTACATCATGGCCACGCCGGTCTCCCTGCTACTCAGCGTGTCGCTGGGCAATTGCCACAATCTACTCAATAGATGTGGACGGTTCGCAAGGGGCCTTGGCGTTCGGTCACCGCCAGGGCGCACGCTGTAGTCG
>DASUXA010000052.1:0-8248 GCA_036378155.1 Micromonosporaceae bacterium | reverse complement strand
GACCGGGATCTGCGACTTCGCGGCGATCGCCGGCAGCGCGTCGGCGTCGTCCTGCGACGGGCACGCCACGCGCACGATGTCGCAGCCGGCCGCGGTCAGCTCGGCGATCTGCTGCAGGGTCGCGTTGACGTCCGCGGTCAGCGTGGTGGTCATCGACTGCACGGAAATCGGGTAGTCGCTGCCGACACCGACCTTGCCGACCATCAACTGCCGGGTCTTGCGCCGCTCCGACAACACAGGCGGGGGCGTACCCGGCATGCCCAGCATGACGCCATCACTCATGCTTTCAGCCTACTGGCCGATACGGATCGGGTTCACGATGTCCGCTGTGATGGTCAGCAACATGACGGCGCCACCTATGAAGATGAACACCATCGTCACCGCCGACAACTTTGTGTAATCGACGGGACCACCGGCGGGCTTGCCGCGCAGGCCACGGATCCAGTCGCGGATCTTCTCGTAGAACAGCACCGCGATGTGACCGCCGTCCAGCGGCAGCAGCGGCAGCAGGTTGAACACGCCGACGAAGAAGTTCAGCACGATCAGCAGGCTCATGAACGACGACCAGGCGTGGTGCGCCGCCGTCTCGCCGCCCAACCGGGTCGCCCCGACGACGCTGACCGGCGTGTTCGGGTCGCGCGGCTTGCCGTTGAGCGCGTCCCACAGCGCCGGTACCTTCGCCGGCACGTTCTTCAACGCCGCGCCCATCTGACCGAAGATGGCGACGGTCGCCTTGCCGGACTGACCGAGCGCCTTGACCGGCCCGTACGTGATCGTCTCGGGCACGCCCTTGGGCAGTTGGTTCGTCACGCCCAGCGCCGCCACCGTGGTCGGCTTGCCGTTCGGGTTGTCCATCGGGTGACGCAGGGCGGGCACCAGGTCGACGGTGACCGTGTGGGTCTGCCCGTCGCGCTGGTATTCCATCGTGGCGGGACCGGGCTTGGTCGACCGGATCGCGTTGACCAGGTCCTCGTAGTTGTGGATCGGCTGCCCGTTGAACCGGGTGATCAGGTCGCCGTCGCGCAGCCCCGCCTTCTGCGCCGGCGACGGCGACACGTCGTCCTTGGTGCACTCGACGTGGTCCTCGGTCGCGACGACGCAGGGCGCGACGGTGACCGTGGCGGGCTGTCGGGCGGGGTCGTTGGCGGCGGGGTTGGGAATGCCGACGAACGCGAGCGTGACCCACAGCAGCAGGAACCCGAGGATGAAGTGGGTGACCGACCCGGCTGCCATGACGACGGTGCGCTGCCAGACCGGGAACCGCCACATCGCGCGCGGCTGGTCCTCCGGCGCCACGTCGTCGTCCTGCGGCGTCATGCCGACGATCTTGACGAAGCCGCCCAGCGGGAGCGCCTTCAGCCCGTACTCCGTCTCGCCGCGACGGAACGAGAAGACGGTCGGTCCGAACCCGGCGAAGTACCGGGTGACCTTCATGCCGAACGCCTTCGCGGTCAGCATGTGACCAGCCTCATGCAGGCAGACGAAGACGAAGATGGCGAGCGCGAACAGGACGATCCCGACCAGGTACGCCATCAAGCCCCCTCCGTGACGGCGCCGACCAGTTCGCGCGCCCGGGCCCGCGCCCACGCCTCGGCGGCGAGCACCTCTTCGACGGTACCCGGTTCGGCGAAATCGGGAGCATCGGTCAGCACCCGCTCAACGGTGTCGACAATGCCCAGGAACGGCAGCCGGTGGTCGACGAAGGCGGCGACGCACTCCTCGTTCGCCGCGTTGTAGATCGCCGGGCGGCACCGCCCCGCCTCGCCGGCCTGCTTCGCCAGCCGTACCGCCGGGAAGGCGTCGCCGTCCAGCGGGGCGAACTCCCAGGTGTGCGACGCCGTCCAGTCCACCGCCGGCGCGGCGTCCGGTACCCGGTCCGGCCAGCCCAACGCCAGGGCGATCGGCAACCGCATGTCGGGTGGGCTGCACTGCGCGACGGTCGAACCGTCGACGAACTCCACCATCGAGTGGATCACGGACTGCGGATGCACTACCACCTCAATCCGGTCATACCCCACCTGGTACAGCTCGTGCGCCTCAATCACCTCCAAACCCTTGTTGACCAGGGTCGCGGAGTTGATCGTGATGACTGGACCCATGTTCCAGGTCGGATGCGCCAGCGCCTGCTGCGGGGTGACCGCGGTCAGCTCGTCGCGGTGCCGGCCGCGGAACGGTCCACCGCTCGCGGTCAGCACCAGGCGGCGTACCTCGGTCGACCGGCCGGCGCGCAGACATTGCAGCAGGGCGGAGTGCTCGGAGTCGACCGGCACGATCTGCCCCGGTCGGGCGAGCGCCCGGACCAGCGGACCGCCGGCGATCAGCGACTCCTTGTTCGCCAGGGCGAGGGTACGACCGGCGCGCAGCGCGGCGAGCGTCGGCGCGAGCCCGAGCGAGCCGACCACCGCGTTGAGCACGATGTGGCAGGGCCACTGGGCGAGTTCGGTCATCGCGTCCGGACCGGCGAGGATCTTCGGGATCTTGAACCCGCCGGTCGGGTACCCGCGCTTCTGCGCCTCGGCGTAGAACGCCAGCTGCAGGTCCTGGGTCACGGACGAGCGGGCCACCGCGACGACGTCCACGCCGAGTTCGAGCGCCTGCGCCGCGAGCCGGGCGACGTTGCCGCCGCCCGCGCCGATACCGATCAGGCGGAACCGGTCCGGGTTGCGCCGAATGATGTCGATCGCCTGGGTACCGACGGAGCCGGTCGAGCCGAGCAGGACGATCTCGCGGGGCTCAGTCACCGGCTCATTCTCCCCGATCCGGGATGGACGCTCGCAGGGACGGGCCCGCTTCGCCCGACCGGGGCGTCCCCGCAGGGGTCACCGAGCGGGCGACAAGATCACGCAACCACGCCTCCTGCTGCTCGGTGAGCCGGTCGCGGGGTATCGCGACGACGGCGACCGAATTCGCGTAGAACAGCCAGAAACCGCCCGCCACCGTGGCTCTGGTGATCGCCGGCCACGCCCACTGCATCACCGTGATCGGGGTGGTAACCCGGACGAACTCCGGGGTGACCTCGATGGTCCGGGGCAGTTGCGCGGTCCGCCGGTACCGGCGGGCGGCTCGCCTCGGCGACAGGAACGTCCGCAGCACCAAGCCCAGCCCGACGCCCAGCACGATCAGGCCGACCAGGTACCCGAGCGTGTCCGGCGCGGCGAGAGCGAGCACGCCGAGGACGACGAAGACGGCTCCGGCGATTCGGAGCACCCGCGCCGTCGGGCGGAACGCCACCCGCAGCAGGCGTACCTGTTCCGCCTCGTCGCGGCTGCCGTCGACGACGATCGCGCCGGGGTCCGCCGGGCTCACGCCGACATCCCGTGCTCGACGCGGAACGCCTCGACGGTCAACCCGTACCACCGGTCGGTCAGCCCGAGCGGGGTCATGCCCAGCCGCCGGCAGACCGCGAGCGACGGGCCGTTGTCGGGATTCACCACCGCGAAGATCTCCTTCGTACCGGCGTCGAACTCGCGCTCGATCGCGCCCCGCGCCGCCTCGGTCGCGTACCCACGGCCCCACGAGTCGGGGTGCAGATGCCAGCCGACCTCGATGTCGGTCGGCGGCGACCCGTCCGAGTTAGGCAGCGGCTTGAGCAGGATGCTGCCGGCCACCGTGCCGGTGTCGCGCACCTCGATCGCCCAGCAGCCGTACCGGCCGCCGCTGTCCGCATACTGCCCACGCCACCGGTCGACCGCGGTCGCCGCCTCCGCCGGGTCGCCCATCGCGCGCGGCTGGGCGCCGAGCCAGCGCGCCACCTCCCAGCGCGAGTACATGTCGAAGACGCGAGCCAGGTCACCCGGCTGTCGGGTCCACTCGCGGACGATCAGCCGATCGGTCTCGTACACCGTCACGACCGGGCAGCCTACCGTCAGTCGTCCAGCAGCCCCGCGGGGTCGATCGTGAACTCGAACGGCTCGACCATGGTGAACGTGGTGCCGGCGGCGGCCGCCACGATCGGCTGGTACTCCCCGTCCACGAGGGCGAACAGCACCATCGCGGGCACGCGGCGACGCAGTTCCACACGAGGTCCTCGCCCGCGACCAGGTTCACCTCGGGGAACGCCCACCAGCGTCAGCGCGAGGTCGGCGGTCCATTGCTCGGAGCGGCGCAACGCCCAGCGCGAGCCTGGATGGCTAGGCTCACCGGGCATGACGACCGAGATTCCGGGCCGTGCCGACGTGGTGATCGTCGGCGCCGGCCACAACGGGCTGGTGTCCGCGATCCTGCTGGCCCGCGCCGGGCTCGACGTGCTCGTGCTCGAGGCGTCCGACGTGATCGGCGGGGCGACGCGCACCGAGCACCCGTTCGCCAAAGCGCCCGGGCTGGGCCAGTCCACCGGGTCGTACCTGCTCGGGCTGATGCCCCCGGAACTGCTGCGCACCCTCGACGTCACGCTGCCGGTGCTGCGTCGCGACCCGCACTACTTCCTGCCCACGCCGGGCGGTCCGGGCTCGCCGTACCTGCTCGCCGGCGCGGATCGGGCAGCCACCCGCGCCCGGCTGGAACGGTACTTCTCCGCCGCCGACCTCGCCGCCGACGACGCGCTGCAGACCGAACTCGCCGCGCTGCGCGAGGATCTCGGACCGGCGTGGCTCGCGGAGCCGCTGCCGGTGGAGGAGACCGCCGAGCGGTACATCCGCCCCGCGCTGCGGGACGTCTTCGTCGACCTGGTACGCGGCTCGGTCGCCGACTACCTGGCGCGGTTCGGGTTCTCGTCGGAACTGCTGGTCGCCATGTACGTGGTGACCGACGGGCTGTCCGGGCTGAACGCGGGACCGGACGACGCCGGTACCGGACACAACTTCCTGGTCCACAACATGTGCCGGCTGCCCGGCGCGGACGGCACCTGGATGATCGTGGCGGGCGGCATGGGCACCGTGTCCCGCACGTTCGCCGAGGTCGCGGCGCGCTCCGGGGCCCGGATCGTCGCCGGCGCGCCGGTCGCGGCGGTGCTCGTCGACCAGGGTGCGGTCAGCGGGGTACGCCTCGCCGACGGTCGCGAGGTCGCCGCCCGCGTGGTGCTGGGCGCCTGCGACCCGTACCGGCTGATGTCCCTCACCCCGGACGGCGCGCTGCCGAGCGGACTCACCGAGCGGATGACGGCGGTCCAGCGGACCGGGACCACCCTGAAGGTCAACCTCGCGCTCGCCGACCTGCCCCGCTTCTCGTGCCTGCCCGAGGACGCGCCGAGCCCGTTCGGCTCGACGATCCACCTGCTGCCCGGATCGGAAAGCCTGGGCGGGTCGGCGGGCGGTCGCGTCCCGACGCGTTCCGAATCGCCGATGGCGGCGCTGCGCCGGATGTGGGCGGACGTGCAGGCGGGGCGGCTGCCCGACGAGCCGACGATCGAGTGGTACCTGCACACCACGGTCGACCGGTCGCTCGCCGACGACGAGGGGAACCACTCGTCGGCGTTGTTCGTGCAGTCGGTGCCGTACCAGCCCGCCGGGTCGAGTTGGGATGCCGAACTCGACCGGTACGTGGACCGACTGCTGGCGATCTGCGACCGGTACGCGCCCGGTACCTCGGATCTGGTGGTCGACGTCGCACCGCTGCCGCCGCCGGGCATCGAGGCGCGATTCGGCATCACCGGCGGGCACATCCACCACGTGGACAACACGGTCGCGTTCACCGACCGGATGCCGTACGCCACGGGTCTGCCCGGTCTGTACGCGGGCAGCGCGGGCTGCCACCCGGCGGGCAGCGTGATCGGCGCGGCCGGGCACAACGCGGCTCGCCGGATCCTCGCCGACCTCGGAGTCTCCGGCAGATAGCAGTTCGGCCCCGGCACCTCACGGTGCCGGGGCCGATACGCGGGTCTGCGTCAGACCGGGCGGACCATCTCCGCCTGCGGGCCCTTCGCGCCCTGCACGATCTCGAACTCCACGCGCTGGTTCTCCTCCAGGCTGCGGTAGCCCTGGGTCTGGATCGCCGAGTAGTGGACGAATACGTCAGCGCCGCCGCCGTCCTGCGAGATGAAGCCGAAGCCCTTCTCGGCGTTGAACCACTTCACGGTGCCTTGTGCCATGTACCTGACTCCTTTGAGACAACTCCCGCCCCGGACGGGGCGGACCGGACTTGCCGTTTTCGAGCAGCGGCGAGCCGGTGCGTCCGAAAGGAAGCCACCTGGCTCCGGCCGAAAGGCCGGGTAACACCACATACACAAAAACCTCGGTGCCTAGCCTACACGATCCACTGGCGGCGGCGACCCGTTCGCGCGTGTCGGCTCGACGCGCGTCCGTTCCGTCAGTCGGCGGGGTCCGGCGCGGGCGCGTCGGCGTCGGGTGCGGGCGTGCCGGCGCGGCGCGCCCGGATCTCGTGCCCCACGCTGGTCAGGCACCGCCCCGAGCCCAGGTCGAACTTCCAGCCGTGCAACTGGCAGGTCAGCACGCCGTCGTCGATCACGCCGAACCGGGTCAGGTCCGCCTTCAGATGCGGGCAGCGTCGCTGCACGATCCAGTCGCCCAGCTTCACGTCCTCGGCGTCCGGCTTCTGTTCGGCGTACCAGCCCTCGGCGTACTGCAGCCGCTCCTCTGACAGGCACTTGAAGAACGAGTAGACGAACTCGTTGTACTGTCCGATCCGCGCCGCCGAGAACCGGCACGACAGAAACAGCGAGTTCACCCAGTCCACCTCGCCGGTGTGCAGCAGGTGTTCGACCAGGGCACGCCCGGTGCGGAAGCGGTACCGCACCTTCTCGTCGGCGTACGGGCGCACCTGCTTGCCGGGGAAGTCGACCACGATCGACTCGACGACCTCGCCGTCGTCGCCGGTGAGGTCGAAGCGCACCGGACCGCCGACGCCCTTCGCCATGAACACGGACTCCTCGAGCAGCGGCTCGATCCGCTTCTTCATCTCGCCGAGCACGTCGATCTCGGGGTGCCGCCAGGACGCCTTCTCCGCCTCGATCACCGGGCGCTTCCGGTCCCGGTACGCGATGAGGTGCTCTTCCTTGCGCGAGAAGAACTCCGCCACGTCGTCGACGGGCTGGCGCACGTCACACGTGTCGGCGGTGAGCTCGGCGACGGTCCCGGGCAGCAGCACCAGCGCGTTCGTCCCGCCGACCTTGGCGTACTCCTCGACGAACCGCCACTGGTCGGGGAAGATGTTGCCCTCGTCGCCGAAGATGTCGTTGAACTGCCACAACTCGTCGTCGAGGAAGCACGGCGGCCCGGCGATCGGGAACACCCACGACGCCTTGAGGTCGTTGATGTACCGGAAGGTCCGGTCGAACTGCCGCTCACGCTTCTGCTTGCCGAACGCGGTCTTCGCCGCCTGCGGCAGCTCGTACACCATCGGGTACCAGATCGCGCCGGAGAACTGCAGCAGATGGGCGTGGACGTGCCCGAGCTCGGCGAAGGTCGACAGGTCGGTCGGGCGGGCGTCGTTCTGGTTCAGCAGCCGCACCCCGTCGTACTCCACCCACAGCGACGAGTCGCCGATCGGACCGTCGGTGGGCGAGGTGAGCGCCTGGATCATCACCTTCAGACCGCCGTCGAGCTCGTGCACCTGGTTCGAGACGGTCCGCAGGAACCGGGTGAACCCCAGTTCACGCAACTGGTCTTCGAGTTCGCTGGTCGGGTACTCCGGCAGCAGTACCGTCGCCTTCTTGCTGACGAACCGCCTCAGGTGCTTCGCGTCGAAGTGGTCGCGGTGCAGATGCGACACGTACAGGTAGTCGCAGTCACCCAGCGACTCCCAGTCGAGCTGCGAGTTGTCCGGAAACGGGAACCAGGAAGCGAAATACGCCGGATTCACCCACGGGTCGCACAGGATGCTGCCCGCTGGCGTGTCGATGCGCATGCTCGCGTGACCGGTACCGGTGATCCGCACGGCAACTGCCCTCTCGTCGCTGTCGGGTGGTACCCCGTGACGCTACCGGAGCCCGGCGACGGTCCGGCGCAAGGCCGGGCAGGCGCCCAGCCGGCGTACCGCCTGCCCGGCGTACGGTCGCCCACGCCCGGCGTGCCACACTAAGCCGGACGTACCACTGGTGGAAAGGGACGAAGGTGGCGGAGAACGAGGAGGAAGTGGTCGCACCCGACCAGCTCAAGCCAGGCTTCCCGAAGGCCGCGCGGATCGGTGCGATCGTGACCGCCCTGATCCTGGTGGCCATGATCTTCCCTCACAACCAGTCCGCGCTCGAGAACATCTGGCTGGCCGGGCTGGCGGCGCTGCTCGTGCTGGCGGTCGTCGTCGACTGGGTGCTCCGCAAGAACGGACTGCGGTCCTGATCTCGTTGGCCCCGGAC
>DASUXA010000051.1:0-82266 GCA_036378155.1 Micromonosporaceae bacterium | reverse complement strand
GGATCAGGGCCACCTCGACGACCAGATCGTAGAATTTGTCCGGTTTCAGCCGGGGCAGGGTCGCCATCTGCGCGCGGCTCTCCACCTGGAACACGCCGACCGAGTCGGCGCGGCACAGCATCTCGTACACCTCGGGGTCGTCCAGGCGCATCGTGCTGATGTCCAGGTCGGACTCGATCATGTCGTACGCGTAGTGCAGCGCGGACAGCATGCCGAGGCCGAGCAGGTCGAACTTGACCAGGTCGATCGCCGCGCAGTCGTCCTTGTCCCACTGCAGCACCGTGCGGCCCGGCATCCGGCCCCACTCCACCGGGCACACCTCGATGATCGGCCGGTCGCAGATCACCATGCCGCCGGAGTGGATGCCCAGGTGCCGGGGGAACGTCTGCAGTTCGTTGGCGTACGCGACCACCTGCTCCGGCAGGTCGTCGACGTCGACCTGGGACACCGAACCCCAACGGTCGATCTGTTTGCTCCAGGCGTCCTGCTGCCCGGGTGAATATCCGAACGCCTTGGCGATGTCGCGCACCGCCGAGCGGGCCCGGTACGAGATGACGTTGGCGACCTGGGCGGTGTGCTCCCGGCCGTACGTGTCGTAGACGTGCTGGATGACCTCCTCGCGGCGGTCGGATTCGATGTCCACGTCGATGTCCGGCGGCCCATCCCGCTCCGGTGCCAGGAAACGCTCGAACAACATCCCCCAGCGCACCGCGTCGACATTGGTGATACGCAGCGCGTAGCAGACCGCCGAGTTGGCCGCCGAGCCGCGCCCCTGGCAGTAGATGCCGTTCTCCCGGCAGAACGAGACGATGTCGTAGACGACCAGGAAGTACCCGGCGAAGCCCAGCTTCTCGATCATGTCGAGTTCGTAGTCGATCTGCCGGTACGCGGCCGGGGCCTGCTCACGGGTGCCGTACCGCTGCCGGGCGCCCTGCTCGGTCAGCCGGCGCAGCCAGTCCATCTCGGTCAGCCCCGGCTCGGGTACCGGGTAGTCGGGCAGGCGCGGGGCGACCAGCGTGAGGTCGAAGGCGAGTTCGCGACCGAACTCCGCGGCACGTTGCACCGCGCCGGGGTACCCGGCGAACCGGGTCGCCATCTCCGCCCCGTCGCGCAGGTGCGCGGTCGCCGCGGCAGGCAACCAGCCGTCCATCTCGTCGAGCGAGCGGCGGGCGCGTACCGCGGCCAGGGCGGTCGCCAGTCGCCGCCGGGCCGGGGCGGCGTAGTGCACGTTGCCGGTGGCCACGGTGGGCAGGGCGAACGCCTCGGCGAGCCCGGCCAGGGCGTCGTTGCGGTCGGCGTCCCACGGGTCGGCGTGATCGGTCAGTTCGACCGCCACGTTCGCGGCGCCGAACAGCGCGACCAGCCGGTCGAGCTCACGACGGGCACCGGCGACGCCCTCGCCCGCCAGCGCGGCCGGTACATGTCCCTTGCGGCACCCGGTCAGCACCAGCGCGTGGTCACGCAACTCGGCGGCGACCTGCTCCAGGTCGTACACCGGCCGGCCCTTCTCGCCCCCGGCCAGATGCGCCCGGGCGATCACCCGGGACAGCCGGGCGTACCCCTCCGGTCCACGCGCCAGAACCAGCAGGTGCCGCCCGGTCGGGTCGGGCTCGCCGTTCTGCGGACCGGGCAGACCGAGCGACAGTTCGGCGCCGAACACCGTGGGCAGGTCGAGTTCGCGGGCCGCGGCGGAGAAGCGCACCACACCGTACAGCCCGTCGTGATCGGTGACCGCCAGCGCGGACAACCCGAGGCGGGTCGCTTCTTCGGCCAGTTCCTCAGGATGGCTGGCGCCGTCGAGGAAGCTGAAATTGGTGTGGCAGTGCAGTTCGGCGTAGTCGACTGTGGCGCGGCTGCGGACCAGGGCCGGCGCGGTGTACGACGGGCGCTTGCGCGTCCACGCCGGCGAGTCCCCGCCGTCGCCCTGGTCGGCGGCGAGCGGGTCGACCACCAGCGGGCGACCGGAGAGCCGGGCTTCCAGTTCCGACCACGAGATCGGCGGGTTGAAGTACCCCATCAGCGGCCCCCCGTAGACGCGCGCCGGCCCAGACATACCACCGGCGCCGGCCTCCGCCAGCGCGGGCGCCCGGGCACCAAAGCCGCCGTCTTCCTTCCTCGCTGCGCTCGTCCGTCCAGACGACGCCGGCCCAGACACACCACCGGCGCCGGCCTCCGCCAGCGCAGGCGCCCGGGCCCCAAAGCCGCCGTCTTCCTTCCTCGCTGCGCTCGCCCGTCCAGACGACGCCGGCCCAGGCGCCTAGTCATAGATCGCCTCCACCGACCAGCAGCCCGACTCGAGGGTCAGCAGCAGGGCCCGCCCGTCCGCCAACACGACCTGGAACCGGGCCTGCCGACGCGCGTCCTCAGGCGCCCACCACCGCTCGTCCAGCGGCCACGGACCGGTCCACCCGGTGACCTCCACCGGCGGGTCGCGGTCGACCGCGACCCGAGCCGGCGGCCCGGTCAGCGCGAGCCGCGCGGTCACTCCGACCAGTCCACCGTCCGCGTCGTACACCACGGCGGGCAGCGGGGACCCGAGGACCGTGGCGGGGGCCGGCGGCGGCAACCGCCCGGGCCAGGGTTGGTCCGGTGGGCGACCGGGGGTGGTCTCGTCGCCCCAGGGCACCAGCCGGACCTGGTCGGAAGGGCCGCGGCCGCCGCCGAGCACCGCGGTCACCACCGCGTCGGGTCCGAGGATGCCTTGTACCCGGGTCAGCGCACGGTCGGCGCGCTCGCCTCCGTCTCCGACGTCGCCCCACAGCCCGAGTTGGAGTCCGGCGTGCGGGAGCACCCCGTCGGGGATCAACCGGAGCCGGGTGATCCCGCCGCTCGGGCGCTGCCCACCGTGGGTCAGCCAGCCGTCCAGTTGCCAGCGCACCCGGTCGGCGATCGCCGCGGCGGTCAGCAGCCCGCCGTGACGCCAGGTGCGGTGCAGCTGCTCACCGCGCTCGGTGGTCGCTTCGATACCGAGGCGGGTGCACGCCAACCCGTGCCCGGCAAGCCGCTCGTCCAGCCGCTCGGCCAGCCCGCGAGCGGCGAACGCGGCGGTGTCGACCCGCTCGAGCGGCTCCTCGAAGGACGCGGTGACGTCAAGATCGACAGGCGGCTGACGGACCGCGAGGGGTTTCTCGTCGCGACCGCCGGCGAGCCGGTGCGCCAACGCGGCGTCGAAGCCGAACCGGCTCAGCACGTCGCCGGCGGGCAGCGCGGCGAACTCGCCCAGGGTGCGGACGCCGAGCCTGCGCAGCAGGTCGACCAGGGCGGGGCGGTCCAGGGTGGCGACATCCAGCCGGGCGAGGAAGGCGGGTGTGCCGCCGGGCGGCACGATCGCCCCGGTCCGGGCCGCCAATTCGGCGGCGAACACCCCGTCGGCGACGCCGACCTGCGCTTCCACGCCGCATTCCTGGGCGACCTGTTCGATCAGACGCTCAGCGGCGGCCTCCTCCGACCCGAAGTAGGCCGTCGGGCCGCGAGCGGCGAGCGCGGCCGCGCCGGGGCGGACCACCTCGACTCCGGGCGCGACCGTCTCGACCGCCGCCACGACCGGCTCGAACGCGCGCGCGTCGCGGTCCGGGTCGTGGTCGACGACCACCAGTTGCGGGCAGCGCCCCTGCGCCTCGCGTCGACGCAGCCCTCGCCGTACCGCGTCGGCGCGGGCCGCGGGCGAGCAGGCGATCACGCGGTTCGCGGCCAGTACCGCGACCGGGTCGTGCACCGGCACGCCGTCGACCAGCCCCGCCGCGATCACCGGCCAGTCGGGGCAGGCGACCAGCATGGTGCGTACCGGACGGCTCATCAGACCGCCACCTCACCCGTCAGGTCGGCGACCGGTGCCAGGGCAGCGGGGGCGGCGGTCGGGGTACCGGCCGGGCCGGGCAACCAGATGCGTGCCTGGCGGGGACGGGCCGCCGCGCCACGACCGCGCGCGGTGACCGTCAACTCCCGGCAGCGCAGCCGTCCCCGCCCCTGACCGAGGCCCTGCCAGACGCCGCGTACCGAGTCGAGCGCCACGTCCGCGCCGTCCCAGCGGCCGCCGTACCCGACGAGGACGGCGCCCCGCTGCCGAGCCCGCGCGGACAGTCGGCCCACGACTGCCGGAGCGACCGGGCCGGACGGCGCGGCGACCACCACGTCGAGCCCGTCGAGCAGGGCCGCGACCACGCCCGGCCACTCCGGACCGGGGTGTGGTACCAGCGCCAGCCGGCGCAGGTCGATGCCGACCTCGGCGGCGGCGAGCGCGCCGAGCGTGGGTACCCCGACGACGGCGCACCACGCACCGCCCCGCGACGCGGCGGCGAGCAGCGCGAGCAGGAGCGAGGTGGCGCCGGCGGGCCAGACGGGCTGCCCCGGGCAGACCGCGACGGTGGCGCCGCGCCGCAGTCCGCCGCCCGGTAACAGCGGGCGCAGTTCGGGCAGGACCGGCAGGACCCGGTCGACGTTGTCGGCGAGCGTGTCCTGATGCCCCGTCGCCGGGCGGACCAGGCCGGCGAGACCGGGCGTGCGGGTCAGCGCGGTGACGGTAGCCCCGCGCTCCCCGGTCGCGGCGGTGACGGCGGCGCGACCCTCGGTCGCCTCCCCGGTCACGTGGCCGGCGACCTGGCGACCGGTGTGGCGGCGCAGCGCGACGATGTCGGCCACGATGGTGCGTCCCCCCTCGGTGGTGCATGCGGTGCGGGTGCCCGGTCAACGGGCGGTGCGCTCGGCGCTCAGGCGACCAGCTCGTCGAACGTGAACGGGCGGGCGATGCCGAGCGCGTCCTCGACCGCGTCGACAAACGAGGTCGCCGCGCGGACCAGGTCGTCGGCTTCGCGGGCACTGACCACGCGGGGAATTCCCGCTTCCGCGGCGGCGCGCTTCGCGGCGCTGGCGGAAAAGTAGGTCGCCCACTCGCTCAGGTCGGGCGCGACCAGGGTGAGCAGCGACCACACGTTGCTCACCCGGTTACGCCGACCGGGGGCGGGTCGGGCGCGTGCGGCGAGCACGGCGGCCGCCGCCCGCAGCGCGGCGAGGTGGGCGGTCGCATACCGCAGTCCGTCGGAGTCGAGCCGCTCCGCCTCGGCCAGCCCGTGCCGGGCGAGGGCGAGGAGCTGGATCGGCGTGCGGTGAGGAAATCCGTGGACGGCCACGGGAACGGTGCCCGCCGCCGGCGTCGGTGTCGGTCGCATTGATGTTCTCCCTCCAGGTCGACGTGAGGTCAACACGCGGACCGCCGGGTGGCGGTTCGCCTGCTGCGGAGGAAGACGCAGCAGCGGTGCCGGCCGGGCGTGGTGCTTCCCCACGCCACGCCCGGCCGGCTGGGCCACTGCCCCACCGATCGGGGGTCGGGGCGGTGGGCAGTGGCCCGCCACGGGCCGGACCCGCGAATGTCCGACCCGACGGCGCTGCGGAGGCCAACCGCAGGCCGCGAACGGGAAGGCGTGCCGCGAACACTCCTTCCACGTCGTTCGAACAACCGTTCGAACACGCCTACAGTAAACCCCCGGTACGGCTGGAGCGCAACGTCATCCACACGGCGCGTCGTCCGATCCCCGACACCGGCTCCGACCAGCCCGCCCGTCGCGGGCGCGGTACCCATCGCCACCGGCGCGCGATCGCCACCGGCAGGTGGTGCTCACCGCAGTGCGGCGGTGCCGCGCGGTACGCAGCCGGTGTCCGCCGGACGGTAGCCTCGACCCACGTGACCGTCGCTCTGGCCGTACGAACCCCCCGTCCCGCCGTCGGCCTGGCCATGGTGCTCAGCTCCGGCCTGCTGTACGGAATCAACGGCACGGTCTCCAAGCTGATCCTGCGCGCCGGGCTGGACGCGCCCCAACTCACCGAGCTGCGCGCCGTCGGGGCGAGCCTCGGGCTGCTCGCGCTGTGCCTCGTGGTACGACCCGGGCCGCGCCGGCTCGCCGTGCCGGCGCGGGAACTGCCGCTGCTGGCCGGCTACGGGCTGGCCGGTTTCTTCCTGGTACCGATGCTGTACTACGTGGCGATCAGCCGGCTGCCGGTCGGTATCGCGCTGCTGTTCGAGTACACCGCTCCGCTGCTGGTCGCCCTGTGGGCCCGGTTCGGCCAGCGACAGCCGGTCAAGCCGCGCCTGTGGGGCGGGCTGGTGGTCAGCATCGTCGGGTTGGCCGCCGTCGCCCAGGTAT
This sequence comes from Micromonosporaceae bacterium, assembly GCA_036378155.1. Classification (GTDB taxonomy): domain Bacteria; phylum Actinomycetota; class Actinomycetes; order Mycobacteriales; family Micromonosporaceae; genus DASUXA01. The sequence goes on along the minus strand of DASUXA010000051.1, from coordinate 76,129 downwards.
GGCGCAGCGGGACGGGGACCCTGGACCCGATCGGGGTCGCCGCCGGGCTGGGCGCAGCCGTCCTGTTCGCCCTGTACTACCTGCTCGGGGCGCGCGGCGTGGCCCGTCGGGACGCCCTGTCGCTGAACTTCTGGGCGTTCGCGGTCGCCGCGGTCGCCGGAGCGGTCGTCCGACCGTTGTGGACGTTTCCGGTCGGCGTCCTGAGCGGTACCAGCAACGCAGTACCGGTCTGGCTGCTCGTGGCGTACCTGATCGGGTGCGGATCGGTCGCCCCGTACCTGCTGGTCGCCGCCGCGCTGCGACACCTGCCGCCGACCAGCGTGGGCATCCTCGGCATGGTCGAACCGGTGGTCGCCTCGACCGTCGCGTACCTCGCGCTCGGCGAGGCGCTCACCCCGGCCCAGCTGCTCGGCGGCGTACTCATCCTGATCGGCGTCACGCTCGCCGAGACCGCGCGGACCCCCGGACCGGGCGAACCCGGCGAGATCCCGGTCGGCTGACCCGGTCGCCGTCGACCACGGGGCGCGTCCCGGTCCCGCGACGCGGGCGACCGGGACGCGGCGTCGCCGCACGGCAGGGCAGGATGAAACGATGCCACTGCACCCCAACGTCCAAGCGGTCCAGGACGCCCTCGCCGCCGCTCAGGCGTGCGACGGGCACGGTCGCCCCGCCCAGGTCCGCCTGCTGCCGGACGCGGTACACACCGCGATCGCGGCGGCCGCGGCGCTCGGCGTCGAGGTGGGCCAGATCGCCAATTCGCTGGTCTTCTCGGCGGACGGGCAGCCGCTGCTGGTCCTGACCTCCGGCGCGCACCGGGTCGACACCGCCAAGGTCGCCGCGCTGGTCGGCGTGGACGCGGTCAAGCGCGCCACAGCCGACTTCGTCCGCGAACACACCGGTCAGCCGATCGGCGGCGTCGCCCCGCTCGGCCACCGCACGCCGCTGCAAACCCTCATCGACACGGCGCTCGAGCCGTACCCCGAGATCTGGGCGGCGGGCGGAATCCCGCACGCGGTCTTCCCGACCACGTTCGCCGAACTTGTCCGGATCACCGGCGGCAAGCCGGCCGAGGTGGCGTGAACACCCCGTACGTCACCCTCGACGTGTGGCGGACCCGACCGGCGCGGCTGCCCGCGGTGCTGTGGCGGATGGCGCGCGACCGTGTGCGGCTGCGCCGGGTACCGGGCGTGCGATTCGCGAAACTGCTCGGTACCGGGCGCGGCAGCCGGTTCGGTCCGGCCCGTGCCGACCCACGACGCTGGGCGGCGCTGATCGTCTGGGACGACCCGACCGCCGCCGCCCGACCAGACCCGGTACGCGCCGGCTGGCAACGGCTCGCCGACGGGCACTGCCGGCTCGCGCTGCGCCCGCTGACCAGCCGCGGACGGTGGGCGGGGCAGGAACCGTTCGAGCCGGTCGGCGAGCCGCCGACGGCGCGCGACCAGGGACCGGTCCTCGTCCTCACCCGAGCCCGGCTCAACCCCCGGCGCGCGGTCGCGTTCTGGCGCGCGATCGGGCCGGTCGCGGCGGAACTCGACGCGTCCGGCGGGGTACTGGCGGCGTTCGGCATCGGCGAGGCGCCGCTCGGCTGGCAGGGCACCGTCTCCGTGTGGAAGACCACATCCGACCTGGTCCGGTTCGCGTACCGGCAGCCTGGGCACCGGCGGGCGATCGAGCGCACCGACAGCCTCGGCTGGTACGACGAGGAATTGTTCGCGCGGTTCGCGATACTCGATGTCACCGGAGACCGTACGGTCATCGGGTGGCGGGATGGAGAGGCACCGACCAGATGAGGCTGGTGGCGTGGACGCCGGACGACCTCGCCCGACGGCTCGACGACGTGATCGCGGTGTACGGCGAGGCGATGGGCTACCACAGCGACCTGATGGAGGCCCGACGCGGGTACATGGCCGGGCATGTGCGCCGGCCCGGCTTCCGCGCCGTCGCCACCGTGGACGACACGGGCGGGCTGGTCGGCTTCGGCTACGGGTACACCTCGGCGCGCGGGCAGTGGTGGCACGACCAGGTGCGTTCGGCGCTGCGCCGGGACGAACGCAAAGCCTGGCTGACCGACTGTTTCGAACTCGTCGAACTGCATGTCCGCCCGGCGGCGCAGGGGCACGGGCTGGGCGCGACACAGTTGCGCGGGCTGCTGGGCATGGCGCCCGGTTCCCGGGTGCTGCTGTCCACTCCGGAGGCGGACGAGCAGAAGTCGCGCGCCTGGCGGCTGTACCGCCGGTTCGGCTTCGTCGACGTCCTGCGTTACTTCCAGTTCCCCGGCGACGACCGACCGTTCGCCATCCTCGGCCGGTCGCTGCCGCTGTCCGTCGCCGCCTGATGCGCCTGCTCTGGGCCCTGTTCGCCGCGCTGGTCCTGGCTCAGATCGGGTACCCGCTGACCGCCGGTGGCACCCGTGCGGCGCTCGTGGTGGTCACCGTCGGGCTGGGGTACCTGCTGTCCGTGGCGCACGCGGCCCTCACCCGGGGACCGCGCGTCGCCGTCGCCCTGGTCGTCGCCACCACCGTCGGCGGGCTGCTGATCGAGGCGGTGGGCGTGGCGACCGGGTTGCCGTTCGGTCGGTACGCGTACACCGACGCGCTCGGCCCGCGACTGCTCGGGGTGCCGGCGGTCATCCCGCTCGCCTGGACGTGGATGGCGTGGCCGGCGTGGGTCGCCGCGAGCCGGCTGGCCGGGTCGGTACCGGCGCGGGTCGGGCTCGCCGGTCTCGGGCTGGCCGCCTGGGACCTGTTCCTCGATCCGCAGATGGTCCGCGAGGGGTACTGGCGCTGGGTCGACCCCCGTCCGGCGCTGCCGGGCGTGCCCGGCGTACCGGTCGGCAACTACCTGGGCTGGCTGGTGGTGGCGGTGGCGATGACAGCGCTGTTCGCGGCGCTCGCCGGGGACCGGGCCGCGCCCGCCCGCCTCGCGACCGACGCGCCGATGCTCGCGCTGTACCTGTGGACGTACGGCTCGTCCATCGTGGCCCACGCCGTGTTCCTGCGGCTGCCCGCCTCGGCGGTCTGGGGCGCGCTCGGCATGGGGTTGACGGCGGTACCGCTGGCGGTGCGGCTGGCGCGCCGCGACCGTGACGTGCCGGTACGGGCACGACGATGAGGGCGCTCACCGACCCGGTCGCCTGGTGCGCGGCGGCTGCCGGACTGCTCACCGCGCACACCCTGGTCAACGCGCGACTGCTGCGCCGCCCCGACCCGGACCCGCCGACGGTGGACGTACCGGTGGCGGTCCTGCTGCCGGTGCGCGACGAGGCACACCGGGTCGCGCCGTGCCTGACCGCCCTGCTCGCTCAGGAACGGGTACCCCGACTGTCGATCGTGGTGCTCGACGACGGGTCGACCGACGGTACCGCCGACGTGGTCCGCGCGACGGCCGGCGACGATCCGCGGGTACGCCTGGTCGGCGGCGCATCGCCGCCGCCCGGTTGGCTGGGTAAGCCGTATGCCTGCCGGCAACTCGCCGAGCACGCCGACCCTGCCGCCCCCGTACTCGTCTTCGTCGACGCCGATGTGGTGCTCGCGCCCCGCGCGGTCGCGGCGGCGGTCCGGCTGCTCGACGGGTTCGACCTGGTGTCGCCGTACCCGGGACTGGTTGCGGCGAGCCCCGGCGAACGGCTGGTCCAGCCGTTGCTGCCGTGGTCGTGGTTGACCTTCCTGCCGCTGCGCGCGATGGAGCGGGGTCGACGACCGTCGCTGGCGGCTGCCGGCGGACAGTTCCTGGTGCTGACCCGGCAGGGGTACGAGCGGGCCGGCGGGCACGCGGCGGTGCGCGGGTCGGTACTGGAGGACGTGGACCTCGCCCGCGCGGTGAAGCGGTCCGGTGGGCGGATCGCCCTGGCGGACGGCTCGACGCTGGCGCGGTGCCGGATGTACACGTCGTGGGGCGACCTGGTCGACGGGTACACCAAGTCGCTCTGGGCGGCGTTCGGCTCCCCGGTCGGCGCCGCCGGGGTGCTCACCCTGCTCACGCTGGTCTATCTGGTACCGGTGCTGGCGGCGCCGTTGCGGCCGTGGCCGGCGCTCGTCGGGTACCTGCTCGGGGTGGTGGGTCGGGCCGCCAGCGCCCGCGCCACCGGCGGTCGGGCGTGGCCGGACGCGCTCGCTCATCCGGTGTCCGTGGCGTTGTTCGGCGCCCTGGTGGTGGGCTCCTTCCGCCGACGCCGACGCGGCGCGCTGACCTGGAAGGGTCGCGCGGTGCGCGCTCCCGACGCGGCGGAGGGCACCGGGTGAGCCGGGTCGTCGTGGTCGGCGCCGGGGTCGGTGGGCTTGCCTGCGCCGCCCGGCTGGCGGCGCTGGGTCACCGGGTGACCGTGCTGGAACGGTCCGAGGCGGTCGGCGGCAAGCTGGGACGGTACGAGCGGAGCACCCCGGTCGGCGTGTTCCGGTTCGACACCGGTCCGAGCCTGCTCACCCTGCCGCAGGTGTTCGCCGACCTGTTCGCCGGTACCGGCGCGGGAAACCTCGACGCGCCCGAGCCGGGTGCGTTCGATCCCGGCGTACCCGAGCCGGGTGGGTTCGCCCTCGGCGCGCTCGACCTCGCCGGGCTGGCGGCAGCCGGACTCGACCTCGTCCCGCTCGACCCGGTGGTGCGGCACGTGTTCGCCGACGGCACCCGGCTGGACTCGGTCGCCGACCACGAGTCGTTCACGGCGCGGATCGGCGGGGCGCTGGGCGACCGCGCGGCGGACGACTGGCGGCGGCTGTGGCGGCGCGCCGCGCGGATCTGGCGGGCGTCCTGGCGGGACGTGCTGACCAGACCGGTCGACTCGCCCCTGACCGTGGCCCGGCTCGCCTGGCGGCTCGGCGACCTCGCCGCCGTGGCGCCCGGGCGCACGCTGCGGGGACTGGGCCGGTCGTACCTGTCCGACGCCCGGCTGCGCACGCTGCTCGACCGGTACGCCACCTACACCGGAGCCGACCCGCGTCGGGCGCCCGCGGCGCTGGCGGCGATCCCGTACGCCGAGTTGACCTTCGGCGGCTGGTACCTGCGGGGCGGGCTGGGCACCCTCGCCGACGCGCTGCTCGCCCGGTGTACCGGGCTGGGCGTGGCGGTGCGCACCGGCAGCGAGGTGGTCGGCGTCGACGTCGCCGGGGACCGGGTGCACGGGGTACGGCTGGCGGACGGCGGGTACCTCGCCGCCGACGTCGTGGTCGCCAACGCGGACGCGCTGGCGGTGTACCGGGACCTGCTGCCCGCGCCCCGACGCGCCGCGCGGCTGGGCGACCGTGGGCTCGCCGGGTTCGTGCTGCTGCTCGGGGTACGCGGTGCCACGCCGGGGCTCGCCCATCACACGGTGTTCTTCCCACGCGACTACGACGCCGAGTTCGACGCGGTGTTCGGCGATCCTGGACGGGGTCGCCCCGCCCGCCCGGCCGGCGACCCGACGGTGTTCGTCACCGTCGCCGCCGACGCGACTGTCCGCCCGGACCGGCACGAAGCCTGGTTCGTGCTGGTCAACGCGCCGGTACACGGGACGTCGGCGGGTGGCGTGGACTGGCGTCGCCCGGGGGTCGCCGACGCGTACGCCGACCGCGTCCTCGCGGTCCTCGCCCGGCGCGGCGTGGACGTGCGCGACCGGGTGCTGTTCCGTGAGGTACGCACACCCGCCGATCTCGAGGCGGCGACCGGCGCGCCGGGCGGGGCGATCTACGGCGACGCGGGTCGGCTGTTACGCACCCCGAACCGGGGACCGGTGCGCGGGTTGTACCTGGTGGGCGGGTCGACGCATCCGGGCGGCGGGCTGCCGATGGTGGCGCTGTCCGCGCGGATCGTCGCCGCGATGATCGGACCCGCCTGACCGGGGTGGGTCACTCTCCATCGCGGAGCGCCTCGTGCACGGCAGCCAGCAACTGGGTGAACCCGACGATGCTGACCAGCGCCCACACCGCGACGATCGCGGTGGCGGTACCGGCGGCGAGCGGGGTCCTGATCAACCCGGTGGCGCCTCCGAGGACCAGCGCGGCGACGCTGAACGCGACGCGGGTGGGCCGCTCGGACACGGTGACGGTGCCCACCCCGCGCATGCCGGCCAGGGCGGCGCGGGCGCGCAGGTACTCGTGCGCCCAGGCGAGCGCCCCGCACAGCACCGCCAGCCACCCCGGTACGCCGACGAACCACAGCGCCACCAGCCACGCCGCCTCCGCCAGCCGGTCGCACACCGAGTCGTACACGTACCCGTGGGCGCTCACCCGCGACGTGACCAGGGCTACCGCGCCGTCCGCCGAATCGGCGACGGCTGCGAGCAGGACGACGACACCGGCCGCCATGGGCCACGCCCCGCCTCGCGCCGCGAGTACCGGCGCCAGCGCCGACAGCACCAGCCCGGCGGCGGTGACCACGCCCGGACCGATCCGGACGCGACCGAGCGCGCAGCCCAGGCGGTACGAGAACCGCAACCAGCCGCGCATCATCGGCGCCGAGTCGCGCGGGTCGACACCGCCGTGCAGGTTGGCCCACCGGTCGGCGTACTCGTCCCAGGTGAGCAGCCTGGGGCGCACCTCAGACCCGAGCACTGAGGGCGAGGTGCTGCCACACCTCGCGGGTCGCGGTGGAGCGGTTGAAGGTGATGAAGTGGATGCCGGGCACGCCCTCGTCGAGCAGCCGTTCGCACATTTCGCCGGCTACCTCGATGCCCAGCCGGCGCACCGCGACCGGGTCGTCGGCGATCCGCTCGAACCGGGCGGCCAGGGCGGGTGGGAACGGCGCGCCGGACAGCTGCTCGGAACGCTCGATGGTGGCGATGCGGGTGACCGGCATGACGCCGGCGATGATCGGTACGTCGCAGCCGGCCGCGGCGACCCGGTCGCGCAGCCGCAGATAGTCCTCGACCTGGAAGAACATCTGGGTGATCGCGTAGTCCGCGCCGGCCCGGCACTTCTGGATGAAGTACCGGGTGTCGGTCGCCTGGTCGGGCGAGCGGGGGTGGCGGTACGGGAAGGCTGCCACGCCGACGCTGAAGTCGCCGCAGCCGCGCACCAGCCGGACCAGGTCCTCGGCGTACCGTACGCCGGCCGGGTGCGCGATCCAGTCGCCGTTCGGGTCGCCCGGCGGGTCGCCGCGCAACGCGAGGACGTTGCGCACCCCCGCGGCGGCGAGCCGACCGATCACCTGGCGCAGCTCGGCGACCGAGTGGTTGACGGCGGTCAGGTGCGCCATCGCCAGCAGGGTGGTCTCGGTGGCGATCCGCTCGGTGACCTCGACGGTCAGGTCGCGGGTCGAACCGCCGGCGCCGTAGGTGACCGAGACGAACGACGGGCGCAACTGCTCCAACTCGCGGATCGCCTGCCAGAGCTGCTTCTCGCCGGCCTCGTCACGGGGCGGGAAGAACTCGAAGGAGAACGTGGGCGAACCGTCGCGAACGAGGTCACCGATGGAGGGCTGCCCACCGGGCATCACTGACGGAAGTCCCAGAGCCACGGTTCGACTGTACCGGGACATAGAGATCAATCGGCGTTCATCTCAGCAGGTGGCCGGTTGACCAGGGTCGCAGGTACCGGCTGGCGGCGAGTCGACCGGCGGCGGGGCGGTCCGACGGGGCGTCGGGCGGCAGGCGAGGACGAGGGCGCGCGCGGCGAGGCGGCGACCGAAGCACGGCCACGGGGCGTGGCAGGCGCCACAGCGGTCGGTACCGGTGGCGGGCGGCGTGTGGTGGCGGTGCAGCCGTACCGCGACCCGCCACAGCTCCGGGTGCCCGGCGGCGGGTGGCGGCGGCTGCTCGGGCGGTCGGTCGGGATCGAACGGCAACGGGTACACGCGGCCTCCCGGGGTCACCGCCACTAAACCGTCGCAACCGGCTGGTAGGCAGGGGCCAGCAGGGGGGCCATTCGGGGGGCCAGCCCGGCGACCGGGGGTCGGAGGGGGTCTCGACATGGGACATCGAGACGGAGGAGCACATGCCCGCCGAGACGCTCGGTGCGCTGCTGACCCGGGTGCGCCAGGCCCAGGGCAGGACTCAGCTGCGGGTCGCCGAACTGCTGTGCGCCGCGTCCGGGATACCCACCGTGACCCGGCACGAGGTGTCGCGCTGGGAGCGCGAGCAGCGGCTGCCCAGCGGGTACTGGTTGCGCTGGCTGGCGGTGGTCCTGGAGGTACCCCTGGACGAGCTGGAACGGGCCGCGGCGGCGAGCCGGCGGTGGCGCGCCTCGCGCCCGGCGGTGGACCGCGCGGGTCCGGGTCGGCGGCTCGCGTCGGTGGTGTGGCTGCCGGTGGCTCCCGGTGTCCACGCGCCGGACGCGGCACGCCGCGCCGGCTGGCGAGCCGCCGTCGTCAACGTGTCACACCGGTGACGGTCTACGAGCGCAATCGCAGGTGTACGCCTCGCCCGCGCGGGTCGCCGTCAACTCCGCGCGCAACGCGGCGATCTGCTCGGCGAGGATCTCGATGTCGCGCCGGGTAGCCGCCTCGATCTCCTCCTCCGCCTGCGCGGCCCGGTCCAGCAGCCACGATGCCAGCGACGCGGTCACCACGCCGAGCAGGGCGATGCCGGCGAGCATCAGCCCGCCCGCGACGAACCGCCCGGTGGCGGTGACCGGGTAGTGGTCGCCGTAGCCGACCGTAGTCACCGTGGTGATCGCCCACCACAGGGCGTCACCGAACGTGAGCAGGTTGGCGCCCTTGTGGCCCCGCTCGGCGTCGAGCACCGCCAGCGAGGCGACGAACACCACGACGGAGGTGTAGCCGGCGACGTACACCGCGATCCGCCCACGCAGCGACCGGCCGACGTAGTGGTTCAGCACGCTGAGCAGGGTCACCAGGCGCAGCAGCCGCAGCGGTCGCAGCAGGGGCAGGGCGACGGCGGCAAGGTCGAGCAGGTTGCGGCGGACAAACAGCAGGCGGTCGTTGGACAGTGCCAGCCGGGCCAGGTAGTCCACCGCGAACAGAGCCCACGCCACCCAGGTCACCGCGTGACACAACGACGCCCAGGGCGGCGCGAGGTCGGGTTCGAGAATCGGCCAGGCGTACGCCGCGAGGAACACCGTCGCGGCGACGGTCAGCGGAACGTCGGCTTTTTCTTCCCAGCGTTCACGGCGAGGCTCATCGGGCATGCCCGAGATGCTCGCAGGCGAGCGTCCGGCGCGACACACCGACGTCGGACGCGGGAATCAGCGGGGGTGACCCGACAGGTGGGCGCGGCTACCGCTAGCGTCGTGACAGTGAGTGGTCTACCGGTGGATCGCGCCGATGTACGGCTGCGGGTCGAGAAGGCGCTGGCGGTGTTCCTCGCCCAGCAGCGCGCCATGCTCGCCGGGATCGACGAGACGCTGGTACCCGTCGCCGACGCGATCGAGGCGTTCGTGCTGGGCGGCGGAAAACGGCTGCGCCCGGCGTTCGCGTACTGGGGCTACCGCGGCGCCGGTGGCGTCGACTCCGACCCCGTCGTGACCGGTCTGGCAGCCCTGGAACTGGTCCAGGCCAGCGCGTTGATCCACGACGACGTGATGGACGCCTCCGACACCCGTCGCGGCGAGCCGGCGGTACACCGCCGGTTCGCCACCATGCACGAGCGCGCCCGATGGTCCGGCACGCCCCAGGCGTTCGGGCGCTCGGCAGCGATCCTGCTGGGGGACCTGTGCCTGGTCTGGTCCGACGAGTTGCTGTACTTCAGCGGGCTGGACGCCACGACGCTGGGTCGGGCGCGCCCGGTGTTCGACCAGATGCGCACCGAGTTGACCATCGGTCAGTACCTGGACGTGGTGACCCAGGCGAGCGGCGAGACCTCGACCGGGCGGGCGAGCAAGGTCGCCCGGTACAAGTCCGCGAAGTACACGGTGGAGCGTCCGCTGCAGTTCGGCGCGGCGCTGGCCGACGCGTCGCCGGAGATCGTCGCCGCGTACTCCCGGTACGGGCTGCCGCTGGGTGAGGCGTTCCAGCTGCGCGACGACGTGCTCGGGGTGTTCGGCGACCCGGCGCGTACCGGCAAACCCGCCGGCGACGACCTGCGTGAAGGCAAGCGGACGTACCTGGTGGCGGCAGCGGTCGAGGCAGCGGGTCCGGCGGAGCGGGAGGCGCTGTTCGCCGGGCTCGGCGATGCCGACCTGGACGACGACGGGGTGGCCCGGCTCCGCGCGATCATCGCGGACAGCGGCGCGCTCGCCCGTACCGAGGCGCGGATCGCGGAACTGACCGAACAGGCGCTCACCGCGCTGGACCCGGTCGACCTCGCCGACGACGCGGGCGCGGTACTGCGGGAACTGGCGACGGCGGCGACCCGGCGCACCGGCTGAGCGCCGCCGCCGAGTCGGCGCCGACCCGGCGTCACAGCAGCGGGATCGGCGAGCCGTCGACCGGCGAGTCGGTCGGTCCGGCGCCGGTCAGCACGACCGCCAGCGGAACCGGCGACCGTGCCGACGCGAAGACCTGGTACGCGATCCGCCAGGAGTCGAAGTCGTCGTCGGCGAGTACCCCGTAGTCGCGCCAGATCAGCAACTCGCCCCGGTCCGCCAGCCAGGACAGGTCGGACAGGCAGTCGGCGAGGGCGTCCCAGTTGCCGCCGTACCACGCCGGAAAGCTCAGCGCACCGCCCACGGCGGACAGCAACGCCGCCTTCGTCGCGATGCCCGCGCCGTCCAGGACGGCGACCGCCCAGCCGGCGTCGACCGCCGCCCTGCCGATCCGGTCCGGGTCGAGGTCCGACCGGTACACCCCGGCGGGGCGGTCCCCACGGAACACGTCAGCCAGCCCGTTCACCGCAGCACCTGTCGAAACGTCTGGTAGTGGTCGGCTGTGTAGTACACGTCTCCGTCGCGACCGACGACCAGGCGGCGGGCGCCCCGGTCGCTGGATCCGGGTGTGGGCACCGTGAACTCGCGGTAGTAGCCGCGCGCATGCTTCGGCAGGTGCCCTTCCAGGTTGCCGAAGACCGTGCCGTCCTGCCGGTACGGGTACGGCCCGCCGTTGTCGACCAACGCCAGCGTCTGCGCGACCTGCGGCGGCAGGTCGCGCAGCGGCACGGTGGGCAACCCGGACCGGGGCGTGGCGGTCGCGACCGCCCCGCTGCCCGGGGACGTCGAGGTGCCGGTACCGGCGGCCCCGCCCGCGCAGCCGACCAGGGCGAGAACGGCCGCCAGCGCGACCGTCGCCGTCGCCGCCACGATTCGCAGACGACCCGCCACCGTGGCGCGCACGCCAGCCCGGGCCACGTACCGCACGGAGCCAGACGGTACCGCGTGCCATCCTGAGGGGCGTGCGCGGCCTGACCCGGATCCGGTACACCGGCCTCGCCGGCGCGGTGCTGCTGGCGGTGGCGGCGTACCTGGTCGCGCGCCCCGACTCGGGCGGCGGGCAGGGCGGTTCCCTGGGCAGCCCGTCCGGTCTGGTCGCGCTCGCCGCCTGGCTCAGCGGTACCGGGTTGCTGGTGCTCGCCTGGTCGGCAGCCGGGCGGGAACGACCCGACCGGCGCTGGCTCGCGGTGACCGGGGTTCTGTGGGCGCTGCCGCTGCTCGTCGCTCCCCCGCTGGCCAGTCGCGACCTGTACGCGTACGCCTGTCAGGGCGCGTTGCAGCACGCGGGACTCGACCCGTACCGGCACGGCGCGGTCGACCTGCCGTGCCCGTGGCTGTCGGCGGTACCGCCGCTGTGGCGCGGCACGCCCACCCCGTACGGTCCGCTCTGGTTGGGGGTCGAGGACGTCGCCGTCGCGGCCGGCGGTACCCGGCTGCCGGTGGTCCTCGCCGTGCTGCGGGTCGCCGGGCTGCTCGGCGCGGTCCTGATCGCGTGGTACGGGCAGCGGCTCGCCGCGCTCGCCGGCGGCGAGCCGGCGCGGGCCCTGTGGCTGGGCGCGCTGAGCCCGGTCGTCCTGGTGCACGCGGTGTCCGGTGGGCACAACGACGCGCTGATGGTCGGGCTGATGCTCGCCGGGCTGGTCGCGGCAACGGACACCCGGCAGCGGACGGAGGTCCGGACGGTGCTGGTCGGGGTCGCGTTCGGGCTGGCCGTCGCGATCAAGGTGACCGCGCTGGTCGGGCTGCCGTTCGCGGCGCTGCTGGTCGCCGGTACCGGTCGCTGGCGCCGGGTGCTCGGCGCCGTCGCAGCGACCGGTGCCGCCGCGACGGCGACGTTCGCGCTGCTCGCCGGGCTGACCGGGCGAGCGCTGGGCTGGCTGGGCGCGCTGTCCGACACCGGTCGACTCGTGCAGTGGACCTCGCTGCCCAGCGGCGTCGGCATGGCGGTCGGGTACCTGTTGCGGCTGGTCGGACGGTCGGCGGACGTCGCCACGGCGGTCGCGGTGAGCCGGCTGATCGGTCTGGTCACGCTTGCCGTGGCGGTCGGCTGGCTGTGGTGGTGGGCGCGGCGACGGGCGGCTGATCCCGCGGCGGTGGTCGTCGCGACGGGAGCCGCCCTGACCGCGGTGGCGCTGCTGTCGCCCGTGTTCTACCCGTGGTACGCGATCGCCCCGCTGGCGGTGCTCGCCGCCGCGCCCGCCACGGCGGTGCGCGACCGCTGGCTGCTGACAGCCGGCGCGGTCCTGGCGTTCCTCGTCCTGCCGAACGGGCTGGGCCTGGCAGTGCTCACCAAACTCCCCGGCGCCCTGCTGGACGTCGCGTTCGTGACCGCCGCCGCAGTGTGGCTGTCGCGCCGCCGCGCGCATGAGGCGAACCGGACGTCAGGTCGGGGGCCGGGTGTGACCCGCGCAGGGATCAAGCATGACTCGCCCGGAGCGGGGCCACCGGACACGGTTGGGCGGGGGCCGGGTGACCCGCGCAGGGATCAAGCCTGACTCGCCCGGAGCGGGGCGCCCGGCCCCCGCCCCCGCAACCGGCACCGACCCCAGAAGAGTCAGCGCGCCCCCGCGCGGGGCGTCCGCTGCACGCCGATCCGTCCCAACCAGACCCAGATCGACAGCGACGCGAGCACCAGCGCGAACCCGAACAGCAGATCCTCGACCGGCGCGTACGCCACCCGCCAGCCGATGATCGCGTGCGGGTCGTACCGGACGATGCGCAGTCCGGTCAGGACCCCGTTGGACAGCAACTGGAAGAAGACCACGATCGCGTAGCTGACCCACCACACCTTGCGCAGGATCAGCCGGGTACGCAGCAGCAGCACGTCGAGCGCGAGCGCGCCGAGCACCCCGACGACCGCGGCGACGGTGTAGCTCACCGCTGCTCGTCCTCGTCGCCCGCCGGCCAGCCCCGTACCGCGCGGACCGCTTCGAAGCCGAGGATCGCGCAGACCGGCACCACGATGAAGAACAGCAGTTCCTCGACGGGCAGCCGGCCGGGCAGCGACACGCCGACGGTCTGCGCGGCGTCGTACCGCCAGTGTCCGGCGGCGATCGCCGCCACGTCCCAGGCGTAGAACACGGCGACGACCGGTACCAGGGTCAGCAGCAGTCGCCGCCACCGACGCACCACGTTGACGTGCAGGACCGGCTCCAGTACCGCCGCGCACAGCAGGATGGCGGCGAGCACGCCGAGGTACGTCAGGTGCCGCATGGCGGGGCTAGAAGCCGAGCGCCTGGGCGCGTCGCTTGACCTCGGTGGCGCGCGGGCCGGACAGCGCCTCGGCGGGTGTGCCGGGCAGCGAGTCGTCCGACGAGTACAGCCACCCGAGCGCCTCCTCGTCGTTGTACCCGGCGTCGTGCAGCAGGGTCAGAACGCCGGGGAGGTGCTTGCGGGCCGTGGGTGTGGCGACCAGCTCAGCCGGTACCCGGAGGACACCGTCGCGGCGCACGGCGAGCAGCTTGCCGTCGCGCAGCAACTGGTGGACGCGGGTGACCGGGATCTCGAGCATCTCGGCGAGGTCGGGCAGGGTCAGCCACCGCGACGGCCCGTCCGACGACAGCGAATCACTCACACAGACACCCTGCCATGGCCGTGCCGACCGGTGCCAGCGAACACCGGGGGCGCCGCGTCAGCGACCCCACACCCGGCATACCGGTACACGAAACCCCTGGTCCGCCGCATTGTGCCGGAACGGCTGTTCCGACGCGGCGCACACTGTGGCATCCTGATCAGCCGTCCCCGCCGCCTCCTAGACTGCGTGCCGATGGATACCAAGGTCGTCGACCCGTTACTCGGGGCCCTCATCGCAGGGCGTTACCGCATCCGCGCCCGCGTCGCGCGGGGCGGCATGGCGACCGTGTACATGGCCGCCGACGAACGTCTCGAGCGGACCGTCGCGGTCAAGATGATCGAACCGGGTCACGTCAACGACGCCCGGTTCCTGCGCAAGTTCGCCGAGGAAGCCACCACGATCGCGCGGCTGACCCACCCGAACGTGGTCGCCGTGTACGACCAGGGGACCCACGAGGGCCTGCCGTTCCTGGTGATGGAGTTCGTGCGCGGCACGACGCTGCGCGAACTGCTCAGCGAGCGGCGCCGGCTGGAACCCGAGGAAGCCCTCGCAGTCCTGGAGCAGATGCTCGCCGCGATCGGCGCCGCGCACCGGGCGGGGCTGGTACACCGCGACATCAAACCGGAAAACGTCCTGGTCGCGCAGGCGCCGAACGGCGCGAACCTGCTCGACGCCGTGGTCAAGGTCGCCGACTTCGGTTTGGCGCGGGCCATCGAGGCAGCCGACGACACCAACGGCGGGCAACTAATGGCGACCGTCGCGTACGTCGCCCCCGAACTGGTCACCGACGGCAGGGCCGACCCGCGCACCGACGTGTACTCGACCGGCATCGTGCTGTTCGAGATGCTCACCGGTCGGGTGCCGTACCTGGCGGACAAGCCGATCGAGGTGGCGTGGCAGCACGTCGACCGGGATGTGCCCCCGCCGTCGACGTACGTGCCCGGTCTGCCGCGCGTGGTCGACGACCTGGTCGGCGAGGCGACCCGACGCGACCCGGCGCGCCGACCGACCGACGCCGCGGCGCTGCTCGCCCTGGTCCAGGCGGCTCGAGACGCGTTGAGCACCGAACGGCGGGGTTCCGGCGGGGTGGTGGCGCAGCCGACCGTGATCGTCTCCCCGGTGTCCGGCGGAGCGACCGTGGCGATGTCCCCGGTGTCCGGCGGCGGCGTGATCTCGCCGGTGTCCGGCGGCGCGGGTCCCGGCGCGGCGGAACGACCGTCGTGGGCGCGGCTGCCCGGACGGTACGACGAACCTCGCCAGGCTGGTCGGCGACGCGCCGTGCAGCAGCCCACCGGCGCTCGACTCGGCGAGCGCGCCGCGCAGCTGTGGTACCGGCTGCGATCGCATCCGCAGAATCGGTACGCGATGATCGCCGCAATGGTCGTCGCCGCCCTGGTGGTCGTGCTGGGCGGCTGGTGGTTCGCCGCCGGCCGGTACACCGACACGCCGTCGCTGCTGGCGATGAACCGCGCCGACGCGGTGCGGCTGGCGGAGCAGAAGGGTCTGCACGTCCGTTTCGACAAGGGCCGGTACGACGACAAAGCCGCCAAGGACACCGTGGTCGACCAGGACCCCCGTGCGGGCGAGAAGATCGTCGGCGGCGGAACGATCACGTTGACGCTGTCGCTGGGACCCGAGCGGTACACGGTTCCCGACGTGGTCGGTCAGGCGTACGACGTGGCGGTCAACGAACTGGAGAAGATCAAGGCGACGCCGGTACGGACCGACAAGTACGACGACAACATGCCGGTGGGCAATGTGCTGTCGACCAGCCCGCCCGCCGGACAGCCGGTACCGCCGGGCGCCCAGGTCACCGTCGTGGTCAGCAAGGGGCGGGCGCCGATCACCGTGCCGTCGGTGATCGGGCAGGACGTCAACGCCGCCACGCAGGCGCTGCAGGGTCTCGGTCTGAAGGTCGCGGTGATCCAGCAGGACAGCGACAAGCCGGCGAACCAGGTGATCGCCCAGGACCCGGCGCAGGGCTCCGGGGTGGAGAACGGCGCGACCGTCACCCTCACCATCAGCAAGGGACCGCCCGGCGTACCGGTACCGGACCTCACCAACATGGACCCGAACCAGGCTCAGCAGGCGCTGGCGGCGGCGGGTCTGCAACTCAAGCCGGTGATCAACCTCGGCGGGCACGTACACCAGCAGAGCCCCGCGCCGAACACCGTGGTCCCCCCGGGGACGGAGATCCAGGTCTGGATCTACCCTCCGTGACATGGACCGTCCGATCGGGGTACACGCGCCGAGTTCGGGCGGGCTGGCCAAGGCGGCGCTGAGCTACATCGACGCGCTGGGCGCGACCGCGGTCCAGGTGTACGTGTCGAATCCGCGCGGCTGGGCGCTCGCCAAGGGCGACCCGGCCCAGGACGCCGCGTTCCGCGCGGGTCGCGCGGAACGCGGCGTGCCCGCGTACATCCACGCCTCCCTGCTGGTCAACCTGGGCTCCCCCACCGTGCTGACCGTGGAACGCTCGGTCGACACGTTGCGCCACGCCCTGACTCGCGGGGCGGAGATCGGCGCGACCGGTGTGGTGTTCCACGCCGGCAGCGCGGTCGACGAGGCACACGCCGACCGGGCGCTGCGCCAGGTACGCGAGGCTCTGCTCCCGCTGCTCGACGAGGCGGCCGCCGCCGGCGCGCCGAAGCTGCTGGTGGAACCGAGCGCCGGCGGCGGCCGGTGCCTCGCCTCGCGGGTCGAGGATCTCGGCGGGTACCTCGACGCGGTCGACGGGCATCCCTGGCTCGGCGTGTGCTTCGACACCTGCCACGCCTGGGCGGCCGGGCACGACCTGGCGGCGCCCGGCGGCATGACCGCGACCCTGGACTCTCTGGTCGACACGTGTGGCGAGGGCCGGCTGCGGCTGGTACACGCCAACGACTCGAAGGACGCGCGGGGCTCCACCCGCGACCGGCACGAGAACATCGACGCCGGGCAGATCGGCGAGGCCGCGTTCGCGGAGCTGCTCGCCCATCCGGCGACCGCCGGGGTACCGCTGATCGTCGAGACGCCCGGTCACGAACGCGCCGGGCACGAGCGGGACCTGGCGGTACTGCGTCGCCTCGCCGGGCTGCCCGCCTGACCGGCGGACCCGACCTGGGACGCCCGGCGCGTCGCGGGGCTTGACGCACGCGTCAGCGAGGTGCCGGACCGATCGGGGGCGACCGGTCGTCCCCGGCGTCGCGGGCCACGACCTGCGCCTGTTCCTCCCGGATCTCCCGCCCGAGGAAGAAGTTCAGACCGGTGCGGATCGCCGCGATCGCGGCGAGCTGACCGATCTCCTGGAAGCTCGGGGCGACCGCGGTGCGCAACACGTCCGCGGCGAGCAGGAACTCCAGCCCGAGCGTGAGGTACCGGCCCAACGACAGTCGGATGGGCGTGAACACCGCGGCGTTGCGGCCACGTACCGTCGCCGCCACGAACCGGGCTGCCGCCCACGCCGCTCCGACCGCGATGACGACGGCGCCGACGGCTTCGGTGCCGGCGACGACGATCGCGATCGCCTGTGTGAGAAGTTCCTCGCTCATCCCGCCCCGTACCGCGTGGCCGATACCGCGACCGGCATTCCCGCTGGTTAACGGGGCAAACCGGACCGGCGTGACGCGACGGCGGGACGGCGGGACGCGGGGCGGGCGGGCACGGATTGGCGCGTCATCGGGTTCACGCCCGACAGCCTGGGTAGGACGGCAGAGCGAGAAGAATTCGACGCTCGTTCAGGAGGATGACGGTGACCACCGGCTATTGGGGCCCCGGCCAGTTCGGCTCCGGCCCGCTGGATGAATTTCTCGCCCGCTTCTTCGGCGGCAGCGAGCCGCGACCCGTGTACCGGGTCGACATCACCCGCCTGATGAGCCGCGACGCCGGTGAACTGCTGGCCGCCGCCGCCGAGCGCGCCGCGGAGCTGGGCAGCGCCGACCTGGACACCGAACACCTGCTGTGGGCGGCCACCCAGCGGGAGCCGCTGCGCGACCTGCTGCAACGCTCCGGCGCGAACCCGGACGCGATCGCCGCCGAAATCGACGCGCAAACCCGCCGCGGTACTCCGAGACAGCAGCCGCCGTCCCTGACCCCCGCCGCGAAGCGGGTGCTGCTGCGCGCCCACCAGATCTCGCGCGCCATGAACTCGTCGTACATCGGTCCGGAACACATCCTGCTCGCGCTCACCGTGGACCCCGATTCCACCGGTGGACGGATGCTGCGCGCGCACCGGATCACGCCGGATTCGCTGCGCGCCGGTGCCGGCGGGACGGGACCGGCGCCGGCCGGACCGCCGCGCGGCAACACGCCGACCATCGACAAGTACGGTCGCGACCTGACCGCGATGGCGCGCGACGGCAAGATCGACCCGGTGGTCGGCCGGGCGAACGAGATCGAGCAGTGCGTCGAGGTGCTCGCACGCCGTACCAAGAACAACCCGGTGCTCATCGGCGAGGCCGGGGTGGGCAAGACCGCGATCGTGGAGGGGCTCGCCCAGCGCATCGTGGACGGCGACGTGCCACGGACGCTGGTCGGCAAACGCCTGGTCCAGCTCGACCTGACCGGGGTGGTCGCCGGCACGCGGTACCGGGGCGACTTCGAGGAACGGCTGAACACCATCATCGAAGAGGTACGGGCGCACAGCGACGAGCTGATCATCTTCATCGACGAGGTCCACACCGTGGTGGGCGCCGGCAGTGGCGAAGGCGCCACCGACGCGGCGAACATCCTCAAGCCGTCGCTGGCCCGAGGCGAGCTGCACGTGGTCGGCGCGACCACACTCGACGAGTACCGCCGGTACATCGAGAAGGACGCCGCGCTGGAACGGCGGTTCCAGCCGATCCTGGTACCGGAGCCGAGCGTGGAGGACACCATCGCGATCCTGCACGGGCTGCGCGACCGGTACGAGGCGCACCACCAGGTCCGGTTCACCGACGAGGCGCTGGTCGCGGCGGCGCAACTGTCGGACCGGTACCTGACCGACCGGTACCTGCCGGACAAGGCGATCGACCTGGTGGACCAGGCGGGCGCGCGGGTACAGCTGCGCGCCAAGTCCCCGGCGAGCGACCGGCGCGAACTGGAACAGCAGCTCGAGCAGTTGCATCGGGACAAGGACCAGGCGATCGCGGACGAGCAGTACGAGCGGGCCAGCGCGCTGCGTGACGAGATCCACGAGCTGCGCGAACGGCTCAACAGCGAGGAGGAGGGCGTCTCCCAGGTACCCGAGGTGACGCCGGACGACATCGCGGAGGTGGTGTCCCGCGCCACCGGGATTCCCGCCCGGCAGCTCACCGAGGAGGAACGCGAACGGCTGACGAACCTGGAGGCACGGCTGCACCAGCGGCTGGTCGGGCAGGACGAGGCGGTCGCCGCGGTCGCTCAGGCGGTACGCCGGTCCCGGTCCGGGCTGGGCGACCCGAACCGCCCGATCGGCAGCTTCCTGTTCCTCGGTCCGACCGGGGTCGGCAATACCGAACTCGCCCGCGCGCTCGCCGAGGCGCTGTTCGGCGACCAGGACCGGATGATCCGGCTGGACATGAGCGAGTTCCAGGAGCGGCACACGGTCAGCCGGCTGGTCGGCGCGCCGCCCGGATACGTCGGGTACGAGGAGGCGGGGCAGCTCACCGAGGCGGTGCGCCGCCGCCCGTACACCGTGGTGCTGCTGGACGAGATCGAGAAGGCGCACCCGGACGTGTTCAACACGCTGCTGCAGGTGCTGGACGACGGACGGTTGACCGACGCCCAGGGTCGCACCGTGAGCTTCAAGAACACGGTACTGATCATGACCAGCAACCTCGGGTCGGACCTGATCGTGTCGCGGCGCGGCGCGCTCGGCTTCGCCGCCGGGGACGAGGCGCAGCGCAGCGACACGGCGATGCGGGACGCGATCATGCGGCGGCTGCGCGAGCAGTTGCGCCCCGAGTTCCTCAACCGCATCGACGAGATCGTCATCTTCCACCAGTTGGACCGGGAGCAGTTGCGCCAGATCACCGACCTGATGCTGGAGCAGACCCGGCGGCGGCTGCACGCGCAGGACATCTCCGCCGAGTTCACGTCCGCCGCGATGGACTGGCTGGCGGAGCACGGGTACATGCCGGAGTTCGGCGCCCGGCCGATGCGCCGCACCATCCAGCGCGAGGTCGACAACCGGCTGTCGGAGATGCTGCTGGACGGGCGACTCACGGCGGGGCAGCATGTGACGGTCGACGCGCGGGACGGCCGGCTGTCGTTCATGGTCACCGACGCGCGGGACGCCCAACCCGCCGCCGCCACCCGGTGATCCGGTCGCCCCGTGCCGACGGGCGCCGCACCGTGACGGCGCGGCGCACCTGGCCGCCATGCGTGACGAAGAGCGGACGTGACGGCTACCTGTCGGCGTAGTGGTACCGACAGGCGATGATCTCGATGTCATCTCCCTTGATCCGGTACACGAGTCGATGTTCCTGGTCGATGCGCCGGGACCAGTAGCCGGACAACTCACCACGCAGAGGTTCTGGCTTGCCGATGCCCTCGTAGCCATTGCGCATGGCGTCCTCGATCAGGTCGTTAACCCGCTTGAGCAGTCTCCGATCCGTGTGACTCAGGTATTGCGCCCACGCGGTACGGGTGAAGATGATCCTCAAGCGATATCCCGGAGAGACGACGGATCGATGAGGCTGCGCTCGCTGCTCTCACCACGCTCGAGTTCCTCAATGGACCGACGCAGCGCAGCCGCGTTGCTCGGATTTCGAAGTAGGTACTCCGTCTCCTTCATCGACTCGTACTCAGCGAGCGGCACGATGACGACCGGAGCATGACCCGACCGCGTCACCACCACCTCTTCCGCATCATCGATCACCCGGTCGAGTTCGGTGGCAAGGTTCTGCCGCAACTGAGTGAAGTTCACCGTGCGCACGGTCGCCTCCAGGAAGCCAAGGACGTACAGAAAACTGTACCTCACACCCGGTCGTACACGAGCAGCCCATCCTCGCGGACCCGCGCGCCCGCCGTGGGCAGGTGCTCGGTCAGCCGCCCGTCGTGCCCGAGGTGCAGCACCGGGACACCGCGTACCAGCACCGCGAAGTCGGCGATGATCCGCCGGTGGCAGCGCCACCAGACGGTTTCGCTGCACATCACCGTCGTGCGCTCGGTCGCGACCTGTACCAGCAGGTCGTCCATGGCGGCGAGGAAGACCGGGTCGCGGGTGTACCCGGCGTACCCCCGGAACGACTCGTTCCGCCAGAACACGTCGGGCGAGTCGGGAGCGACCTTGCGGAAGCCGCCGAGCCGGCGCTCCCAGCGGTACCCGATGCCCACCTCGGGCAGCCACTGCGCCAGTGCCGCCCGCGCCACGTCCGGGTTGCGCCGGCTGCCCGGCGCGGTACGCACGTCGACCAGCGCCCGCACCCGCGCGCCCAGCAGCAGAGCGGTCAACAGGTCACGACCCGCGGTGCCGTGCCCGATGGTGAGCAGCGGCGATGTGCCCGTCGGCGGAGACGTCAGCCCACCTTGGCGACGGTGAGCAGGAAAGCGCAGTCCTCGACCGCGTGGACGCTGTGCCGCGCCTGCGGAATCGCGATCAGGTCGCCGTCCCGCCCGTCCCACGACGTGTCGCCGCTGGTCAACCGCACCCGTCCGGTGAGTACCTGCAGCGTCGCCTCACCCGGGTTCTCGTGTT
This sequence comes from Micromonosporaceae bacterium, assembly GCA_036378155.1. Taxonomy (GTDB): domain Bacteria; phylum Actinomycetota; class Actinomycetes; order Mycobacteriales; family Micromonosporaceae; genus DASUXA01. Next base: position 54,684 of record DASUXA010000051.1, on the reverse strand, counting down.
CCGACAGCGACGTACCGGCGATCATGGCGACCACGGTCTGCCGCAGCACGTGTTCGTGACCGCCGTACACGGTCTCGGAACTGCGCCCTGACGAGCCCGCCCTGGCTCGCTCCAGATGTTCGCGGGCCTGCGCCTCCAGCGAGAACTTCTGCATGATCCGAGTGTGCACGAGGCCGGCGCCGGGCGCCGGTCAGCCGGCGAGCGCGGCGGTCAGCACCTCGATCGCGGTGTCGATGCCGGCGTCGTCGACGTCGAGATGGGTGACCAGGCGGGCGAAGCTCGGACCCAGCACCGAGATGAGCACGCCCTCGCGGCGCGCGACGGCGCCGAGCGCCAACGCGTCCAACGGCGCCTTGGTGAGGTCCAGCGGCACGATGTTGGTGCGTACCTTCGCCGCGTCGACCACGCCGTACGGGGCGAGCGCCTCGGCGAGCCGACGCGCCTTGGCGTGGTCCTCGGCGAGGCGGTCGATGTGGTTCGCCACGGCGTACCGCCCGGCGGCGGCGAGGATGCCCACCTGGCGCATGCCGCCGCCCATCCGCTTGCGGATGAACCGCGCCTTCTCGATCCGCTCGGCGGTGGAGATCACCAGCGATCCGATCGGCGCGCCCAGCCCCTTGGACAGGCAGACCGACAGCGTGTCGAACAGTTGCCCGTATTCCCGCGCCGGTACGCCGTCAGCCACCATCGCGTGCCAGATCCGCGCGCCGTCGCAGTGCAACGCGACTTCCGCCTGGTCGGCGAGGCGGCGCAGGTCGCGAAGCGTACCGAGGGGGATGACGCCGCCACCGGCGCGGTTGTGGGTCTGCTCGACGGCGATCGCCCGGGTCGGTACCGCGTGGTAGCCCTCCGGGCGGATCATCGCGGCGACCGCCCCCGGATCGATGTCCGAGCCGACCGCGGGCCAGGTACGGGTGGAGATCCCGCCGATCGCCGCGGCCGCGCCGATCTCGTGGGTGACCACGTGCGCGTCGGCGTCGCACAGCAACTCGTCGCCGGGCGGTACCAGCAGCTGCACCGCGATCTGGTTGGCCATCGACCCGGTCGGGGCGAACAGCGCCGCCTCGTGGCCGAACATCTCGGCCACCTCGCGTTCCAGCGCGTCGACCGTCGGGTCCTCGTTGTACACGTCGTCGCCGACCTCGGCGGACGCCATCGCCGCCCGCATCGGCGCGGTCGGTTTCGTCACGGTGTCCGACCGCAGGTCGGCCACGATCTGTTCGGGTTCAGCCACGCAACATCTCCGCCACCAGGAAAGCCAGCTCCAGCGACTGCTGGGTGTTCAGCCGCGGGTCGCAGGCGGTCTCGTACCGACCGGGCAGGTCGGCGTCCTCGATCGCCTGGGCGCCGCCCAGGCACTCGGTGACATCCTCGCCGGTCAGCTCCACGTGCAGGCCGCCCGGGTGGGTACCCAGCTCGCGGTGGACCTCGAAGTAGCCCAGCACCTCGTCCACGATGCGGTCGAAATGCCGGGTCTTGTACCCGTTGGACGACTCGTGGGTGTTGCCGTGCATCGGGTCGCACTGCCACACCACCTTGTGCCCCGCCGCGCTCACCTTCGCCACGATCGGCGGCAGGACGTCGCGTACCCGCTGGTTGCCCATCCGGCTGATGAGCGTCAGGCGACCGGGGATGTTGTCCGGGTTGAGCCGCTCGCACAGTTCGAGGGCGGTCTCCGGACTGGTGGTCGGTCCGAGCTTCACGCCGATCGGGTTGGCGATGCGGGACACGAAGTCGATGTGCGCCCCGTCGAGTTGCCGGGTCCGCTCCCCCACCCACAGGAAGTGCCCGGACAGCCCGTACGCCTTCCCACCGGCCAGCCGGGTCAGCGCCCGGTCGTACTCCAGCGCCAGCGCCTCGTGCGAGCAGTACAGCGTGACGGTGCGCAGCGCCTCGTCGTCGGTCATCCCGCAGGCGCGGATGAAGGCGAGCGCGCGGTCGATCTCGCGGGCGATCGCCTCGTACCGCTCGCCCGCCGGCGACGACTTGACGAAGCCCTTGTTCCAGTCGTGGACCGCGTGCAGGTCGGCCATGCCGCCGCCGAGGTACGCCCGGAGCATGTTCATCGCGCTCGACGCGTTGGCGTACGCGCGGATCATCCGGTGCGGGTCGGCGACCCGCGCCTCGGGCGTCGCCTCCAACGAGTTGATCATGTCGCCGCGGTAGGCGGGCAGTCCGAGCGCGTCGATCTCCTGCGAGCGCGGCTTGGTGTACTGACCGGCGACGCGCGCCACCTTGATCACGGGGACGCTCGCGCCGTACGTCAGCACCACCGCCATCTGCAGCAGGGTGCGCGCGTTGGCGAGCAGATGCGCCTCGGTGTTGTCGGCGAACGTCTCCGCGCAGTCACCGCCCTGCAGCAGGAACGCCCTGCCCTCGCAGACCAGGGCGAGCCGTTCCCGCAACTGGTCGACCTCGTACGGCGCGACCACGGACGGAACCGTGGACAGCAGCGTCGCGACCTCGTCGACGACCGCCGGGTCCGGCCAAGGCGGCATCTGGGCGCGCGGCAGCGTCCGCCAACGGTCCAGCCCCAACGCCTCGATCTCGGCGGCGTCGACCGCCGGTCGCCCGATCTCCAACCCCGGATTGCGGATCTGATGCCATTCCTGGCGCATGCCTCGCAGCCTACGGTCCTATCCGGAGCCGTCCGCCGCCGAGTGGACCTCTACCGATGGTTGGGACGCCGGTCCCGCTGCGCGGGACCGGCGACGTCTCAGTAGCCGTACCCGCCGCTGTCCGGCTGACTCGGCGCCTGGCTCGGCGCGCCAGCCCCGGACATGGTCTGCACGTGCCAGGTGAACGAGGTACCGCCGAAGGTGTCCTTCTTGCCGTTGCCGGTGACCTTGCCCGACGGGTCGAGCGTGAACGTGTACAGCGGGCTGCTGTTCCAGGTGACCTGGGTCTTGCCGTCCGGGCGGGCAACCGTGCCCAGCGTTCCGGTCAACCCGGCTCCGCCGTGCGGGCTCACACCGTTCGGTACCGTCACCGGCGCCCAGATCGCCACACAGTCCGCGACACACTTGACCATGCCGCCCCGCTCCTGGTCAGCGGCGTACAGCGGACGCCCGGCCGGGTCGACCAGCACGTTGTCGACCCCGCCCACGGAACGCACCGACACTGTCGCCGAGCCGCCCGGCGGCGCCGCGCCGCCGTTTCCGCCTGTGCCGCCGCTACCCGCCGACTGCACCCCGGTCGCGCAGCCGGCTGCGGCGAGCGCCACCCCGACGCCGAGCCCAGCCATGATCTTGATTCGTCCCATCTGTGGCACCTCCTGCCACCGGGCACGGACGGCGCCGCCCTGCGGTTCACCCCGTACCGCAAACGGTGACGGGACCCGCGTCACGTGAACCGTCGAGCCTCGGCGCGCGTGACACTCGGTGAGGGGAGATCCTGACGTGGGTGACGACACCGAGCTGCTGCGCCTGATCTTCGCCGAGCACGGCGACGCGTTGTTCGCGCACGCGCTCCGGCTGTCGGGCGGCGACCATCAGCGCGCCGAGGACGTGGTACAGGAGACGATGCTGCGCGCCTGGCGGCACCCGGACGCGCTGGACCCGGAGCGCGGCTCGGTCCGCGCCTGGCTGTTCACCACGGCGCGCAACATTTCGATCGACTCGTGGCGTCGCCGCTCGGTAAGGGTCGCGGAGGTGGTCACCGACACCCCGCCGGAGCCGCCCGGTACCGACGAGACCGAACGCGCCGTGGAAGGTTGGCTGATCGCGGACGCGCTCGCCCGGCTGTCCCGCGAGCACCGCGACGTCATCGTGCAGTGCTTCTATTACGGCAGGTCGGTCGCCGAGGCGGCAGCCCTGCTCGGCATACCGCCCGGGACGGTCAAGTCGCGTACCCACTACGCGCTACGGTCGCTGCGACTGGTACTGGAGGAGATGGGGGTGACACGGTGAGCTGCGAGCGGTGCGTCGACGCCGGCGCGTACGTTCTCGGCGCCCTCGCTCCAACCGAACGGTCGGAGTACGAGCGGCACCTGGCGCAATGCGAACCCTGCCGCGACGAGGTCGCCGACCTCGCCGTGCTGCCCGGGCTGCTCGGTCGGCTCGACCCTGCCGAGGCGGCGGCGGTGGACCAGCCGGTGACCGCGCCCGCCGGGTTGCTGGACCGCGTCGTGTCCAAGGCGCGCAAGGAGCAGGCTCGGCTACGACGGCGGCGGCGCTGGCAGACCGCCGGCGCGGCGCTCGCGGCGGCATGCCTGGCGCTGGTCGTCGGCCTCGGAGCCGGTCGCCTGGTGTCCCCCGCCGCACCGCCGCCCGCCGCCCCGGTGGTCGCCTCGATGCGGCCCGTCCAACCCGACCTGCCGCTGTCCGCCGTGCTCGGCTACGCGCCGAAGGGTGGCGGCACCGACATCACCATGGTCTGCGTGTACCAGTCGTCGGGCGGTTACGCCGAGCCGTGGCAGGTGACGTTGGTGGTGTACCCGCGTGGCTCGACCGCCGGGCAGAACGTCGCGACCTGGCCGGTCACGCCCGGTGAATCGTCGTTCTCGGCGCACGCGTCGGTACCGCCGGACCGGATCGGCACGGTCGAGTTGCGTCGCGCCGACGGCGGACCGCTGCTGACGTACCAGCACGAGTAGCCGCGCCCGGTCTCGCGCCGCGAGTATAACGATGCGTAATACGTCGGCATCGTAGCGGTGGGTGTTCCGGTTCCGGGGCGCGCCCACGACTCAGTCGGGCGCGGCGCTGCCGGTACCACGCGCCTGGGCGGCGCTGTGCGCGCCGAACGCGCGCCCCAGCCGGCGCACGTCCGCTTCGAGCTGCGGTACCGAGCGCGCCGCCTGCCGGCGCAGGACAGCCTCGACCGGCGCGCTGAGCAGGACGCTGCGCAGCGCGTGGACCACGGCGAGCGAGCGCGGCACGTACACCCGCCGGCTGCGCCGCTCGATGCCGCGCAGGAACGCCTCCGCACACGCCTCGACCGAGGTGTACGCGCCGAGCGGACCGGGCAGCCGCGCCAGGATCGCCTCGAACGTGGGCAGGTCGGCGCGCACGTCCCGGACCATGTCGGTGTCGATCCAGGTCATGTGCGCGGTACCGACGCCGACGCCGTGGTGGGCGACCTCCAGGCGCAGCGCGTTGCCGAACTGCTCCACGCCCGCCTTCGACGCGCAGTACGCCGCCATGCCGGGCAGCACGGTGAACGCCGCCGCCGAGGACACCAGCAGGAAGTAGCCGCGCCGGGCGACGACGTGCGGCAGGGTGGCGGACACCGTGCGTACCACGCCGACCAGGTTGACCTCGATGGTCCGTACCAGGGCATCGACCGGGTTGACGGCGACCGTGCCGTTGTTCGCCACTCCGGCGTTCGCCACCACGACGTCGATGCCGCCCAGCCGGTCGACGGTCGCCGCCACGGCGGCGTCCACGGACTCCTGGTCCGACACGTCGCACTCGTACCAGACATGCCCGTCGCCCAGCTCGGCGGCGACCGCCGCCAACCGCCCCGGTTCCAGCCCGAGCAACGCCACCCGAGCGCCGCGCGCCGCCGCGAGTCGCGCCGTCTTCTCGCCGATACCCCGCGCCGCGCCGGTCACCAGGACGACCCGACCGGTCAGCGACCCGCTCACGGCTGCACCGCCGGTACCGGGGCGCTGGCGAGCAACGCGCGGGTCGCTCCGGCGATCTCGATGACCGCGTCCCGCGCGGCGCGGCTCAGCGCAGTCATGTTGATGAATCCGTGGATCATCCCGTGCGCCCGCCACACCGTGACCACGGTGCCGGCGGCTGCCAGCGCCTCGGCGTACGCCTCGCCCTCGTCCCGAAGCGGATCGAAAGCGGCGGTGACCAGCAGCGTCGGCGGCAACCCGGACAGGTCGCCGGCGAGCAGCGGCGAGTGTCGGAAGTCGTGCGGCTCCACCCCGCCCACCGTGTAGTGGCGGTAGCAGAAGTCGATGTCCTCGGCGGTGAGCAGGAAGCCGTGGGCGAACGAGGTACGCGACGCCCAGTCGTGCTCGTGCAGCGTCGGCGGGTAGATCAGGACCTGCGCGAGCGGCAGGCGCTTCGCGGTGCGTACCGCGAGCAGGCACACCACGGTCGCGAGGCTCGCGCCCGCGCTGTCGCCGCCGACCGCCACCCGCTCGGGGTCGGCGCCCAGTTCCTCGGCGTGCGCGTACGCCCAGTCGGTCGCGGCGATCGCGTCGTCGACTCCGGCTGGGAAAGGGTGCTCGGGCGCCAGCCGGTACGCCACCGACAGCACGTGCACCCCGGCATGCCGGCACAGCATCCGGCACGGCTCGTCATGTCCGTCGATGTCGCCGGAGACGAATCCGCCCCCGTGGAAGAACACCAGCAGCGGGCGCGGCCCGGGACCGAACGGCGCGTAGTGGCGGGCCGCCAGAGGACCCGCGGCGCCGTCGACCGTCAGGTCGCGTACCGCCGCGACCGGGGTGGGTTCCCGCACCGCGATCAACGACTCGTGCCGCATCTTGCGGCGGGTGCGCTCCGGGGTACCGGCGGTCAGCCCGTGCGAGCCGCGCCACCGGCGCATCGCCAGTACCAGTTGCAGGGCGGGGTCGAGTTCCTCACCGTCGACGACGATCCGACCGCCGCCCGCCAGCCGGCGCTGCGCCCCGGCGGGGAGCCGGGTGAGGCCGTGCAGGACCAGCTTCTCCAGGGACGCACCGACCCCGCTCATACCGGAACCTCCGCCTTCGGCTGGGCGCGCAGGCTGAACTCGTGATCGTCCGGGCGGAACCTGCGCAGCAGCCGGCGGTACGCCCAGGTGCTGCGCGGCCACAGCGCGGAATTGCGCCCGGTCGGGTCGAGGTACCAGCTGCGACAGCCGCCCGCCGTCCACACCGTGCCGCGCATGTTCTCGTCCACGTACCGGACGAAGTCGCGCTGCGCGTCGGGTCGCGGTTCGACCGTCGCCGCGCCGGTCGCGCGCAGGTGACGCAGCGCGCGGCGCAGGTACCCGATCTGCGCCTCGATCATGATGACCACCGAGGTGTGCCCGAGCCCGGTGTTCGGTCCGAGCAGCAGGAACAGGTTGGGGAAGCCGGCGACGGCGACGCCCAGGTACGCCTGCGGGCTGCCCTGCCAGATCTCGGCGAGGCTGCGCCCGTCGCGACCGCGCAGCCGCTCGGCGATCGGCAGGTCGGTGACGTGGAACCCGGTACCGAAGACGATCGCGTCCGCCTCGCGCTCGGTGCCGTCGGCGGTGACGATCGAGTGCCGGCGCACCTCGGCGATCGGGTCGGTGACCACGTGCACGTTGTCGCGGGTCAGCGCCGGCAGGTAGTCGTTGGAGACCAGGATGCGCTTGCAGCCCATCGCGTAGTTCGGGGTGAGCTTGGCGCGCAGGTCCGGGTCCGGTACCTGGGACCGCAGGTGCCGCAGCGCGATCCGCTGCGCCAGGTGGGACACCCGTACCGACCGGAAGTTCGGCAGGAACGCCTCGCGTCCGGCGTAGATCGCGGCGCGCATGAGCCGTTGCAGCGCCGGGACCGCGCGGTACACCCGCCGCTCGACACGGGTCAACGGGCGGTCGCGGCGCGGCATGATCCACGGCGGGGTGCGCTGGTACACGTCGAGCCGCGCCACCCGCCCCGCGATCTGGGGTACGAACTGGATCGCCGACGCGCCGGTGCCGATCACCGCGACCCGTTTGCCGGTCAGGTCGTACCCGTGGTCCCACCGCGCGGAGTGGAAGGCGGTACCCGCGAAGGTGGACAGTCCGGGCAGGTCCGGCAGCGACGGCTCCGCCAGCGGACCGGTGGCGGCGACCAGCACGTCGGCGGTGAACTCGCCCCGTGAGGTGCGGGCGACCCAGCGGCGTCGCTCGTCGTCCCAGTCGGCGCCGAGCAGTTCGGTGCCGAACCGGATGTGCGGTGCGATGCCGTACCGGTCGGCGCAGTCGCGCAGGTACGCCCAGATCTCGGGCTGCCGGGAGAAGGTGCGGCTCCAGTTCGGGTTCGGCGCGAACGAGAACGAGTACAGGTGCGACGGCACGTCGCAGGCGCAGCCCGGATAGGAGTTGTCCCGCCACGTGCCGCCCAGGTCGTCGGCGCGTTCGAGGACCACGAAGTCGTCGACGCCGTCGCGTTTCAGCGCGATCGCCGTGCCGAGGCCGCCGAACCCGCTGCCCACGATCAGCACCTGTACGTGTTCGACCATCCGCTCTCCCGCCCCCGGCGCTGGTACCAACTGGTACCAGCTGTTGGGCTGGACGGTACCATCGGGTACCACGGTCGGGAGAGAGGTGGCGAGTCGTGACCCAGGTCACAGTGGCGCGTCCCGCGTCCGATGCGCGGTACGTCGCCGGGCGGTCCGAAACGCCCGACCCCGCGCGGTTGCGCCTGATGGAGGGGCTCGCGTCGGCGCTGACCGACAAGGGGTACGCCGCGACCACCATCGCCGACATCGTCGCCCACGCCCGAGTCTCCAAACGCACCTTCTACGAGCACTTCACCGACAAGGAAGACTGCCTGGTCGCGGTGTACGAACTGGCGTGCTCGCGACTGGTGGACGTGCTGCGCGACGCGCCGGTCGACGGACAGGCGTGGCAGGACCGGGTCCGCGCGACGGTCGCCGCGTACCTGTCGGCGATCGAGGCGACCCCGACCCTCACCCGTACCCTGCTGCTGGAGATCCAGGCGGCGGGGGCACGCGCGTTCCGGGTACGCAACCGCATGCAGCGCCGCTTCGCCGACGTGCTGTGCGAACTGGTCGAGCAGGGACGCGTGGACAACCCCGAGGTACGCCCGTTGTCGCCGGCGCTGGCGCTGGCGATCGTCGGCGGCGTCAACGAACTGCTGCTGCACGCGGTCGACCCGTACCCGTCGGACGACGGTCCCGCCCCGCCACCGGACCCGGAGCACCCGTTCACCTCGCTGACCGAGGCGGTGACCGAACTGGTGTCCGCCGTGCTGAGCCACCACATCGGCTGATCCGCGCCGCCGGGACGCCACCGTACAGTGTGAGCGTGTCGCTCCCGGTCGCCGTGTCGCTCGCCGGCGTCGTCGCGCTGGGCGTTCCGCTGCTCAACCCGTCGCCCCCGGTGAGCGTCGTACCCGTGCTCACGTCCCAGCCGTTCGGCGCTGCTCCGGGTCGACGGGTCACGCACACGATCACGCTGTCCGGTGGCGGCACCGGTACCGCCCCGGCGGTCCGGGTCACCTTCACCACCACCGTCGACCTGGACAACCTGGCGACCAGCGCGCGACCCGGCAGGTGTACCCACACCGCGCGCAGCGTCGTCTGCGACCTCGGCGACCTCCGGTTCCCCGCCGCGACACCACCGACGATCACGATCACCGGGACCATCCACTCCCCCACCGAGTCCGGCGCGCTGGTGGAGAACAAGGTCGCGGTCCAGGTGGCCGGGTCCACGACCGCCGACCAGGTGGTGAGCAACGCCTATCTGGTGGCGAGCCCCACCCCCGGTACCCCGTCGACCCCGACGCCGCGTGCCGCCGCGCGCCGCCCCGCCGACCGGACCCCCGTCCTCGCCGGTGCCGTCGCCGCCGTCCTCGTCGCCGCCGGTGCGCTGGGGTTCCTGCGGCTGCGCGCACGTCGATCCTGATCACCGTCGTACCGGGGCGGTCGGTCGCCATGTCGCTCGCAGCCGTCGACGCGGATACCATCCGTGTCAACGGCTGGTCGAGGAGGGACCGATGAGGCGTCCACAGTGGCGGATACCAGGCTCCCTGGTCGCCGCCGCCATGGTCGCGGTCCTGGTGACCGCCGCCGCGCCGATCGCCGACGCCGATCTGATACCGCTTCCGCTGCCCAGCATCGGGCTGCCCGGCGTCGGCGGGATCCTGCCGCAGCCGAGCCCGTCACAGTCGCCGCTGCTGCCGCTGCCGCTGCCGTCGATCGACCTGCCCCCGCTGCTCAACCCGCCCGCCACATCGCCGAGCCGGTCGCCCGCCGCGTCGGCGTCGACTCCGGCGCGTACCACGGGTCCCGGCAGCGGTCCGGGCGGCGGCTCAGCCGCACCGGTGGCTGCCGGCGACGCCGCCGCCATCATCGGCGCCGATCCGGGCGCCGACCTGTACCCGCAGCCTCCGGTGGACCCGGCGACCACGCCGCAGGCTCGCCAGGTCGCCGCGCTCGAAGACGTCGAGCACCGCATCCAGTACCTGAACAACGTGCTCGCCCGCACCCGCGCCGACCTGGCGACCCTGCACAGCCAACCCGACCCGGTACCGGAACTGCTGGTGACGCTGACCGGCGCGGCATCGGCGGCGACACCGGTCCCGCCGAGCCCGGCGGGTGCCGGCGGCGGAGCGGGCGGCACGGAAAGCCCGGTGTTCGCGCTGTCCGCGGCGATCGCCTCCGGTCAGTCCGAACTGAGCCGCCGCCAGGACGAGGCGAACGCGCTGCTTCAGGACATCACCAGACGCACACTCGCCGCTCCGGTGACGTCGAGCAGCGGGTACACCGGCGGACCGCTGACCCGACCGGTACCGGGGCCGATGACCAGCGGATTCGGCGTCCGGCTCGACCCGTACTACCACGTCTGGCAGATGCACGCCGGCATCGACCTCGCCGCGCCGACCGGTACCCCGATCGTCGCCGCCGCCGGCGGGCGGGTCACCCAGGCAGGCTGGTTCGGCGGGTACGGCAACTACACCTGCATCGACCACGGGGTGGTCGACGGGCAACGACTGTCGACCTGCTACGGACACCAGTCGGCGATCCTGGTATCCGTCGGTCAGCAGGTACGAGCCGGGCAGGTGATTGGACGCGTCGGCGCCACGGGCGCGGCGACCGGTCCGCACCTGCATTTCGAGGTACGCCTCAACGGTCGACCGGTCAACCCGCTCGCCTGGCTCTGACGGCGCCGCGCCCCCGGCGGTCCCGCCCGGCGCACCGGGCTGCGACCCCTTTCCTGTACCCGAAACCAGTCACGCGCGGCTCACCGTCGCGCCCCGGGTCGACTAGCGTCCGGAAACGAACCCCAGCCGTCGCGTCACCGTCCCCATCGGACGGTCGCGACGGCGAGAATCGGAGGCTCCATGCAGAGTCATCACCGCCGACGCCTGGCCGCGGGAACGGTCAGCGCCGGCCTGGCCCTCGCGGCCGTCAGTCTCAGCCCGGCAGCGCCGACGCTGGCCGTGGCGGCGCCTGCCGTCCACCCCGCCGTCGCCGACTACGCGCAGCTCACCACGTCGGAGACCCCTCCGACTCAGGCGCAGTGCGCGTCGGTCGGTCGTCGCTGCTTCTCCCCGCAGGCGACCCGCGCCGCCTACAACCTCGCCCCGCTGTATGCGAACGGGTTCGACGGGCGCGGTCAGACCATCGCGCTCGTCGACGCGTACGGCAGCGACACGATGGCCCACGACCTGCACGTGTTCGACACCGCGTTCGGTCTGCAGCCGATGTGCGGTGAGGAGGGCGTGACCTGCGCTCCCGGCATGCCGACCTTCTCGGTGCTGCATGTGCAGGGCTCGCCGTCCACGGACGCCCCGCCGTCGACCAGCAACGGCACCGGGCAGGAGGACCGCAGCGCGTGGGCGCTGGAGGTCGCGCTCGACGTGGAGACCGCGCACGCCATCGCGCCGATGGCGAACATCCTGCTGGTCACCACGCCGACCGCGGAAACCCTGGGCGTCCAGGGGCTGCCGCAGATGATGGACGCCGAGCAGTACGTGGTGGACCACCACCTGGCGACCGTCATCTCGCAGTCGTTCGGTACCGCCGAGGAGGCGTTCAGCGGCACCCAGTCGCTGCTCAACCTTCGGCACGCGTACGAGGCGGCGGCGCGCGAAGGCGTGACCGTGCTCGCCTCGTCCGGTGACGGCGGCAGCACGAACAGCCTGAAGACGCCGGTCGGGCAGGGTGGCACCACCATCGGGTACCCGACGGTGAGCTGGCCCGGCTCGGACCCGCTGGTGACCGGTGTCGGCGGCACGTACCTGTGCACCGACCCGAACAACACCACCAGCCGCACGGCGGACAGCGCCGTGCCGCCGAGCGCCTGCCGGAACAACCCCGGTGAGGCCGAGGTCGGCTGGATCGCCTCGGGCGGCGGGTACAGCCACGTGTTCAACCGCCCGGCGTACCAGGACGTGCTGCCTGCCGGCAGCACGGCGATCGGCTCGATGCGCGGGGTACCGGACGTCGGGCTGCAGGCCAGCGCCACGACCGGCGCGCTGGTGTACCTGTCGCTGCCGCCGGACGGTCTGAGCGGCCTGAAGTGCGGTAGCACTCCGTGCAGCACCGGCTGGTACGACATCGGCGGCACGTCGCTGGCCTGCCCGGAGTGGGCCGGCATGGTGGCGATCGCCGCGCAGATCAACGGCGGCGGGCTGGGTCTGATCAACCCGGCGCTGTACCGGCTGGCGAACGACCCGACCAGCTACGCCCGCGACTTCTACGACGTCACCACGGGCAACAACACCATCGATCCGACCATCCCGGGGTACCCGGCGACGACGGGTTGGGACCCGGTGACGGGTCTCGGTACCCCGAATGCCGCGAACCTGCTGCCCGACCTCGTGTCGGCGGTACACGCCGGATAGGGGCGGAACGGTTGGGTCGTGGGCCGGCGGCGCGTTCGCGCCGCCGGCCCACACTCGTTCGGGGCACCGAGCCCGGCAAGGGCTCGACCAACGCGACATATCGCCTCGCCGGCAGCGATGTACCGTCCGACGTCGACACCGCTCGTGATGTACGTACATCCCGAGCGCGGTAGGCGTCCCAGGATGCTTACACCTGCGCCGATGTGGCTACATCGCCGACGGTGTAGATCTGGCGCGAAGGTGCCCGACTGGGTGCGCCGGCGGGTCGCCTGCGGCGCGCCGCCCCGACGTGCCCGACTGGGTGCGCCGCCGCCAAGGGCCCGCTGCCGCCCCTAGAACACCACGAGGGTGCGCCCGCCCACGCCGGAGCGCATCCGGTCGAACGCCTCCGGGATGCCGGACAGAGCGACCCGGTCGGTGATCAGGTCGCCGAGCCGCAGCCGCCCGGCACGCACGTGGTCGGCGAGCACCGGCACGTCGCGCGCCGGATCCGAACTGCCGTACACGCAACCGGTCAGGCTGCGGGCGAAGTGGAAGATCTCCAACGCGGAGAAGGACACCTTGTCGTCACGGCTGCCGATGCCGAGCACCGTGGTGTGCCCGCCGCGCCGGGTCGACGACCAGGCGGCGCGGATCGTCTCCGCCCGCCCCACGCACTCGAACGCGTGGTCCGCGCCGAACCCGCCGGTCAGCTTGCGTACCTGCTTGGCGAGGTCCGGATTGGACGGCAGGAAGTCGGTCGCGCCCTGGGCGCGGGCCAGCGGCTCCTTTCCGGCAGCGGCGTCGACCGCGACGATCGGTCCCGCCCCGGCGATCCGGGCTGCCTGGACCACCGACAACCCGACCCCGCCCAACCCGATGACCAGGACCGACTCGCCGGGGCGGACCCGCGCGGCGTGGTGTACCGCGCCGAAACCGGTGAGCACCGCGCAGCCGAGCAGCGCCGCGTCGACGAGCGGCAACCCGTCCGGCAGCGGCAGCACGCCGCGCGCCGGTACCACGGTCTCCTCGGCGAACGCGGCGGTACCGAGTCCGGCGTACAGCGCCGTGCCGTCCGCCAGTTGCGCGTACGGGCTGGCGGCGGCGTCCCCGGCGTGCTGGCACAGGTACGGCTCGCCGAGCGAACAGAAGTGGCATGCGCCGCAGTTCGGCGCCCAGTTGAGGACGACCGGGTCGCCTGGCGCGACATGGGTCACCCCCGACCCGACCGAGACGACCGTGCCGGCGCCCTCGTGACCGAGCACCGCCGGTACCGGCTGGACCAGGGTCCCGTTCGCCAGCGACAGGTCGGAGTGGCAGACCCCGGCGGCTGCCATCCGTACCCGGACCTGCCCCGGACCCGGTTCGGGCAGGGTGATCGAGGTGACCTCGAGCGGGGCATCGACGGCGGACAGGACTGCGGCGCGGACCAACGGGTACCCCCTAGAACTGCAGCGACTTGTACTGGAGGAACTCGGCGAGCCCGTGCCGACCGAGTTCGCGTCCGATGCCGGATTCTTTGTACCCGCCGAACGGCGCCATAGGGTTGAACCGTCCGCCGTTGATGTCCACCTGCCCGGTACGCAGCCGCCTCGCGACCCGCGTCGCCTGCTCCTCGTCGCCCGCCCAGACCGCGCCCGCCAGCCCGTACCGGGTGCCGTTGGCGATCTCGACGGCCTCGTCCTCGTCCCGGTACCGCAGGATGCACAGCACCGGACCGAAGATCTCCTCCTGGGCGACGGCCATTCCCGGATCGACGTCGGCGAAGATGGTGGGTCGGACGAAGTACCCTTTGTCCAGCCCGTCCGGCGCGTCGACGCCACCGGTGACCAGTCGCGCCCCGTCCTGCAAACCCGACGAGACGAAGCCGCGTACGCGGGTCCGCTGCCGCTCGGCGACCAGTGGACCGAGCCGGGTGTCCGGGTCGAACGGGTCGCCGGGTCGGTACTTCGCGGCGGCTCGCGCCGCCAGGTCGACCGCCTCGTCGTACTGCTCGGCGGCGACCAGCATCCGGGTCCACGCGCTGCAGGTCTGACCCGAGTTCAGGAAGGCGTTCGCCACGCCCACCGCGACCGCCCACCCCAGGTCCGCCCCGGGCAGGATGATGTTGGCGGACTTGCCGCCCAGCTCCAGCGCGACCCGCTTGACCGCGCCGACGGCGAGTTGACCGACCCGCTTGCCGACCGTGGTCGACCCGGTGAACGACACCATGTCCACGTCGGGGTGCGACGCCAGCGCCTCGCCCGCCACCGGTCCCCGACCCGGTACCAGGTTGAACACGCCCGCCGGCAGACCTGCCTCGTGCGCCACCTCGGCCAGCAGGTACGCGATGAGCGGAGTGTCCTCGGCGGGCTTGAGCACCACCGGGCAGCCGGCGGCGAGCGCGGCGGCGACCTTCGCCACCGCCTGGTGCAGCGGGTAGTTCCACGGCGTGATCGCGCCGACCACGCCCACCGGCTCGGCCAGGACCAGCGAGTTGCCGACCTTCTCGGTGAACTCGTACCCGGCGAGCAGCCCGACGTACGCGTCGAGCACCGCCAGCGGCGTACCGACGTGCACCTTGGTGGCGATCGACAGCGGCGCGCCGAGTTCCGTCGCGATCAGCCGCGCCGCCTCCTCGCCCCGCGCGGCGAGCCCGTCCCGCAGCCGCGCCAAGTGGTCGGCGCGGTCCTTCGGCGGTACCGCCGCCCAGTCGTCGGCTGCGGCGCGTGCCGCCGCGACCGCCGCCGAAACGTCCTCGGCGTCGCCCGCCGGTACCGACCCGACGACGTCCTCGGTCGCCGGGTTGACGACCTCGATCACCTCGGTACCGTTCGGGGCGCGCCACTCGCCGCCGACGTAGATCGTCTCGTGGACCGTCATCCGCCCGCTCCCTTCCCGCGAGTCATCGCTGTGATCCTCCCTCACCCGTCGCCGGCCCGTGTCGGCGCTGGTCACGGCAGCGCTGCCCGGACCAGAACGCCCCCCGCGGGCGACCGACGCGAAGCGGTACCGGGTCACAGCCCCAGCGACACCTGCACCCCGCGCCGCATCTCCGCCTGCGTGAAACGCGTGCCGCGCTGACCCGCCACGGACACGCCGTACGACGACCTGCCGGTCGGCACGGTGACGGTGAAGGTGAACATGCACGAGGCGCCGAACAGGGTGCCCCGGCTCAGGTGACCGGTCGCCAGCACGGTACCCGCCGGGTCGGCGACCACGACCTGCGCGCCCTCGACGATGTCGGAGTAGGCGCCCTTGCCCTGGCACTGGTCCCCGGCGAGGGTCTGGATGCTCAACGCGTCGCCCAGGGCGACCTTGCCGCTCGCGGTGAACGTGGACGACCGCGGTGCGCCACGGGCGAGGCGAAGTCCCCCGGCGATCAGCAACGCGGCGGCGAGGACGACCGCGACCATCCAGACCGGGTGACGGGTGACGAGGCGGCGCGTCCTGCCGGGGCGTCCGGTGCCGGGCAGGGCGTCTGGTCCGGTCATACGCACCGCACCTCAGCTCGCCTCGCGCAGCATCCGCAGCACGACCGGGTCGATACGCCGGGCGACCAGCCGCTCCTCGAGGTTCTCCACGCCGGCCCAGGCGAACAGCGCCGCGTCGAGCGCGTCCGGGTCGCCCGCGACCGCGTGGTACCCGAGCCGCGCCAGCCGCTCACGTACCTCCGCGCCCAGCTGTCCGGAAAGGTCGAGCAGGGCCGCCGGGTCGGGCTTGGTGAAGTACAGCTCGTGCAGGTCGAGCAGGCGACCCAGTTCGACGGTCGGCGCGGGATGGTCGTCCACCCGCAGGTCGACCTCGATGTCGCTGGTACCGCCGTACCCGCCGCCCTTGCGCGCCACCAGCAGCGCCGCGCTCTGCCTGCCCCGCCGGTCGCCACCAGCCTCGTCGCCCGCCAGCAGCGCGGCGTACAGCCGCCGGGACAGCGGGCTCGCCGGGTCGCTCGCCAGCCACGCCTCGCGCATCCGCTCGACGACCTGCGGTCCGGCGAGGATGTTGCCCTGGATGGCGTACCCGTCGCCGGCGAGCCCGCCGGCCCACGAGTCGCATTCGCCGCCGGTGAACGTGGCGCCGTCCCCGCTCGCCCCGACCACGCCGACCTGCCGCGTCTCGCGCCCCGGGTCGCCCGCCAGCAACTGGGCGAGGGTGTCGGCGGCGCTCGCGCCGGAGCCGAGCAACGCCAGCCCCGCCTGCCGGTACCCCAGGTTGGCGAACGCCTGCGTGGCGAGCGCGCCGACACCTGCCTCGGCTGCCGGTACCGCCGAGCCGACCGCGAGGAACTTGCTGGCGACGGCGACGCCGAAGGCGTCGCCGGATCGGGCAACGATCGAGAACGTCATGCGCAGACGCTAACGTCCGGCGTCCGGTACTGGAACCCGACCCGTACGCGAACAGCGAACAGGGCTCGACATCGGATGATCGGCACGAGAGGGTCGGCGCATGCGTCCCTTCCGATTCGGCCTCGTGTACCGGGGCGAGACGTCACCCGTGGACATTGCCCGGCGCGCCGAGGACGCCGGGTACTCGACGCTGCTGTTTCCCGATCACACCCGGATGCTTTCGCCGCTGCCGGCGATGGCTGCCGCCGCCACGGTGACCAGCCGGCTGCGCCTCGGTACCCAGGTGGTCAACATCGCGTTCCGCCCGTTGGGCGCGCTCGCCCAGGACGTCGCCACCGTGGACGCGATCAGTGGCGGTCGGGTCGAGCTCGGTCTCGGCGCCGGGTACGCCGAACCCGAGGTGCGCAGCCTCGGGCTGCCGTTCGGCACCAGCCGGGAACGTATCGACGAGGTGGAGCGTGCGCTGTCGGTGCTGCCCCGGCTGTTCGCGGGCGAGACGGTCACCGAGCCGCCCGGCCCGTGGCGGCTCGACGAGTACTCGCTGCAGCCGTGCCCGCCGCAGGGGGCGTCGGTACCGCTGATGGTCGGCGGCAACGGCGACCGGATCCTTTCGGTCGCCGCCCGCGCCGCCGACATCGTGCAGTTCACCGGCTTCATCTCGCCGCCCGGTACCAGCTTCCGGCATTTCACCCTCGACGGGCTCGCGGACCGGGTGGCGCACGTACGGGCGGCGGCAGGCGAGCGGTTCCCGCAGCTCGAACTGAGCCTGCTGGTCCAGCAGGCCGCGGTCGGGGCGGACCGGGACGAGATCATGCGGCCCTGGGTCGACGAAGGCGTGCTCCCCGCCGATCAGGCGGCGACCACGCCGTTCGTGCTGACCGGGTCGGCTGACGCGATCTGCGAACGGCTGCTGGAGCTGCGCGAACGGTTCGGCATCTCGTACATTTCGGTCTTCGACTTCCGCAGCGACGGGTTCGACGAGATCGTCGGGCGGCTCGCGGGCCGGTGACGACGGCGGTCAGCCGGCCGGCGCGGTGGCGGTCAGCCCGAGGGCGCGGTGGCACTCAGCCGGCTGGCATCGCGGCGGTCAGCCGGCCGGCGTGGCGTCGGACGGGTCGCCGACCTCCGGCGCCACCTCGCGCAGCCGGTCCATCGAGATCGCCCCTTCGCGCAACAGGATCGGACGGTCGCCGGTGAGGTCGACGATCGACGAGCGTTCCTCGATCACACACCGCCCGCCGTCGAGGTACACGGGCACCGCGTACCCGAGCTGCTCACGCGCCTCTTCGACGGTGCGCGGCGCGGGTTGCCCGCTGGCGTTCGCGCCGGTCACCGCGAGCGGGCCGGTGGTCCGCAACACCTCCAGCGCGATCGGGTGCAGCGGCATCCGCACCATGATCTTCCCGCCGGTGTCGCCGAGCCCGAGCGCGAGGCTCGGCGCGTGCTCGACGATCAGCGACAACGGTCCCGGCCAGAAGGCGTCCACAAGGTCACGACCGGCGGGCGGCACCGACCACACCAGGCCGTCGAGCGTGTGCTTGGACCCGATGAGTACCGGCAGATCCTGGTTGGACCCGCCCTTCGCCCGGCGCAGCGCGGCGACCGCGTCGGCGGAGAACGCGTCCGCCGCGATGCCGTAGATCGCCTCGGTCGGGAAGACGACCGGGTCGGCCCGCTGAACGGTTTCCACCGCCGCCGCCACGCCACGCTCGCGGTCGGCGGGCCGGGTGCAGTCGTACACGATCACGCCGCCCATCATCGCGGACAGTTCCAACCGCCCGCCAGCCGGCCGGGTCGCACAGGCGCACCACCCCGACGGTCAGCCCCGCTCGGGTCCGGCGGCGGGTCGCGGTACCTGCGGCTGCGGTTCCCCCGGTCCGGTCCGGCGACCGAACCTGAGGTACGCGACCGGTCCGACCGGTTGCACGAACAGAACGGGCCACCACGCCGCCTTGGGACCTCGGACCTGGTCGCCCGGTCGGCGGTACAGGTCGGCGGCTGCCGCCGCGGTGAGCACCGCCTCCAGCCCCGCCAACGTCACCAGCGCGGCGCGCTGGCTGTTGGTCAGGTCGCACCACCGTACATTGGAGCCGAGGCGCCGGATCGGCTGGCGCGGTCGCCTCCCGGCGCGGGACTGTCGCCGCGCGACCGGACGCGTTCTGCCGGGCATACCGGCAGGCTACCGCCGGGACATTCGGGTACGGGCCGGTAGCGGGGCAGCGGCACCCGCCGGGTGACGGGTCGGCCGGTCAGCCGGAGCCGAGCGCGTCGATGCGAGCCATCTCGTCGGGCGTCAGGGCGAACCCGAACACGTCGAGGTTCGACTCGATCCGTTCCGGCGTGGCGGACTTGGGGATCGCCACGATCCCATGCTGGATGTGCCAGCGCAGTACGACCTGCGCGGCGGTGACGCCGTGCGCGGCGGCGATCTCGACGAGCACCGGGGCGTCGAGATTCTCGTACCGGAACGGGCTGTACCCCTCGACCACGATGTCCCGTTCGCGGTGCTCGGACAGCCGCTTCGCGTCGTACCGGGACGGGCTCCACGGGATCTGGTTCACCTCGGGAGCCTCGTTGGTCGCGTCGAGCAGTTCGTCGATCTGACCGGGGCTGTAGTTGCTGACCCCGACCGCGCGCACCAGCCCCTCGTCACGTACCGCCAGGAACTGTTGCCATGTGGTCACGCTCGCCCGGCGCCTCGGCGGCCAGTGGACCAGCCACAGGTCGATGTAGTCGGTACCGAGGGCGCGCAGACTGTCGGTGAGGGTGCGCCGCTCCTGCCCCGCCCGCTCCGGCGGCAGCTTCGTGGTGATGAAGACCTGGTCACGAGGTACGCCCGAGTCGCGCAGCGCGCGTCCCACCTCGACCTCGTTGCCGTACATCGTCGCGGTGTCGATGTGCCGGTACCCGACCCGCAGCGCGTGGCGGACCGCTCGGTAACCCGGCTCACCCTCGAGGCGCCAGGTACCGATACCGACCAGCGGCATCGACAGCCCGCTGCGCAGCGTCACCGTCCGGTCGTTGTCCGTCACCTGATCATCCTCCCTCCGAAGATGACCATGCCCGCGGCGTACCGCGGCGAAACCGGGACGAGACCGAAGCCACCCTGCCCCGAGCCGCGCGCCGCCGTCGGCGCGAACCGTCAACCCGGACGGAGAACGCCGTCAGCACGAACCCTCGCGCCTGACGGCGTACGCCGTCAGCACGAACCCTCGCGCCTGACGGCGTACGCCGTCAGCGCCACCGTCCAGCCTGACGGCGTACGCCGTCAGGCGTAGTCCCCCGCCAGTTCCCGCGCCCGGTCCCGAGCCGCCTCCAGCGCCGCGAGCAGCGCCGCGCGCACGCCGTGATTTTCCAGTTCGCGGATGGCGTTGATGGTGGTACCGGCGGGCGAGGTCACCGCCTCGCGCAGCGTGACGGGGTGCTCGCCGGAGTCCCGCAGCATGATCGCCGAGCCGATCGCGGTCTGCACGATCAGGTCGTGGGCGACCTGGCGGGGCAGTCCGAGCAGGATACCCGCGTCGATCATGGCTTCGACCAGGAAGTAGAAGTACGCCGGACCGGAGCCCGACAGCGCCGTCACCGCGTCCTGCTGCGACTCCGGTACCCGCAGCGTGCGACCGAGCGGTTTGAACATCTCCTCGGCGAGTTCCAGGTGCGCGGCGGTGGCGTGCGCGCCCGCCGAGATCGCCGTCATCGCCTCGTCGACCAGCGCGGGCGTGTTCGTCATGACCCGCACGACCGGGGTACCGGGCGGCAGCCACTTCGCGAAGAACGCGGTCGGCATGCCGGCGCACAGGGAGATCACGAGCTTGTCCGCCGGTACCCGGGGACCGAGGTCCGCCATCAGCGTCGCGGCGTCCTGCGGCTTGACGGCGACCGCGAGCACGTCCGCGTCGGACGCCGCGGTCGCGTTGTCGACCACCCGGATGCCGTACCGCTGACGCAGCTCCTCCGCCCGTTCCGCGCGCCGCGCCGTGGCCAGCAGCCGGTCCGCCGCCCAGCCCGAGCGCAGCAGCCCGGACAGCAGTACCTCACCGATCTTGCCCGCGCCGATCACCGCGATGGTGCGCACGTCAACCCCTTCCCGCCGCCTCGGGTGCCCGTACCGGCGCCGGACGGGCACCCGGACGACCGGCGATCGTCAGCCGAAGAACACCTCGGCTTCGGCGTACCGCTCCAGCGGCACCGTCTTCAACTCGCGGGTCGCCTCGGCCAGCGGTACCCGGACGATGTCGGTGCCGCGCAGCGCGACCATGGTGCCGAACGCTCCGACGTGCGCCGCGTCGATCGCGTGCAGACCGAACCGGGTCGCCAGTACCCGGTCGAACGCGGTCGGCGTGCCGCCCCGCTGGATGTGCCCGAGGACGACGGTGCGGGCCTCCTTGCCGGTGCGCGCCTCGAGCTGCTCGGCGAGCCACTGCCCGATGCCGCCCAGCCGGACGTGACCGAACGCGTCGACCTCCTGGTTCTGCAGCACCATCTGACCTTCGAGCGGCATGGCGCCCTCGGCGACCACGACGATCGGGGCGTACTGCGTCTGGAACCGCTTCTCGACGTATGTGGCGACCTCGTCCAGGTCGAACCGGCGCTCGGGCAGCAGGATCACATTCGCGCCGCCCGCCATGCCGGCGTGCAGCGCGATCCAGCCGGCGTGCCGACCCATCACCTCGACCACCAGCGTGCGGTGGTGGCTCTCGGCGGTGGTGTGCAGCCGGTCAATCGCCTCCATGGCGATGTTGACCGCGGTGTCGAAGCCGAAGGTGTAGTCGGTGGCGCTCAGGTCGTTGTCGATGGTCTTGGGTACCCCGACCACGTTGACGCCGAGTTCGTGCAGGCGCGCGGCGACCCCGAGGGTGTCCTCGCCGCCGATCGCGATCAGCGCGTCGATCTCGCGCTCGGCGAGGTTCGCCTTGATCCGCTCCACGCCGCCGTCGATCTTGAACGGGTTGGTCCGCGAGGAGCGCAGGATGGTGCCGCCGCGCGGCAGGATGCCGCGCACGTCGGCGACGCCGAGCGGTCGGGTCAGTCCCTCGAGGGGGCCCCGCCAGCCGTCGAGGAAGCCGACGAACTCGTGACCGTAGGTGCCGATGCCCTTGCGGACGACCGCGCGGATCACCGCGTTGAGACCCGGGCAGTCGCCGCCGCCGGTTAGCACGCCAATACGCATAAGTTCCCCGTCCTCCCAATGTCCGGGTCGCGAGAATGAGCCCACGAACCCTCGGGCGCGAGTCGCGTCAGACCGTCGGCGTCGTTGCCGGCCCGGGGCGGGCCGCGTTACCGCGACTCTAGTCCGTACGACCGGGTGCCCAAACTCGAACCCGATGAACACGCGATGACCAGCGACTACCGCCGGACAGCCGCCCGGCAGGTGGGAACCGGCTGGTCAGGCGACGGGCCCGGTGCGGCGGTACCCGGACATGGCGCGCCAGCGCGCCAGGTTGTGCCGGGCGTCGACGAGCGCGTCGTGGCGGTCCGCCGCGGCGTCCGGCAGCGGCGGCCGACCCAGGTCGTCCCACAGTTGCCGCAGGTCCTTGGTGAACCTGGGGATCTCGCGGGGCAGCGCCGGCATGGGGCCCCACAACTGGGCGAGCACGACGTGGTCGTACGCGGCGTACCAGGCCCACAGCTCGATGCGCTCGCCCGGCTGGTCGCGCAGCGGCGCGGTGAGGAACTCGTACAGGTCGTCGCGGATCCGCTCGCGGGAGCGCCATGCCCGGTCCGCCGGGGAGGGCAACCGGTCCAGCACGTGGCGCCGTACCCACGCACTCGCGCGCTCCGGCTGGAACTCGGTGGACACCGCGTAGAACTCGCGGTCGTGCTCGTCGACCACGCCGATCGAGACCAGCTCGATGGTCTGGCCGTCCTCGATGAACTCGCAGTCGTAGAAGTACCGGTACGTCATCGTGGTTCATCATGCCCGGCAGCCGGAAAGATCGTTTTGCGGCCCATCGACCGTCCGGGGTCGTCACCCGCCGGGTGGCCGACCTCGTCCCGCCGGTCAGCCGGACACCACCGACCACCTCGCGACCGCATCCCGTCCGTACGGCCCCTCGCACACCGTCGCCCGGCGATCACACCGGCCATTATTGTCACGTCAGCGACAATCCCCGCAGGTTTCCGACGTACGGCGTCCACCATGACACACGCTCCCGGCGAGCGTCGCCGTGACCGGAACGCGGTCGGCGGCAGCGCCGGCGACATGGCCGCGAGGCGTTACCCTGCGTGCCGCTACGTCGATGCAACCAGTACTGGTTGTTGTCATCGCGGTCGGCGACCGTGATGGGTCTGGATGGGGAGGTATGGGCCGTGGAGGTTCGGCCGTCGGACTCTGGCGATGCGCTGACCGGCGTGGAGATGTTCGCAGGTCTGGAGCCCGAGGTACGCCAGCGGGTCATCGCGGCCGCGGTTTCGCGCACGTACCGCAAGGGGCAGCTGCTGTTTGTGGAGAACGACCCCGGCGAGTCGTTGATCGTGCTCCGGCGGGGCGCGGTCGCGGTGTTCCGCACCGCGCCGACCGGCGAACGCGCGGTGCTGTCGGTGGTCCGTCCACCGGACGTGCTCGGTGAGGTGTCGCTGCTGGACGGCGCGACCCGCTCCGCCTCGGCCGAGGCGATCGAGGACACCGTCGCGCTGGCGCTGTCCCGCGCCGCGTTCCTGGAACTGGTACACGCCAATCCGCGCATCCTCGACGCGGTGATGCGCTCGCTGGGCGTGCTGATCCGCCGGCTCACCGAGCAGAACGCCGACCACGTCTTCCTCGACCTGCCCGGTCGGGTCGCCAAGACGCTGGTGCGACTCGCCGGCGACAGCCAGGCGCCGATGGTGACGATCGAGTTGAACCAGAGCCAGCTCGCCGAGATGGCGGGTGGCTCCCGGCAGAGCGTCAACCAGGCGATCGGTTCGTTCGCCAACCGCGGATGGTTGCGTACCGAGGGGCGGCGGATCGTGGTCACCGACCTGTCCGCGCTGCGCCGCCGGGCGGGAATGGTCGACCGCTGAGCCGGGGCGGTACGTCGGCGGTACCGGTGGGGGCCGGCGCGTTCGCGCCGGCCCCCACCACCGTATGAGTCACGCGCCGGTCGTGCCGGTCGGCTCGCTGCCCGGACCGATCCACGTCGGGTCGGCGGTACCGTCCGTCGGCTCGCTGCCCGGACCGATCCACGTCGGGTCGGCGGTACCGTCGGTCGGGTCGGGGCTACCGGGCCCGATCCACGTCGGCTGTGCTTGGTTGTCTTCCGGGTTCTCCACCACGCCCTGCTCCTCCAGTTCAGCCAGGGTGACCGCGTCGATATCGACGACATCGCCGACACCGTGCGCCACCCCGTTCAGGTCGGTCCAGGCGACCGCGAGTCGTACGTACACCGCCGGCCCCTCGCTTCATCGCGACAAACGACGCCGACTCTAGCCAGGAAAGGACCGGCCGGATGAGGTTGTGTCGGCTTGTTGGCACCTTGGCCGAGCGGTTCCGGCGTGTCACGATGTTTGGCGTCCGACCTGCTCTCCCACCCCATCCGGGGAGGATGCCATCCAGGCCACCTGCGCCAACTGCGGCCGGACCGCCGGACCGGACGACCGGTACTGCGGCGGCTGTGGGACGAGTCTGCGGTTCATCTGTGTCCGCTGTGGGCGGACGAACGCGGCGGACAGCGCGTTCTGTACCGGCTGCGGGCGTCCGAGGGCGGAGCCGGCTCCGGTGTCGAGAGAGGACCGCCGGCGGGTCAGCATCCTGTTCATCGACGTGGTCGGTTTCACCCGGTACGCGGAGAACGCCGACCCGGAACGGGTCCGGGCGCTGCAGAACGACTACTTCACCGCGGTGCGCTCGGTGGTCCACCAGTACGGCGGCGTGGTCGAGAAGTACATCGGCGACGCCGTCATGGCGCTGTTCGGCGCGCCGATCGCCACCGAGAACGACGCGCTGCGGTGTGTCCGCGCCGGGCTGGAACTGCAGCGCACGCTGCCGCGCCGGGACCGCATCCAGGCCGCCAAGCTGCGCTTCCGGGTCGGTATCGCGACCGGCGAGGCGCTGGTCGACCTCACCGCCGCGCACGACGGCGGGCAGGCGATCGTCGCCGGCGACGTGGTCACCACCGCCGCCCGCCTGCAGGGCGTCGCGCCCGCGGGCGGGGTGTACGTGTGCGCCACCACGCACTCCGCCACCCGCGACGACATCGAGTACGCGGAGCAGCCCGCAGTCACCCTGCGCGGTCGGTCCACACCGAACCGGGTGTGGCTCGCGGTCGCGCCCCGACGCCCGGCACACGAACCGGACAGCGAACCGACCCCGATGATCGACCGGGAGCACGAACGCACCCTGCTGGTCAGCACCCTGGAGCGGACCATCCGGGACCGGGTGCCGCAACTGGTGACCGTGTTCGGGGCGGCGGGCATCGGCAAGAGCCGGCTGTTGCGCGAGCTCGCCCGGTACGCCGCCCGGATCGACGAGCCGAAGGTGTGCTGGCGCGTCGGGCACTGCCCGCCGTTCGGCGAGAACGTCACCTTCGCCGCGCTCGCCGACGTGGTCAAGGCGGAGGCCGGCATCCTCGACTCGGACGACGAGACCACCGCCGGGCAGCGGCTGGCGGACGCGCTGACCGACCTCGCCGGACCGGAGGAAGGCGCCCGGCTGGTCGACGCGCTCGGGCCGCTGGTCGGGCTGCCCGGGTCCAAACTCGCGCCGGGCGAGGTCGAACTCGCCTGGCGGCGCTTCGTCCTCGCGCTGGCAGCCCGGCAGCCCACCGTACTGATCTTCGAGGACCTGCACTGGGCGGACGAGGCGATGCTGCGGTTCGTCGAGATGCTCGGCACCTCGGCGCGCGGCTTGCCGCTCATGGTCATCGCCACGGCCCGACCCGAGCTGCGCGACCGGTACCCGAGATGGACCAGCACCATCACCGGTACGGTGTCGATCTCGCTGCCGCCGATGCGGGACGCGCACATCCGCACGCTGTACTCCTCGATGCTCGGCTCGGCGCAGGTCAGCCCCGCCACCCTGGCTCCGCTGGTGGAACTGGCGGGCGGCAATCCGCTGTACGCCCACGAGTACGTGCGGATGCTGGTCGAGGGCGGGATGCTGCGTACCGTCGGCCCGCAGTGGACGTTGGACATCGGCGAGGGTCGCCCGATACCGGACAACGTCCACGCGGTCATCGCGAACCGTCTCGACCTACTCGATCCGGACGACCGGGCGGTGCTGCAGGCCGCCGCGGTGGTCGGTACCCAGTTCTGGCCGGGCGCCGTGGCGGCGGCGGTGGCGCAGCCGGTCGAGGCGGTGCAGTGGGCACTGCGCCGGATGGAACGCCGGGACCTCATCCAGGAACAGCCGACGTCCACGATGGCGGGACAGTCGGAGTACCGGTTCCGGCACATCCTGGTCCGCGACGTCTGCTACCAGCGGCTGCCCCGCGCCGAACGGGTGGGCAGGCACCAGCGCACCGCGGACTGGCTGGAGGCGGTCTCCGACGGGCGGCAGAGCGACCTGGCCGAGGTACTCGCCCACCACCGCTGGGCCAGCCACGAGATCACCCGCACCCTGGGCGGCGACCCGTCGCCGTACGCGCCGGCTGCCCGCGCGGCGATGCACCGCGCGGCGCGGCGGGCGTACGCGCTGCACGCGCTGCAGACGGCGGCGACCTGGGTGGACCGGGCGCGCGGGCTGGACCTGGGCGAGGACCTGTCGCTGGAGTTGTTCGCCGCCGAACTCGCCCTGTACCGCGACGGCGACGCGTTCCTGCGCGACGGCGGGGACGCGCGACTCACCTCGCTCGCCGAACGGCTGTTCGCCGCCGGCGACCGGGCGGGCGCGGCGCGCGCCTGGACGCTGCTCGGTACCGCCGCCTGGTGCCGGGCCGACCGCGCGGCGACGCTGCGCTGCCTGGACCGGGCGGTCGAGTTGTACGCCGACCTGCCGGACACCGAGGAGAAGGCGTCGGCGCTGCTCGAACTGGCTCGGGTACACATGCTCAACTACGAGAACACCCCGGCGATCGTCGCCGCCGAGGCGGCGGTGGACATGGCGGACCGGCTGGGGCTCGTCGAGGTCCGCGCCAACGCGCAGATCACCCTGGTGACCGCCCGGTACATCGCGGGCGACCCGAACGCCTTCGAGGCGCTGACCGAGATCACCGACTACTGCCGCCGGCTGCACCTGTCCAGCCGCAGGCGCGCGGTACACAACCTGGCGTGGGCGTTGCTCGAGGAAGGCGACGTCGCCGGGTGCAACCGGCTCATCGACGAGCAGCGCACCGTGGACGTGGCGGACGGGCACAGCCTCGCCACCAGCTTCGCCGACGAGTCGGCGCGGGCGTTCTTCGCCGGCGACTGGCAGGCGTCGATCGCCGCCGCGACCGCCTCGATGCGCCGCCCGACCGCCGAATGGGACCTGCACGTGGTGGCGCAGTCGGCGTGGCTGCGGGTGCTGCGCGGCGAGCCCGTCGACAGCGCCGACCTCGTCGACACGGTCGACTTGGTCGACGGCACCGACGGCGACGATGGCACCGACACGGCAGCCGCCGGTACCGGGGAGGACGCCGTCGACCGAGCGGTCGCCGCCGCGCGGCGCGGCGGGTTCCACCGGGTGCTGCGCTCCACGTTGGCGCACGCCGCGCTGTGCCGGGTGCTGCAGGACCGCCACGACGAGGCGGCGCGCCTGCTCGCCGAGCTCGACGCGGACTGGTCCGGCGCGCCGATCCTGCCGTTCGGCGAATGGGTCGCCGCCGCGGCGCAGGCGGCGGCGCTGACCGGTCGGGCGTGGGCGGCGCGGGTACGGGACATGGTGACCCGCAGCCCCCGGCACACGCCGTGGGTCGACGCCGCGTCGGCCACTCTGGACGGGGCGCTGACCGGCGACGCCGACGCGTACCTGCGCGCCGCGGCGATCTACGAGCGGATCGGCAACCACAGCGACCGGATGTTGTGCCTGGCGGCGGCGGCTCGTGCCCTGGTCGCGCGGGGACGGTTGGACCGGGCGCGTTCGGTGGTCCGCGACCTGAGCCGGCTCGCCCGACCGAACGGAGCGGTACGACTGTTCGACGGCTTGCCTGCGACGGTGGTTCCGCCGTCGAACGGGACGAACGCGGTCCCGCCGTCCAACGGGACGAGCGCGCTTCCGCCGTCCGACGGGGACGGTCGCGAAAACGCGCCCAACGAGCGTCCGTTACCGGCGGCTGCCGAGCGCGGCGCCACAGTCGCGCCCCGCCGGTCGCCGGGGGCTGAGTCCCGCCCGGTCGTTACGCGGCCATCGCCCGCTCGGCGGGCTTCCGCTGCTCCGCCTTCGCCTGCGCGGCCTTGACCTTCTGCGCGTACACGTCGACGTACTCGCGCCCGGACAACTCCATCAGCTCGTACATGATCTCGTCGGTCACCGCGCGCTCGATGAACCGGTCACCGGCCATGCCCGCGTACC
This sequence comes from Micromonosporaceae bacterium, assembly GCA_036378155.1. Lineage (GTDB taxonomy): Bacteria > Actinomycetota > Actinomycetes > Mycobacteriales > Micromonosporaceae > DASUXA01. Next base: position 26,489 of record DASUXA010000051.1, on the reverse strand, counting down.
GGCTGAAGTCCATCGGCGGACCGAACCGGATGCGTACCCGCTTGATCTTCGGCAGCAGCTTGCCGGGCGGCTGGATCTCGTCGGCGTTCAGCATCACGACGGGTATCACCGGGGCGCCGCTCTCCAGGGCGAGTCGGGCGACGCCGGTCTTGCCCCGGTACAGCCGACCGTCCGGTGACCTGGTGCCCTCCGGGTAGATGCCGAACAACTTGCCTTCGCGCAGGATCCGCAGCCCCGTGTCGATCGCCGCCTGGGCGGCCCGACCGCCGGAGCGGTCCACCGGGATGGTTCCGGTACCCACGAAGAACATCTTGATCAGGAAGCCCTTGATCCCCTTGCCGGTGAAGTACTCCTGCTTGGCGACGAAGGTGACCTTCCGCTTCACCATCAGCGGCATGAAGATCGAGTCGGAGAACGACAGATGGTTGCTCGCGATGATCGCGGGGCCCTGATCCGGGACGTAGTGCCGACCCTCCACGTGCGGGCGGAAGATCAGCCTGAGTGGGGGTCCCAGGATGATGTACTTCAGCAACCAATACAGCACGCGTCCTCCCGGTGTTGGCAACGAGCCTACGAATACCCGCCACGCCACCACAACGCACTCCCCGAACTGCCCGACCGCGTGTCACGATTGCCGCGGGTGCCGCCCTGGTCGGTGGCTGGGCGAGAGGGGACGACGGTGCCAGCGGGTGGAGCGCGACGCGGTCGCCGGGACAATGGGCTGACAGCGGCTGAGTACGCCGCCGCGGGCGACGTCGATCCGCGCGTCGGCGAACACCTGCTCGACGTGCTCGGTGTCGCCGGGATCGCGGCGTACCTGCAACCCGCGTCCGACCTGCACCCGGTCACCCGTACCGCGATGCTGCCGAGCACCCCGATCGACCGGTTGTACGTCGACCGCGAGCACCTGGCGACGGCTCGCGCCCACCTGGACCGGTTGCGCCGCGAGGAGGCAACCGCGCCCGCCGAGGAAACCGCGAGCGGCGAGGAACCGGGGACTGCCGACGGCGGTACCGGGGGCGGCGACACCGTGGCGACGGTCGACCGCAGCGACCCGGTCGGGGGCGCCGACGACGGCACCCGGCTCGACGACATCGACGCCGCGTGGGCACGCATCGTCGCCGGGTACGATGCCGCCGTCGACCCGACCGCCGCGACCTGGCCGGCGGCGGAGAACCTGGCGGGCAACCAGCCGACCGCCGGCGGTACCGGCGACCGACCCACCGGCCTCGCCCGGTGGTCGGGGCGCATCGACGTCGGACCGGACCAGCCGGACCGGACCGACCAGCCCGACCGTACGGACCGGCCCGACGGGTCGCTGCTCGACGGGATGGACACGTTCGGCGCGGACCTGCCCGACGACGAGGACGAGGGGTACACCCCTCCCCCGCCGCCGCCGCTGCCCCGCTTCTCGCCGTACAGCATCCTGGCGGTCTGCGGGATCGCCGCCGGTCTGGTCGTCCTCATCTGGCCGACGCTGCTGCCGGTCGGTTCCGAGACCGCGCTGGTGCTCGGATTCGCCGGCATCGTCAGCGGGTTCGCGACACTGGTGTGGCGGCTGCGGCCCGGCGACGACGACGACAACGACCGCCCCGACGACGGCGCGGTCGTCTAAACCGCAGGCGGTCCGGGCCGCGCCTCGCCCCTGGCGACGCTGGATCCCTTCGCGACGCCTCCGGTCCGACCGCCCCTGGATGCTCAGACCGGCTTGTCGACCCAGTCCAGGATCGCGTCGATCGGCTCCCGCCACCGCGCGTCGAGCATCATGTCGTGACCCACGCCGGGAAACAGCAGCGGTGCCCGACCGTACCGGCGGGACACCCGGGTCAGCGCCGAACGCGGTACCACTCGGTCGTCCGGACTGCCGACCACCAGCACCGGCGGGTCGCCGACCGGCGGCTCAGGGGCGCGACCGAACAGCAACTGCCACTGGGCGCGGGTCGACGCGCGACCGAGCCGGGCGGAGTACCCACGCGCCACCGACGTCGGCAGTTCCCGGCTGAACAGCTGTCCTCGACGCAGCCGCAGCCTGCCGCCGACCAAGGCGGGCAGGGTGCCGATCGGGTTGCGGGCGAGCGCGGTCAGGGCGGTGCGGAACCCGCCCGGTACCGGCGAAACCAGCACCGCCGCGCGCGCCGGGTACCGGGCCAGGGCACGCGCCACCACCAGGGCGGACGCGCCGTGACCGACCAGTACCGCCTGGCGGGGCAGGCTCGCCGCGACCTGGGTGACGTCGTGCGTGTACGCGCGCAGCCCGGCGCGCCGGGTCGACCCGCTGCCGCCGTGCCCGCGCAGGCTCATCGCGTACGCCGGGAACCCCCGCGACGCGGTCTGCTCCAGCCAATGCTCGGCGAACACCCACGCCCCGTGACCGAAACCCGGTACGAACAGCACCGGCGGCTTGCCCTCGTCGTCCACGGGCAACGCGGACACCACCTCGCGCCGCACCGGCTCGGGCGGAAGCGCCCACTCCCAGGTCCGTACGATCCGCGGGGCGCTCACGGGAATGCCTTTCGTTCGCGACTGCGGGGCTCGCTGCGCTCACTCCTCGCGCTCACCGTGATGCCTCCTTCGCTGGCACCGCGCTCACCTCAGACCGCCCGGGACGCCGGCGTTCGACCGCCGGCCGGGCACGCCGGCGTCCAACTCGGTCAGGGCGTCCTGCAGCGCCCGCAGGTACACGGTGTGGCTCACCTCGAACCAGTGCCGGGTGGAGTCCTTCACCTTCGCGGCGGTCCACCGCTGGTCGCCCGCCGCTGCCACCTTCGCCCAGAACCGCGCCGCCCGCTGCGGGTCGGCTGCCCGCAGCCGCAGCCAGTCAGCGATCGCCACGGCCTGCCAGTGACAGATCGCGAACACCCCGGAGTCGGGCTGGACCAGCCCGGTGACCGCGAGCGTCGGGTACCGCCGGGTGAACACGTGCAGGTGCAGCCGGGGCCGCCCGGACGGGTCGGCGGCGAGCACGTCGGGCGCCAGGAACTCGAAGCGCGGCAAATATCCGGTGGCGAGGACGACCAGGTCGGCGTCGGCGTCGCGTCCGTCGGTGAAAACGACCTTCGACCGCTCGAAGCGTTCGACGTCCGGTACCGGCGTGATCCTGCCGTGCCCGACGTAGTACACGAGTTGGCTGTTGACGATCGGGTGGGTCTCGTACACCTTGTGGTCGGGGCGGGGCAGCCCGAACCGGGTCAGGTCGCCGACCGTGGTGCGCAGTTCCCGCTGGAACAGCCACTGCCGTACCCGCAGCGGCAGCCGCAGCCCGCCGACCAGGTCGTTGACCTGGTCGGCGGGGCGACCGCGAACATACTTCGGGGCGTACCAGTAGCCGCGCCGGGTCGAGTGCCAGCAGCGGGTCGCCTGCTGGGCAGCCTCCACGGCGATGTCGCAGCCGGAGTTGCCGGCGCCGACCACGAGCACCTTGCGACCGCGCAGCTGGGCGGCGTCCTTGTACGCCGACGCGTGGATGATCTCGCCCCGGAACTCGTCCATGCCCGGGTAGTCCGGCAGCTTCGGCGACCAGTTGTGCCCGTTGGCGACCACGACCGCCGCGTACCGCTGGGTGCGCTCCGGCCCGCCGCTGCCGATCCGGGTGGTGACGTCCCACCGGTCGCCCTCGGCGGGCTCGACGCGGGTCACCTCGGTACCGAACCAGATGTGTTCGCGCAGCCCGAAATGCTCGGCGTACCGCTCCAGATAGCTGAGCACCTGACCGTGGTGCGGGTAGTCCGGCCAGTCGTCCGGCATCGGGAAGTCGGGGAACTGGGTGAACGGCTTCGACGAGATCAGATGGGTGCTGCCGTACACCGGACTGCGGTCGTGCCGCCAGTTCCACGCCCCGCCGACGCCGGTCTCCCGCTCGAAGCAGTCGACGGTGAATCCGCGTTCCTTGAGGTTCTTGATGGCGGTCAGGCCGCTCGCCCCGGCGCCGATCACGCAGACCGTCTCGCCCCGGTCGAAGACCGGCCGTCCCTCCTGCCAGATCGGCGCCACCGCGCCGGCACCGTCCCACCCGGACGAATCGACCGTCACCCGTATCCCTCTCTCCGCCTCGGCGGGGCAATCCTCGCCGCGCCGGCCGGAATTGTCCACCCGCCGCGACTACCGCTGTTCCCGCGGCGCAGAGGCACGTCCGTCGCGGTCCACACCCAATCAGCGGCTACCCGACCGGCAGCACCAGATCGGCCACGACGGGCAGGTGGTCGCTGGCCCGTCGCGCCAGGTCGCTGTCCACCACGCGGTACCCGGCGACCTCGATCGCGCTGTCCACGAAGATCGCGTCGATCCGTCGACCGTCAGCCGGGAAGGTGGCGGTACCGCCCGCGTGCGCCGGCCCCGCCACCGCCGCGTCCCGCCGCCCGTCGCACAGCCGGCGCCAGGCGACGCTGTCCGGCACGTCGTTGACGTCCACCCCGAGTACCACCGGCGCGTCGAGCCCGGCGAGCGTGGCGCGCAGCGAGTGCGCCTGGGACACCCGCTCGGTCGGGTCGAGGGACAGGTGTGAGCCGACGACCACGAACGGCACCCGCCCCACCGAGCAGCGGGCGAACGCCGCGCCGCGCAGGTGCCGACCGGGGACGAGCGGGTACCGGACGACCCAGGTGTCGTGGACCCGGACCCGGTAACTGGTGAGCACCAGGTTGCCCACGGCCGGCTGACCGCCCGCGGCGACCACCAGCCCGAACGCGTGGGCGAGGGTCGCGCACCGGGTCCGCCAACGCAGCCGGCGCGGCGACTCCTGGACGATCACCACGTCGGGCGCGAGGTCGCGGACGACCGACGCGAGCGCGGCGCGGTCGTCGCGGAGCGAATGCACGTTGTACGTGACGACGCGCAGCCGGGTACCGTCCGCCACCGCGCCACCCCTACCGGCGGCGCGCCAGGTCGGCGGCGCCCACCACACCGGCGGTGTTGCCCAGTCTCGCCGCGCGCACCTCGGCGATCGGCAACTGCGCGCGGTGTGCCAGCGCGTCCCGGTACGACCGGCGGGCGGGCTCCAGGAGCAGCTCACCGGCGTCGATCACGCCGCCGCCGACGACGAGCACCTGCGGGTCGAAGATCTGCACCAGGTCCGCGAGCCCGTGGCCCAGCCAGTACCCGACCTGCTCGAACGCCCGCAGCGAGACCGGGTCGCCGGCCCGCGCCGCCTGGGTGACCATCGGGCCGGTGATCTTGTCGATGTCCCCGCCCGCGATCTCCAGCAGCACCGCCGCCTCGGCCGGGTCCACGGTCGCCCCGTTCTGTGCGAACCGGACCAGGGCGCTGCCGCTGGCGTACTGCTCGATGCAACCGTGCCGTCCGCAGCCGCACAGTTGACCGCCCGGTACCAGCAGCATGTGCCCGAGTTCGCCGGCCATGCCGTGCGCGCCGCGCACCAGCGACCCGCCGAGCACGAGTCCGCCGCCGATGCCGGTACCGACGGTGAACAGCACCATCGAGTCGTCGGCGTCCTCGGCGGCGCCGAACCGGAACTCGGCCCAGGCGGCGACGTTCGCGTCGTTCTCGACCACCACCGGTACCTTGACCCGCGCCATGATCTCGTCGCGCAGCGGCTCGTCGCGCCACGCCAGATTGGGCGCGAACAGCACCGTCGAGCGGTCGGCGTCAATCCATCCGGCGGCGCCGACGCCGATCGCGGCGACCGGGTACGCCGCCGCGAGCTCCGAGATCACCTCGACGATCCGGTCGAGGGTCAGTGCCGTATCGCCGGCTGGGGTGTCGCGACGGGCGGTCGCGAGCACCCGGCCGTCGCCGTCGACCACACCGCCGAGCACCTTGGTGCCGCCGATGTCGACTCCGATGGTCAACGCCACCGCGTCTACCCCTTCCGTGGAACGGACGCGCAGTCCCTCGACTGGCTGCCGGAACGCTATCTCAGCCGTCCGCCGGACGGTCAGCCGTGGTGGCGGCATGCCACGGGTCGTCGTGAGCGTCACCATCCGGCGGCTTCCCGCCCGACCCTTCGCCGGCTGCGCCGCGCGCACCGGCACCCGTCGCGGTGTCCGTCCGGGTGTCCGTCGGGGTGTCCGTCGGGGTGTCCGTCCGGGTGTCCGTCCGGGTGTCCGTCGACGCGTCCCGGCGTTGGGCGCCGGCGGAGAACGCGCGGAGCAGGTTCGCCACGCCGGCGGCGAGGTCGCCGACCCCGGTCGCCAGCCGCTCGGCGACCTCGGGATCGGGATCGCGCAGCGCCGCGATGGTTCGGCAGATCGGGCAGACGCAGCACTCCGGCGCGCCGGTGGCGACGTTCGGACCGAACATCCGCCCGAGCAGCCCGGCGACCTCGGGCGGTACGCCCATCGCCCGGGCTGCCGACGCCCCGTGCCCGGCGCCCAGCCCACGCGCGGCGAAGGTGACCGCGGCGAGCACCGACGCGACCAGGCGCTCGGCCTCCTCGCGAGCGCGGGGCGCGTCGTGCCCGGTCACCGGTCGTCCTCCGACGACTCGACCCGGCGCTTCAACTCGCGCAGCGCGGTATCCATGATGACCTTCTCCGCCTTGCGCTTGAACATGCCCAGCATGCCCACGGTCAGCTCGACCGACAGGGTGTACGTGACGGTCGAGGTGCCGTCGCCGTTGTCGGCGATGTCGTACGACCCGTCCTGGGCGCGCTGCATCTTCGACGGCGCGACCAGGTGCCATTCGATCCGGGTGAGGTCCTCGGAGTACTCGTAGCGCAGCGTGTACTCGTCCGCCACCGGACCGGCGTCCAGCGCGAACCGCACCTGGCTGGCGTAGCCGTCCTCGTACTCCTCGACGACCTCGACCTTCTTGGCCGCCGACACCCACTCGGGGTACCGCGCGAAGTCGCAGATCACCGCCGCGATCCGGGCGGGCGGCGCGGCGATCCGGATCGACTGGGTCGATGTGTCGGCCATGCGTGGGAGGCTACCTGGTGAGTAGCGCCACAACGGTGTCCGGCTCGACCTGGGTCCGCCCTACGGTGAGACGCTGCCCGGTCGCCGGGCACAGCGGGTACCGTCCGATACGGTCATAGCGGGGCGGCAGCCCCTTGCCGAAGGAGACATCAGGTGCGTGAGTTCTCCGTACCCCCGGTCGTACGCATAGCGGACTCGGCCAACCTGACCGACCCGGTCTGGGACAACGCCGACCAGGCGCCGGATCACGTCCAGTTCTCCCGCCGGGTCGACGCCGGGTGGCAGGACGTGACCTGCGCGCAGTTCCGCGACCAGGTGATCGCGGTCGCCCGGGGGCTGATCGCGGCCGGCGTCGAACCCGGCACGCGGGTCGCCCTGATGTCCAAGACCCGGTACGAGTGGACTCTGCTCGACTACGCGATCTGGGCGTGCGGCGCGGCGACCGTACCGATCTACGAGACGTCCAGCGCTGAGCAGGTCGCCTGGATCCTGTCCGACTCGGCGGCGCAGGTCGCCGTGGTCGAGACCGCCGCACACGCGGCGGTGGTGGCGGGGGTGCGCGACCGGGTGCCCGCCCTGACCCGCGTGTGGCAGATCGACGCCGGTGCGGTGGACGACCTGATCGCGGCGGGCGCGGCGGTGGACCCCGCCGAGGTGGCGCGGCGACGCGAGGCGACCGGGGCGGACGACCTCGCCACGATCATCTACACCAGCGGTACCACCGGGCGACCCAAGGGCTGCACGCTCACCCACCGCAACATGTACTGCGACATCGCCAACGCGATCCCGGGGCTGACCGACCTGTTCAACGAGAACTCCTCGACGTTGCTGTTCCTGCCGCTGGCGCACTCGTTCGCCCGGCTGATCCAGATCGGCGTCGTCCAGGTACGGGCGCGTACCGCGCACGCCGCCGACATCAAGAACCTCGCCGACGACCTGAAGTCGTTCCAGCCGACGTTCGTGCTGTCCGTGCCCCGGGTCTTCGAGAAGATGTACAACGGCGCGAAGCAGCATGCCCACGCCGAAGGCAAGGGCGGGATCTTCGACCGGGCGGAGCAGGTCGCGGTCGCCTACAGCGAGGCGCTGGACTCCGGGCGGCCGGGAGCGTGGCTGCGGCTGCGCCACGCGATCTTCGATCGGCTGGTGTACCACCGGGTGCGGGACGCGATGGGCGGGCGGATCAACGCCGCGATCTCCGGGGGCGCGCCGCTGGGCGAGCGGCTGGCGCACTTCTTCCGGGGCGCCGGGATCACCATCTACGAGGGGTACGGGCTGACCGAGACGTCCCCGGCGATCTCCACCAACCGGCAGGGCGCGGTGAAGATCGGTACCGTCGGGCGACCGCTGCCCGGCGTGTCGGTGCGCATCGGCGACGACGGCGAGGTCATGGTCAAAGGCGACATCGTGTTCCAGGGGTACTGGAACAACCCGACCGCGAGCGCCGAGGTGCTCACCGAGGACGGCTGGTTCCACACCGGCGACCTCGGCAGCCTGGACGACGACGGGTTCCTGCGGATCACCGGTCGGAAGAAGGAGCTGATCGTGACCGCCGGCGGCAAGAACGTCGCCCCGGCGGTACTGGAGGACCGGCTGCGCGCCCACCCGCTGGTCAGCCAGTGCATGGTGGTGGGCGACCGGCAGCCGTTCATCGCCGCGCTGGTCACCCTCGACGAGGACGCTCTGCCGCAGTGGCTCGCCAGCCAGGGGAAGCCTGCCTCGTCCAGCCCGGCGGACCTGCGCGACGACGCCGACCTGCGAGCCGAGATCCAGAAGGCGGTCGACGACGCCAACGCCGCGGTGTCCAAGGCGGAGGCGATCAAGGTGTTCCGCATCCTGTCCCGCGACTGGTCCGAGGCGACCGGGGAGATCACCCCGTCGCTGAAGGTCAAGCGCAACGTCGTGCTCAAGGAGTACGCCGACGAGATCGCCGCGATCTACGCCAGGTGACCGGTGACCACCTCCACGCGCACCGCTGACGACACCTCGGAATCGCGCCAGTGGGAGCGGCCGACCGCCGCGACCGTCGGCGCGCGTCTGCTGCTGCTCACGCTGGTCACCGCGCTGAGCCTGCTGGTCACCCGGGACGCGCGGGTACTGGGCTGGTCCGCGCTGCTCGCGGTCGCGGCGGTACCCGCGCTCGCGGCCCCCCGGCACCCGACGCTCAGCCCGCTGATCCGTACCGCCGAGGTCCTGCTCACCTGCCTGGCAGCCAGTTCCGTGGCGGGACTGGCGGACAGCGGCGCGGCGGCGGGGGCGATGCTGCCGTACCTGACCGTGCCGCTGGTCGCCGCGGCGCTGTACCAGCGACTGACCGAGGTCTCGGCGCTGGTGGTGCTCGCCGCGACCACGCTGACGGTGCTGGGCGTGGTCGATCAGCGGCTCGCCCACCACGGGTACGTCGTCGCGTCGTTCCAGTGGCTGCTGCTGTCCTCGCTGGCCGCCGCCGTCGCGTTCGCGCTGCAACGCACCCTGGAGACCACCCGGCCCGAGCCGCCCCAGCCGTACGCCGAGGCGACCCGCCTGCTCACCCAACTGCGCAGCGTCGCCCGTCAACTGCCGGGCGCCACGCTCGATCCCGGCGGCATCGCCGAGCACCTGCTCGACGACGTACGCACGCTGGCCCGCGCCGATCGCGCGGCGGTGCTGTCCGCCAGCGGCGGCGGGCGGCTCGTGGTGCTCGCCCAGGCGGGCGTCGACCGGGTCGACTGGGAGACCAGTCTGGATTCCGACACCGCCATCGCGGACGCGTGGGCGACCCAGCAACCGCAGGTGTCCGCCCGCTCGCAGGTGCGGTCGCGACCGTCCGGGGACGTCTCCGCCCTGGTCGTACCGCTGGTCGCGGGGGTGCGCACGGTCGGGCTGGTGGCGATGGAGGCGGATGTCGCCGGGGCGTACCCGCCGCACGTGGTCGCCGAGGTGGCCGCCGTCGCGGCGCCCGCCGCACTGCGGCTGGAGGCGGCGCTGCTGTTCGACGAGGTCCGCTCGCTGGCGACCAACGAGGAGCGGCAGCGGCTGGCCCGGGAGATCCACGACGGTGTCGCCCAGGAACTGGTGATGGTCGGGTACGGCATCGACAACGCGCTGGCCGTGCTGCCGGAGGGAGCCGCCGAGGCGGCGGACTACCTGCGCGCGCTGCGCGGGGAAGTCACCCGCGTCATTACGGAATTACGACTGTCGCTTTTTGAACTGCGCAGTGAGGTTGACAGGCACGGTGGACTGACCGCCGCGATCGCCGAGTACGCGCGGACCGTCGGCGCGTCGGGCGGGCTGCGGGTACACCTGTCGCTGGACGAGTCGACCGCCCGGCTACCCGCCGCCACCGAGGCTGAGCTGCTACGAATCGCCCAGGAGGCGATCACCAACGCGCGGAAGCACGCCAACGCCGAGAACCTCTGGGTCGCCTGCGCGGTGGACCCGCCATTCGCTCAGATCGAAGTCTCGGACGACGGGAACGGCATCGCCGACGACCGACCGGACGGTCGGTACGGCCTTGCGATCATGGCAGAGAGAGCGGAACGTATCCGAGGCCGATTGGAGATCAGGTCACGACAGCCCCGGGGAACCACGGTAGCCGTGGTGTTGGGCACCCTGCCTCGGCGCGGTAGCGTGTCAGCACCAGAAGGGAAGAACAGCGGCTATGTCCACCAGCACGACTCCGGCGACGCGCACGAAGGTTCTGCTCGTCGATGACCATGACCTGATCCGCAAGGGACTGCGGCACGCCTTCGAGCGCGACCGCGGGTTCGAGGTGGTCGGCGAAGCGGCGACCGCCGCCGAAGCGGTACGCCAGGCCGGTGCGCTCCAGCCGGACGTGGTGATCATGGATCTCCGGTTGCCCGACGGCAGCGGCCTCGAGGCGACCCGCGCGCTGCGCAAGTCCAGCGCGACGATGGGCATCGTCGTGCTGACCATGTACGCCGGAGACGACCAGCTGTTCGGCGCCCTGGAGGCGGGTGCGAGCGCGTTCGTGCCGAAGACCGCCCCCGCCGACGAGGTGGTCGCCGCCGCGCGGCATGCCGCGTCGTCGCCGTCCGCGTTCACCGCCGCCGATCTCGCCGAGGCGATGAAGCGCCGGCTCGCCCCGTCGGGACCGCAGCTCTCGCCGCGCGAGGGACAGGTGCTCCGCCTGCTCGCCGACGGCATGAGCGTGGCCGGCATCGCCAAGCAGTTGTACGTCAGCGAGTCGACCGCCAAGACGCACATCTCGAAGCTGTACGAGAAGCTCGGCGCCGCGAACCGGGCGCAGGCGCTGATGACGGCGCTGCGGCTGGGCCTGCTCGAACCGCCGGACGCGCCGAAGTTCTGAGTCGTGCGCCCGCCGCCCGCCGTGCGTCGGGTCGCGCGTTGCTCCGTGCGGGTGGTTGACCTGGGGTGGTTGCCGTCGCCCGGGGTGGGAAGCATAGGGTCGGTGGGGGTGAGATCCCGGGCGCCCGTGGACGCCTGGTTCACTCACTCCACAACGGGCACAATGGCATCACCCATCCGGCGTACAAAGGACAGCCTGGCGATGCAGCGACGGCCCGACCGGGCACCGCACATGATCGACAGCGAGGGCAGCAGACGACCCGTCGCGGCCGGTTCGACCCGACCGCGCCGGCCCAGCGCACCCGCGCCCCGTGTCGCCCGCTGCCGGCAGGCGGAGTTCGGCGTATGACTGCGGCGGCATGGGCGGGTCGTAACGGGAACGGCCCGCGACGCCTACTGCGTGACTTCGCCCGCTCGTGGGCGCGCGCCGTGGTGGATACCGCGTACACCCCGCTCAGCCGCGGCGAGGTCGAGGAGCGGATGTACGAGTTGACCGTCGGCCTGGTCAACGCGCTCGAAGCCGAACCGTTCAGCACCGCGCCCGGCTACGAACTCGGCGCCGCCCTGGTATCGGCGCACTTCGTGGCCCCGGAGACGCTCGGACGCACAGTTCAGGTCATCGACGAGCGGCTGCTGTACGACCTGGGGCTGACCGGCAGCGAGCCCCGCCGCCGCCTCGCCGCGCTGCTGGGCGCGCTGACCACGGGGTACGCGCGGGGGCTGCGCGAGCGCACGCTCGAGGAGCAGGAGGCGATCCTGCGTGCCGCCCTGGTCGCCCGCGACCAGGCGGAAGCCGCGCTCCGCGCGAGCGAGGCGAGGTTCCGGTACGAGGCGACCCACGACACCCTGACCGGGCTGCCCAACCGTGCCCTGTTCGCGGACCGGTTGGCGCAGGTGTTCGCCGCGCCGCATCCGGACGCCCGGGTCGGACTGTGCTTTCTCGACCTCGACGGGTTCAAGGCGATCAACGACACGTTGGGTCACCAGTTCGGCGACCGGCTGCTGGTGGCGGTAGCCGAGCGGCTGGACCGCTGGGTGGCGCGCGGCGGTCCGCTGGTCGCGCGGATGGGCGGAGACGAGTTCGTCATCCTCGTCGAGGACTCGGTGTGCGCCGACGAGATGATCAAACTCGCCGACGCGGCGCTGACGGCGATCGCGGCACCGGTCCGGCTGGACGGACACGAACTGACCGTCTCGGCCAGCATCGGCATCGTGGAGACCGCGGTCGACGGACTGACGCCCACCGAGATCATGCGTCGCGCGGACATCACCCTGCACTGGGCCAAGTCGGCCGGGCGCGGCCGGTGGGCGCTGTTCGACCCCGGCCGCGACGACTTCGAGGTCACCAGATACGGGTTGGTCGCGGCGATGCCGGCGGCGCTGGAGCGGGGCGAGTTCTTCCTGGAGTACCAGCCGCTCGTGGCGCTCGCCGACGGCTCGCTGTACGGGGTGGAAGCCTTGGTGCGCTGGCGGCACCCGACGCTCGGGGTACTGCCGCCGGGGCGGTTCATCGACCTCGCCGAGGAGACCGGGCTGATCGTCCGGCTCGGCGCGCACATCCTCGAGCAGGCCTGCGAACAGGCTCAACGCTGGGCGGTACCGGATCGCGAACCGCCTTTGATCAGCGTCAACCTCGCGGTGCGCCAGGTACGCGATCCGGGACTGGTGGACCGGGTCGCCGGTGTGCTGGACCGCACCGGACTGCCGGCGCAGCGACTTCAGTTGGAGATCACCGAGAGCGCGGTGATGGGTACCGACGACGAGCCGATGTCCGCCCTGCACGCGCTGTCCGAGATGGGGGTACGGCTGGCGGTCGACGACTTCGGCACCGGGTACTCCAACCTCGCCTACCTGCGCGACCTGCCGGTGCGGGAGGTCAAGGTGGCCGGTGAGCTGGTCGCCGGGCTGCGCGACCCGGACACCGCGAACCGTACCGACGAACGCATCGTCGCCACCCTGATCCGCCTCGCCCACGTCCTCGGGCACACCGTGACCGTGGAGGGCATCGAAACCGCGCACCAGGCCGAGCGGCTGCGGGTGCTGGGCTGCGACGCGGGGCAGGGCTGGCACCTCGGGCGCCCCGGACCGCCGGAGGAGATCGACCGCTGGGTGCAGCGCCAAGCCGGGTGACGCCGCCTCGCCCGCCGGGTGCCGGTCACCCGGCGCCGGTCAGCAGCGCGCGCATCCGGTCGGCCTGGGTGTCCCACCGCCACTGCTGCTCCACCCAGGCGCGACCGGCCACGCCCAGTCGTCGCGCCAGGTCGCGGTCCGTGAGCAGGGTGGCGACCCGGTCCGCGACCGCGGCCACGTCCCCGCCGGGCACCACGTACCCGGTCTGACCGTCCAGTACCGCGTCGGGCGCTCCCCCGGAGTCGCCGGCGACCACGGGCAGCCCGGTGGCCGACGCCTCCAGGTACACGATGCCCAGCCCCTCGACGTCGAGCCCGGCACGTCGGGTGCGGCACGGCATGGCGTACACGTCGCCGGCTGCGAAATGGGCGGGCAGCTCCGCCCAGGGCACCGACCCGGTGAACGCCACCCTGTGCGCGACGTCGGCGTCGCGAGCCAGCCGCTCCAGCGTGGACCGGTACGGACCGCCGCCGACCACGAGCAGCGCGGCGTCCGGTACCCGGCGCAGGATCGCCGGCATCGCCCGGATCAACGTGTCCTGCCCCTTGCGTGGGACCAGCCGGGACACGCAGACCACCACCGGACGGTCGGACAGCCGGTGCCGGGCGCGTACCGCCGAGCCGTCGACGCCCGGGTGGTACGCCTCGGTGTCCACCCCCGGCGGCAACCGCCGCAGCTCGGTGAGCCCGCCGATCGCCCGGTCCAGCCGTACCCGCTGATATTCACCGAGATAGGTGACCACGTCGCTGCTCCGCGCGATGCGTCGCAGCAGGTGGCGCGCGCCGGGCAGGGCGGCCCAGCCGACCTCGTGCCCGTGCGTCTGGGCCACCGCCCGGGTGATCCCGGCGTCGCGGCGCAGCCCGGCGGCGAGCAGCCCGAGCGGCGCAGCCGCGCCGAACCAGACCGTGTCGCAGCCGTGCGCGCGCGCGATCTCGGCGGCCCGCCGAGCCACCCGTGGGGTGGGCAGCAGCACCGAGGTGTCCTCGCGGATCACCTCGAACGGCTGGTCGGCGTCGAACTTGTCGGCTCCGCGCCAGGTCGACGCGTACACCACCAGCGAGCCGGACGGCTGGCGCACCGCGAGACTGTGGACGAACTGCTGAATGCCGCCCGGTCGGGGCGGGAAGTCGTTGGTGACGAGCAGGGTGCGCGGGCTCATCTGCGGTGCTCTCTCCCCCAGGCGCGGGCGGCGGCGATGCGCTGCACGGTCGACGGATGGGTGAACAACAGGAGGTATTCGACCGGGTTGGGGTCCACGTCGGACAGGTTGACCAGGGCGAGGCGCTGCTGCATGGCGGCGAAGGTCTGCGGATCGCGGGTCAGTGCCAGCGCGTGGATGTCCGCCCGCGACTCGATCCGGCGGGACACCAGGTTCTGCGCGGGCGTGGCGAGCACCCCGGCGACGGCGGCGAGCGCGAGCAGCAGCGCGATCGACCGGGGTTGCCCGATCGCGTCGATGCCGGCGCGGCGGAGCAGTCCGGTCCAGGAGCCCAGCAGGTACACCGCGATGACCGCCGATGCCGCGCCGAGCGCGCCCACCGTGGTCCCGGTGACCACGTCGCGATCCTTGGCGTGCCCGAGTTCGTGCGCCACCACGCTGCGTACCTCCGCCGGGTCGGCGTCACGCAGCAGCGTGTCGTACACGACGATGCGCCTGGTCGCCCCGAACCCGGACACGTAGGCGTTCAGCGCGTTGGTCCGCCGCGACGCGTCGGCGACCAGCACGTCGCGCACCGGTACCCCGTCGCGTGCGGCGAGCGCGACGAGGTCGTCGCGCAGCGGACCGGGCGGCATCGGGGTGAACCGGTTGAACACCGGCTCGACGAGGACCGGGAACACGAACGACATCAGCACGACCAGGGCAGCCGCTCCCGCCGCGCCCCACGCCCACCACCAGCGCGGCGTGGCGCGGGCGACGGCGTACAGGCCGAGCAGCGCGACGGCGGCGAGGACCGCGCCGATCGCGTACGACTTGAGCAGGTCCACCGTCCACCCCCGCCAGCCCTGGGTGGACAGCCCGTACCGGCGCAGCACGACGTGCTGCCACGCCCCGAACGGAAGGGTCGGCAGCGACCCGAGGAACACCACCGCGAGCCCGCCGAGGACCGCCTCGGCGATCCAGTTGCCGCCGAACGGGCGTCCACAGGCGGCGACGATGCGCGCGCCGAGCGGGGTGAGTCCGAGCACCAGGGCGACGACCAGCCCGACGATCGCCGAGCCGTACAGCGGGGGCCGCAGCGCGGCGTGGAAGGCTCGACCGCGTGCGACCGGACCGGACGGCATCGCGCGCAGCGCGGCGAGCTGGTCGGCGCGCGGCGCCGGTGCCGCATGCCACGGCACCAGCGTCACGGCGACCACCACGGTCGCGGCGATCAGCAGGGCGAGGACCAGACCGGCCCACAACCGCGGCGAGCCGCTCACCGGACATTCCCGGACCGGGCCGTACTCATCATCGAGGACGCTCCTGTCGTCGACGCGTGCGCCGGGTCCGCCTTGCGTAACACCGCCGGCGGCGCCACGGCTGCGACGGCATCCCGCCGCGCGTGCGTACACCCTATGCGGCGGGTCCGACTACGCGCGGCGCAGCCGGTTGAGCAGCGCGTCGGACGCGAGGGGGTGGGCGCCGTGCCGGCGTACCCCGTCGGCGACCTCGCGATCGGACGAGATCACCACGATCGGGCGGCCGGGCGGTTCGGCGCGTACCAGCCGGCGGATCAGCTCGTCGGCGGTCTCCCCTTTCCGGCTGAACAGCACCCGCACGCCGCGCGGCGCCGGCGGCAGTCCGACCAGCCGCTCCGCGCCGTCGAACACCACGGTCACCTCGGCGCCGGTCTGCGCGGCGATGCCGCCGAGCCCGCTGACCAGCCGGTTGCGTTGCTGTTCCAGCGACATCTCGCCGAAGCCCCGCTTGGTCACGTTGTACCCGTCGACCACGAGGTGCGCCTTGGGCAGCGCCAACAGCTGATCGAGCCGGGCCGGGTCGTCGGCGGCGAGCGCCCGGGCCCGCGCCCCGGCGGCTTCCGGGCGGTCCGCCGCCTCGTCGGCGACCGCGTCGGCGGGCAGCCGCACGGCGGGTTCCAGCGCCAACTCCCGGCGCAGCCCCGCCGCCGCCTGCCCGATCGTCTCCAGCAGCAGCCACAGCCGCGCCTCGTCGACCTGCCGGGCTTCCTTGGCGGCGTGCCGGCTCGCCCCGGCGGCAGCCTCGGCCTCCGCCAGTCGGGCCCGCAGCCGGCGCAGTTCGGCGTCGTGGTCGGCGGCGGCGCGGGCGAGCCTGCCCTTCTCCACCGCGACCAACTCGACGGCGCGCTTCTCGCGGGCCTGCGACTCGCGCAGCGCCTTGCCCAGCACCCGTACCTCTTCGCGCAGGCCGCCGAGTTCGTCGCGGACCCGCGCCAGTTCGTCACGCAGCTTGTCCGCCTCGACCCGAGCCACCGCCCGGTCGTGCTCGGCGCGCGCGGCACGCTGCTCTGCCTCGCGTACCAGCGCCGCGACCGCCGCGTTGTCCGCCTCCACCCGGACCGCCTCGACGGCGGACTCGACCAGCTCGACCCAGCCCTGTGGTCGTCCGAGGTACGCCAGCGCCGCCACTTCGACGGGGTCCGCCGCAGCCGGGCACTGACCAGCCATGACGGTGGTACCGAGATCGCCCGCCTCCTCGACCGCCCGGTCGGCGATGCGCTGTCGGAACAGCGGGTCGCCGGCGAGCTGGATGGCGATCGCGGCGCCGCCGAGGCGGGCACGCCGGTTCGGCGCGAACTTCGCGACCCGGCGCAGCGGTACCGGCAGCTCCTCGGTCGGCAGCCCGCTCAGCGCGGCGGCAGCCAGCGTGATGACGCGCTGCCGTACCGGTTCGGGCAGGACCGGCTCGGGCGGCGCGCCCGCCGGGCTGCCGTTGTCCGCCGGGCTGCCCTTGTCCGGCTGTCCGGCGTCCGCCGATCCGGGCGTCTGCGCAGGCGCCGCCGGCTCCGGAGCGGAGCTGTTCTCGGCGGGTACCGGCGCGGACATGCGTCCAGTGTCCCACCAGGCGGCACGAACACCGTGACGCGGGCCGATCCGAGTGACGGGGCGGTCCTCGCGTACCGGGGTGCGGGCGCTGTCAGACGGCCCCGGTACCGTCCCGGCCGTGCCCCCGTACCTGCAACAGTCGCTCGACCAGATCATCGGCGACCCCGCCGAGGCAAGCCTGCGCGACACCACGTTCGTCGTCCTCGATCTGGAGACCACCGGCGGTTCGGCGGACGACTGCGGGATCACCGAGATCGGCGCGGTCAAGGTACGCGGCGGCGACGAACTCGGCGAGTTCGCGACGCTGGTCAATCCGGGCGTTCCAGTCCCGCCGTACATCACCGTGCTGACCGGGATCACCGAGGCGATGCTGCTGCCCGCCCCGCGCCTGGACACGGTCCTGCCCGCGTTCCTGGAATTCGCCCGCGGCGCGGTGTGGGTGGCGCACAACGCGCCGTACGACATCGGGTTCCTCAAGGCAGCCTGCGCCCGGCACGGGCACCCGTGGCCGAAGCCGGTGGTGCTCGACACGGTTGTCCTCGCCCGCCGCGCGTTGACCCGCGACGAAGTGCCCAACCACAAGCTCGCCACACTCGCCCGGTTCTTCCGCGCCGAGCGCGAACCGTGCCACCGCGCGCTCGCCGACGCGCGCGCCACTGTCGACGTCCTGCACGGTCTGATGGAACGGCTCGGCAGCTACCGCGTGTTCACCCTGGGTGACGCGGTCGCGTTCTCGCGCGCCGTGAGCCCGGTGCAACGGCGCAAGCGGCACCTCGCCGACGGTCTGCCGGACGCGCCGGGCGTGTACGTGTTCCGGGGCGGTCGCGACCGGGTGCTGTACGTCGGCACCTCCCGCTCGATCGCGTCGCGGGTGCGGTCGTACTTCACCGCGTCGGAGAAGCGCGCCCGGATGACCGAGATGCTGGCGGCAGCCGAGCGGGTCGAGCCGATCGTGTGCGCGCACGCGCTCGAGGCGGAGATCCGGGAACTGCGGCTCATCGCCGCGCACAAGCCGCCGTACAACCGCCGCTCGAAGTTTCCCGAGCGGTCGTTGTGGTTGAAGCTGACCGCCGAGCCCTATCCGCGACTGTCCGTGGTCCGGCGGGTAGTCGACGACGGCGCGAGCTACCTGGGGCCGTTCGGGTCGCGCCGGGCTGCCGAGCTGGCCGCGGCCGGGGTGTACGACGCGGTGCCGCTGCGCCAGTGCACGCACCGGTTGTCCACCCGTACCACCACGCCCGCGTGCGCCCTCGCCGAACTGGGACGCTGCGCGGCGCCCTGCGAGCACCGCGTGTCCAGCGAGGAGTACGCGCTGCTCGCCGCCGACCCGGTCCGGCAAGCCACCGTGGATGCTCCCGATCCGCTGGTCGAACGGCTGCTCGCCCGGATCGGCGAGTTGTCCGACGCCTGGCGGTACGAGGACGCGGCGGTGGTGCGGGGCCGGCTGGCGGCGCTGCTGCGCGCCACGATCCGGATGCAGCGGCTGCGCTCGCTGACCGCGCTCGAACAGGTGGTCGCCGCCCGACCGGCTGAGCGGGGCGGCTGGGAGCTGGCCGTGGTCCGGCACGGTCGACTCGCCGCCGCGGGCACGTCGCCACCCCGGATCCATCCCCAGGCGACGATCGACGTACTGTTGGCCACCGCGGAGACCGTGCTGCCCGGACCCGGACCGACTCCGGCGGCGACCGCGGAGGAAACCGAACGCATCCTGGCCTGGCTCGAACGGCCGGAGACCAGGCTCGTCCAGGTATCCGACGGCTGGTCGTTGCCGGTGCTGGGAGCGGCGCGCTGGCTGGGGCTACTCAGCAAAGTGGACACTGCCGGTCAGCCGAAAGACTATGCGCAACTGACCGATCGACGGCCGCGACGCCGCTTAGGCTAAGAACCCAGCCGCGACCGCACGCGAGGAGGTGCTCGTGGACGCCAGCGCCGATCGGGACGCTACGGCGATCCCGATGCCCGGCGCGGCGAGTCCGCTGCTCGGCGGCCCGTTCCCACGATTGCGCCCCGCGAGCGACGTCGGTTTCGATCCCGGCGCGATCGCCCGCCGGCTCCGCGGCATCCTTCCCGGCTCCGGTCTGCTCACCCGGGCTCCACGCACCCGCGACGCGGTCGCCGAACTCGCCCGCGCCCACCGCGAGGTCCACCCGCACGCGGACATCGGATCGTTGCGCGCCGCGTACCGGGTCGCCGACGAGATGCACCGCGGTCAGATGCGCAAGAGCGGCGACCCGTACATCACCCATCCGCTCGCGGTCGCGGTGCTGCTGGCAAGGCTGGGCATGGACACCACCACGCTGGTCGCCGCGCTGCTGCACGACACCGTCGAGGACACCAGCTACACCCTGGGCAGGCTGCGCGAAGACTTCGGTGACGAGGTGGCGCACCTGGTCGACGGGGTGACCAAGTTCGACAAGCTGCACCTGGGCGACGCCGCCGAGGCGGAGACGATCCGCAAGATGCTGGTCGCGGCGGGTCGGGACGTCCGGGTACTGGTGATCAAACTCGCCGACCGGCTGCACAACATGCAGACCCTGGACGCCCGGTCCCCCGCGTCACGCGCCCGGATCGCCCGCGCGACCCGCGACGTGCTGGTACCGCTGTGCGACCGGCTCGGCATCCAGCTGCTCAAACGCGAACTCGAGGACAGCGTGCTGGCGCACCTGGAGCCGGAGTGGTACAGCCGGATCCACCGGCACGTGACCCAACGCCGCGGACGCGAGGCGTACCTGCGCCAGGTCATCGCGATGTTGACGGTGGAGCTGCGCCGCGGGGACGTGCGCGGCACGGTCCACGAGCGGCCCCGGCACTACTACTCGATCTGGCGCGACACGGTCGACGGCGGGCACGCCGAGCCGCACGACCCGCCCCGCGTGGTGGTCGTGGTGTCCGGCTGCCCGACCGACTGCTACGCGGCGCTCGGAGTGGTACACGGACTGTGGCGACCGGTACCGGGTCGGTTCAAAGACTTCGTCGCCTCGCCGAAGAACAACCTGTACCGCTCGCTGCACACCACCGTCCTCGGTCCCGAGCAGCAGCCGCTCGAAGTGCTGATCCGCACCGAGTCGATGCACCGCTCGGTGGAGTACGGCATCGTCGCACGGTACCGGTTCCCGACGCACGATCCGGGACGGGTACCGGGCGAGGATCTCGACTGGCTGCGCCGCATGCTCGACTGGCAGGACATCGCCGCCGACCCGGAGGAGTTCCTGGAGTCGTTGCGCTGCGACCTGGCCGAGGGGCGGATCGAGGTGCTCACGCCGGACGGTCGCCGAGTGGTACTGCCGGACGACGCCACGCCGGTCGACCTGGCGTACACGTTGAACGCCGAGACCGGCCACCGGCTGATCGGCGCCCGGCTCAACGGTCGGCTCATCCCGCTGTCCGCCCGGCTGCGCGACGGCGACCTGGTGGAGATCCTCACCGAAGACGACCAGCCGGTACCGCGCGGGCCGGACCGCAACTGGCTGCGTTTCGTCCGGACGCCCCAAGCCCGGCTGCAGATCCACCAGTGGTTCAGCGATCACGACCAGGCGGCGCTGTCGCTGTCGGAGAAGGTACGCCGGGGACGCGCGGCGCTGCGCGCCGCGCTGCGCCGCCACGACCGGGCGCTGGCGAGGGAACATCCGCTGGTCCGGCTCGCGGTGCGGCTCGGCTATCCCGACCCGGACACCATGTTCGTCGCGATCGACGATTGCCGCCTCGACCCGGAGCACGTGGCCGACCTGCTGATCGACGAGGTGGACCGACCCCAGACGGACGGCGTGGCCGGCTGAACGACGCCGCGCCGACGGAGCGAGGCTCCGTACCCGATCCCGGATGCGCGCGTCCCAGAAGGACCAAGGGCCGCATGCGACAGGGATCACCCCCGCGTACGCGGGGAGCACGTCGGGTCGGCGGGCGGGGCGTGCCACGTCGCAGGGATCACCCCCGCGTACGCGGGGAGCACGTGTGGTTCGCGGCGACCCGCCACCGCTGGTACGGATCACCCCCGCGTACGCGGGGAGCACGCCGCCGGGGTCTCGATGCTCGCCTGGGGGCCGGGATCACCCCCGCGTACGCGGGGAGCACCCGAGGCGGGCCGCGTCTGGGTAGTACTCCCAGGGATCACCCCCGCGTACGCGGGGAGCACACACGCCCGCAGTTCGTACAGGTGTACTAGACAGGATCACCCCCGCGTACGCGGGGAGCACCGGGTTCGCCGCTTACGCGGCGATCGCCCCGCCGGATCACCCCCGCGTACGCGGGGAGCACGAATCGTTCGCCCCGGTATAGGTCGCGGCGATCGGATCACCCCCGCGTACGCGGGGAGCACGCGTCGCGCGACGATAGAGATGTCCGTCCGCCAGGATCACCCCCGCGTACGCGGGGAGCACAGCCTGGGCGTGACGCCCTGATGAAGCCACGTCGGATCACCCCCGCGTACGCGGGGAGCACGGCGGCGACCTCCTCGGCGAGTGCCTCGACCGCGGATCACCCCCGCGTACGCGGGGAGCACCATGGTGCACCTGGAGACAGGTGAGCGGTTCGAGGATCACCCCCGCGTACGCGGGGAGCACGTGTGGTTCGCGGCGACCCGCCACCGCTGGTACGGATCACCCCCGCGTACGCGGGGAGCACATAACGAACGGGGATCACCCCCGCGTACGCGGGGAGCACGACGCCGCTGGACGGCTAGCGATCAATCCCGCCGGATCACCCCCGCGTACGCGGGGAGCACTTCGCCTCCCTTGGCCTCGTCGTCGCCGTCAGGGGATCACCCCCGCGTACGCGGGGAGCACCTGCGCCCGTACGGTAGATCCGTGCGCGCGTGCGGATCACCCCCGCGTACGCGGGGAGCACGAGGAGCCGGACGAGTCGGTGGAGTTCGGCGCGGGATCACCCCCGCGTACGCGGGGAGCACGTGCCGCTCGACCTGACCGCCGAGTTGCCGGTGGGATCACCCCCGCGTACGCGGGGAGCACACACCCTCGCTGACCCCCTGCTCGGCGAGTTCGGGATCACCCCCGCGTACGCGGGGAGCACAGACGCGGGTTCCTGCCGGGGTGGCGAGCCCGGGGATCACCCCCGCGTACGCGGGGAGCACTCCTTGCGCCGCCGGTAGATGACGGCGGCCCGCGGATCACCCCCGCGTACGCGGGGAGCACTAGTGCAGGTTCGAGTACAGGGTGTCGTTCGCCGGATCACCCCCGCGTACGCGGGGAGCACACCGGTACCGGCGCGACCGGCGGATCGTTCACGGGATCACCCCCGCGTACGCGGGGAGCACCACGGCACGAACGCGCACACCCCATGGGGTGTGGGATCACCCCCGCGTACGCGGGGAGCACCGTGCAAGGCGTGTCGCATCATTCGTACGTGTGGGATCACCCCCGCGTACGCGGGGAGCACTCCTGAAAGAGACGTGCAAGGCGTGTCGCATCAGGATCACCCCCGCGTACGCGGGGAGCACCACGGCGTCGACGCGATGGGCAAGTGGGTCCGGGGATCACCCCCGCGTACGCGGGGAGCACGCCACCCGCCAGGTGTACGGCCCCAGCGTCTCGGGATCACCCCCGCGTACGCGGGGAGCACGTCCCGTCACGGATAAGGAGAAAGGCCATGACCGGATCACCCCCGCGTACGCGGGGAGCACGCGCGGACGGCAAGTCCCGGGTGCTGTGCCCCGGGATCACCCCCGCGTACGCGGGGAGCACGGAGAGGCACCCGACGCCGCCCACCTGCTGCCGGGATCACCCCCGCGTACGCGGGGAGCACGCTGTCTCGACGGTGACGTGACCCCGCTTACATGGATCACCCCCGCGTACGCGGGGAGCACCGCGGGTCGTCGACGAACCGGTAGCCGCCGTACGGATCACCCCCGCGTACGCGGGGAGCACGGTGGTCTCGCGCATGGTCTTCCTTCGAGGCGGGGATCACCCCCGCGTACGCGGGGAGCACAGCGAGGCCGAGGTGGTCAAGGTTCGCTACCCGGGATCACCCCCGCGTACGCGGGGAGCACCGCGACTACGGGTACCTGTGCATCGGCCCCGACGGATCACCCCCGCGTACGCGGGGAGCACCTGGTCGCGGTCGACAATCCGGTCTGGATCGGAGGATCACCCCCCGCGTACGCGGGGAGCACGGCGACTGCCCCGCCTTCGGCGGGTCTGTCCGAGGATCACCCCCGCGTACGCGGGGAGCACGGGGCGGGGCGGCACCTGGGCAGTGCCGCCCCGGGATCACCCCCGCGTACGCGGGGAGCACCGTGAATATCGTCACCGTTCGATTGGGGTGCGGGGATCACCCCCGCGTACGCGGGGAGCACACCGACGACAGGGCGTTGAGCGGGGCGTCGGCGGGATCACCCCCGCGTACGCGGGGAGCACCCGAGGCGGGCCGCGTCGGGGTAGTACTCCCAGGGATCACCCCCGCGTACGCGGGGAGCACTTGCTACCCGCCCGGTCCGGGTCGAACGTGGTCGGATCACCCCCGCGTACGCGGGGAGCACCCGATCATGTGCCGCCAGATCGACCGAACCCGAGGATCACCCCCGCGTACGCGGGGAGCACAGCTCGTCGGCGAACACGATCCGCTGACCCCGCGGATCACCCCCGCGTACGCGGGGAGCACTTTCTGGCCGCTTGGGGATATCCGGGCGGCGAGGGATCACCCCCGCGTACGCGGGGAGCACTCGGGCGTCGGGGTCGGGTGCGGCGGGATGACCGGATCACCCCCGCGTACGCGGGGAGCACATTCTGACCGCGACGTATCAGGCGGGCGATACGGGATCACCCCCGCGTACGCGGGGAGCACCTCCGGTGACTGGCTGACCGTTGCGCCGAACGGGGATCACCCCCGCGTACGCGGGGAGCACGGAAAGAGTCCGGATACGGTCCATGCCGACACAGGATCACCCCCGCGTACGCGGGGAGCACCACGACACCGCCCGGTACAGCACCGGGTGGCCGGGATCACCCCCGCGTACGCGGGGAGCACCCGTACAGCCGGGCGATCTCGGTCACCTGGAACGGATCACCCCCGCGTACGCGGGGAGCACGCCCGCATCCGACGCACCCGCACCGTCCGCACCGGATCACCCCCGCGTACGCGGGGAGCACCCGCGCAGCAACTCCCCGGTGTTGAACCGGCAGGGATCACCCCCGCGTACGCGGGGAGCACACCGGCGCCGGTGGGACCGGGGCGTCGGGCGACGGATCACCCCCGCGTACGCGGGGAGCACTGCTCTGTAGTCATCACTGGGTCGACGCAGACCGGATCACCCCCGCGTACGCGGGGAGCACGCGACGGCGGCCATGTAGGCGACGCCGTGGGCCGGATCACCCCCGCGTACGCGGGGAGCACATGCCGATCAGGCGCGTCGAAAACGCACCCGCGGGATCACCCCCGCGTACGCGGGGAGCACCTTCGGCGGGGCGGCGATCCCGCTCGCGAGGTCGGATCACCCCCGCGTACGCGGGGAGCACTCCTGAAAGAGACGTGCAAGGCGTGTCGCATCAGGATCACCCCCGCGTACGCGGGGAGCACTTACGGCCGTAAGTAGTGATTCCCCTAGCCCCGGGATCACCCCCGCGTACGCGGGGAGCACTTGCGTGATAGCAAACATCAGCCTTTCGGCTAGGGATCACCCCCGCGTACGCGGGGAGCACCAAGCTGTCGCGGTCGGCGCGCAGCGCGGCGCGGGATCACCCCCGCGTACGCGGGGAGCACCCGCGACGGCGGAAGGGCTGAGCCGGGTTCGGAGGATCACCCCCGCGTACGCGGGGAGCACCGAAGTCGTCGGGGTCTGGCGTGTGGTGCGCAGGGATCACCCCCGCGTACGCGGGGAGCACACGATCCTGCTGTTCGACGAGATCGGCGGATCGGGATCACCCCCGCGTACGCGGGGAGCACATGACCGACCCGATCAGCCCGCAGCCGCGGCCGGGATCACCCCCGCGTACGCGGGGAGCACCGGGTGTTGCAGGCCCGACAGGCGACGACCAGGGGATCACCCCCGCGTACGCGGGGAGCACCGCTCCCAATACGCCTTGTCGGTGTCCGGCTGGGGATCACCCCCGCGTACGCGGGGAGCACAACGGGTTAGACATCAACGTTGACCTAGCTAGCGGATCACCCCCGCGTACGCGGGGAGCACGCGACGCGGCGCGCCGACCGGACGAGTGCTCACGGATCACCCCCGCGTACGCGGGGAGCACGGCGGCGGCCTGGTCGACCCGACCGACGGCGACGGATCACCCCCGCGTACGCGGGGAGCACAAAGGTGGATCTGGGATGACGTCTTCGCAGCCAGGATCACCCCCGCGTACGCGGGGAGCACGTTGCGGGCCGCCCACTCGCGGATCACCCGGGAGGATCACCCCCGCGTACGCGGGGAGCACCCCGTACGTGTGGTCACGTCCGTCGCTGCCCCGGGATCACCCCCGCGTACGCGGGGAGCACGCTCAGGACCTGTCCCCGGTCATGGCCAGCCTGGGATCACCCCCGCGTACGCGGGGAGCACGTGTACACCACTACGTACGGCGGTACCGCCCCGGGATCACCCCCGCGTACGCGGGGAGCACGGTCAGGAAGCGGACTCGTAGGTGTACGTGCCGGGATCACCCCCGCGTGCGCGGGGAGCACGGTGACCGCGCCGGGTGCTGACTGCATCAGCCGGGATCACCCCCGCGTACGCGGGGAGCACTTCTGGCGCGAACCCAACGCCTTCTCGATGCGGGGATCACCCCCGCGTACGCGGGGAGCACACCGATGCGACGACGTGGGTTCACGGTTACGACGGATCACCCCCGTGTACGCGGGGAGCACGTCAGGCGTTGCAGCAGCTCGACCCCGACGCGAGGATCACCCCCGCGTACGCGGGGAGCACCTCGAGGACGCCCGCGACGCGGTACGCCGCCACGGATCACCCCCGCGTACGCGGGGAGCACTCCCGCGCGGACGGCTCGAAGCGGAAGCGGGTGGGATCACCCCCGCGTACGCGGGGAGCACCCCCAACCATCCCCCGGCCCGGCCCGGACAGTCGGATCACCCCCGCGTACGCGGGGAGCACCACTCACACCTCGACCAGCAGCCACACATGCCGGGATCACCCCCGCGTACGCGGGGAGCACGGCCGGTGGCAGCGGAACAACCTCGTGGACCGGGGATCACCCCCGCGTACGCGGGGAGCACGGG
>DASUXA010000050.1:0-3028 GCA_036378155.1 Micromonosporaceae bacterium | reverse complement strand
CGACGGCGGGACCGTCCGCCTGCCCCGGATCGTCGGTCTCGGACGCGCGCTCGACATGATCCTCACCGGTCGCCCGGTCGACGCGTCCGAGGCGTACCAGATGGGCCTGGCGAACCGGGTCGTGGCGACCGGTACCGCCCGACAGGCTGCCGAGGAGCTGGCTGCCTCGCTCGCCCGGTTTCCGCAGCTGTGCCTGCGGCACGATCGCGCCTCGGTGTACGAGGCGACCGGGCTCGACCTGGCGAGCGCGCTGAGAGTCGAGTACCGGCACGGTCGCGCCGCGCTGGATGCCGAGGCGGTACCGGGTGCCGCCAGGTTCGCCGAGGGCAGCGGTCGCGGCGGCAGCTTCGACGACTAGCCGGGTTGCCCGGTCCGGTCGGGGCGGCGGCTCGTCGCGTTCGACCCGTCGACGGGTGGTACCGCGCCGGGCGGCGCGTGTCGTGGATAGTGATCAGATGGACGTCGGTATCCGCACAGGACGGGTGCGACGACGCCGCATCGCTGTCGCGGTCGGCACGGTCGCGGCTCTCGCCGTCGCGCTCGGGTCGGTGTCGGTACTGGTCGTGCCCGGTCGCACGGTCGGGTCACGGCCGAGTGTGCCGGCTCGGGTGTACCCGCCGCTGCCGTGGCAGCCGACGGTCGCCGACGCGCCGAGCGGCGCGGCGGCGCTGCTGGTCACCGGAACCGGACGGTTCACCGGCAGCGACGCGTTCGGCGACTTCGAGGACCATGTCGTGGCGGTCGGCGTCGACGGCTCGTACCGGCTGGTCCGGTTCAACACCTGGGCGGGGTACGGCGACGACGTGCTGCTGTCGCCCGACGGGCGGTTCGTCGCGGGCGACACGTCCATGGAGGGCACCGTCGATGCGCCCTCGACCACCATGGTCACGTCGGTACTGGACCTGACCAGTGGCACGGTGCGCAGCTACGACGCCGGGGTACCGGTCGCGTGGTCACCCGACGGCAGCGCCCTGCTGACCAGGCGTGGTGGCGACGGCGCGGATCTGCTGCTCCTCGATCTGTCGAGCGGTCGGGCGCGCCGACTGGTCCGGATTCCCGGCACGACCCCTGCCGCCTCGTACACCGCCTTCTCGCCGGACGGTCGCTGCGTGGCGATCCAGGCCGAGCACGCGCTGTACGTGGTGGATCTGGCGACGGGCACGCAGCGGCAGGTGATCGACCTCGGCGCCCGGCGGCGACTGGCCGGCTCCGGCGCGTGGCTCGATGGTGACCGCCTCGCGGTGTGGGAGTTGGACGGCTGCGGCGCGAGCTGTGACGCGACCGACCGGCGGTCACCGGGTGCGGGGCGCGGCTGCTCGGATGGCAGGACGACGGCGACGCGGTGGTGACGGTGTACCACGTGGGGTACGTCGACCCGCTCGTGCCGCTCACCGGGTCGTCCTGGCAGATGGACGACAGCAACCAGTCCGCCGGGCCGTCGCGGCTGTTGGCGCTGCACCCGGGCGGGGGCGCGTCGTCTCTGGTCGACCTCCCGAGCGGCGCGGTACACGTGGACGTGGCGCAGAACCTGCTCAAGGCGGACCGGTTCGGCGGACCGGTGCCGAGCGCCGTGCACGCGCGCTCGACTGGCTGCGACCGAAACTCGACGAACTCGCGATCGCCCTGGTACTGGCGGTCGCTGTCGGCGTGGCGTGGCGGCTGCGGCGGAGGGTCGCCCTCGCGCCCCGGCGGCGACGCGTCACCGCGTGACGATCGCCAACTTGCCGCCCACTCCGCCGGCTTCCATCCGTTCGTGGGCGACGCTCGCCTCGGCGAGCGGATAGCTGCCGCGCACGATGGGCCGCACCCCGGCTTCGACGGCGGCACTGAGGTCGTCGAGCAACTGTCGGTCGGGTGCCAGCAGTACGCCGTGGATCGTGAGGTTCCGGTCGATGGCTACGTCGAAGTCGCCGGCGAGGTCGACGATCGTCGCGAGTTGTCCGCCTGGTCGCACGTACGCCTGCGCGTCGACCAGTTGACCGCCGACGAGGTCGACAGCCGCGTCGATCGGCTGCCCCAGCCGTTCGGTCACCGCCGCAGCCGGTGACGGCGACTCCGCCCGGTCCAGCCACAGCCTCGCGCCGAGATCGAGCAGCCCCGTCCGGTACGCGGGTCCGGACACCGCGACCACGTTGATCCCCCGCGCGGCGGCGAGCTGGGTCAGCAGGTGCCCCACGCCGCCGGACGCGCCGTACACCAACAGCCACGCGCCGGCCGGGAGGTCGAGTCGCCGCAGCGTCTGGATCGCGGTACCACCGGCCAAGGGAAGTACCGCCGCGCTCACCGCGTCGAGGCGGGTCGGTCTGGGTGCGACGTGCGAAACGTCGACGGCGACCCGCTCGGCGTACGCGCCCCACCGGGTGCCACGGGCGGGAAGGACGCCCCAGACCGGGTCGCCGACGCTCAGGTCGGTGTCGCAACCGTTGACGTCGGCGACGGTCCCGGCGAACTCGTACCCGACGACGTACGGGCACTCGAGCCCCGCCCAGCTGTTGTCCATGCGGTTGCCGACATCGACCGGGTTGACACCGGCCGCCTCGACCGCCACGACGATCTGCTGTACGTCGGGCGTCGGCTCCGGCAGCTCGGCGAGCGTCAAGACGTCCGGGCCGCCCGGAGCCTCCACGACGACAGCGCGCATGTGTTTCTCCTTCGGAGAGCCGCGCCCGCCCGGACGGCGGGACGGCGGGACGGCGGGACGGCGGGTCATCGTCGCAGGAGTCGACAGCGTGCGCCAATGACTCAGCCCACAGAGGGTGCGAGACCCGGCGGCAGGGAGACGGCTGCGATCCGGTTGGCGACGTGGTCGAGCCGCAGACCACGAACTGGCATCGCGCGGCTGCCCGTGCTGCCCGCCGGCAGGGACACGACGAGGGGCCCTTCTCATTGAGAAGGGCCCCTCGTCTCGTGGTAGCGGGGAGAGGATTTGAACCTCTGACCTCTGGGTTATGAGCCCAGCGAGCTACCGAGCTGCTCCACCCCGCGTCGCTGAGGAAAGCCTACCCGACGCCGCGCGGGCCGCCAAATT
>DASUXA010000049.1:0-16617 GCA_036378155.1 Micromonosporaceae bacterium | reverse complement strand
CCACGACGCCGGTCCGATGGACGCCACGATCTTCGTACGCCGCACTGCCGGTCCTTCCCCTGGCTGTCTCGGGGCGCGCCGCGCACCCCGTGAGGTCGTGCTGCAACCGCCCAGCCTGTCGATCGTCGCCACGGTACCGATGTCACGTGCCGATCGGAACAGGAAATTCGCCCCGACCGGCCGTCCGGTGCGCGGATTGCCACCCTCTTCCCGTTGGGAACATAGGCTGACGTCGTTGCCGACCGCGCCGACCCCCTCGACCGAACCAACCCCGACCGGCTACACCCTGCTCGGCCTGCTGTCGTTCGGCCGCGAGCTGTCGGGTTACGAGCTGAAGCAATGGGCCGACAACCTGCGCTTCTTCTGGTCGGCGCCGGCGATGAGCCAGGTCTACCGCGAGGTGGAGCGCCTGGCGGCCGCCGGGCTGGTCACCCAGCGCCGCGTGGTGCGCGACGGCACGCGGTCGACCAAGGTCTACCGGCTCACCTCCGCGGGCGATCAGGCGGTGCGGGCGTGGCTGGCCACCCCGCCCGATCCGCCGGTGCTGCGCCATCCGGTGGTGCTGCGGGTGTTCTTCGGGCACCTGCTCGATCAGGCTCAGCTGCGCACCGCCATCGAGGCGCACCGCGCCTGGTGCGACGAGATGCTGGCCCAGCTCGGCGCCGTGCGCGCGGGGCTGGGCGACGACGAGCGCTGGCGCAACGTGGCCCTGGTCGCCGGGTGGGGCCTGGCGTACTACGAGGGCGAGCGCGCCGCCGCCTGTGGCGTCGACCGTGCCATCGGTGATCGAGCCGGCGCGGCCCGGGAGGGTCCCCGCGTCGCGGGGACAACGGGGGAAGTCGCCTCGACGCCTCGTGGCGGAGGAGCGGATACGAACATACGTTCGTAGAATGGGCGCGTGGGCTTCAACAACCCCGACGTCCCCTGGAGCGAGATCGAGCGCACGCTGTCGGGCCGCAAGCCCGGCGGTGACCCCCGCAGCTGGTGGGCGACCGGGGGGTCGCGGCGCGACCACCGGCCGAGCGACGTCCCCGAGGGGGCCAACGGGGGCGACAGCCCGGCGTGGTCGCCCCGCCGGGCCCGGTACGAGCCACCCGCCGGGCTCGAGCGGCGGGTCGGCGCCACGCCCTACGCCGAGCTGCACTGCCACTCGAACTTCAGCTTCCTCGACGGGGCCAGCCACCCGGAAGAGCTGGCGGAAGAGGCCGCCCGCCTGGGTCTCGAGGCGTTGGCGCTCACCGACCACGACGGGTTCTACGGCGTGGTCCGCTTCGCCGAGGCGGCGCGGGCGGTGGGAGTGCCCACCGTGTTCGGCGCCGAGCTGTCGCTGGGGCTGACCCGCCCGCAGAACGGTGAGGCCGACCCCGAGGGCGACCACCTGCTGGTGCTGGCCCGCGGCCCCGAGGGCTACGCCCGGCTGGCGTCCACGCTCAGCGCCGCGCACCTCGCCGGCCGCGAGAAGGGCAAGCCCGACTACTCGGGCGTCGACTGGTCGGCGGCCCACGGCGGCCACTGGCTGGTGCTCACCGGCTGCCGCAAGGGGGCGGTGCCCCGGGCGCTGGTCGACCGGGGGCCGGCCGCCGCGGGTCGCGACCTGGGGCGGCTCGTCGACACCTTCGGCGCCGGCAACGTGGCGGTCGAGCTGTGCGACCACGGCGACCCGCTCGACTCGGCCCGCAACGACGCCCTCGCCGCCCTGGCCGTGCGGGCGGGCCTGCCGCTGGTGGCCACCAACAACGTCCACTACGCCACGCCCGACCGGCGGCGCCTCGCCGGCGCGCTGGCCGCCGTGCGGGCCCGGCGCAGCCTCGACGACCTCGCGGGCTGGCTGCCCGCCGCCGGCAGCGCCCACCTGCGGTCGGGCGACGAGCAGGCCCGCCGGTTCGCCCGCTGGCCCGGGGCGGTCGAGTTGGCGGCCGAGCTGGGGCGGGCGTGCGCCTTCGACCTGGCGTTGGTGGCGCCGCAGCTCCCGCCGTTCCCGTGCCCCGACGGGCTCGACGAGATGGCCTACCTGCGCCGGCTCGCCGAGCAGGGCGCCACCCGTCGCTACGGACCCCGCGGCGGCGCCGACCCCCGCGGCGATCGCGACCGCAACCGGCGGGCCTGGGCACAGATCGACCACGAGCTGGCGGTCATCGAGGCGCTGGGGTTCCCCGGCTACTTCCTCGTGGTGTGGGACATCGTCGAGTTCTGCCGCCGGTCCGGCATCTACTGCCAGGGCCGGGGCAGCGCCGCCAACTCGGCGGTCTGCTACGCCCTCGGTGTCACCAACGCCGACGCCGTCGCCCTCGGGCTGCTGTTCGAGCGGTTCCTGTCTCCGGGCCGCGACGGTCCCCCCGACATCGACATCGACATCGAATCGGACCGCCGCGAGGAGGTCATCCAGTACGTGTACGACCGCTACGGCCGGCACCACACGGCGCAGGTGGCGAACGTGATCACGTACCGGGCGAAGTCGGCGATCCGGGACATGGCCAAGGCGATGGGCGCCGACCCCGGTCAGCAGGACGCCTGGTCGAAGCAGGCCGATCCCTGGAGCCCTCTGCACGTCACGGCCAGCCGGCCGGACAACGAGATCCCGGAGGCGGTGCTGGCGCTGGCCCACCAGGTGGAGCACTTCCCCCGCCACCTCGGCATCCACTCCGGCGGCATGGTGATCTGCGACCGGCCGGTGATCGAGGTGTGCCCGGTGGAGTGGGCCCGGATGCCGGGGCGCACCGTGCTGCAGTGGGACAAGGACGACTGCGCCGAGGTGGGACTGGTCAAGTTCGACCTGCTTGGGCTGGGCATGTTGTCCGCGCTGCACTACGCGTTCGACATGGTCGACCCCGACCTGGACATGGGCACGCTGCCGCTGGACGACCCGGAGGTCTACCAGATGCTGTGCCGGGCCGACTCGGTCGGGGTGTTCCAGGTGGAGAGCCGCGCGCAGATGGCGACCCTGCCCCGGCTGAAGCCGCGCGAGTTCTACGACCTGGTCGTGGAGGTCGCGTTGATCCGTCCCGGTCCGATCCAGGGCGGGTCGGTCCATCCGTACATCCGCCGCCGCAACGGCCAGGAGCCCAGCGACCCGCCGCATCCGCTGCTGCACGACGCGCTGGCGCGCACCCTCGGCGTACCGCTGTTCCAGGAACAGTTGATGCAGATGGCGATCGACGTCGCCGGGTTCACCCCCGCCGAGTCCGACGAGTTGCGCCGGGCGATGGGCGCGAAGCGTTCCCAGGCGCGGATGGCGCGGCTGCGCGAGCGGCTGTACGCGGGCATGGCTGAGCGGGGCATCACCGGCGCGCTCGCCGACGACCTGTACCTGAAGCTGTCCGCGTTCGCCAACTACGGCTTCCCGGAAAGCCACGCGATGAGCTTCGCGTACCTGGTCTTCGCGAGCGCCTGGCTCAAGCGGTACCACCCGGCGGCGTTCTGTGCCGCGCTGATCAACGCCCAGCCGATGGGCTTCTATTCGACGCAGACCCTGGTGGACGACGCCCGCCGGCACGGCGTGGTGGTACGCCGCCCGGACGTCAACGCCAGCGCCGCGACCGCCACCCTGGAACCTCCGGTCGTCGCCGGCGGCCCCCGTAACGGACCTGGTCAGCCGCCTGACCAGTGGGGGGTGGGCGGACCGGTGGTCCGCCTGGGTCTGTCCGAGGTACGCACGATCGGTGACGACCTCGCCGAACGCATCGCCGCCGAGCGCGCCGCGGCCGGGCCGTACCGGAGCATGTCCGACCTGGTCAGGCGGCTCGCCGCGGGTGGCGTCCGGCTGACCGCGGCGCACCTGGAGGCGCTCGCCACGGCGGATGCCTTCGCGTGTTTCGGGCTCGCCCGGCGTGCGGCGCTGTGGGCTGCCGGCGCGGCTGCCCAGGACCGCGCCGACCGGCTGCCCGGCACGGTCACCGGGGTGAGCGCACCGACGTTGCCCGGCATGGACGAGGTCGATCTGATGGTCGCGGACGTGTGGGCGACCGGGTTGTCCCCGGACACCCACCCGGTTCAACTGGTCCGCGACCACCTGACCCGGATCGGCGCGCGCCCGATCGGCGGGTTGTCCGAGGTGGAGCACGGTCGGCGGGTACTGGTCGGGGGCATCGTCACCCACCGGCAACGCCCGGCGACCGCGGGTGGCATCACGTTCGTCAACCTCGAGGACGAGACCGGGATGCTCAATGTGGTCTGCTCGCCGGGGCTGTGGCAGCGGTACCGGCGGGTCGCCCGTACCGCCTCGGCGATGCTGGTACGAGGCAGGCTGGAGCGCGCCGAGGGGGTGATGAACCTCAATGCCGACCAGCTCGCGGTGCTGCGGTTGCCGGTCGCGTCGACCTCGCGGGACTTCCGCTGACCGCCGCCTGTGGTACGCCGTCAGCCCGGCGCGGACGGACCCCGGCGAGCGGGCAGGCGAACCGCCGGCCGCCGTGCCCTAGGCTCGCACAGGTGGATGGCACATACGCGGGCACGATCAACCCGCAGGCCGCGCCCCGCACCGCCGTGGTCTGGCAGGTACTGCAAGGCGAACTCGACCGGCAGCCGGGGCCGCTCACCGTGATCGACGTCGGTGGCGGTACCGGCGGTTTCGCCGTGCCCCTGGCCCGATCCGGGCACCACGTCACGGTCGTCGATTCCAGCCCGGACGCGCTCGCCGCGCTGACCCGGCGTGCCAGCGAAGCCGGCGTCGCCGCGCGGATCAGAGCGGTACAGGGCGACGGCGACCAGCTCGGCGCGCTCGTACCGCCCGGCAGCGCCGACCTGGTGCTGTGCCACAGCGTGCTCGAAGTGGTCGACGACCCGGGCGCGGTGGTCGCCGCGCTCGCCGCCGTGCTGCGCCCGTCCGGCGCGGCGAGTGTGCTGCTCGCCAACCGGGCCGCCGCCGTCCTGGCGCGCGCCGTCACCGGTCACCTCGACGTGGCGGCGGCGCTGCTCGCCGACCCCGACGGGCGGGCCGGTACGCGCGACACGCTGCGCCGCCGGTACGACCTGGACGGCGCGGTGGCCCTGGTCAGCGCCGCCGGGCTGACCGTCGAGCAGATCCACGGGGTACGGGTGCTCGCCGACCTGGTCCCGGGAGTGGTCGCCGACACCGACCCGACCCGGTTGCTGGCGTTGGAACTGGCCGTCGCCGGTCGGTCGCCGTACCGCGACGTGGCGACCCAACTGCACCTGCTGGCGCGCAAGCCATGACCGCTGCGGTGCTACCCCGGTACGGCGGCGGCAGCCTCGCCGATCTGGTACCGAGCCTGCTCACCGTGCTCGGCGCGGCAGGGTCGGCGGACCCGCTCAACCTCGCCGCCGACCACCGGTTCGCCGACCTGGACCGGATCGCGTTGCTGCTCGTCGACGGTCTGGGCCACGAGTTGCTGCCCCGGATCGCCCGGTACGCGCCGACCGTGGCGGACCTGGCGCGTGTCGCCGGACCGCCGCTCACCTCCGGCTTTCCGTCCACCACGCCGACGAGCCTGGTCAGCCTGGCGACGGGGGTGCCGCCGGGGCGACACGGCGTGCTCGGCTTCACGGTGCTGGTCCCCGGTACCGATCGGGTCCTCAACCACATCCGCTGGAGCACCGACCCGGACCCGCGCAGGTGGCAGCCGGTACCGTCGCTGTTCGACCACGCCTCGACCGGGGTATCGGTGACCGTGGTCAGCCGACCCGAGTTCGCCGGGAGCGGGCTGACCGTCGCCGCGTACGGGCAGACCCGGTACCTGGGCGCGACCGGCGTCGACGAGTTGGCCGCGACGATGCTCGCCACGCTCGCCGCCGCCGACCGTCCGACCCTGGTCTACGGGTACCACCCCGACCTGGACCAGGCCGGGCACCAGTTCGGCACCGGGTCCGAGCAGTGGGCGCGCGCCGCCGCCGACGTCGAACGGCTGGTCGCCCGGCTGGTCGGCGACCTGCCGCCCAGGGCGGCGCTGGTGGTGACCGCGGACCACGGGCAGTTCGACGTACCGGCGGACGGTCGGTTCGACGTCGACGCCGATCTGTCGCTGCGCGCCGGGGTGCGTGGCGTCGCGGGGGAGCCGCGCGTGCGGTACCTGTACACGCAGCCCGGCGCCACCGACGACGTACTGGCGACCTGGCGTGCCGTGCTGGGCGACGCGGCCTGGGTCGGTACCCGCGCCGAAGCGGTGGCGTCCGGGTGGTTCGGTCCGGTGTCGGCGGACTTCGAGACCCGGATCGGCGACGTGGTGATCGTCTGCCGGGACCGGCACGTGGTGCTGGCGAGCGCCCACGAGCCCGCGATGATCTCCCGCATGATCGGCTTCCACGGTTCGCTCACGCCCGCGGAAATGCTGATCCCGCTGCTGGTCGCGCGCCGCTGACGGGTTGTCGGACCCTCGGGTTAGCCTGCGCCCGTGGGGCGTAGCCAGGCGGTACCGCGCGGCGGCGACCCGGCGTTCGGGCCGGGCGCCGACGACACCGGCTGCCCGATTCTGCACGTCGACATGGACGCCTTTTACGCCTCCGTCGAGGTGCGCCGCCGGCCCGACCTGCGCGGTCGTCCCGTCGTGGTGGGCGGCACCGGTCCACGCGGGGTGGTGTCGTCGGCCAGCTACGAGGCTCGGGCGTACGGAGTGCGCAGCGCCATGCCCACCGCGCGCGCCCGCAGGCTCTGTCCGCAGGCGGTGTTCCTGCCCCCCGACTTCGCCGAATACACCGCTGCCTCGCGTGCCGTCATGGCGGTCTTCCGCGATGTCACGCCCCTGGTCGAACCGCTGTCCCTGGACGAGGCGTTCCTCGATGTCGCCGGGGCGCAGCGGTTGCTCGGTCGTCCCGCCCGGATCGCCGCGCTGATCCGTCGCCGCATCCTCGACGAGCAGCGGCTGACCTGTTCGGTCGGGGTGGCGCCGAGCAAGTTCCTGGCGAAGTTGGCGTCGACCCGCGCCAAGCCCGACGGTCTGGTCGTAGTACCAGCCGATCGGGTTCTCGACTATCTGCACCCACTGCCGGTGGCGGCGTTGTGGGGGGTGGGCGACCGCAGCGCGGAGGTCCTGCGACGCCTCGGGTTGGTGACCGTGGGCGACGTGGCGCAGGCTCCGTTCGGGATGATCCGGGCGGCGCTCGGCGAGGCGGCCGCCACCCACCTGCACGACCTCGCCTGGGGACGCGACCCCCGCCGGGTCGTTCCGGAACAGGTGGAGAAGTCGATCGGCGCGGAGACCACATTCGACGTGGACGTCGCCGACCCGGCGACGATCCGGCGGGCGCTGCTGGCGTTGTCGACCAAGGCTGCCGCGCGGCTGCGGCGCGCCGGGCTGGTCGGACGCACCGTGTCACTCAAGGTACGCCTCGCGGACTTCCGCACCATGAACCGGTCGAGGACGCTGCCGACCGCGACCGATGTCAGCCGGGAGATCTTCCAGACCGCGTGGGCGCTGTACCGGGCGCTCGCGCCGGGCGACCGGATCCGCCTCGTCGGGGTACGCGTCGAAGGGCTGGTCGAAGCCGACGGCGCGGCCCGGCAACTGGCGCTCGGCGGGCGGGAACGAGGCTGGCGGGAGGCGGACCGCGCGGTCGACGCGGCGGCTGCCCGATTCGGTGCCGCAGCCGTTCGTCCGGCGAGCCTGCTGGCCCGCGACCACCCGTCGGACTCGTCCGTGACGTCCGGGTTGTCAGGCGCGTCGGGGCACCTGTCGCCTCCCATGACCGAAAATCACGAGCGCTAACCCTCGTCCTGCTTTCCGACACGGCGACCCGCTCGTAAACTTGCCACTGAACAGTCATGTGGCTGTCACGGTCTGTCGATCCGCGTGGATCGACTTCGACGACCGGGGAGGAGTGCCGTGCCGCTCTCGGAGCACGAGCAGCGGCTGTTCGAGCAGATCGAGCGGTCGCTTGCCGAGGACCCCAAGTTCGCCTCGGCAGTGCGCGCCACCGACCCGCGCTTCCATGCCCGGCGCCGGTTGCTGGTCGCCGCCGTCCTGGTGGTTGCCGGACTCGCGTTGGTTGTGTACGGCGTCGTCAGCAAGAGTTCGCTCATCGGCGTCGCCGGGTTCGTGGTGATGCTCGGTGCGGCGGCGTTCGGCCTCCAGTCACACCGCCGCGGCCAGGGAAACGACCTGCGCGTCGTCGGCGGTACCGCCAGCCGACGCACCAGGTCCGGCCGGATGTCGCTGGTCGACCGGCTCGAGGACCGGTGGCGGCGGCGTCCCGAAGCGAACAGCTGACCTTGTACCCGACAGAGCGTGGCGTCATCCGACGCCACGCTCTGTCGTATCCGCAGCCGGTCAGCCGTCCCCGACCGCCGCGCCGCAGCGTCCGGACACGCTCCATCCAGCGTCCGGACACGCTCCCGCGTCCGGACGGCAACCCGGCGGCACGTCAGCGTCCGGACGCCGTCCGGCAGAACGCTCAGCGTCCGGACGCCGTCCGGCTAGCGTCCGGTCCGCCACGCCAGCAGCCGGCGTGGGCTGACCGCCCGTGCGGCACGCTCCCGCCACCGGCCCACCGCCGCGACCGTGTTACCCACGGTCGCCGCAGCCCAGCCGGACCACCGGTACAGCACCGACCGGGGCAGCACCGCCGCGCGCAGGCGGGTGCGCGTCGACACCCGCGCCGCGATCGCCGCCCGGACCGCCCGTACCGACCGGCTGAGCTGGTCGGTGACCAACGGTTCGCGGGCGTACCGGGCGCGTTCCTCGGCGCGACCGAGCAGCCGCGCCGCGTCCGCGACCTCGGCGCGCAGCGACTGTTCCTGTACCACCCGCTCGGCGGTCACCCTCGGGGTTTCCGCACGGTCCACGTCGATGCCGAAGTCGACGAGCGTGTCGAGCAGTTCGTCCCACGCCTGGTGGGCGTCCAGCCGCGCGGCGTCGACACTCGACTCGCCGGTCACCACGATGCCGGACCGCGCCGGCCGGTCGCCGACGGCGACCGCGCGGGACTTCGGCGGCGCAGGTCGGGCGTTGGTACGTCGTCGTCGCTGCGCGATCCTGGTGACCGCCGGCGTGGCGAGCAGGACTAGGACGGCAAGTACTCCGCCGAGGGTCCACCAGGGCCAGGACGGCGCCCGCCGGACAGGCGTCGCCGCGCCGACCGACGACCCGCCTTCCGCCCCGGCGATCTTCCGGTCCGGATCGAGCGGGTCCCTGGCACCGGGCGAGCCGCTGCCACCGCCCACCTGCCCGCCCGGCGTCGTGCTCTGCGGGCTGCGCGGGTCGGGCGCCCAGGCGGGGCTGACCGAGCCGGCGATGTACGCCGGGGGAGTGGCGTCGAACGGCACCCAGCCGAACCCCTCGAAGTACACCTCGGTCCAGGCGTGCAGGTTGCGATTGGTCAACGTGTACTTGGTGCCGTCGCGGTTGCCGCCGCGGGTGAACCCGAACGCGACGCGCGCCGGTATCCCGGCGGCGCGCACCAGCCACGTCATCGCCGCCGCGTACTGCTCGCAGTACCCCTGCTTGTTGTTCAGGAAGTCGACGATGTCGCTGCCGCTGGTGCCGCTCTTGGTGGACAGGCTGTACGAGAACCCGCTGGTCGCGAAGTAGTCGTAGATCGCCATCACCTTGTCGTACGGCGTGGTCTTGCCGCGGGTCAGGTCGGCGACCAGCTTCTGCACCTCGGGCACGCCCGGTACCGCGGTGTTCGGCCGCAGCACCGGGTCGCCGTCCGGCACCGGCGGGGCGGTACGCAGCGCCTGCGGGCTGAACTGCGTGTGTACGTAGTCGAAGGCGTACTTCTTGCCCTTCGACGTGGACCGCCGGGAGTACACCAACCCGCTGGCCGGGTCGTACAGCCAACTCGAGTCGACCTTGTCCATCCTGGTCGGCTGCACGTACACCGGAAGCATCGGCATCGTCAGGTCGACGATGTCCACCGACGCGTGGTACCGGTTCTGGGTGACGCCCGGCAGGTTGAGCGTCGGATCGGGCAGCCCGGCGGTGACCGCCTTGCCGGAGCCGATCGCGCGGGCGCGGAAGCCGCTCGCAGTCACCTCGTCCGCGATGCCGAAGCGCAGGTAGTACGGGTCGGGGTCGTTGGTGTCCACGCGCACCATGTCGTGCGTGGCGTCCTGGTTGAGCTGCCCGGACAGTTCGGCGAACAGGTTGACCGCGCCGCCCCTGCCGGAACCGATGCCGCGTCCGGTGCCGGGACCGTTGCCGTCGGTGCTCAGTCCGTCCAGCAGCCCGGTGCCCATCACCGGCACCGCGAGCGGTACCGCCACGGCGACCAGCATGCCGACCGTGGCGAGCCGCCGACCCGCGGACGCCAGCGGCGACGGTTCCCACAGGTCGACGTCGC
Organism: Micromonosporaceae bacterium; assembly: GCA_036378155.1. Classification (GTDB taxonomy): domain Bacteria; phylum Actinomycetota; class Actinomycetes; order Mycobacteriales; family Micromonosporaceae; genus DASUXA01. The sequence goes on along the minus strand of DASUXA010000049.1, from coordinate 6,384 downwards.
GTCCGTCGCCGGTGAACCGGCGCCCGAACCGGCGTACCCGGTTGACGTGGTCGGTGACCAGCAGCCACAGGTAGCCGGCGGTGCCGATGACGAACGGCGTCAGCGCGATGTCGTCGGTGTGGATGGCGACCGGTACCGAGTAGATCGCGAGCATCGGCAGCCCGGCCAGGGCGGGGCGACGCAGCCCGACCGCGAACAGGTCGACCAGGATGGCGACCGCGCCGATGCCGAGCACCGTGAGGAACATCAGTCCCGGGGTGGTCGGGGCGGGCAACCCGTACTGGCGCATGTCGGCGCCTGCCGCGTCCAGCAGGTCGCCGGCGTGCCGCACGGTACCGGGGCCCGGGATCAGCCCGGCGAACTCGTGCCCGCTGGGGAACAGCCAGGTCAACGCGATCGCCAACGCGCCCATCATGGCGAGGCCCTGAGCCCAGACCGGGGCGCGTCCCAGCCTGGCGAGCAGCGCGGCGCCGGCGACCGCACCGACCGCGAGCGCGCACTCGAACAGCCAGTTCCACTGCGCGTACACCGTGGCCAGCGGCGTGGCGGCCATCAGCGTGGCGGCGGCGGCGACCAGTCCGACCTGCCGGCGTTGGTTCATCGCACTCCTCCCGCCACGGTTTCGGCCATCGCCGCCCGGTACGCGAAGCCCTGCGATCCGCGCGCCACCTGCGGCCACAGCGCGGGCAGGCTGGCGCCGTGCGGTACGCCGACCACCCGCCACCCGCTGCGCAGCAGCGCCAGCGCGGCGGCGCCGTGGGCGCGCGCCGCCTCCTCACGCGCCGCGGGTGGCAGGTTCAGCCAGGTGGTGCTGTCGACCAGCAGCGCGACACACGTCGTGCCGCTCACCCGCAGCGCCGCGAGCAGTTCCGCCTCGGCCGGGGTGAGCAGACCGAACACGCCGATCACCAGTCCGCCGTCGGAGCGGTGCCGGACCCGGTCGACCAGGCTGGCGACGTCGCCGCGTTGGGACAGCCGTACCTCGGCGAGGTGGTCCATCAGCAGCCCCTCGCCTTCCGGGTCGGTGGCGTCGACGTCCACCCCGGAGCCGGTGACCATCCGCAGCCGGTACCCGGCGGAACGCAGGTGGGTGGCGATGCTGGCGACCGCCGACACCGCCCACTCGAAGCTCGCCGTCGGCCCCTCGCCGCGATGCCCGTGGGCGCGGGTGTCGAGCAGCACCGTGGCGCGGCTCTCCCAGGGCTGCTCCTCCCGGCGCACCATCAACTCGCCGGTACGGGCGGTGGACCGCCAGTGCACCCGGCGCAGGTCGTCGCCGTGGCGGTACTCGCGGGTGGCGGCGTCGTCCTCGCCGTGGACCGCGACCGACCGGGCGCGCGACTCGCCGGCGCCGGCGAACTCGCCCGCCAGCCGGACCGTGGGCAGCGGTACCACCTGCGGAACCACGGTGAGCCGGTCGGTGGTGGCGAACGCGCGGACCAGTTCGCACAGCCCGAACGGGTCGGTCAACCGGACCACCAGCGGACCCACCTCGTACCGCCCGCGCACGTCGGCGCGCACCGTGTACGCCACCGAACTCGCCTGCCGTCGCCGTAGCCGCTCCAGCACCAGGCGGGGACGGGTGCCCAGGGCGTACGGCAGCTTGTCCTCGAGCATCAGGGTGCCGGTGGTCAGGTTGGACAGGTTCTGCAGGCGCAGCACGACGCGCGCGTTCGCGCCGACCGGGACCCGACGCGGCTCCAACGACCGGGCGCAGGCGAGCTTGTACCGGCTGCGCCCGACGTACGCCGCGGCGATCAGCGGCAGCGCGACCAGCAGGACGGCGACCCGCATCAGGTCGCGTTCGCCGAGGACGAACGCGGCGAGCGCGGCCGCGATACCGGCGGCCAGGAAGCTGCGGCCCCGGGTGGTCAGTCCGCGCATCGCCTCGCGCATGGCTAGCGCCTCCGGTCGTGGGGGGCACGCCGGTCGCCGGGCACCGGCAGCCGGTGGACCAGGTCGGCGACGATCGCGTCGGTGGTACGGCGGGACAACTGCGCCTCGGCGGTGGGGATGATCCGGTGGGCGAGTACCGGCACGGCGAGCGCCTGCAGGTCGTCCGGGAGCACGTACTCGCGACCCTCCAGCGCGGCGACGGCGCGGGCGGTACGCAGCAGGTGCAGCGTCGCCCGGGGCGAGGCGCCCAGCCGCAGGTCGGGCGACTCGCGGGTGGCGTTGACCAGGTTCACCGCGTACTGCTTGACCGGGTCGGCGACGTGCACCTCGCGGGCGGTCGCGATCAGCCGGCGTACCGTCCCCGCGTCGGCGACCGGGCGCAGACCGTGCAGCGGGTCCTCGGCCGCGTGGATGTCCAGCATCGCCAACTCGGCGCCGGCGTCCGGGTACCCCATGGCGATGCGCGCGGTGAACCGGTCGCGCTGCGCCTCCGGCAGCGGGTACGTGCCTTCCATCTCGATCGGGTTCTGGGTCGCCACCACCATGAACGGGGTCTGCAACTGGTACGTCGTCCCGTCGACGGTGACCTGTCGCTCCTCCATGCACTCCAGCAGCGCGGACTGGGTCTTCGGCGAGGCCCGGTTGATCTCGTCGCCGACCACCAGGTTGGCGAAGACCGCGCCCGGACGGAACTCGAAGTCGTGCGTCTCCTGGTTGTAGACGCTCACCCCGGTGACGTCACTGGGCAGCAGGTCCGGGGTGAACTGGATCCGGCGTACCGAGCAGTCGATCGAGCGGGCGAGCGCCTTGGCGAGCTTGGTCTTGCCGACGCCCGGCACGTCCTCGATGAGCAGGTGCCCCTCGGCGAGCAGCACCGCCAGGGCGAGCCGGACGGTGGCCGTCTTGCCCTCGATGACCTGCTCGATGTTGGCCACGATGGCCTCGCTGGCGGCGCGGAACTCGTCGTGCGGCAGCAGACCGCCCACCTCGTCCCAGGTCTGTTGTGTCACGGGCCTCCTCCTCGTCGCCCTGGACGGCAGCTCTGTATAGAGCACCTGGACCCGCGGTTGGGTTCGCGTCGCCGAGCCTCGTCTGCCGCAAGAATCTCACTGGTTCTCAGGCTAGCCATGTTTGTCGTTGCCGCCGACCCCCGCAGGCGGTCGGCGGCTTACGCCCGGAATATTCGCCGGACCGGGGGACCGGTCCCATCCCGTGGAGCGGGCGCGATAACTGGTGGGCCGGCGGGGTACACTCCCGGTCATGGCCGGAGCCTTCCTGCTTCTTACCGGGCCGTGCTGATGCGCTGAACGCGCGACAGCACGGCGGCCCCTCCTGCGCGAGGGGCTTTTTTGTGCCCGCAGCAGACCTCCCCATACCCGACAAGACCTGCGCCGAGGAGACGCCATGAGTGAGGCAGCCGCACCGGCGACCGACATCCCCCCGTTCCGGTACACCGCGGCCCTGGCCGAGGAGATCGAGCACCGCTGGCAGGACACCTGGGAGCGGGAGGGCACCTTCCACGCGCCGAACCCGACCGGCCCGCTGGCCGACCCGGGCCACCCCCGGGCGGGCGCCGAGAAGCTGTTCGTGCTGGACATGTTCCCGTACCCGTCCGGGGCCGGCCTGCACGTCGGCCACCCGCTGGGCTACATCGGCACCGACTGCTTCGCCCGCTACCAGCGGATGGCCGGGCGCAACGTGCTGCACGCGATGGGCTTCGACGCGTTCGGCCTGCCCGCCGAGCAGTACGCGGTGCAGACCGGCGCCCACCCGCGGGCCACCACCGAGGCGAACATCCAGCGGTACCGGGCGCAGCTGCGCCGGCTGGGGCTGGCCCACGACGAGCGGCGCTCGGTGGCGACCATCGACACCGACTTCTACCGCTGGACCCAGTGGATCTTCCTGCAGATCTTCAACGCCTGGTACGACCCGCAGGCGCGCCGGGCCCGCCCGATCGCCGAGCTGATCGCCGAGTTCGAGGCGGGCGACCGGCCCACCCCGGACGGGCGGCCCTGGGCCGAGCTGACCGCGGCCGAGCGGCGGAAGATCGTCGACGACCACCGGCTGGCGTACGTCTCGGAGGCGCCGGTGAACTGGTGCCCGGGGCTGGGCACCGTGCTGGCCAACGAGGAGGTCACCGCCGACGGCCGCTCCGAGCGGGGCAACTTCCCGGTCTTCAAGCGCAACCTGAAGCAGTGGATGATGCGGATCACCGCGTACGGTGACCGGCTGCTGGAGGACCTGGACAGGCTGGACTGGCCGGAGCCGATCAAGCTGATGCAGCGCAACTGGATCGGCCGGTCCAGCGGCGCCCACATCGACTTCCGCACCACGGTGGAGCCGATCCGGGTGTTCACGACCCGGCCGGACACCATCTTCGGTGCCACCTACATGGTGCTGGCGCCCGAGCACGAGCTGGTCGACGCGCTGGTGCCGGCCGCCTGGCCGGAGGGGACGAAGGAGGCCTGGACCGGGGGGCACGCCAGCCCGCGGGCGGCCGTCGAGGCGTACCGGAAGGCCGCCGCGGCCAAGACGGACGTGGAGCGGCAGGTGGAGACGCGGGAGAAGACTGGCGTCTTCGTCGGGGCGTACGCGACCAACCCGGTGAACGGGGCGCAGATCCCGATCTTCATCGCCGACTACGTGCTGGCCGGCTACGGCACCGGCGCGATCATGGCGGTGCCCGCCCAGGACGAGCGGGACTGGGACTTCGCCGAGGTCTTCGACCTGCCGATCGTGCGTACCGTGCAGCCGCCGGAGGGCTTCGCCGGCAAGGCGTACACCGGGGACGGCCCGGCGATCAACAGCGCCGCGCCGGACCGCGGCCTGGACCTGAACGGCCTGGGCGTGGCCGACGCCAAGGCCCGCGTCATCGCCTGGCTGGAGGCCAACGGCCACGGTGCGGGCGCGGTCACCTGGCGGCTGCGGGACTGGCTGTTCAGCCGGCAGCGCTACTGGGGCGAGCCGTTCCCGATCGTGTACGACGAGACCGGCGCGCCGATCGCGCTGCCCGAGTCGATGCTGCCGGTCGAGCTGCCCGAGGTGGACGACTTCTCGCCGAAGACGTACGACCCCGAGGACGCCGAGAGCGACCCGGAGACGCCGCTGTCGCGTGCCCGGGACTGGGTCGAGGTCGAGCTGGACCTGGGTGACGGGCCCAAGCGCTACACCCGGGAGACCAACGTGATGCCGCAGTGGGCCGGCTCCTGCTGGTACGAGCTGCGCTACCTGGACCCGACGAACAGCGAGCGGTTCGTCGACCCGGAGAACGAGCAGTACTGGATGGGACCGCGCGCGGCGGGCGACTGCGGCGGCACCGACCTGTACGTCGGCGGCGCCGAGCACGCCGTGCTGCACCTGCTGTACGCCCGCTTCTGGCACAAGGTCCTGTACGACCTGGGCCACGTCTCCAGCTCCGAGCCGTTCCGCAAGCTGTTCAACCAGGGCATGATCCAGGCGTACGCCTACACCGACGCCCGCGGCGCGTACGTGCCGGCCGCCGACGTGGTGGAGCGCGACGGCGGCTTCTACCTGGGTGACGTCCAGGTCAACCGCGAGTACGGCAAGATGGGCAAGTCGCTGAAGAACGTGGTGACGCCCGACGAGATGTGCGCGGCGTACGGCGCGGACACCTTCCGGGTGTACGAGATGTCGATGGGCCCGCTGGAGGTGTCCCGGCCCTGGGAGACCCGGGCGGTGGTCGGCTCGTACCGGTTCCTGCAGCGGGTCTGGCGGGCGATCGTCGACGAGCAGACGGGCGAGTCGCGGGTCACCGACGTCCCGGCCGACGAGGAGACCCGCCGGCTGCTGCACCGGGTCATCGACGGGGTCCGCGGCGACATGGAGGGGATGCGGTTCAACACCGCGATCGCCAAGCTGATCGAGCTGACCAACGCGCTGACCCGGCTGTCGGCCACCCCGCGCGAGGTGGCCGAGCCGCTGGTGCTGATGCTGGCGCCGTTCGCCCCGCACATCGCCGAGGAGCTGTGGCAGCGGCTGGGCCACGCCACCTCGCTGGCGTACGCGGACTACCCGAGCGCCGACCCGGCGCTGCTGGTGGCCGAGACGGTGACCTACCCGGTGCAGGTCAACGGCAAGGTGCGCGGCCGGATCGAGGTGCCCGCCGACGCGTCCGAGGACGACGTGCGCGCGGCGGCCCTGGCGGCGGTGGCCGGCTCGCTGGCCGGCAAGGAGCCCCGCAAGGTCATCGTGGTGAAGGGCCGAATGGTCTCGATCGTCGCCTGAGCTCGCCGCGCCCGGCGCTCGTGCCGCGCGGCGTTCGTGCGGTTCGGCGTTCGTGCCGGGCGGCGTTCGTGCCGGGCGGCGTTCGTGCCGCGCGGCGTTCGTGCCGCGCGGCGTTCGTGCCGCGCGGCGGGCGGATGCCGCCGAGAGCGATATGCCGCTGAGGCATAAATATGCCTCAGCGGCATATCAGCTTCAGGGGACGGCGCGTGCCCGGGCGCGGCGCGCCGGCGGCGCCGCCCCGGC
>DASUXA010000048.1:0-13017 GCA_036378155.1 Micromonosporaceae bacterium | reverse complement strand
GGCCGACGATGACGACGTCCTCCTCGGCTCGACCCTCGAGGCGCAGCAGGTGCTCCGCCCAGTTCAGCCGCGCCTCGGGAAACCAGCGCGCGCCGGGCATGCGCCGCTCGACCAGGGCTGGCCCCGCCACGGGTCCGGAGTCCACGGCGAAGAAGTCGTGGATCGAGCGCCAGAAGTCGTCGAGCTCCTCGATGGACCAGCGCAACAGGTCGTCGTACCCGTCGAAGCGGAGGTCGTTCTCGCGCTCCAGCCAGTCGAGGTAGGCACCGATGCGGGTGCGCTGGCGCGCCTCGGCGGTCGAGCCGAGGAGGACGTCGTCATCGTCGGCCGGTCCCAGACCCGCGACCGCGTCACGCTGACGGCGGCGCAGCTGCGCGACCAGGTCGCGCGGGCGCGTGCCGGCCTGCAGCGCCTGGGCGTGAGACGCGGCGACAGCGTCGCTGCCTACCTTCCCAACGTCCCGGAGGCGGTCGTTGCCGCGCTGGCCACGGCGTCCCTGGGCGCCACGTGGTCGAGCTGCGCGCCGGAGTTCGGCACGCGGAGCGTGGTGGATCGGTTCGGACAGATCGAGCCCTCCGTGCTGCTCGCGGTGGACGGGTACCGGTACGGGACGCGTGACGTGGAGCGCATCGAGGAGCTGGCGGCCATCCGGGCGGAGCTCCCCACGCTGCGCGCGACCGTCGTCCTGCCGTACCTGCACCCGGATCACACGCCGGACGACGCGGTCTCATGGGCGGACCTGACCGCCGAGACCGACACGCTCGCCTTCGAGCGCGTGCCCTTCGACCACCCACTGTTCGTCCTGTACAGCTCGGGGACGACCGGGCTGCCGAAGCCGATCGTCCACGGCCACGGCGGCATCCTCCTGGAGCACCTGAAGCAGCTGGCGCTGCAGCACGACCTCGGGCCGGCGGATCGGTTCTTCTGGTTCAGCACGACCGGCTGGATGATGTGGAACTACCTGGTCTCGGGGCCGGCGGTGGGCGCGGCGATCGTACTGTTCGACGGCAATCCGGCATATCCGGACCTGACCGCGCTGTGGCGGGCGGCAGCCGACGCCGGCATGACGTACTTCGGCACGTCCGCGCCGTTCCTGCTGTCCTGCCGCAAGGCAGGTGTCGTACCGCGCGAGGTCGCCGACCTGTCCGCGCTGCGCGGGCTCGGTTCGACCGGCGCGCCGCTGCCGCCCGAGGGCTTCCGCTGGGTGTACCAGGCGGTCGGCGAGAAGATCCTGCTCGCGTCGCTGTCCGGCGGGACCGACGTGTGCACCGGCTTCGTCGGCGGGGTTCCGCTGCTGCCGGTGTACGAGGGGGAGATCACCTGCCGGTGCCTGGGCGCGAAGGTCGAGGCGTACGACCCGACCGGGCAGCCGGTGATCGGATCGCTCGGCGAACTGGTGATCACCCGGCCGATGCCGAGCATGCCGGTCGGCTTCTGGAACGACCCGGACGGGCAGCGGTACCGGGACGCCTACTTCTCCGTGTACCCGGGCGTGTGGCGGCACGGCGACTGGATCACGATCACCGAACGCGGCAGCTGCGTGATCACCGGACGATCGGACGCGACGCTCAACCGGGGCGGGGTACGGCTGGGCACCAGCGAGTTCTACTCGGTGGTCGAGGGGCTGGACGAGGTCGTCGACTCGCTCGTCGTCCACCTCGAGGACAACGAAGGCGGACCGGGCGAGCTGCTGCTGTTCGTGGTGCTGCGGGACGGGCTGGAACTCGACGACGCGCTACGTTCCCGGATCGCCCGCGAGTTGCGTACCGCTCTGTCGCCGCGCCACGTACCGGACGAGATCTACCAGGTACGGGCGGTGCCCCGGACGCTGTCGGCGAAGAAGTTGGAGGTACCGGTGAAGCGGATCCTCACCGGTACCCCGGTGGAAAGCGCCGCCGCCAAGGGGGCACTCGTCAACCCGGAGTCGCTGGTCGCCTTCGAACACCTGGCGAAGGAGCGCTCGGCGGAGTGACCGGTCCCCGCCGAGGTCGGGCAACAGCCGCCCGGTACCCGCGGGCGAGCCGCGGCGGGGTCAGCCGGTCGTGACCCGCTCGGTCGAGCGGATCCGCGCCAGGGACTCGTCGTCGCAGCGGCGGCACAGCAGCGTCGACGCGCCGACCGCGAGCGGCGCGAGCAGCCAGTCCAACGGTCGGGGTGCGTCACCGGCGACCAGCACCCGGTCCTCGGGGCGGTACCCCCGACCCGCCGCCGCCTCCCGCGCGGCGTTCACCAACGCGCGCTGGTCCAGGTCGGCTCCGCCGCCCGGCAGATCGACCAGGGCCGGCGTATCGGGTGCGGGCGGGTCGACCGGGGTGAACCGGTCGCCGTGCCCGCGTACCTCGGCGAGGAAGTCCGCGACGCCGTCCGGTACCGCCGGCATCGGCAGCCCGAGCGGGTGCAACGACACCGCCAGGACGTCCGCCCCCGCGGCGATGCCGTGCGCCTGGTCGAGTCGGTCCGGATCGGCGAATACGACATCGACCGGTCTGGACAGCCTCGGTCCGTGTGCGACCGCGAGCCCGGCGGACCAGCAGCCCAGCAGTACCGCCGCGGTCTGCCAGTGCGCCGGCAGCAACACGGCGGCCGTGTCGCCGCTGCCCAACCCGAGCCCGTCGACCAGCAGGTTCGCCGTCTTCGCCAGCCAGTTGTCCAGGGTCGCGCCGGACAGTTCGGTACGTTCGCCGGTCGCGCCGTCATAGAAGGTCAGCACCGGCCGGGTCGGGTCCGCGGCGAGCGCCGAAGCCCACATAACCGGTACGGTGTCGGCTGTCGCAAGCGCCACGTCCGCCTCCCGGGAATCGGTACCCGCCACCGTATCGAACCCCCGCCGCGTCGTTCTTCGACACGGCGACGGCGGCGATGACGGGCGGCCCGGTCGCGGGCGTAGGCTTGCGATAACCGCTGTGAACCGCTAGCGAGGAGCGCAAGGAGCCGCCCCGTGTCCATCGGACGCTCGCCCCGCGTGCTTATCGACGCCACCAGCGTCCCCGCCGATCGCGGTGGTGTCGGACGGTACGTCGACGGACTGCTCGGAGCCCTCGACAAGCTGGATGCCGACCTCGTCGTGGTGTGTCAGCGCACCGACGCCGAGCGGTACGGCAGGATCCTGCCGCACGCCGAGGTGATCTCGGCGCCCGCCGCGGTGGCCCACCGTCCGGCGCGACTCGCCTGGGAGCAGACCGGTCTGCCGATGCTGGCCCAACAGGTCGACGCGGATGTCCTGCACTCGCCGTTCTACACCTGTCCGCTGCGCGCCTCGTGCCCGGTGACCGTGACCGTGCACGACGCCACCTTCTTCACCGAGCCGGAGCACTACGACAAGTCGAAGCGCGCCTTCTTCCGGTCGGCGATCAAGACGTCGCTGCGGCGCGCCGCGCGGGTGATCGTGCCGAGCAAGGCGACCCGCGACGAGTTGATCAGGTTGCTCGACGCGGATCCGACCCGGTTGGACGTGGCGTACCACGGAGTCGACCACGGCGCGTTCCACCTGCCGAGCGACGCCGAGAAGGCGCGGGTACGGGCCCGCCTCGGACTCGGCGAGTCGCCGTACGTCGCCTTCCTGGGCGCGAAGGAGCCGCGCAAGAACGTGCCGAACCTGATCCGGGGCTGGGTACGGGCGGCGAACGGTCGCCCGCAGCCGCCCGCCCTGGTGGTCGCCGGCGGTTCCGGGCACGACGACGAGATCGACCAGGCGGTCGCCGAGGTACCGGCGAAGCTGCGCCTGCTGCGTCCCGGCTATCTGCGCTACGCCGACCTGCCGGGTTACCTGGGCGGCGCGTTGGTCGCCGCGTACCCGTCGCACGGCGAGGGGTTCGGGCTGCCGATCCTCGAAGCCATGGCGTGCGGGGCGCCGGTACTCACCACGCCGCGCCTGTCGCTGCCCGAGGTGGGCGGCGATGCCGTCGCGTACACCGGGGAGAGCCCGGAGGAGATCGGTCGCGACCTGGGCGCGCTGCTCGACGACGAGCCCCGGCGGCAGTGGCTGGCGAAGGCGGGGTTCGAGCGCGCCAAGGAGTTCACGTGGGAGTCCAGCGCGGAAGTACATTTGGCGTCCTGGGCTCGCGCGGCTTCCGCGTGCTGACCAGCGGCGTCAGCCCCGCCGGTCGGCGGCTGAGCGCGGCAGGCATGATGGTCCGGTGCTCTACGCGGTAGTTCCCGCCGGCGGGAGCGGCACACGGCTGTGGCCGTTGTCGCGGACCGGCTTCCCCAAGTTCCTTCACCCCCTCACGGGTACGTCGGCTTCGCTGCTGCAGGCGACGATCGCCCGGCTGGCGCCGCTGGCGCCCATCGGGCGGACGTACGTGGTCACCGGTACCGCGCACGCCGCCGCCGTCGCGCGTCAGCTACCCGACCTGCCCGACGACAACCTGCTCGTGGAGCCGTCGCCGCGGGACTCGTGCCCGGCGATCGGTCTGGCCGCCGCGATCATCGCCCGGCGCGACCCCGACGCCGTGATGGGGTCGTTCGCCGCCGACCATCTGGTACGCGACCCGCAGCGGTTCGTCGAGGTACTCCGGCAGGCGGAGGCGGGCGCCCGGGACGGGCTGCTGATGACCGTGGGCATCAGCCCGGTGTCGCCGGAGACCGGGTACGGCTACCTGCAGTGCGGTCCGACGATCGGGGACGGGCCGGTACGTCGGGTGGAGGAGTTCAAGGAGAAGCCGTCGCGCGAGGTCGCCGAGGAGTACCTCGAATCCGGGCGGTACCTGTGGAACGCCAGCATGTTCGTCTGGCGGGTGGACGTCTTCCTCGCCGAACTCGCCCGCCAGCAGCCCGAGCTGTACGCCGGGCTGACCCGGGTCGCCGACGCGTGGGCGACCGACGATCGTGCCGAGGTGCTCGGCGAGGTGTGGCCGACCCTGCCGAAGATCTCCGTCGACTACGCGGTGATGGAGCGCGCCGCCGCCAAGGGCATGGTCGGCACGGTCCGTGCCGAGTTCGGCTGGAACGACGTGGGCGACTTTCACACCTTGGGGGAGCTGTTGCCGCGCGACGAGTCGGACAACGTGGTGATCGGCGGCTCGGACAAGCCGACGGTGCTGCTGCGGGACACCTCGCGCACCGTGGTCGTACCGGACTCCGGTCGGCTCGTCGCCACGCTCGGCGTGGACGACCTGGTGATCGTGGACACACCGGACGCGCTCCTGGTCTGCGCCCGCGACCAGGCGCAGCGGGTGAAGCTGCTGGTCGACGACCTCGCCAGTCGAGGTGACCACGACTACCTGTGACCGGATGCCGGGGCGGGCGGCCCTACGCGGACCGGGTGCCCGGTCCGCGTACCCCCGCTCGTGACCGCCCGACCCCCGCCGGTGCCGGTGCACCTGCGCGTGTCAGCATCCCGGCAGCGACAGCGCCCGTCGAGCCCTTTCAGTCTCGGCTGAAACTCGCGGTAGAGTTCGTCTCTCCGTCCCCCGGACCCGTACGTCGATGCTGAGGATCTACTTCACGAGCGACGACGTCGCGCGCACCAGGATCACGAGCGCCCCGGACCCGCTCTGGGAGTTGGCGCTCAGCTTGCACATGCTCCAGAACACCCACGGCGAGCCGGTCTTCGGGCAGTGGCGGCGGACGGTACGGGACGGGCTGCGCACATCGCAGCTCGGTCGCCGGATGCGACTGCTGCTCGCGCTGAACCCGCCACGCGGCTATTTCGCGGACTTCCTCACCCCGACGACCGGAGAGTGGGATGTGCGGGACGCGCTCGAGGCGGTGCGGTCGACGCCTGCCGCCACGCTGCGCGGCGACCTGACCGTGCTGGCGGGCGAGGTCGACCTGCCGGCGGAAGCCGGGCCCCTGGCCCACGGCGAGGTGTCCGCGGTGCGCCATCTGACCGGCGCCATGGCGGACTACTACCAGCTGGCGATCGAGCCGTACTGGCGTGGCGTGCGCGCCGCGGTGGACCGGGATCATGCCGCGCGGACCCGCGCGATGCTCGACGGCGGTACCGAGCGCCTGCTGGGCACGCTGCGCCCCGGCGTGCGGTGGACCGGCGGCGAGTTGCAGGTCGACTACCCGGTCGACCAGGAGCTGTACCTCGACGGGCGGGGTCTGGTGCTGCAGCCGTCGTACTTCTGCTGGCGGCAACCGGTGACGCTGCTCGACCCGTCGCGCCCGCCGGTGTTGGTGTACCCGGTGGAGCGGGGCACGGAGCTGGTCGACGGGGCCGGCGGTACGGACGGCAACGCGCTCGCCGCGCTGCTCGGCCGGACCCGCGCGGCGGTGCTGGCGCAGGTGCGTACCGGGGCGACCACCGGCGAACTCGCCCGCCGGCTGTACATCTCGCCGGCGGCAGCCAGTCAGCACATCGCGGTGCTGCGCAACTCCGGTCTGGTGACGAGTCGCCGCGACGGCAACCGGGTGCTGCACATGCTCACCCCGCTCGGCGTCGCGATGCTCTCCGGCGGTTGATCAGGCGGTTGATCAGGGGGTTGATCAGGAGGTTGATCAGGCGGCTGGTCAGCTCAGGTCGGCGGTACCGACCGCGACCAGCGCCACCGGCACCGCCTCGGCGGGCAGCGGCACCACTTCGCCGATCATCGACCGGTCGACCGGCACCCACACCGAGGCGAGCCCCTCCGCGGCGAGCGCGCAGCGCAGCCGGTGGATCTCGGTACCGAGGGTGAGCAGCCCGACCGTCGCGGCGCCGGTCGCCGGGTCGGCGAGGCAGAGCACGACGTCCTGGGTACCCGCCGGGACGCGGGGGACCAGGGCGGCGAGCTTGTCCCGGACCACCGGGTCGGCGACGGGCAGCAACCGGGTACCCGAGGCGAGCACGCCCGCCACGCCCGCGACGGCGCGGGCGACCGCGCCGGACGGCACCGGCTCGGTACCGAACCGGTCCACCGTCTCCAGTAGTGCCGCCTCGCGCCTGCCGAGCGCGGTCGCCTCGGCGGTACCCAGCGAGAACAGGTCCTGGTCGGCACCGCGTACCAGCGCCGCCGCGCCCGGACCGTCCGGCTGCCCGGTCACGCCCAGACCGCGCACCACCGCCACCGGTACCTGGTCGTACTTGCCCTTGACCAGTTCTGCCGCGGCAGCCAGTTCGTCGACCACGGCGGTCTGCGTGATGTGCAGTTCGTTGCCGTACGCATCTGTTTCGCCCCGGTAGTCGCGCATCGGCTCCAGTCCCGCCACACCGATCGCGACGTCGGTCAGCCCGATCCGCCACGGTCGCCCCATGGTGTCGGTGATCACCACGGCGACGTCCAGCCGGTACCGGTCGCGCAGCGCGGCGCGCAGTCGCCGCGCCGAGTCGTCCGGGTCGACCGGCAGCAGTACCAGGTGATCATGGTCGACGTTCGACGCGTCGATCCCCGCCGACGCCATCACCAGCCCGTGATGGGTCTGTACGATCCGCGTCTTCCCGCGCCGGGCGACCACGCGCGCCGTCTCGGCGGTCAGCAGGGCGTCGCGCGCCGCGTCCCGCTCCGGGCCGTCCGGCGGTACCTCGACCAGCCGCCCCTCCGCCTTCGAGACGATCTTGCTGGTGACCACGAGGACGTCGCCGTCGGCGAGCCACGGCGCCGCGGCTGTGATCACCTCGGCCAGGTCGGTACCGGGTGTGACGTCGCCGATCCCGGTGACCGGCAGGATCTCCAGTCGACCCATTACCCGACTCCCGCCAACTCGACTGCCCGCGCCACGATCTCGCTGGTCGCTGCCTCGTCCGTCATCCACAGTGGACATGCGCGGACGGTCACGCCGGGCACATCGGTACCCGCGTCCGCGTCGTCGACCAGCCAGCCGTCCAGCACCCCGCCGGCGGATCGCGCGCCGTACAGTCCGCCCACACCCGCCGCCGTCACCGGTACGTCGACAGTGGACAGGCACTTGTCCGCCATGCCGCGCACCGGCGCGCCGCCGATGATCGGCGACACTCCGACGACCGGGGCGGACCCGGCGACCAGCGCGTCGCGCAGCCCGGGTACCGCCAGGATCGGCGCGATCGACACGACCGGGTTGCTCGGCGCGATCAGCACGAGGTCGGCGGCGGCTAGGGCGTCCAGTACCCCGGCGGCGGGCTTCGCCGATTCCGCGCCGACGAATACGAACCGGCGCGCGGGCAGTTCCGCGTGGTAACGGACCCACCACTCCTGGAAGTGGATTGCCCGCCGCTCGGTGCCGTCGTCCACGACCACGTGCGTCTCGACCCGGTCGTCGGTCGCGGGCAGCAGGCGTACCCCGGGCTGCCAGCGCGCGCACAGCGCCTCGGTGACCTGCGACAGCGGATATCCGGCGTCGAGCATCCGGGTGCGTACCAGATGGGTGGCGATGTCCCGGTCGCCCAGCCCGAACCAGGTCGGCTCCGCGCCGTACGCGGACAGCTCCTCGCGCACATGCCAGGTCTCGCCGGCGCGACCCCAGCCGCGCTCGGCGTCGGCTCCGCCGCCCAGCGTGTACATCACGGAGTCGAGGTCCGGGCAGACCCGCAATCCGTGCAGGGTGACGTCGTCGCCGACGTTGACCACCGCGGTCACCTCGGCATCGGACCTGTTCGCCAGGGCACGGACACCGAGCAGGAACCGGGCTCCGCCGATGCCACCGGCGAGGACCACCACGCGCATGCGCCCTATCCTCGCCCATCCACCATCCGGTCCGCCGGTGAGGTGAGGCACGCCGGGGCTTCGTCGCCGCGCGGCACGGGGGCTTCGTCGCCGCGCGGGGCACGGCAGGGGCGTCGTCGCCGCGCGGGGCACGGCAGGGGCGTCGTCGCCGCACCGGGACGGCTACGCTACCGGCGACCGTGACGTGACCGTGAAGGGGAAGCTGTGACGTACCCGCCCGGAGAGCCGCCCGCCCCGTCCAGCCAGCCGCCCGCCGGTCCCGGTACGCCGGAGTTCGCGTCGTCGCCGGTCGATGCCGGTCCCGCCGGACCACAGGCGCCCGCGTCCGGCGCGCCGACGGCTGCCGGACCCGGTTCCGCCGCGCCGTTCGTGACCACGTCCGTGCCGGGCGGCGACGGTCGTACCGCCGCCGAGGTCACCGCGCCGCTTCGCGGTCTCGCCGCGCTGGTCCTCGCCGCCGCCAACGCGGTGCTGCTCCTGCTGGGCGTCGTCGACCTGGTCACCGCCGTGTTCAGCGACGACTTCGCGGGGCGTGCCGACGCTCTGTTCGAGCGGTTCGTCGGTGTGCTGGCGATCGCCGCGCCGCTGCTGGCGGTCCTGCTCGCCACGCACGCCCGCCCGATGTACCGGCAGGCTCGCCAGATCACCACGGCGGCGCTGATCGAGTACGCGGTCAGCGCGCTGTTCGGAGTGATCTGCCTGCTCACCGGGTTCGTCCATCAGGTGTCCACCGGCAGCGTCGACAGCCTCGCCGGCGTCTGGGACGGGTTCGAGACGCTGATCGCCAGGGTCGCCATGGGCACCGTGTTCGCGGTCGCCGCGTTCGTCGTCGTCCGGGTGTACCAGGCGCTGTTCGCCGCGCCGAAGCCCGCGCCGCTGCCGCCGTACCTCGGGCAGCCGTACGGCTATCCGCAGTACCCGCAGCCGAGCGGTTACCCCCAGCCGCCCGCGCCCGGTCACCCGTACCCCGGTCCCGGTCAGTACGGCCCCGGTCAGTACGGCCCCGGCACGGCGCAGCCGCCCGCCTGGTACCCGCAGCCGAACCCGTACGCCCCGCCAGTGCAGCAGCAGCAGCCGACGCAGCAGCAGCCGCCGACCCAGCAGCCGCCGAGCCCGCAGCAGCCGCCGACCCAGTTCGGCGGCCCCGAGCACCAGTGACTCGACCGGATCATCACCGGCACGGCCTAGGCTGCACGAGTGGTCGCGGTACCGGTTGAGAACGCACCGACGGCGTCGAGCTTGCGGCGCGCGCTGCGCCGCGCGGTGGACGCCCGCAGCCTCGACGTCGACGAGGCTGCCACGCTGCTCGCGGCGCGCGGCGACGACCTCGCGGAACTGCTCGCCGCCGCGGCGGCGGTGCGCGACGCGGGTCTGGTCGACGCCGGTCGCCCGGGTGTCGTGACGTATTCGAAGAAGGTCTTCATCCCGCTCACCCGGTTGTGCCGGGACCGCTGCCACTACTGCACCTTCGCGACGGTCCCGCGCCGGCTGCCGGCGCCGTACCTGGACCGCGACGAGGTGCTCGCGATCGCCCGCGCCGGTGCCGCGCAGGGCTGCAAGGAGGCGCTGTTCACCCTGGGCGACCGACCGGAGGACCGGTGGCCCGTGGCGCGGCAGTGGCTCGACGAGCGCGGGTACGACTCCACGCTGGACTATCTGCGCGCCTGCGCGGTGGCGGTACTCGAAGAAACCGGGCTGTTGCCGCACCTGAATCCGGGTGTGCTCAGCTGGGCGGAACTGCACCGGCTCAAGCCGGTCGCGCCGAGCATGGGCATGATGCTGGAGACCACGGCCACGCGGCTGTACGAGCAGCCGGGCGGGCCGCACTACGGGTCGCCCGACAAGGATCCGGCGGTACGGCTGCGGGTGCTCGAGGACGCCGGGCGGGTCGGGGTACCGTTCACCACCGGCATCCTGATCGGCATCGGCGAGACGCGCGCGGAACGCGCCGAGTCGCTGTTCGAGATCCGCCGGATCGCCCGGGAGTACGGGCACATCCAGGAAGTCATCGTGCAGAACTTCCGCGCCAAGCCGGACACCGCGATGCGGGCGATGCCGGACGCGGAGTTGGCGGACCTCGCCGCCACGGTCGCGGTGGCGCGCCTGGTGCTCGGTCCACGGGCGCGCATCCAAGCTCCGCCCAACCTGATCGGCGAGGAATATGGACTGCTGCTCAGTGCCGGGATCGACGACTGGGGCGGTGTCTCACCGGTCACCGCCGACCATGTGAATCCGGAGCGCCCCTGGCCGGCGATCGAGGAGTTGGCCCGGCGCAGCGCGGACGCCGGGTTCACGCTGCGCGAGCGGCTCACCGCCTATCCGGAGTACGTGCGGCGGGGCGTGCCGTGGATCGACCCGCGGATCGCCCGACACGTCGCCGCCCTCGCCGACCCGGAGACCGGACTGGCGGTGGAGGACGCCGCGCCGACCGGGCTGCCCTGGCAGGAGCCGGACGGCGGGCTGGTCGCCGCCGGGCGCACCGACCTGCACGCGGCGATCGACGACACGGGGCGCTCCGCCGACCGGCGGGGTGACTTCGATTCGGTGTACGGCGACTGGGCGCAGGTCGCGGCGCACGCCGCCCGCACGTCGAGCCCGGACCGCGTGGCCGGCGGGGCGGGTGCCGCGCGCATCGGGTCCGGTCCGGGCGAGGTACTGGGCGCCGAGGTCAAGGCTGGGCTGGCGCTGGCTGCCAGCGATCCGGGCGCGCTGCTGCGCCCGGAGCACGAAGCCGCCGCGCTCGCGCTGTTCGAATGCGACGGCGCGGCCTTGGACGAACTCGCGCGCATCGCCGACGATCTGCGCCGCGACGCGGTCGGCGAGGACGTCACGTACGTGGTGAACCGCAACATCAACTTCACCAACGTCTGCTACGTGGGGTGCCGGTTCTGCGCGTTCGCGCAGCGGGAGCGGGACGCCGACGCGTACCGCCTGTCCGTCGAGCAGGTCGCCGATCGCGCCGAGGAAGCCTGGCGGGCGGGCGCGACCGAGGTGTGCATGCAGGGCGGCATCGACCCGTCGATGCCGCCGGGCGGGTACGCCGAGCTGGTCCGCGCGATCAAGCGACGGGTGCCGCACCTGCACGTGCACGCGTTCTCGCCGATGGAGATCGTCAGCGGGGCGGCGCGGGCGGGGGTACCGGTGCGCGAGTGGCTGTCCGAGTTGCGCGACGCGGGGCTGGACACGATTCCGGGCACCGCCGCCGAGATCCTCGACGACGACGTGCGGTGGGTACTGACGAAGGGCAAGCTGCCCGCCGCGACCTGGGTCGACGTCGTCACCACGGCGCACGAGCTGGGCATCAGGTCGAGCTCGACGATGATGTACGGGCATGTCGACCATCCCCGGCAGTGGCTGACGCACTTCCGGGTGCTCGCCGGCATCCAGGACCGTACCGGCGGGTTCACCGAGTTCGTGGCGCTGCCGTTCGTTCACCACAGCGCCCCGATCTACCTGGCCGGGATCGCCCGACCGGGACCGACCCGGCGGGAGAACCGGGCGGTGCACGCGATGGCTCGGGTGCTGCTGCACGGGCGGATCGCCAACATCCAGTGTTCCTGGGTGAAGCTCGGCGACGAGGGCACCGTCACCATGCTGCGGGGCGGTGCGAACGACCTGGGCGGGACCCTGATGGAGGAGACGATTTCCCGGATGGCGGGGTCGGAGCACGGCTCCGCCCGTACCGTCGCCCAGCTCGAGGCGATCGCGGCGGCGGCGGGTCGCCCCGCCCGCGAGCGACGCACCACGTACGGCTGACTGTCGCGACAGGTATCCCGCGCGGTACCGACCCTGCTGGGGCGACCCTGCTCCACGGTGCCGGCTGTTCCCTGTAAGGCGTCTCGTACGCGTTGTGCGCGGCGCGAAGTTTGCCGCCGCGACGCGCCGGGCAATGCGTTACCCGAACGGCGCCTCGATCGATAGGGAAGCGTCGCCGTCGATGTACCGAGGCGACGGACAACCGGTCCGTAGACCGGCGCTATTTATCAGGTTCCGCTTGACGAGTCACGCATTACACGCGTGTAATTTCACAGGGGTTGTTCGAACGGGGGTACACAAATCGCCGCCAATCGGACGAAAGGACATGCGCCTTCCGCGTGGGGGGTTGCGTCGGCGCTCGCGCCGACGTGCAAGAAGGAGGCACGCTGATGGACGGCCGACTCGCGCTGGCCGACCTGCTGGGTAACGCTCCGGAATGGCGGGAGCGCGCATTGTGCTCGCAAACCGATCCGGAAGCGTTCTTCCCGGAAAAGGGGGGCTCGACTCGGGAGGCCAAGCGCATCTGCACCCGCTGTGAGGTGCGCGCGGACTGCCTGGAGTACGCACTCAACCACGACGAGCGTTTCGGGATCTGGGGGGGACTCTCGGAACGCGAACGACGCAAGCTCAAGCGGCGAGCCGCGTGACGAGCTGAGACGCCCGAGCGGACCGCCCGGCACGGCAAGCCGTGCCGGGC
>DASUXA010000047.1:0-31872 GCA_036378155.1 Micromonosporaceae bacterium | reverse complement strand
GATCCGCACCCACACCGCCGGCTCGCTGCGCGCGTCGCACGCCGGCCAGACCGTGACCCTCGCAGGCTGGGTCGCCCGCCGCCGCGACCACGGCGGTGTCGCGTTCATCGACCTTCGCGACGCGAGCGGCTTCGTGCAGGTGGTCATCCGTGACGAGGCGGTCGCGGCCGGCCTGCGCAGCGAGTACTGCCTGCGCATCGAGGGCGAGGTCAGCCGGCGCCCCGAGGGCAACGCCAACCCCAACCTGCCGACCGGCGAGGTCGAGGTCGTCGCCAAGGACGTCGAGGTGCTCAGCGAGTCGGCACCCCTTCCCTTCCAGATCGACGAGCATGTCGAGGTCGGCGAGGAGGTGCGGCTCAAGCACCGCTACCTCGACCTGCGGCGGCCTGCGCCGGCGGCCGGGCTGCGGCTGCGCAGCAAGGTCAACCAGGCTGCTCGCGAGGTGCTGCTGGACCGCGAGTTCGTCGAGGTCGAGACGCCGACGCTGACCCGGTCGACGCCCGAGGGCGCGCGCGACTTCCTGGTGCCGGCCCGGCTGCAGCCCGGCAGCTGGTACGCGCTGCCCCAGTCGCCGCAGCTGTTCAAGCAGCTGCTGATGGTCGCCGGCATGGAGCGCTACTTCCAGATCGCCCGCTGCTACCGCGACGAGGACTTCCGTGCCGACCGGCAGCCGGAGTTCACCCAGCTCGACATCGAGATGAGCTTCGTCGACGAGGACGACGTGCTGGAGCTCGGCGAGGCGGTGCTCGCCGCCCTGTGGCGGCTGGTCGGCTACGACATCCCGCTGCCGATGCCGCGGATGACCTACGCCGAGGCGATGGCCCGCTTCGGGTCGGACAAGCCCGACCTGCGGTTCGGCCAGGAGCTCGTCGACTGCACGGAGTACTTCGCGAGCACGCCCTTCCGGGTCTTCCAGTCGCCGTACGTCGGTGCCGTCGTCATGCCGGGCGGCGGCTCGCAGTCGCGCAAGGAGCTCGACGGCTGGCAGGACTGGGCGAAGGCGCGCGGTGCGCGCGGTCTGGCGTACGTCCTCGTCGGTGCGGACGGTGAGCTCACCGGCCCGGTGGCGAAGAACATCTCCGACGAGGAGAAGGCCGGCCTGGCTGCCCACGTCGGTGCGGTGCCCGGTGACGCGGTCTTCTTCGGCGCCGGCGAGCCGGCCGCGAGCCGGACGCTGCTCGGAGCAGCCCGGGTCGAGGTGGGGCGCCGCTGCGGGCTGGTCGACGAGTCGGCCTGGTCGTTCCTCTGGGTCGTCGACGCGCCCATGTTCGAGCCCAGCTCGGCGGCGCGGGCCAGTGGTGACGTCGCGGTGGGCGCCGGCGCCTGGACCGCCGTGCACCACGCGTTCACCTCGCCCAAGCCGGAGTGGGTCGACCGATTCGACCAGGACCCGGAGAACGCGCTGGCCTACGCCTACGACGCGGTCTGCAACGGCAACGAGATCGGCGGCGGGTCGATCCGTATCCACCGCGCCGACGTGCAGCGCCGCGTCTTCGACGTGCTCGGCATCACGCCCGAGGAAGCCAACGACAAGTTCGGCTTCCTGCTGGAGGCGTTCAAGTACGGTCCGCCGCCGCACGGCGGCATCGCGTTCGGCTGGGACCGGGTGTGCATGCTGCTCGCCGGTGCCGACTCGATCCGCGAGGTCATCGCGTTCCCGAAGACCCGCGGCGGGTACGACCCGCTGACCGGCGCGCCGACGCCGATCACCGAGCAGCAGCGGCGCGAGGCGGGCATCGACGCCAAGCCGAAGGTCGCGCCGGCGCACGCCGGTACCGCCGGCGACGCCGCGCCGGTCGAACACTCCCTGTGAGGCCGGACGCGTTGGCGTCGCTCGTCGGGCGAGGCAGCCGGTGACGCTGCTGGTCACGGGTGCCAGCGGGTACACCGGGTCGAGGCTGGCCCGGCTCGCGCTGGCCGCCGGCTGGCAGGTGGTCGGGACGTACCACCGCGCACCCGGCGAGGTGTCCGGTGTCGACTGGCGACAGTTGGACGTGCGCGACCGACAGGCGGTGCGGGCGCTGCTGCGAACGGTACGGCCACGGGCGGTGGTACACGCCGCCTACGCCCGACCGGACTGGGCGGTCAACGCCGACGGCACGGCGTACGTGGCGCTCGCCTCGGTCGAGGTCGGCGCGCGGCTGGTCCACGTGTCCAGTGACGCCGTGTTCGCCGGCCGTGCCCAGCCGTACACCGAGGCGGACCCGCCGGAGCCGGTGTACGCGTACGGGGCGGCGAAGGCGGCTGCCGAGACGGCGGTACGGGCGATCGCGCCGGACGCCGTGCTGGCACGCACCTCGCTGATCGTCGGCGACCGGGACAGCGCCCAGCACCGCCTCGTGCTGGACCTGGTCGCGGGGCGGCGGGGCGGCACGCTGTTCACCGACGAGATCCGCTGCCCGATCGCGGTCGACGACCTCGCCGCCGCGCTGCTCGAACTGGTCGACAGCGACCGCGGCGGCGTGCTGCACGTCGCCGGTGCCGCCCCGGTCAGCCGGTACGAGTTGGGTCGGCTGATCGCCGCGTACCACGGTCTCGATCCCGACCGGGTGCCGGCGGGCACGATCGCCGGCTCGGGACTGCCCCGCCCGGCGCGGGTGGAGTTGGACTGCACGCGTGCGGCGACGTTGCTGCGGACCCGGCTGCGCGGCGCGCCCGAGGTGCTGCCCGCCGGGGGCGACCCTGTTGACCAGGGCAAGGTGTAGCGGAAAACGGGTCGGGGTATCACCGGGCACCCTTCGTACCCCCGGGAGGACCCCATGTTAGCGATCATCGCGGCGATCCTGTTCGCTCTCGCGCTGCTGTTCGAGTTGGCGCGGCTCGGCGGCGACGTGATCAACTCCGGTACGTTGACCACCGCCGGTCTGCTCTGCCTCGCCCTGCACCTGGCCGGTATCGGCTCGGGCTGGCGGCGCGGCTGGGCTCGGCGGCGCTAGCCGGGGCCGCCGCCGTCGCGCGCGGCGCCGGTCCGCGACCGCGGTCGGCGGCTCGGCGCAGGCCAGGGCGAGCGCGACGTCGCGCCGGGGTACGGGCGCAGCCTGCCCGGCCGGTAGTGTCTGGCCAATGGACTCGGACGGTCTGTTCCCGCTCGACGAGCGCTTCGGCGTGGCGTCGACGCCGGTGCCGCCGCCGGTCGGCTTCACCGAGCCCGGACCGGACGCGCCGCTGGCGGTACGGATGCGGCCGCGCACCGTCGACGAACTCATCGGCCAGGACCACCTGCTGGCACCCGGCGCGCCGCTGCGCCAGCTGGTCTCCGGCGGCGCGCCGCTGTCGGTGATCCTGTGGGGACCACCGGGCAGCGGCAAGACCACCATCGCGCACCTGGTGGCGCACGCCGCCGACCGTACCTTCGTCGCGCTGTCCGCGTTGTCCGCGGGTGTGAAGGACGTGCGTACCGTCATCGACAGCGCCCGAGCACGGCGGCACCGGGGCGGACCGCAGACCGTGCTGTTCATCGACGAGGTGCACCGGTTCAGCAAGACGCAGCAGGACTCGCTGCTGGCTGCCGTCGAGGACCGGACGGTCACCCTGCTCGCGGCGACCACCGAGAACCCGTACTTCTCGGTGATCTCGCCGCTGCTGTCACGCTGCGTGCTGCTGACCCTCAAGCCGCTGGACGACGACGCGGTACGCACCCTGGTCCGTCGCGCCCTGACCAGCGAGCGCGGGCTCGCCGGCACGGTCACGCTCGCCCCGGACGCCGAGGACCACCTGGTCCGACTGGCCGCCGGCGACGTACGCAAGGCGCTGACCGCGCTCGAAGCCGCCGCCGCGGCGGCGACCGCGCAAGGCGTGGGCGAGGTCGACCTGGTCACCGCCGAGAAGGCGGTCGACGTCGCCGCGGTCCGGTACGACCGGGACGGCGACGCGCACTACGACGTCGCCAGCGCCTTCATCAAGAGCCTGCGCGGCTCCGATGTGGACGCCGCGCTGCACTGGCTGGCCCGGATGCTGGTCGCCGGTGAGGACCCCAGGTTCATCGCCCGGCGGCTGATCATCTTCGCTAGCGAGGACGTCGGCATGGCGGATCCGTCCGCGCTGACCGTCGCGGTCGACGCCGCGCGTGCCGTGGAGTTCGTCGGGTTGCCGGAGGGCAGGATCGCGCTGGCTCAGGCGGTGATCCATCTGGCGACCGCGGCGAAGTCGAACGCGGTGATCGCCGCCGTCGACGCCGCGATCGCCGACGTGCGGGCGGGGCTCGGCGGTCCGGTACCGCCCCACCTGCGCGACGCCCACTATCCGGGCTCGCGGGGACTGGGGCACGGCGTCGGGTACCGGTACCCGCACGACGACCCCCGCGGCGTGTTGACCCAGCAGTACGCCCCGGACGACGTCGCGGGGCGCGACTACTACCAGCCGTCCGGGCACGGCGCGGAACGGGCGGTGGCTGACCGGCTGCCCAGGCTGCGCCGTATCGTCCGAGGATCCGGTCGGGCCGTCGACGAGACGGCCAGCGAAGGGGAGGAGTAGCCGTGGCGCGTCGCGGTGACGGTGACGAGCAGACGGACGCCGGGCACGGCAGGAACGACCGGAAGCGGCGCAAGTCGAAGAACGACCGCCCGGATGCCGGCGGGGTCACCGAGGAGGATCTCGGCTGGCTCGCCGACCTGCGCCAGGCGCGCGAGGAGAAGGCGGACATCGGTCCCGGTCCGGACGACGACACCGGTCGCCGGCGCGCCGCGACGAGCGGCGGTGAGGCCCGTACCGGCTCGACCGGTACCGCCGGGGAACGCCCCGGCTCGACCGGTAGCGCCGGGGGACGGCACGGGTCGTCGACGACCCGCGATGACGTACCCGACCGGTCGTCGCCGCGCCGTGACGGCGTACCCGACCGGTCGTCGCCGCGCCGCGTCGACGTACCCGACCAGTCGTCGCCGCGCCGCGTCGACGACGCGAGCGAGCGTCGCCGCGCCGAAGACCTGGCGTCGCCCCGGCGGCGGGACGAGGAACCGCCGACCCGGCGCCGGCGTGGCGAGGAGCCGCCTGCGGCACGTCAGCGCGGCGAGGAGCCGCCCACGGGACGTCAGCGCGGCGGGGAGGCGTCCGTGGGACGCCGTCGTGCCGAGGACCGTCCGGTGTCCAGCCCGCCCGTGTCGGGCGCGCCGGCGGTTCCCGGTCCCCGACCGGGCAGCGGCGAGTTCGAGCGGGTCCGCGCGCCCCGCCCCGAGCAGGCGCCCGGAAGCCGGTTCGTGTCGCTCAGCGGAGTACGCCGGCACACCGGTCCGCTGCCGGTCGTGCAGCCGTCCGAGCAGCGTCCGCCGACCGTGCCGCCGCGTGTCGACCCGCCGAAGACCCCGCCGCGTGTCGACCCGCCCACGACCCCGCCGCGTGTCGACCGACCTGCCACGGCGCCTACGCCGCCTCGGGCCAATCCACCGGCGGCGTCCCGAGCGACGCCGCCCGCGCCGCCGGCTACCGAAGCCCCCCGTACCGGGCGACCGACCCCGACCATGCCGGTCGCGGGACGCGCCATCCCGCCCGGGGCGCGCATCCTTCCGCCTCCGCCGCCGGGTACCGCCGCGCCGTCGCCGGTGCCGCCCCCGAACGTCCCGCCGCCGAACGTCCCGCCCCCGACTGTGCCGGCGTCCCGCCCGCGCGGCGCGGCCGACACCGGTGCGGGACGTGCCGTGCCCGCGCCGCCCCGCGACGAGGACCGGGGACCCGACCCGCTGACCAGGCCGACCCGGTCGCAGGTGCGCGCGGAACTGCGCCGGCAGCTCACCCAGACCCGCCGGCTGCGCCGCCTGACCCTCGCCGCGCTGGTCCTGGTGCTGCTCGGCGGTCTGCCGATGGTGTTCCTGATCCGCGACGCGGTACAGGACCCGGTCTTCGCCGGGCTCAAATCGCTGGACGTACCCGGCTGGGCGGCGCAGAGCCCGCACAGCAACGCGACGGGCAGCCGGCTGTGCATCCGCATCTGCCGGTACCGGGAACTGCAACTGAGCTCGGCACGGGGCACCGACGAGACCGACGCGGCGTACCGCAAGGCGCTGACCGAGGCGGGCTGGGATCCGGCGCCCGGCGGTCGGTGCCCGCAGCGCACCGACGGCAGGTACAGCTGCTGGCAGCGCGACGAGTACGTGCTCGACCTGTGGACCAGGCAGGCGCCCTGTGACCAGCAGGCGCCGGCGACCCGCCCGAGCACCGCGCCCGGCGGTACCCCCGCACCGACCGGCTCGGCTGCGCCCGGCGGTGGTCAGGGCGCCGGCGACGGCGGCTGTACCGGGTCGCTGGTGACGTTGAAGGTGACCAACCGTATCGACCCGAACTGGCATGTGTGACGCGATCGGCGCGTGACGGCCGCGGCGAAGTGTGTGCGGCCGTCACGGACGGTACTGTCTGCACGTTGGCCAAGACGTTACGGGCGTGAAAAGGGGGACCGGTGTGTCCGGGGCAGACATCGCCGCGCTGATCGCGGCAGGGGCGTTCGTCATGCTGGTACTGGTGCTGGCTGTGCCGATCCTGCGGCTGCGCCGCACCGTGGACGCCGCGACCCGGGCCATCGGCGAGGTCACCGAACGCACCGCGCCGCTGTTGTCGAACGTCAACGCGACGGTCGACAACGTGAACACGGCGCTCGGGCAGATGCAGACCACGCTCGACGGGGTCAACCTGCAACTGGCCAGGATCGACACGATGACCGCGCACGCGCAGGTGGTCACCGCGAACATCGCGAACCTGACCACCGTGGTCACCGCCGCGGCGTCGAATCCGCTGGTGAAGGTGGCGGCGTTCAGCTACGGGGTACGCAAGGCCGCGGCGGACCGCCGGCACGCAGCCGAGGAACAGGACCTGCGCGCCGAGTTGAAGCAGCGCCGCCGCGCCGCCCGTCGCGCCCGTCGCGAGCTGGATTAAGGAGACCGGACCGTGAAGCGACTGTTGTGGCTCGGGGTGGGACTCGCGGTCGGCGCGCTGGTGTTCCGCGCGGTGTCCCGTAAGGCTCAGGCGTTCACCCCGCAGGGCATCGCCGGTTCGGCACAGGAATCCGCCTTGGGCTTGATCGATTCTGTGCGTACCTTTGTCGAGGACGTCCGCGACGCGATGGCCGAACGCGAGCAGGAGATCCAGTCGGCGTTCGGCGAGGGCCTGGCGCTGGGCGTGGACGTGCCGGACCACCTGGACTTCGAGGAAGAAGGACACCGACAGCGATGAGGACCGCGGAGATCAAGCGCCGGTTCCTGGCCCACTTCGAGGCGAACGGGCACACCATCGTGCCCAGCGCACCGCTGCCCGCCGTCGACGACCCGAACCTGTTGTTCGTGAACGCGGGCATGGTGCAGTTCGTCCCGTTCTTCACCGGCCAGATGACGGCGCCGTATCCGCGCGCCGCCAGCGTCCAGAAGGTGATCCGGACGCCGGACATCGACGAGGTCGGCAAGACCAGCCGGCACGGCACGTTCTTCCAGATGAACGGCAACTTCTCGTTCGGTGACTACTTCAAGGAAGGCGCGATCTCGCTCGCCTGGGACCTGGTCACCAAGTCGCAGGCGGACGGGGGCTTCGGGCTGGACCCGGAGAAGATCTGGGTCACGGTGTACCTCGACGACGACGAGGCGATCGAGATCTGGCACAAGGTCGCCGGGGTACCGCTGGAGCGCATCGTGCGCCGGGGCAAGAAGGACAACTTCTGGTCGATGGGCATCCCCGGACCGTGCGGCCCGTGCTCCGAGATCTATATCGACCGGGGTCCGGAGTACGGCCGCGGCGGCGGACCCGAGGTCGACGAGGATCGCTACCTCGAGTTCTGGAACCTGGTGTTCATGCAGTTCGAGCGGGGTCCGGGGCTGGACAAGGAGAACTACCCGATCCTCGGCGAGCTGCCGAAGAAGAGCATCGACACGGGCATGGGCCTGGAGCGGATGGCCGCGCTGCTGCAAGGCGTGGACAACCTGTACGAGATCGACGAGGTCCGCCCGATCCTGGACAAGGCCGCCGAGATGACCGGCAAGCGGTACGGCGTGCGGTCCGGGCACGCGGCGAGCGAGTCCGACCCGGACGACGTGCGACTGCGGGTCATCGCGGACCACGTACGCACCTCGCTGATGCTGATCGGTGACGGGGTCGCCCCGTCCAACGAGGGGCGCGGCTACGTGTTGCGGCGCATCCTGCGCCGGGCGATACGGGCGATGCGGCTGCTCGGCTGGAACGGTCCGGCGCTGCCGGACCTGCTGCCGGTGGCGCGCGACTGCATGGCGCCGTCGTACCCGGAACTCGCCCGCGACTACCAGCGGATCTCGCAGTACGCGTACGGCGAGGAGGAGGCGTTCCTGGCGACGCTGCGCTCCGGTACCACGATCCTCGACCTCGCCATCGACGAGACCCGCAAGGCGGGTGGGCGGACGCTGTCCGGCGAGAAGGCGTTCCAGTTGCACGACACGTACGGCTTCCCGATCGACCTGACCCTGGAGATCGCGGCGGAGCAGGGGCTGCAGGTCGACCAGGAGGGTTTCCGCCGGCTGATGGCGGACCAGCGGGCGCGGGCGAAGGCGGACGCGCAGGCGCGCAAGACGGGTCACGCCGACCTGTCCGCGTACCGGTCGGTGCTGGACGCCGAGGGCGCGGTGACGTTCACCGGGTACCAGGAGGTGGCGCGCGAGGCGCGGGTGCGCGCCCTGCTCGGCGCGGAGGGTCAGAGCCTGACCGGCGCGTCCGAGGGCGACGTCGTGGAACTGGTGCTCGATACCACCCCGTTCTACGCCGAGGGCGGTGGTCAGCAGCCCGACCAGGGCATGATCACGGTGGGCGACGGTCAGCTCGAGGTGTTCGACGTCCAGCAGCCGATCCCCGGACTGATCGTGCACCGCGCGCGGGTGGCGCGCGGCGAGGTCCGGGTCGGCGACGGGGCGTACGCGGAGATCGACATTCCGCGTCGGCGGGCGATCTCCCGCGCGCACACCGCGACCCACCTGGTCCACCAGACCATGCGCAACTTCCTCGGCGAGTCGGCGACCCAGGCGGGTTCGCTGAACGCGCCGGGGCGCCTGCGGTTCGACTTCAACACGCCGGGGCCGGTACCGACGAGCGTGCTCGTCGACGTCGAGCAGCAGATCAACGAGGTACTGATGAACGACCTGGAGGTACGGGCGTTCATCACCTCGCTGGAGGACGCGCGGCGGATCGGCGCGATGGCGCTGTTCGGCGAGAAGTACGGCGACGAGGTACGCGTCGTCGAGGTCGGCGACTACGCGCGCGAGCTGTGCGGCGGTACCCACGCCGCCCGCTCCGGCCAGCTCGGACTGGTCAAGATCCTGCACGAGTCGTCGATCGGCTCCGGGGTACGCCGGGTCGAGGCGTTGGTCGGCATGGACGCGTTCGGCTACCTCGCGCGCGAGCATCTGCTGGTGTCGCGGCTCGCCGAGATGTACCGGGTGCCGGCGGACCAGGTCGGTGAGCGGGTCGAGCAGACCGTCGCGGCGCTGCGCGACGCGGAGCGGGAACTGGAGAAGCTGCGCGCCCAACTGGTGCTCGGCAACGCCGGTGTGCTTGCCGAGTCGGCGCGCGACATCGCGGGTGTCGCGTACGTCGGTACCGAGGTGCCGGAGGGGACCGGCAGCAACGACGTACGAACCCTGGCGCAGGAGATCCGGGGCCGGATCCCGGCGAGCCGTCCGGCTGTGGTGGCGGTCGCGGCTCGCTCCGGCGGCAAGGCGTCGCTGGTCGTCGCCGTGAACGCGGCCGCGAAGGAGCTCGGCAGGTCGGCGAACGACCTGGTCCGGGCGGCGCTGTCCGGGCGCGGCGGCGGCAGCGCCGATCTCGCCCAGGGCGGCGGCGTACCGGCGGACCAGGTGCCGGTGCTGCTCGCCGAGGTCGAGCGGCTGATCGCCGGAGCGTAGTTGACCACGGACAGTGACGCGCGCGGCGTCCGGATCGGGGTCGATGTCGGTCAGGTCCGCGTCGGGGTCGCGGTGAGCGACCCCGACGGGATCCTGGCGACTCCGCTGGTGACGCTCGCCCGCGACCGGCGCGCCGCACCCGACGCGGTCCCGGCGGATGTGGCTGAGCTGGCCGAACTCGTTCGCGAACGGGATGCGGTCGAGGTGGTGGTCGGTCTTCCGGTGACGTTGGCGGGTCGGGAAGGGCCCTCAGCTGCTGACGCTCGGTCGTACGCACAATCACTGTCCGTATTGATCGCGCCGATTCCCGTGAAACTGGCGGACGAGCGGATGTCCACCGTGGTCGCCTCCCGTAGGCTGGCCGAACGTGGCGTCCGGGGTAGGCGCCAACGGGCGGTCGTCGACCAGGCGGCCGCGGTCGAGATCCTTCAGGGATGGCTGGACGCGCGCCGGAGGCGAACCTGATGATCGATGAGCTGGACCTGTCGTTCGACGACTACGAACGCGCATCGTCCCGCCACCGCAGAGGCAGCCAACAGCGCGGCCGCGAGGATTACGGTCGCGACTGGGGTCGTGACGACGGGCGCGGCGATGCCTGGCGCGACGACGTGCGCGGCGGCCGGGACTACGGCGGCGACTGGGGTCGTGACGACCGGTCCGGCGGCGGTACCCCCGGATACACCTGGGGCGCCGACGAGCGGCGCGGTGACGCCTGGGGCGCCGACGAGCGGCACGGTGACGCGTGGGGCGACGATCGGCGCGGTGGCGCTTGGGGCGCCGAGGACCGGCGGACGGACGCCTGGGGCGGCGACGAGCGGCGCGGTGACGCGTGGGGCGGCGATCGGCGCGGTGGCGCTTGGGGCGCCGAGGACCGGCGGACGGACGCCTGGGGCGGCGACGAGCGGCGCGGTGACGGCTGGGGCGGCGATGGTCGGCGCCGTGACGAGCGCGCTCGTGCCGACTGGGCGACCGGTGAACTGCCTGCGACGGGCGGTGACCGCGGCGACTGGGCGACGGCTGAATGGGCGACCCCCCGTCAGCGTGGCGAGTGGGAGACCGGCGACCGGGGACGTGAAGACCTGGATCTCGCCGACTGGAGTCCCGGTGAGTGGGACGACGGCGACGACGCGGACCGCAAGGGCAACAAGCGCGGCCGTGGGCGGCGCAAGCGCCGTCGCGGCCGTACCGTGCTCGCCCTGCTGATGGTCCTGGTGCTGTTCGGACTGCTGGGCGCGGGCGCCTGGTACGGCGTGGGCAGGGTGCGCGACTTCTTCGCCGTCAAGGACTACAGCGGACCCGGTACCGGCGAGGTCGTCGTCCAGGTCAAGAAAGGCGAGTTCGCCTCGGACATCGCCAACACGCTGTACACGAAGGACGTGGTGAAAAGCGCCGCGGCGTTCGTGGCCGCCGCGAACGAGAACCCGGCGGCCAGCAAGAAGATCGAGCCCGGCTGGTACAAGCTGCGTCACCACATGCGCGCCAAGCTCGCCCTGGAGGCACTGGTGGCGCGCAACGCCGACAACACGCTGGCGAACAAGGTGTCCACCCGGGTCACCATTCCCGAGGGCAAGACCGCCAAGCAGACCTTCGCGCTGCTGTCCAAGCAGACCGGCATCCCGGTGGCGGACTTCGAGAAGGCGGCGAAGGACCCGACCGCCCTGGGCGTGCAGTCGTGGTGGTTCAAGCGCAACGACGGCAAGGCTGTCGCCAAGACGGTCGAGGGTTTCCTGTACCCGTCCACGTACGACTTCGACCCCGGCGCGAACGCCGAGCAGATCCTGTCCGCGATGGTGGACCAGTTCAACACCGTGGTCGGCGAGATGAAGTTCGCCGAGTTCGTGCAGGCGCACCGGGGTGGGATCTCGCCGTACGAGGCGCTGATCGTGGCGTCGCTGGCCCAGGCGGAGGCGGGGGTACCGGAAGACCTCGGCAAGGTCGCGCGGGTGGCGTACAACCGCGCCTACGGCGGCAACTGGCCGTGCGGTTGTCTGCAGTTCGACGTGACCGAGAACTACTGGCTGGAACTGCAGGGTAAGGCGATGAAGCCGTCCAAGGACCTCACCATCTCGGAGTTGAACGACCCGAAGAACCCGTACAACACGCACAGCAAACCGGGTCTGCCGGTCGGGCCGATCAACAGCCCGGGCAAGGCCGCGCTGCAGGCGGCGATGGACCCGCCGGCCGGGACCTGGGTGTACTTCGTCGCGATCGACAAGCAGGGACACTCGGCGTTCGCATCGACGAAGGCGGAGTTCGACAAGTACTACAACCAGGCCTGCGCGGCCAAGGTGATCTGCTAGGGGGCGCCATGCCGCGCGCGGCGGTACTCGGTAAGCCGATCGCCCACTCGTTGTCCCCGGTGATCCACACCGCCGGGTACGCGGCGGCGGGGCTGTCCGACTGGTCGTACACGGCGATCGAGTGCGCCGAGGCGGAACTGCCGGGTCTGCTGACCAGCTTCGGTCCGGAGTGGGCGGGGCTGTCGCTGACCATGCCGCTGAAGGCGGCGGCGCTGCGGGTGGCGAGCCAGGCGAGCCCGACCGCCCGCGCGCTCGGCGCGGCGAACACCCTGGTCCGACGCGGGGACGGGTGGTACGCGGAGAACACCGACGCGCCGGGCATGGTCGACGCCTTACGCGGGGCGGATCTGCCGCCGGCGCCGACGGTCGCGGTCCTGGGCGGCGGCGGTACCGCCCGCGCGGCCCTCGGCGCCGCCCGCGACCTGGACGCGGTCAGCGTCACCGTGTACACCCGGCGACCCGAGGCGTTCGACGAACTCCTGCCGGTCTCCGACGCGCTGGTCCTGCCGATCATCCACGCGCCGTGGTCGGACGCGCACCGGTGTGCCGAGGCGGCGGTGGTGATCTCGACGGTACCGAAGGGCGCCGCCGACGACCTCGCCACGGCGATCGACTGGCGACCCGACGGCGTGCTGCTGGACGTGCTGTACGACCCGTGGCCGACCCCGCTGGCCGTCGCCGCACGAGCCGCCGGCTGGCGGGTGGTGTCCGGGCTCGACCTGCTGCTGGCTCAGGCGGTCCGGCAGTTCGACCTGTTCACCGGCGTACCCGCGCCGGTTGACGCGATGCGCTCCGCCGTGGCGTCCGCCGCTGGTCGGGACTGACCGTCCCGCCATTCGGGCGACGGTCCGCCGCGCGGTGAGACGCGGCGACCCGTGACAGACTTGTCGGCGTGTTGCGCTGGTTGACTGCTGGGGAGTCGCACGGTCCGGCGCTCGTCGCGATCATCGAGGGCGTACCCGCCGGAGTGGCGGTGACCGGCGCCGATGTCGCCGACGAGTTGGCGCGTCGGCGCCTGGGGTACGGCCGGGGCGCCCGGATGTCGTTCGAGAAGGACGAGGTCGAGATCGTCGGCGGGGTGCGGCACGGCGTCACGCTGGGCAGCCCGGTCGCGATCCGGGTCGGCAACACGGAGTGGCCGAAGTGGCAGCTCGTGATGGCGTCCGACCCGGTCGACCCGGCGGAACTGGACGGGCTGGCGCGCAACGCCCCGCTGACCCGGCCCCGACCCGGACACGCCGACCTCGCCGGCATGCAGAAGTACGGTCATCACGACGCCCGACCGATCCTGGAACGCGCCAGCGCCCGGGAGACCGCGGCGCGGGTCGCCGCCGGTACCGTCGCCAAAGCCCTGCTGCGCCAGGCGTTGGACGTGCGGATCGTGTCGCATGTGGTGGCGCTCGGTCCGGTGAGCGTGGACCCCGGTCTGCGACCGCGCCCGGAGGACGCCGAGCGCATCGACGCCGACCCGCTGCGCTGCCTCGACCCGAAGGCGAGCGCCGCGATGGTCGCCGAGGTGGACGCCGCCCGCAAGGACGCCGACACGCTCGGCGGGGTGGTCGAGGTGCTGGCGTACGGGGTACCGCCGGGGCTCGGCAGCCACGTGCAGTGGGACCGCAAGCTCGACGCCCGGCTGGCGGCGGCGCTCATGTCCATCCAGGCGATCAAGGGCGTGGAGATCGGCGACGCGTTCACCCAGGCTGCTTCGCGCGGCTCGCGGGCGCACGACGAGATCGTGCCCGGCGAGGACGGGGTACGCCGACTCACCGACCGCGCCGGCGGATTGGAAGGCGGCATCACCACCGGTGAACCGGTGCGGGTACGGGCCGCGATGAAGCCGATCTCCTCGCTCAACCGCGCGCTGTCCACCGTCGACGTCGCCACCGGCGAGCCGGCGACCGCGATCAACCAGCGTTCCGACGTGTGCGCGGTACCGGCTGCCGCGGTGGTCGCCGAGGCGATGGTGGCGCTGGTGCTCGCCGACGCGGCGGTGGAGAAGTTCGGCGGCGACTCGGTCGCCGAGATCCGCCGCAACCTCGCCGGGTACCTGGACAATCTGGTGATCCGATGACCAGACCGGTGTGTGTGCTGGTCGGTCCGCCCGGGGCGGGCAAGTCCACGGTCGGGCAACTGCTCGCCGACGCGCTCGGGGTACCGCTGCGCGACACCGACGCCGACATCGAAGCCGCCGCCGGCAAACCGATCTCCGACATCTTCGTCGACGAGGGCGAGGACCATTTCCGGGCGCTGGAACGGGCGGCGGTCGCGGCGGCGCTGGACGACTGGCGGGGCGTGCTGGCGCTGGGCGGCGGCGCGGTCCTCGCCGAGGAGACCCGGCGGCGGCTGCGCGGGCACACCGTGGTGTACCTGTCGGTGGAGCTGGCTGACGCGGCGGCGCGGTGCGGGCTGAGCGGCGGTCGCCCGCTGCTCGCGCTCAACCCGCGTGCCACCCTGAAGTACCTGCTGGACCAGCGTCGACCGCTGTACGAGGAGGTCGCGACGGTGACGGTACGCACCGACGGTCGCGACCCCGCCGACATCACCGACGAGATCCTGGCGTACCTGCGTCCGGCGGCCGGGTCACCGTCGCGGGGCGGCGCGTGATGGCCGGCGTCGCGCCCGCGCCGGGCCACGCGACGCGGATCGCCGTCGCCGGGGAGCGACGGTACGACGTGGTCATCGGTCGGGGACTGGTCGCCGAACTCGCGCCGCTGGTCGACGGCGCGACCCGGGTCGCTGTGCTGCACTCCGCGCCGCTCGCCGGGTACGCCGTGAAGGCGGAGCAGGTGCTCGCCGAGGCGGGGGTCGCCACGGTGCGGCTCGAGGTACCGGACGCGGAGGCCGGCAAGACCGTCGAGGTCGCCGCGCGGTGCTGGGACGCGCTCGGCGCGGCGGGTTTCACCCGTACCGACGTCGTCGTCGCCGTCGGTGGGGGAGCGGTGACCGACCTCGGCGGGTTCGTCGCCGCCTGCTGGCTGCGCGGCGTGCCCTGGGTGGCGCTGCCGACCAGCCTGCTCGGCATGGTCGACGCAGCGGTCGGCGGCAAGACCGGGATCAACACCGCGGCGGGAAAGAACCTGGTCGGCGCGTTCCACCCGCCGGTCGGCGTGCTCGCCGACCTGTCCACCCTGGACACCCTGCCGCCCGCCGACCTCACCGCCGGTCTCGCCGAAGTCGTCAAGTGCGGGTTCATCGCCGACCCGGCGATCCTCGACCTGGTCGAGGCTGATCCGGGCGCCGCCGTCGACCCGACCTCTGCGGCGCTGCGCGAGCTGATCGAGCGGGCGGTACGGGTCAAGGCCCGCGTGGTCGGCGAGGACCTGCGCGAGGCGGGACTGCGGGAGATCCTCAACTACGGGCACACGCTGGGCCACGCGATCGAGAAACACGAGGGGTACCGCTGGCGGCACGGCGACGCCGTCTCAGTCGGTCTGGTGTACGCCGCCGCGCTGGCGCGTCGCGCCGGACGGCTGGACGCCGCGACCGCGGACCGGCATGCCCGGGTGCTCACCGCGCTCGGGCTGCCCACGAGGTACCGGGCGGACGCGTGGCCCGAGCTGCACCGCGCGATGCGGGTCGACAAGAAGGCGCGGGGCGCGCGGCTGCGTTTCGTGGTGCTGGACGCTCCGGCACGACCCGGCATCCTCGACGACCCCTCCGACGAACTGCTGCACGATGCCTACCAGGAGGTCTGCGCGTGAAGGTGTACGTGCTCAACGGGCCCAATCTCGGCCGGCTCGGCACCCGCCAGGTCGGCATCTACGGCTCGACCAGCTACGCGGAACTGGTCGAGCTGTGCCGGACGGTCGGCAAGGACCTCGGACTGGACGTGGACGTCCGGCAGACCGACGACGAGCACGTCATGCTGGGCTGGCTGCACGAGGCGGCGGACGAGAGCGCCGCCGTGGTGCTCAATCCGGGCGCCTGGTCGCACTACTCGTACGCGCTGCGCGACGCCTGCGCGATGCTGACCGCGCCGCTGGTCGAGGTACACATCACCAACATCCACGCGCGGGAGGAGTTCCGCCGTCATTCGGTGATCTCGGCGGTCGCCACCGGGGTGATCGCCGGGCTCGGCGTCGACGGGTACCGGCTGGCGCTGCGCTTCCTCGCCAAACACGACTGACCGCAGGGCGGTCGGGGACACGACTGACCGCGGGGCGGTCGGGGACACGACCGTCCGCCCGGTCGGAAGGCGACCGACCGGGCGGACGGTCGCGGGCTGCTGAGCAGCGGCGGACCGACCGCCGGGCCGATCCGGGCGCGTCGTGGCGGCACGGGTAGACTTGCCGAGCTTTCGACGACCCAGGACGGAGACAGAAGGCGGCATGGCCACCACCAACGACCTGAAGAACGGCATGGTTCTCAACCTCGACGGCGAGTTGTGGTCCGTCGTCGAGTTCCAGCACGTCAAGCCCGGCAAGGGCGGCGCCTTCGTGCGGACCACGTTGAAGAACGTGCTTTCCGGCAAGGTTGTCGACAAGACGTTCAACGCCGGCACGAAGGTCGACACCGCGACCGTCGACAAGCGGACCATGCAGTACCTGTACGCCGACGGCGAGGACTTCGTGTTCATGGACCTCGAGTCGTACGAGCAGATCCCGGTGCCCGCCGCGACCGTGGGCGACGCCGCGAAGTTCCTGCTGCCCGAGGCCGAGGCGACGGTCGCCACGCACGAGGGCGCTCCGCTGTACGTCGAGTTGCCGACCAGCGTGGTGCTCGAGGTGACGTACACCGAGCCGGGTCTGCAGGGCGACCGGTCGACCGGCGGGACCAAGCCCGCCACCGTCGAGACCGGGGCGACGGTCCAGGTGCCGCTGTTCGTGTCCACCGGCGAGAAGATCAAGGTCGACACGCGTGACGGCCGCTACCTCGGCCGCGCGTAACCGCGGTGATGGCTGAGGCTCCGAAGTCGGTGATGCCGGCGCGGCGTAAGGCTCGTCGCCGCGCCCTTGAGGTGCTGTACGAGGCCGACCTGCGCGGCGAGCCGATCCGGTCGACGCTGGAGGCGGCGCTGGCGCGGCTGCCCGAGCCGCGTCCCCGGCACGTGGACTACACGATCGCGCTGGTCGAGGGAGTTGCCGGGCACCGCGACCGGATCGACGAGTTGATCTCCAGTTACGCCGAGGGCTGGACGCTGGACCGGATGCCGGTGGTCGACCGGAACCTGGCTCGGATCGCGGTGTACGAGCTGCTGTACGCCGACGACGTGGACGCGCCGGTCGCGATCAGCGAGGCGGTGGAGCTGGCACGGTACCTGTCCACCGACGACTCGCCACGGTTTTTGAACGGCATGCTCGATCGGATCGCGGAGTACGCCCGGCACTGATCCGGTCGCGTCGGCGAGGTCGCGGGTCGACGGCCCGACCCGGCATGCCTGGCCCGTGAGCGGGGCGTATGCCTCGCTGTGAGCGCATGCCTCGTCGGAAGCGCACCGCGTTGGTGGTGCGCCCACCAACCGCTGGGCGGCGACACTGTGCCGGGTCGGGGCGGCGTCGCCGCCCCGACCCGACCGCGCGTCAGGAGGCGAAGAACGACCTCGGGTCGGCGACCAGCACCCCGTGCTCGGTCAGCCGCTCGACCAGCCCGGCCGGCGACGAGTCGTACACGATCGCCAGCGCCCGCAGGTCGTCGGCCCGGATGGACAGCACCCGGCCGTTGTAGTCGCCGCGCTGCTGCTGGATCGCCCGCGCGTACTTGGCGACGTACGCCAGGTCGTCGGTGGGCAGGTCGTACAGCTTCTCCAGGTCGAGCACGATCTTGCCGGCCGACTCGTGGCGAACACCGGTGCCTTCGGGCAGCAACTCGGCCACCGGGACCCGGTAGAACTCGGCCAGCTCTGCGAGGCGCGACACGGTCACCGCGCGGTCGCCGCGCTCATACGAGCCGACGACGACAGCCTTCCAACGCCCGCCCGACTTCTCCTCCACACCCTGCAGGGACAGGCCCTGCTGCTGGCGGATGGAGCGCAGGCGCGCGCCGAGGGCTTTGGCGTACTCAGAGGGCATGCGGATACTCCCAGTGACTGGCCCGGGGCTACTCCCCAGCATCGCTACGGAGCGTGACCGTAATCGCCTGACGACACGGGGTCAAGCCCTGTTACCCAGCCGTTTCCGACGTACTCGCTGCTGGTAGGCTCGGCAGCGCCGATCCGCGCGTGGTTCGCGGTCGGTGACCCAGACGTCCTTTAACGACCCGTCCCGTGAGGCGGGAAAGGAGGTCCGCTGTGGCGCACCCTGCTGCCACTCCACCGCCGGCCGCGACGGCCGGCCCGAGTTCCGGCGTCGAGCGACGCTCCGCCGGAAAAGTCATCCTCTCCCGGCAGGATCTGTCCCGCACCGTCGACCGGATGGCGCACCAGATCCTCGAGAAGACCGGGGGCGCGCGCGACGTCGTCCTGGTGGGCATCCTCACCCGTGGCGTACCGCTGGCCCACCGGCTCGCCGTCCGGATCGCCGCGTTCGAGGGCGTCGACGTGCCGGTCGGTGCGCTGGACGTCACGCTGTACCGCGACGACCTGCGGCTACGCGGCACCCGTGCGATCGGGCGCACCAGGGAGCCCGCGGGCGGAATCGACGCGCGCCGGGTGATCCTCGTCGACGACGTGCTGTTCTCCGGACGTACCGTGCGCGCGGCGCTGGACGCGCTGAGCGACCTCGGTCGCCCCCGCGCGGTCCAACTCGCGGTCCTGGTCGACCGGGGTCACCGGGAACTGCCGATCCGCGCCGACTACGTCGGCAAGAACATGCCGACCTCGCTGTCGGAGAAGGTGCGGGTGCTGCTCAGCGAGACCGACGGCGCGGACGAGGTCCGCCTGGAGACCGACAGCGCCGACGGCGTCGCCGCCGTGACCGGTACCGACGGGAGGTCGGCATGATCAGGCATCTGCTCTCCGCGACCGACCTGGACGCCGACACCGCCCGGATGGTGCTCGACACCGCGGGGGAGATGGCGTCGGTCGCCGGTCGCGAGGTGAAGAAGCTGCCGACGTTGCGTGGGCGCACCGTGGTCAACCTGTTCTATGAGGACTCCACGCGGACCCGCACCTCGTTCGAGGTGGCGGCGAAGCGGCTGTCCGCCGATGTGATCAACTTCTCGGCGAAGGGGTCCAGCGTCTCCAAGGGCGAGAGCCTGAAGGACACCGCGCTCACCCTGCAGGCGATGGGCGCGGACGCGGTGGTGATCCGCCACCCGGCGTCCGGTGCTCCGCACCGGTTGGCGAACTGGGTGGACGGCAGCGTCGTCAACGCCGGCGACGGTACCCACGAACACCCGACCCAGGCGCTGCTCGACGCGTACACGATGCGCTCGCGGATGGGTCGCCTCGACGGACTGAACGTGGCGATCGTCGGCGACGTGCTGCACAGCCGGGTGGCGCGGTCCAACGTGCTGCTGCTGTCCACGCTCGGCGCGCAGGTCACCCTGGTGGGTCCGCCGACCCTGCTGCCGGTCGGCGTCGACGCGTGGCCGGCGAAGACCACGTACGACCTGGACGCCGTCCTGCCGACCGTGGACGTGGTGATGATGCTGCGGGTCCAGCGGGAGCGGATGGACGACTCGTACTTCCCGTCCGCCCGCGAGTACTCGCGGCGGTACGGGTTGGACGCCGCGCGCATGGCGCGGCTGCCGGAGCACGCGATCGTGATGCACCCGGGTCCGATGAACCGGGGCATGGAGATCGCGCCGCAGGTCGCCGATTCGCCCCGCTCGACGATCGTCGAGCAGGTCACCAACGGGGTGAGCGTTCGGATGGCGGTGCTGTACCTGCTGCTCGGCGGGGCGTGATGACGGTGACGGCGCGGTCCCGACGGGCGGCGACCCGGCGGGCAGGGCAGCGGGAGTTCGGCAAGCGAGCGGAAGGTGACGGTGTGACCTCGTACCTGATCAAGGGTGCGTCGATGGTCGGTGGGGATCGGGCGGACCTGCTGCTGCGCGACGGCGTGGTGGCCGAGGTGGGACGCGGATTGGCGGCGGGCGGCGCCGAGGTGGTGGACGCGGACGGGCTGGTCGCGCTGCCCGGTCTGGTCGACCTGCACACGCACCTGCGCGAGCCGGGGCGGGAGGACGCCGAGACGGTACTGACCGGCTCGCGGGCGGCTGCCCTGGGCGGTTACACGGCGGTGTGCGCGATGGCGAACACCTCACCGGTCGCCGACACCGCCGGCGTGGTCGAGCAGGTGTACCGGCTGGGTCGCGAGGCGGGTCTGGTGGACGTCCAGCCGGTCGGCGCGGTGACCGTCGGGCTGGCCGGCGAGCGGCTGGCTGAGCTGGGCGCGATGGCGACCTCGGCGGCGGCGGTACGCATTTTCTCCGACGACGGGCACTGCGTCAGCGACCCGCGCCTGATGCGCCGGGCGCTGGAGTACGTCAAGGCGTTCGACGGGGTGATCGCCCAGCACGCCGAGGAGCCGAGGCTGACCGCCGGGGCGCAGATGCACGAGGGCGAGGTGTCGGCACGGCTGGGTCTGGCGGGCTGGCCGGCGGTCGCCGAGGAGGCCGTCATCGCCCGCGACGTCCTGCTCGCCGAGCATGTCGGGGCGCGGCTGCACGTCTGCCACGTGTCCACCGCGGGCAGCGTGGAGATCCTGCGCTGGGCGAAGCGTCGGGGCATCCGGGTCACCGCCGAGGTGACCCCGCACCACCTGCTGCTCACCGACGACGTGGTGGCGGGCGGGCACGGCTGCTGCGGCGCGGCGGAACTCGGGTTGTCGGCGACGAGCTACGACCCGACGTTCAAGGTGAACCCGCCGCTGCGTACCGCCGCCGACGTGGCGGCGCTGCGCGCCGCGCTCGCCGAGGGCGTCGTCGACGTGGTCGCGACCGACCACGCCCCGCACGCCGTCGAGGACAAGGAGTGCGAGTGGGCGTACGCCCGACCCGGCATGCTCGGGCTGGAGACGGCGCTGTCGGTGGTACTCGCCACCGGGGTGCTGGACTGGGACGGCATCGCGGAGCGGATGTCGCGAATACCGGCGCGCATCGCGGGCCTCGCCGACCACGGCCGCGACCCGGCGCCGGGGGTACCGGCGAACCTGACCCTGGTCGACCCGGCGGCGCGTTGGACGGTCGAGCCGCACGCCCTGGCCAGCCTCAGCCGCAACACCCCGTACGCCGGGATGACGCTGCCCGGCAGGGTGGTCGCGACGTTCCTGCGCGGGCGGGCGACGGTCCTCGACGGAAAGGTGGCGGGCTGATGGGCGCGCGCGCAGAGGCGCTGCTGGTACTCGAGGACGGGCGGACGTTCCGCGGCGAGGCGTACGGCAGCATCGGCGAAACGTTCGGCGAGGCGGTGTTCTCCACCGCGATGACCGGCTACCAGGAGACCCTGACCGACCCGTCGTACCACCGGCAGGTTGTCGTGCAGACCGCCCCGCACATCGGCAACACCGGCGTCAACGGCGAGGACGACGAGTCGACCCGGATCTGGGTCGCCGGGTACGTGGTGCGCGACCCGACCGGTACGCCGTCGAACTGGCGCGCCACCGGAACGTTGGAGGACCGGCTGGTCGCCGAGGGCGTGGTCGGCATCGCCGGGATCGACACCCGTGCGCTGACCCGGCACCTGCGCGAACGCGGCGCGATGCGGGTCGGGGTGTCCAGCGTCGAACCCGACCCGGCGGCGCTGCTGGAGCGGGTCCGGGCGACTCCCGGCATGGTCGGCGCGGACCTGTCGGCCGAGGTGACCACGCCCACCGCGTACACGGTCCCGGCGGTCGGCGCGCACCGGTTCACGGTCGCCGCACTCGACCTGGGCATCAAGCGCAACGTGCCGCGCCGGCTCGCCGCGCGCGGCGTCACCACGCACGTCCTGCCGGCGAGCGCGGGCATCGAGGACGTGCTCGCGGTCGACCCGGACGCGGTGTTCTTCTCGCCCGGTCCCGGCGACCCCGCGACCGCCGACCATGCTGTGGCGCTCGCGTGCGAGGTGATGCGCCGCCGGATTCCGCTGTTCGGCATCTGCTTCGGCAGCCAGATCCTGGGGCGGGCGCTCGGCTTCGACACGTACAAGCTGCGCTACGGGCACCGGGGCATCAACCAGCCGGTGCTCGACCGGGCCACCGGCAAGGTGGAGATCACCTCGCACAACCACGGGTTCGCGGTACGAGCGCCGCTGGACGAGGTGGTGGACACCGAGTTCGGCGCGGTCGAGGTGAGCCATGTGTGCCTCAACGACGGTGTGGTCGAGGGGCTGCGCTGCCGGGACGTACCGGCGTTCACGGTGCAGTACCACCCGGAGGCGGCGGCCGGTCCGCGCGACGCGGACTACCTGTTCGACCGGTTTGCGGAACTGATCGAGGGCGTCGACGCCCGTGGTCGAGGGAACGGGGCGTACTGACATGCCGAAGCGGACCGACCTGAAGCATGTGCTGGTCATCGGCTCCGGACCGATCGTGATCGGTCAGGCGTGCGAGTTCGACTACTCCGGTACCCAGGCGTGCCGGGTGCTGCGCGCCGAGGGGCTGCGGGTGAGCCTGATCAACTCGAACCCGGCGACGATCATGACGGACCCGGAGTTCGCCGACGCCACGTACGTCGAGCCGATCACGCCGGAGTACGTCGAGCAGGTGATCGCCAGGGAGCGTCCGGACGCGCTGCTGCCCACCCTGGGCGGGCAGACCGCGCTGAACACCGCGGTGGCGCTGCACCAGGCGGGCGTGCTCGACAAGTACGGCGTGGAACTG
Organism: Micromonosporaceae bacterium; assembly: GCA_036378155.1. Classification (GTDB taxonomy): domain Bacteria; phylum Actinomycetota; class Actinomycetes; order Mycobacteriales; family Micromonosporaceae; genus DASUXA01. The sequence goes on along the minus strand of DASUXA010000047.1, from coordinate 9,054 downwards.
ATCGGCGCGAACATCGACGCGATCCGCCGGGGCGAGGACCGGCAGCTGTTCAAGCAGATCGTGGCGCGCGCCGGGGAACGGCTCGGGATCGGCGCGGCGGACCTGGTGCCGCGCAGCCGGGTGTGCCGGTCGATGGACGAGGTCCGGCAGACCGTCGCGGAACTCGGGCTGCCCGTGGTCATCCGCCCGTCGTTCACGATGGGCGGGCTCGGCTCGGGCATGGCGCACACCGAGGCGGACCTCGAACGGCTCGCCGGGGCGGGACTGGCCGCCTCCCCGGTCCACGAGGTGCTGATCGAGGAGAGCGTGCTCGGCTGGAAGGAGTTCGAACTCGAACTCATGCGCGACCGCCACGACAACGTGGTGGTGGTGTGCTCGATCGAGAACGTCGACCCGATGGGGGTACACACCGGCGACAGCGTCACCGTCGCCCCGGCGATGACGCTGACCGACCGCGAATACCAGACGATGCGCGACCTGGGCATCGCGGTGCTGCGCGAGGTCGGGGTGGACACCGGCGGCTGCAACATCCAGTTCGCGGTCGACCCGCAGACCGGCCGGCTGGTGGTCATCGAGATGAACCCCCGGGTGTCGAGGTCCAGCGCGCTGGCGTCCAAGGCGACCGGGTTCCCGATCGCGAAGATCGCGGCGAAGCTGGCCATCGGGTACACCCTCGACGAGATCCCCAACGACATCACCGGCGAGACCCCGGCGGCGTTCGAGCCGACGCTGGACTACGTCGTGGTCAAGATGCCCCGGTTCGCGTTCGAGAAGTTCCCCGGCGCCGACCCGGAACTGACCACGACGATGAAGTCGGTCGGCGAGGCGATGAGCCTCGGGCGGGACTTCGCCGAGGCGCTGGGCAAGGCGATGCGTTCGATGGAGACCAAGGCGACGGGGTTCTGGACGCTGCCCGACCCGCCGGACGCCACCGTCGAGTCGACGCTCGCCGACCTGCGCACCCCGCACGACGGGCGGCTGTACACGGTGGAACGGGCGCTGCGGCTGGGCGCCACGATCGATCAGGTACACCAGGCCAGCGGCATCGACCCGTGGTTCCTGCGGCAGATCGCCGGGCTGGTCGAGTTGCGCGAGCAGATCCTCGCCGCGCCGGTACTGGACGGGCCGCTGCTGCGCCGCGCGAAGCGGGCCGGGCTGTCCGACCGGCAACTCGCGGCGCTGCGACCGGAGTTGGCCAGCGAGGACGGCGTACGGATGCTGCGCCACCGGCTCGGCGTGCGTCCGGTGTACAAGACGGTCGACACGTGCGCGGCGGAGTTCGCCGCGAGGACGCCGTACCACTACTCGTCGTACGACGAGGAGACCGAGGTCACGCCGTCGGCGCGACCGAAGGTGATGATCCTGGGCTCGGGACCGAACCGGATCGGGCAGGGCATCGAGTTCGACTACTCGTGCGTACACGCCGTGATGGCGCTGCGTACCGCGACACCGCCGGGTGGTGAGCCGGGCGGCGCGGGCTACGAGACCGTCATGGTCAACTGCAACCCGGAGACCGTGTCGACCGACTACGACACCGCCGACAGGCTGTACTTCGAGCCGCTGACGCTGGAGGACGTGCTCGAGGTGTGGCAGGCCGAGGACGCCTCGGGCAAGGCGGCCGGTGGACCGGGCGTGGTGGGCGTGATCGTGCAGCTCGGCGGCCAGACGCCGCTCGGGCTGGCGCGCCGGCTGGAGGCGGCGGGCGTGCCCGTGGTCGGCACCTCGCCCGCCTCGATCCATCTCGCCGAGGACCGGGGTGCGTTCGGCGCGCTGCTGTCCAGGGCGGGGCTGCCCGCCCCGGCGTACGGCACCGCGACCAGCTTCCCGGAGGCGAAGGCGATCGCCGAGCAGATCGGCTATCCGGTGCTGGTCCGACCGTCGTACGTGCTCGGCGGTCGGGGCATGGAGATCGTGTACGACGACGCGGCGCTGCGCGACTACATCGGGCGGGCGACCGACATCTCGCCGGAACACCCGGTGCTGGTCGACCGGTTCCTCGACGACGCCATCGAGATCGACGTGGACGCGCTGTGCGACGCGACGGGCGACGTGTACCTCGGCGGCGTGATGGAGCACATCGAGGAAGCCGGCGTGCATTCCGGCGACTCGTCGTGTGCCCTGCCGCCGATCACGTTGGGCGCCTCGCACCTGGCGGAGGTGCGCCGGTACACCGCCGCCATCGCCCGCGAGATCGGGGTGCGCGGGCTGCTCAACGTGCAGTACGCGCTGAAGGACGACACGCTGTACGTGCTGGAGGCGAACCCTCGCGCGTCGCGGACCGTGCCGTTCGTGTCGAAGGCGACGGCGGTACCGCTGGCGAAGGCGGCCGCCCGGATCATGCTGGGCGCCACGATCGCCGAGCTGCGCTCCGAGGGTCTGCTGATGCCGCAGGGCGACGGCGGGACGTTGCCGGACGAGGCGCCGATCGCGGTGAAGGAGGCGGTACTGCCGTTCAAGCGGTTCCGTACCCCGTCCGGCAAGGGCGTGGACAACCTGCTCGGTCCCGAGATGAAGTCGACCGGCGAGGTGATGGGTATCGACCGGACGTTCGGCCACGCGTTCGCCAAGTCGCAGGCTGCCGCGTACGGGCAGCTGCCCACCCGGGGCAAGATCTTCGTGTCGGTCGCCAACCGCGACAAGCGCGGCATGATCTTCCCGGTGAAGCGTCTGGCGGACCTGGGTTTCGAGATCGTCGCCACCGCCGGTACCGGTGAGGTGCTGCGCCGCCACGGGCTGCGCTGCGAGGTGATCCGCAAGCATTTCGAGGACCCGGGCGGCGGGCGGCACGCGGTCGAACTGATCGAGTCCGGCGAGGTGGTCCTCGTCATCAACACCCCGCAGGGCTCGGGTCCCCGCCTGGACGGGTACGAGATCCGCAGCGCCGCCGTGGTGGCGGACATTCCGTGCGTTACCACGGTGCCGGGCGCGGCGGCGGCGGTGATGGGCATCGAGGCGCTGATCCGTGGCGAGGTGTCGGTACGCCCGCTGCAGGCGCTGCACGCCGCGCTGCGGGCCACCGCGCCGAGCGGCGCGGCGCGGGCGGACGGTACCGCCGCGACCTCGGACGCCGCGGCGGGCGTCGAAGCGGCGGGCTGAGGTGCTGTACGAGCGGGTGGCGCGGCCGGCGCTGTTCCGGCTGGGCGGCGGCGACGCGGAAACCGCGCACGAGTGGACGCTGCGCCGCCTCGCCGTGCTGTCGCGTCGACCGTGGCTGCTGGCGGCGCTGCGCCGCCGGTACGTCGTGCAGGCGCCCCGCACCGTGTTCGGATTGCGTTTTGCTAACCCGGTCGGGCTGGCTGCCGGGCTGGACAAGAACGGGCTGGCGCTGCCGGCGTGGCCGGCGCTCGGCTTCGGCTTCGTCGAGGTCGGTACGGTCACCTGGCACGCGCAGCCGGGCAACCCGCGACCCCGGCTGTACCGCCTGCCCGCCAGCCAGGCGTTGATCAACCGGATGGGGTTCAACAACGACGGCGCGGAGGTGCTGGCCCGCCGGATCGCCGCCGCCGGCGGGTTGGGCGTACCGCTGGGGGTCAGCCTCGGCAAGTCGAAGATCACCCCGCTGGACGAGGCGGTCGTCGACTATGTCGCGTCGCTGCGCGCCCTGCGCCGCTGGGCGGACTACGTCGCGGTGAACGTCAGCTCGCCGAACACGCCGGGGCTGCGCGGGCTGCAGGAACGCGGGTACCTCGACGAGTTGCTGGGCGCGTTGCGCGCCGAGGCGGGCGACACGCCGCTGCTGGTGAAGATCGCCCCCGATCTGTCCGACCACGCGATCGGCGAGCTGCTCGAGGTGTGTACCGACCACGGCGTCGCCGGGATCATCGCGACCAACACCACGCTGTCCCGAGACCGGCTCGCCCCGGCGGACGCCGCGACCGGCGCCGAGGTCGGCGGGTTGTCCGGGCGACCGCTGGCGGAGCGGGCGCGCGAGGTGGTCGGCTTCGTGCACAAGCAGACCGGCGGCCGGCTGCCCGTGGTGGGGGTGGGCGGCGTCATGTGCCCCGACGACGCGGTGCGGCTGTTCGACGCCGGCGCCAGCCTGGTGCAGCTGTACACCGGGTTCATCTACCACGGTCCGGCGCTGGTCGCGGCGATCGCGAGGCGGGTATGACGCCGGAGGAGCTGCTCGCCGCCGACCGGGAGCATGTCTGGCATCCGTACGCCCCGATGCCCGCCCGCCACGACCCGTACCTGGTCGTCTCGGCGAGCGGGGTGCGGCTGCGGCTGGCCGACGGGCGTGAACTGGTCGACGGCATGTCATCGTGGTGGGCGGCGATCCACGGCTACCGGCATCCGGTGCTCGACGCCGCCGTCCGCGACCAGGTCGACCGGATGAGCCACGTGATGTTCGGGGGGCTCACCCACGAGCCCGCGGTACGGCTCGCCACGCGGCTGGTGGAGATCACCCCGCCCGGTTTGGACCATGTGTTCCTCGCCGACTCGGGGTCGGTCAGCGTGGAAGTCGCGATCAAGATGTGCCTGCAGTACCAGCGCTCGCGGGGCCGCCCCGGGCGGCGTCGCCTGGCGACCTGGCGGGGCGGGTACCACGGCGACACGTTCCACCCGATGAGCGTGTGCGACCCGGAGGGCGGCATGCATCACCTGTGGGGCGACGTGCTGCCTCGCCAGGTGTTCGTGGGCGAGCCGCCGGCCGGGTTCGACGCCGAGCCGGACCCGTCGTACGAGGCGGCGCTGGTCGACGCGGTGCGCCGGCACGCGGACGAGTTGGCGGCGGTGATCGTCGAGCCGGTGGTACAGGGCGCGGGCGGTATGCGGTTCCACAGCCCGCACTACCTGCGCCTGCTGCGCGAGGTGACGCGCGAGCACGGGGTACTGCTGGTCTTCGACGAGATCGCCACCGGGTTCGGTCGCAGCGGCGCCCTGTTCGCCGCCGACCACGCCGGTGTCACGCCCGACGTGATGTGCGTCGGCAAGGCGTTGACCGGCGGGTACCTGACGCTCGCCGCCGCGCTGTGCACGTCGCGGGTGGCGCGCGGCATCAGCGACGGTGAGGTACCGGTGCTGGCGCACGGACCCACGTTCATGGGCAACCCGCTCGCCTGCGCGGTCGCCAACGCCTCGATCGACCTGCTGCTGTCCGGGGACTGGTACACCGAGGTGAAGCGGATCGAATCGGGGCTGCGTGCCGGGCTCGCCGACCTCGTGGGCCGACCGGGTGTCGTGGACGTACGGGTGCTCGGCGCGATCGGCGTGGTGCAACTCGACCACGAGGTGGACATTCCCGCCGCGACCAGGGCAGCGGTGGACGCCGGAGTGTGGCTGCGCCCGTTCCGCGACCTGATCTACACGATGCCGCCGTACGTGACCGGCGACGCCGACCTGGCGCGGGTGTGTGCGGGTATCGCGGCGGCTGTCGCCGCCGCCTGAGTGCGCGGCGGGTGTGGGCCGGCGTGGTGGGGCGGTGGCGGTGCCGCCGTCCGATGGAAGGAGCACTAGTACCAATGGACAGTTTTGGAGCGCGGTTGCGTGCCGCGGTCGCGGCGCGCGGACCGCTGTGTGTGGGCGTTGATCCCCATCCAGCACTCCTCGCGCAATGGGGCTTGACGGACGATCCGGACGGCTTGGCGGCGTTCACGTCCACGGTCGCGGAGGCGTTGGCCGAACGCGTCGCCGTCGTGAAGCCCCAGTCCGCGTTCTTCGAGCGGTTCGGTTCCCGCGGGATCGCGATTCTTGAGTCAACTATCCGACAGTTTCGCCACGCCGGAGCACTTGTGCTGCTCGACGTGAAGCGCGGTGACATCGGCTCGACAGCCACCGCATATGCCCAGGCGTACCTCGATCCGACCAGCCCGCTGGCCGTCGACGCGATCACCGCCAGCCCCTACCTCGGGTTCGGTTCGCTGCGTCCGATGGTCGACGCCGCGACTACGCACAGTGGCGGCGTCTTCATCCTGGCGCTCACGTCCAATCCCGAGGGACCGGCGGTGCAACACGCCCGCACCGCCGACGGCCGCACCGTGGCGCAACTCATCCTGGACGAGATTTCGCAGGTCAACGCGGGTGCCGAGCCGATCGGCAGCATCGGCGCGGTGGTCGGAGCGACGATCGGACGTACCGGGCACGATTTCAGTGCGGTCAATGGGCCGTTGCTCGCGCCCGGGCTCGGTGCACAGGGCGCGACGGCCGCTGACCTGCGGACAGTGTTCGGCGACGCGGTCGGCGCGGTGCTTCCGTCGTACTCCCGCGAGGTGCTTTCCCACGGTCCGGGACACGTCGGATTGCGGGACGCCGTCGAGCGGCTGCGCGATGCCTGCGTACGGGCGCTGAGCGGCTGACTCGAATGCGACACGCGGTACGCATGCGTGGCTACGTTGCTGAAATCGCTGTTGACCGCTAGTTTTCCCGGCGCTGGGAACCACATCCACCCCATAGGGAACTGAGGAGAACTGGTGCCGCTCCCGTCACTGACCCCCGAGCAGCGCGCCGCAGCGCTGGAGAAGGCCGCCGAGATCCGCAAGGCGCGTGCCGAGCTCAAGGAGCAGCTCAAGCAGGGCAAGACCACGCTCGCCGCGGTGCTCGACCGGGCCGAGACCGATGATGTCGTCGGCAAGCTGAAGGTGTCCGCCGTGCTGCAGTCGATGCCCGGCATCGGCAAGATCCGCGCCACCCAGATCATGGAGAAGCTGAAGATCGCCGACAGCCGCCGCCTGCGCGGCCTCGGCGAGCAACAGCGCAAGGCGCTGCTGGGGGAGTTCGCCGCGAGCAAGTAAACGCGGCAGGGTAGAAACAAGCAGTGCACAACACTGACGACGCGCGCCCGGTGACAGCCCGACTGACGGTCCTGTCCGGCCCCTCCGGGGTCGGCAAGGACAGCGTCATCGAGTTGATCCGGGCGCGCTCGCCTCGGGTGTGGTTGTCCGTCTCGGTGACCACCCGCCCGAAACGCGACTACGAGGTCGACGGCGTCCACTACTACTTCGTCGATCGCCCCCGGTTCCAGCAGATGATCGCTTCGGGCGAGCTGCTGGAGTGGGCGGAGTTCGCCGGCAACCTGTACGGCACGCCGCGCGCGGCGGTCGAGGAGCGGCTGCGGGCGGGCATACCGGTTCTACTCAAGATCGACCTGCAGGGCGCGCGTCAGGTCCGCCGCGCCATGCCCGAGGCTCAACTGGTCTTCCTCGCCCCGCCGAGCGTCGAGGAACTCAAGCGGCGGCTGATCGGCCGCGGTACCGAGGACCAGGAGACGCTGCGTCGCCGGCTGGAGCACGCCGACGAGGAACTCGCCGCCGAGCGCGAGTTCGACGTGACCATCGTCAACGACTCCGTCGAGCGTGCCGCCGACGAACTGGTAAACTTGCTCGGTTATTGCCTGCCCGTACCGCACAAGCATTGAGGTTGCACCCGTGACCGTCGCCAACCCTGAGGGCATCACCAATCCGCCGATCGACGAGCTGCTGGAAAAGAGCTCCTCGAAGTACGCCCTGGTCATCTTCGCGGCCAAGCGCGCCCGGCAGATCAATGCCTACTACAGCCAGCTCGGCGAAGGCCTGCTGGAATACGTCGGTCCACTGGTGGAGACGACGCCGCAGGAGAAGCCTCTGTCGATCTCGCTCCGCGAGATCAACGCGGGGCTGCTGACCGCCGAGCCGATCGAGGCCTGAGCCGCCGTTGAGCGGGAAACCACCTCGCGTGGTTCTCGGCGTCGCCGGGGGCATCGCCGCGTACAAAGCCTGCGAGCTGCTGCGCCTGTTCACCGAGTCCGGTCACCGGGTACGGGTCGTTCCCACCGCCGCCGCGCTGCGTTTCGTCGGCGCGCCGACCTGGGCGGCGCTGTCCGGGCAACCGGTCGCCGACGAGGTGTGGGCCGACGTCCACGAGGTACCGCACGTCCGCCTCGGGCGGGAAGCGGACCTCGTGGTCGTCGCGCCCGCCACCGCCGACCTGCTCGCCCGCGCCGCGCACGGACTGGCCGACGATCTGCTCACCAGCACTCTGCTCACCGCCCGGTGTCCGGTCGTGTACGCGCCCGCGATGCACACCGAGATGTGGGAGCATCCGGCGACGGTCGACAACGTCGCCACCCTGCGCCGCCGGGGCGCGGTCGTGATCGAGCCCGCCGTGGGTCGGCTGACCGGGGCCGACACCGGCAAGGGGCGGCTGCCCGAACCCGAGGAGATCTTCGCCGTGGCCCGCCGCGTGCTGGCGCGCGGTACCGCCGCGGACAGCGACCTGTCCGGTCGCCGGGTCGTGGTGACCGCCGGCGGTACCCGCGAACCACTCGACCCGGTCCGGTTCCTCGGCAACCGGTCGTCGGGCAAACAGGGGTACGCGTTCGCCCGCACCGCGGTCGCCCGCGGCGCTCGCGTCACCGTGGTGGCCGCCAACGTCACGCTGCCCGACCCCGCCGGCGCCGACGTCGTACGGGTCACCACCACCGAGGAGTTGCGCACCGCCACCCTCGCCGCCGCCACCGACGCCGACGTGGTGGTGATGGCCGCCGCGCCCGCCGACTTCCGACCCGCCAGGTACGCCGCCGAGAAGATCAAGAAGACGGCGGACGGTCGGGTCGCGCCGCTCGACCTGGTCACCAACCCGGACATCGCCGCGGAACTGGGCGCGCGCAAGCGCCCCGACCAGCTCCTGATCGCGTTCGCCGCGGAGACCCACGACGCCTTGGCGCACGCGAAGGAGAAACTCCTGCGCAAGCGCGCCGACCTGATCGTCGTCAACGAGGTCGGCGACGACCGGGCGTTCGGGACCGACACCAACGCCGCCACGGTGCTCGGCGCGGACGGGTCCACCACGGAGATCTCCAACCGTCCGAAAGAGGATCTCGCGGACGCGGTGTGGGATCTGGTGGTAGCACGTCTGTGTGGTTGACACCGCAGGCGGCGCGCGATACCTGTTGATCACTTGTCTAGCTAGACTGCCGCAAAAGGCCGGCCGGGGAGAAGGAGCGCTGTGGCACGTCGTTTGTTCACGTCCGAGTCGGTCACTGAGGGGCACCCGGACAAGATCGCTGATCAGATCAGTGATGGGATTTTGGATGCGTTGATCGGGCAGGATCCGCGGTCGCGGGTGGCGGTGGAGACG
>DASUXA010000046.1:0-43559 GCA_036378155.1 Micromonosporaceae bacterium | reverse complement strand
GTGGGCGATACTGGGATCGAACCAGTGACCTCTTCGGTGTGAACGAAGCGCTCTCCCGCTGAGCTAATCGCCCGCAACGGGACGTCACTGTACCGCACCGAGGGGTGCTGCCGCACGCGCGGGTGCCGACGGTACGGGACGTTCGGGGTCAGCCGGTCGCGAGCGCCTGCCAGAAGTCGACGCCGAAGCTCACCGCGAGGCTCGCCCAGATGATCGCGAGTACCAGGAGTACCAGCAGCGCGCCGACGACGACCCGCAGACTGAGCGGTCGCTCGAGGTACCAGAGGTTCCAGCGGCGCACGTTGTGGCGGGCGAATCCGAGCAGCCGCCGCGCCCAACGGAACTCGATCGCCCAGATCGCGATACCCGCGAAGATGATCAACCAGCCGGGACCGGGTAACGGCAGCAGAATGATGCCAAGCAGGAGGACGATCAACCCGAGAAGGGCGACCACGATGCGTACCGCGAGCCGTCCGCCGGGCTTGGCCCGGACTCTGGCGAGCCAGCGTGCCAAACGGGTGCGCCAGTTCGCCCTCAGCAGCTCGTTGGCGGAGTCCTCCGCCGCGGGGCTACCGGGCATCGGTGTCTCCTCCTCGAGCCGCACGACCGTCACCGATCAGGTCGAGCGGACGTTACCGGAGTGAAGCCGATGTCGCTCGGGGGCGGCCATCGGCTTGTATGAGGTACAGCCAAGATTCGGACACATTATCACGCATCGGACGGCGACCGTCGCACTCGAAAAAATTCGGTACCACTACAAGGTGCAATCGGGTGATGTCGGAGCGTGAGATTAGGTATCACCTGAGTATGGGAGGGGCGGGGCTGGCGTAGGTGCCCCGCTGCGGTGCCGGGGGGAGTAGGTCATGAGTGCAATCCGACCGACGACCGTGGAGGTCGAGACGTCGTTGAGGCTGGTCGCGCCGGACGCGACGGCGTTGCCGGTGCGGGCTAGCTTGCGCTACGACCCGACCGACCCGTACGCGGTCCTCGTGCTGTTCCACGCCGACTCGTCGGGGGGCGAGTCGGTGAGCTGGTCGTTCGCCCGTGAGCTGCTGGTCACCGGGCTGGACGAGCCGGCGGGGATCGGGGACGTGCGGGTCTGGCCGTGGGCCACGCCGCGCGGCGACTTCGTCGCGCTGGCGCTGTCGTCGCCGGACGGGAACGCGCTGTTCGAGGTACCGCGCAGCGTGCTGGTGCGGTTCCTGCGCCGCACCTACGTGGTGGTACCACGGGGACGGGAGAGCGAATACCTCGACGTCGACACGGCGGTCAACCGCCTGCTCGCCGGGCGCTGAGCGACCGACCCGCTCAACCCGGCGATCACGGATTGCCCGGCCTGTGGCCGCTCCCGCGGCCGCAGGCTCGTCGTATCCAGCTGTGGACCGGAGCGCGGCATATGCCGCGCTCCGGTCGCGCCTGCTCCGCGGGTACCGCACACTGATCGGCGTGGACAAGGCTCGCGGTACCGGGGTCGCGACCCGCTCCGCCGTCGTGGTCAACCCGGCGAAGGTCGCCGACCTCGACGGGCGCCGCCGCGACATCTGTACCGCCCTGGCCTCCGCGGGCTGGCCCGAGCCGGCATGGCTCGAGACGACTCCCGAGGACCCGGGGTGCGGCCAGGCGCGCGCGGCGGTCGCGGACGGTGCGCAGGTCGTGTTCGCCTGCGGCGGCGACGGTACCGTCATGGCGTGCGCGACCGCCCTGGCCGGCACGGACGTCGCGCTGGCGGTACTGCCGTCCGGCACCGGCAACCTGCTCGCGGCGAACCTGGGGCTGCCCGACGACCCGGTCGCGGGGGTGCGACTGGCGACCGGTACCGGTCGGCAACGGCTCGACGTGGGCGTGGTCGACGACCGCTGCTTCGTGGTGATGGCGGGCATGGGGTTCGACGCGAAGATGCTCGAGGACGCCTCCGAGCGGCTCAAGGCGCGACTGGGCTGGCCGGCGTACGTGCTGTCCGGGCTGCGTCACCTGCGCGACCGACCGATGCGTCTGCGCATCCGGCTCGACGACCAGCCGCCCCTGCGGGTACGCGCCCGCGCCGTGGTCGTCGGCAACGTGGGACGGCTGCAGGGCGGGCTGCGGTTGCTGCCCGAGGCGGAACCGGACGACGGGCTGCTGGACGTGGCGGTACTCGCGCCCCGCGACCTGCGCCATTGGCTCACGCTCGGCTGGTCGGTGCTGCGCGGACGACACGACCGGGCGCCGATGCGCACGTACCGGGCGGCGACGGTCGAGATCGACAGCGATCGGGAGCAGCCCCGCGAGTTGGACGGCGACGTCATCGAGCCCGGTCGTCGGCTCACCGTCCGGGTGCGCCCGCGAGCGCTGGTGTTGTGTGTACCCGAACCCGACGAGGACAAGGATCTGACAACCGGAGGGTCCTGAGGCTGCCGGGACCGGACGACCGTGCCGGGACGTCGACGGCTGGCGCGCCGTACGGCGCGCCAGCCGTCAGTCGCGACCGCCCGAGCGGGAACCGCCCGGCGACCGGTTCACTGCTCGCCGGTCGTGTCGCCCCGCACGTCGGCGTGCGCCGCGGGGATGCTGCCCAGCCGTCCAGCCTGGTAGTCCTCGAACGCCTGGATCAGTTCGGCGCGGGAGTTCATCACGAACGGCCCGTACGCGACGACCGGTTCGCGGATCGGACGCCCACCGAGGATCAGCACGTCCAACTGCGGGCTGCGGGATTCCTGCCGCTGGTCCGCCGCGACGGTGACGGTGTCGCCCTGCCCGTACACCGCCAACTGACCGGTGCGGACCGGGCGGTGCTGTGTGCCGACCGTGCCCCGCCCCGCCATCACGTACACCAGCGCGTTGAAGTCCGGCTGCCAGGGCAGGGTCAGTGACGCGCCGGGCGACAGCGTGGCGTGGACCAGGCTGATCGGCGTGTGCGTCGAGCCGGGACCCTGGTGTCCCGCCACGTCGCCGGCGATGACCCGCAGCAGCGCACCGCCGTCCGGCGACGACAGCAGGGCGACCTTGTCGGCGCGGATGTCCTGGTACCGGGGCGGGGCGAACTTCAGCGAGCGGGGCAGGTTGACCCACAACTGGAAGCCGTGGAACAGACCGCCGCTGGCGACCAGGTACTCCGGTGGTGTCTCGATGTGCAGGATGCCGGCGCCCGCGGTCATCCACTGGGTGTCGCCGTTGGTGATCAGACCGCCGCCGCCGTTCGAGTCCTGGTGCGCGAACTCGCCGTCGATCATGTACGTGACGGTTTCGAAGCCCCGGTGCGGGTGCCACGGCGTGCCCTTCGGCTCGCCCGGCGCGTACTCCACCTCGCCCATCTGGTCCATGTGAATGAACGGGTCGAGGACGCGCAGGTCGACGCCGGCGAACGCGCGCCGCACCGGGAACCCTTCGCCCTCGTACCCGGTGGGCGCGGTGGTGACCGAGACCACCGGCCGGTCGCGGTCGACGGCGGGGTCGGTCTGCGGGATGCGCGGCAGCGCCAGCGGGTTCGCGACGGTGACGGCGGGCATCGGCTTCTCCTCTGCGAGCAAGTCCTTTACTTGCTTACGCAACTATCCTCGCACCCCCGGCATTCCCGCCCCCGACCTGCCCCGCGACCAGCGACGCAGCCGATAACAGTAAAGAAACCTTGACATTAAGCCGGTGATGCGATTGCATCGACGGGCGTACGCGTACGACTCCTGTCCCCTGCCCCCCGAGGAGTTGTCCGTGACCGGACGAACGCGCCCAGCCCTGCTCGCCGCGGCAGCCGCCGCCGTCGTGACCCTCGCCGTCGCGACCGTCGTCGGGCTCGCCCAGCCCGCCCAGGCGACCAGCAACATCCTCACCAACCCCGGCTTCGAGACCGGTACCCTCACCGGCTGGCAGTGCGACGCCGGCGACAGCGTGACGACCGGTCACGCCCACTCCGGGAGCTACGCGCTCGCCGGTACCCCCACCAGCAGCGCCACCGCCCAGTGCGCGCAGACCGTGCCGGTCCAACCCGGCACCTCGTACACCCTGTCCGGATACGTCGACGGCTCGTACGTGTACCTCGGCGTCACCGGCACCGGAACCAGCGACGGCAACAACTGGACACCGGGCACCGGCGGCGGCTACGCGCCCCTGTCGTACACCTTCACCACCGGCGCGACGACCACCAGCGTGACCGTCTACGTGCACGGCTGGTACATCCAGCCCACGTTCTACGCCGACGACCTGGTGCTCAGCGGTCCGGGCAGCACCCCGAGCCCGTCGCCGACCACCGCGTCGCCATCGCCGTCAAGCTCGCCGTCGCCGTCGACTTCCCCGTCGCCCACGCCCACCCCGTCGCCCAGCACCTCCTCCCCGCCGCCGTCCGGTGGGTCGCTGCCGAAGCACGAACTGACCGGGTACTGGCAGGACTTCACCAACGGCGCCCGACCACTGCGCCTTTCCGACGTGCCGACCAGCTACAACCTGGTCGCCGTGGCGTTCGCCGACGCGGACCCGAGCCGCCCGGGCGGGGTGACGTTCGGCGTGGACTCCGGGCTGTCCTCGGCGCTCGGCGGGTACAGCGCCGCCGACTTCAAGGCGGACGTCGCGACCCTGCACGCGCGGGGCCAGAAGGTGGTCGTCTCCGTCGGCGGGCAGAACGGCACCGTCTCCGTCGGCGACTCCACCGCCGCCGCGAACTTCGCCAGCAGCGTGTACGGGCTGATGACGACGTGGGGCTTCGACGGGGTCGACATCGACGTCGAAAACGGGCTCAACGCCACGTACATGGCGTCGGCGCTGCGGCAGTTGTCCGGCAAGGTCGGCGCGTCCCTGATCATCACGCTCGCGCCGCAGACCATCGACATGCAGTCCACCGGCTACGCGTACTTCCAACTGGCGCTGAACATCAAGGACATCCTGACGGTCGTACACACCCAGTACTACAACTCCGGGTCGATGCTCGGCTGCGACCAGCAGGTGTACTCCCAGGGCACGGAGAACTTCCTCACCGCCCTGGCGTGCATCCAACTGCAGAACGGGCTGCGACCGGACCAGGTGGCACTCGGACTGCCGGCGTCCGGTTCCGCCGCGGGCGGCGGGTACGTGTCGCCGACCGTGGTCAACGCCGCGCTGGACTGCCTCGCCCGCGGCACCAACTGCGGCTCGTTCCGCCCGCCGGCGACCTGGCCGGCGATCCGGGGCGCGATGACCTGGTCGATCAACTGGGACGCCAGCAACGGGTACGGGTTCGCCACGACGGTCGCCCCGCACCTGGGCACCCTGCCCTGACCGTGGCGCGACCGCTCGTCACGACGTTGAGATTCGGGCGGGTCGCGTGACGTCCGCCGCGGTGGTGGTGTGCCCACACCACCACCGCGGCGCGGTTGCCGGTACCGGTCGGCGCGGGAGCACGCCCCGATCCGGGGTACAGCGGTGGGTGTGGACCTGCCCGTCACGCCCCCGGTCGCGCCGATGCTCGCGCGGCTGGTCCGCGACCTGCCCCGCGACGGGCTGCGGTACGAGCCGAAGTGGGACGGCTTCCGCTGCCTGGCGTTCCGCGACCGGGACCGGGTCGACCTGCGCAGCCGGCACGACCGCCCGTTCAGCCGGTACTTCCCGGAGATCGTCGCCGCCGCGACCAGGCTGCCCGAGCCGCGGTACGTGCTGGACGGCGAGGTGCTGGTCACCCGGGGCGGTCGGTACGACTTCAACGCGCTGCTGGAGCGGCTGCACCCGTCGGCGAGCCGGGTCGCCCGCCTGGCGGTCGAGACACCCGCCTGGTACGTGGCGTTCGACCTGCTCGCCGTGGGCGACCACGACCTGCGGGGACGTCCGTACCGGTACCGGCGCGCGGAACTCGAACGGCTCCTCGCCGAGCCGCCGGCGCCGCTCGCGGTCACGCCGTCGGTGGACGACCCGGACCTCGCCGCCGACTGGCTGTCCGGTGGGTTGCCGGAAGGGTACGACGGGGTGGTCGCCAAACCGGTCGACTCGGTGTACCAGCCGGGTCGGCGCGGCTGGTGGAAGGTGAAACCGGAACGCACCGCCGACTGTGTGGTCGCCGGGTTCCGGCTCGGTACCGACACCGAGGTCAGCTCGCTGCTGCTCGGCTTGTACGACGGGACCGGCACGCTGCGGCACGTCGGGGTCGCTTCGGCGTTCCGCCGCGAGCAGCGGCGCGAACTGCTCGGCGTGCTCGCCCCGTACGTCACCGGGCTCGCCGGGCACCCGTGGCGGAACGGGTTCGCGTTGGAGGGCGGGGCGATGGGGCGGCTGCCCGGCTCGGCGGGACGGTGGACACCGGGGATGACGCAGGACTGGGTACCGCTGCGACCGGTGCTGGTGTGCGAGGTGGCGTACGACCGACCGGACGGGGCGCGGTTCCGCCACCCCGCCCGGTTCCGCCGGTGGCGACCCGACCGCCTCGCGTCGTCCTGCTCGATCGCGCAGCTCGTCGAGGCGCGGCGGACGTGACCGACGAGTTGACCGTGGACGTGGCGGGGCGACCGGTGCGGGTGTCCAGCCTCGACCGGGTGCTGTACCCGGACATCGGATTCACCAAGGCTGAACTGATCGACTACTACACGTCGGTCGCCGAGGCGCTGCTGCCGTACCTGCGCGACCGGCCGTCCACCCTGCACCGGTACCCGGAAGGCATCGACGGCAAGCACTTCTTCCAGACCCGCTGCCCGCCGCACCCACCGTGGGTGCGCACGGCGACCATGCACTTCCCGCGTACCGGCAAGACGTTCGCCGCCCCGGTGCTGGACGACGTGGCGTCGCTGGTGTGGGCGGCGAACCTGGCGACCATCGAACTGCACCCGTTCCTCGGTCGCGTCGACGACCTCGACACGCCCACCCAGGTCGTGTTCGACCTGGACCCCGGCGCGCCTGCCGGCATCGCCGAGGCGGCCCGCGTCGCGCTGCGGCTACGCGAGATGCTCGCCGAGGTCGGGCTGCGCGGCTGGCCGAAGACGTCCGGGGCGAAGGGCCTGCATGTGCATGTACCGCTGCACGCGCCGACCAGCTATCCGCGCACCAAGCGGTTCGCCCGTACCCTCGCCGAACTGCTGGAACGCGACCAGCCGGACCGGGTGGTGCACCGGATGAGCCGGGATCTGCGCGCGGGGCGGGTGCTGGTGGACTGGAGCCAGAACGACCCCGGCAAGTCGACGGTCGCGCCGTACTCGCTGCGCGGGCTGCCGGTACCGACCGTCGCCGCGCCCCTGACCTGGGACGAGGTCGAGGCGCTCGGCAGCGGCGGGCGGTACCCGCTGATCGGACCGGCGCAGGCGCTCGCCCGGCTCGACCGGTACGGCGACCTGATGGCTCCCGCGTCGACCCGGCGGCAGCGACTACCCGACTGACCGGTCGCCGGAGCCCCGGTCGGTGGGCGCGGCGCCGGCACCGCCGGCGCCGCGCCCACCGCCGTCCCGCTCGTGCAGCGTCAGGATCAGGTCGGCGACCAGCGCGGTCCACCCGGTCTGGTGGGAGGCGCCCAGCCCGCCGCCGGTGTCGCCGTGGAAGAACTCGTAGAACAGCAGCAGATCACGCCAGTTCGGGTCGTCCTGGAACTGGGCGCAGTCGCCGAACATCGGTCGCCGCTTGTCTTCGCCCGCCAGGAACAGGTCGACCAGCCGCCGGGACAGGTCGTCGGCGATCTCGCCGAGGGTGCGCCGGTCGCCGGAACCAGTCGGGTACTCCACCTTCAGGTCGTCGCCGAAGAACGTCGCGTACCGGCGCAACCCGTCGATGATCAGGTAGTTGACCGGGAACCACACCGGTCCGCGCCAGTTGGAGTTGCCGCCGAACATGGCGTTGGTCGACTCCCCCGGCTCGTACCCGACGGTGAAGTCGGTGTCGGCGAGCGTGACCGTGAACGGCTCGTCCAGGTGGGCGCGGGACAGCGAGCGCAGCCCGTACCGGGACAGGAACTCCGCCTCGTCGAGCATCCGGGCGAGCACCCGGACCAACTGGTCGGGTCCGACCGCGGCGAGCAGCCGCTGCTGCTGTCCGTCCTGGACCCGGCGGTGCCCGATCACGTCGGCGTACTCCGGCCGGTTGGTGTCGAACCAGCGCAGCCGTTCGTTGATCGCGGGCAGCCGGTTGAGCAGCACCGAGCCGAGCACGGTGGTCGCGGCGAGCGGCAGCAGACCCACCACCGAGCGGACCCGCATCGGCAGGTCCTCGCCGTGTTCGGGGCGCAGCACGTCGTAGAAGAAGCCGTCCTGCTCGTCCCACAGGCCCTGCTCGTACGCCGCCGACGCGATCCAGGCGAAGTGCTCGAGGAACTTGGTCGCCAGGTCCACGTACGCGCTGTCCTTGACGGACAGCACCACCGCCATCTCCAGCAGGTTCAGCGCGTACATCGCCATCCAGGCGGTCGCGTCGCTCTGTTCGAGCACGCCCGCCACGGGCAGCGCGGCGGAGCGGTCGAACGGTCCGACGTTGTCCAGACCGAGGAACCCGCCTTCGAACACGTTGTTGCCGCCCGCGTCCTTGCGGTTGACCCACCAGGTGAAGTTCAGCAGCAGCTTGTGCAGCATCTTGGCGAGGAACTCGGTGTCGGTGCCGCCGTCGAGTTCGAAGACCTTCAGCGCGGCCCAGCCGTGTACCGGCGGGTTGACGTCGTCGAACGCCCACTCGTAGGCGGGGATCTGCCCGTTCGGGTGCAGGTACCACTCGCGCAGCAGCAGCAGCAGTTGCTGCTTGGCGAACGTCGGGTCGACGCGGGCGATGGCGACCGCCTGGAACGCCAGGTCCCACGCCGCGTACCAGGGGTACTCCCACGGGTCCGGCATCGAGATGACATCGAAGTTGCTCATGTGCCGCCAGTGGGAGTTGCGCCACTTGTGTCCGTCGGGCGGGGGTACCGACGCCGGGTCGCCGTCCAGCCAGCGCGCCACGTCGTAGTGGTAGAACTGCTTGCTCCACATCAGCCCGGCGACCGCCTGCCGGACCACCAGCGCCTCGTCGGCGCCGGCGGTCGCCGGTACCAGTTCGGCGAAGTACTCGTCGGCTTCGGCTTCGCGGACGGCGAGCAGGTCGGTGTACGCGTCGCCGAGGTCGAGCCGATCGGGTTCGGCATCCGGCGCGGCCCAGGTCTCGGCGGCGTCGGCGACCAGCGCCAGCCGCAGCCGGATCTCGGTCGACGCGCCGGGTCCGATCTCCACCTGGTAGTGCAGCGCGCCCTTGGTGCCGACCCGGTCCGGGTTGACGGTGTCCGCGCCGTGCACCACGTGGTCGTTGATGCCGTCCTTCGGGTACCGGGCGCCGTCGAGTCCCCACAGCCGCCGGCTGTTCGTCTCGTTGTCGCACAGCAGCGGCTCAGCCTCGCCCGCGCCGTCGAGGACGAGCCGACCCAGCCGGTGGTGGGTGGCGACGAGGCGACCGGGTCGCCCCTCGATCCGGGGTACCTCGTCGCGCCCGGGCAGCCCCCACGACCAGGTGTTACGGAACCACAGCGTGGGCAGCAGGTGCAGGGTCGCCGGCTCGGGACCCCGGTTGTGCACGGTGATCCGGATCGCCAGGTCGGTCGGGCTCGCCTTGGCGTAGTCCACGGTCACCGCGAAGTACCGGTCGTCGGCGAAGATCCCGGTGTCGACGAGTTCGTACTCCGGTTCGTCGCGACCGCGTTCCCGGTTGACCGCGGACAGTTCGTCGTACGGGAACGCCGCCTGCGGGTAGTGGTACCGCCAGCGCATGAACGAGTGGGTCGGCGTGGAGTCGAGGTACCACCAGTACTCCTTGGCGTCCTCGCCGTGGTTGCCCTCCGGACCCGCCACGCCGAAGATCCGCTCCTTGAGGATCGCGTCCTCGCCGTTCCACAGCGCCAGCGCGAAGCAGAACGTCTGCCGGTCGTCGCAGATCCCCGCCAGCCCGTCCTCGCTCCACCGGTACACCCGCGACCGGGCGTGGTCGTGCGGGAAGTAGTCCCAGGCAGCCCCGTAGTCGCTGTAGTCCTCGCGTACCGTGCCCCAGGCCCGCTCGGACAGGTACGGTCCCCAGGCGCGCCACCGCCGCGTGCCCGCGTCCGCCTCAGCCAGCCGTACCCGCTCCGCGTTGCCCTCCGCCACGCAGCGCATTCTGCCTGGTCCCGGTACCGTGCCGCGCATGGCGTACCTGTTCGGCACCCAGGTCTGCGCGGACCTCGACGCGGGGGCGCGCCGCGAGTGGCTGGTCGCCGACGGGCGCGGCGGGTACGCCATGGGCACGCTGAGCGGGCTGCGTACCCGCCGGTACCACGGGCTGCTGGTGGTCGCCGACCCGGCACCGGCGCGGCGGATGCTCGCCCTGGCCGCCCTCGACCCGGTGCTGGAACTGCCGTCGGGGGCGACCGTGCGGCTCGCGGTCCACGAGTGGGCGTCCGGCGTCGTCGACCCGGTCGGGCACACCCTGCTGGACTGTGTCGAGGTACGCGACGGGCTGCCCCGCTGGCGGTGGCGGGTCGGCGAGGTCGTGGTGGAGCGGGAACTGGCGGTACGCGACGGCTGTGTCGGGGTGGTGCACCGGCTGGTCGCCGGTCCGCCGGTAGGGCTGAGTCTGGCGGCGCTGGGCACGTGGCGGGACGCCCACGCCGAGCGGCGATCCGGCGACGGTTTGCGGGTGGTACCGGTCGCGGACGGCGCGGTCGTCGAGGACGCGTGGCGGATCGCCGGCCCCGGCTTCATCCCGGCGGGCGACTGGTACGTGGGCGCGTACGCCCGCGAGGAGGCGGCGCGCGGGCTGAACCCGGTCGAGGACCTGCGCCGTCTCGGCGACTTCGCGGCGACGCTGTCGCCGGGCGAGGCGCTGGAGGTCGTCGCGTGGACCGGGTCGCGGGTACCGCCCCCGGCGGGCGAGATCGTGGCGTCGGCGCGGCAGCGGGCGGCGCGGATCGCAGGCGGGCGGGACAGCGTCGAGGCGACGCTCGCCGTCGCCGCCGACGCGTTCGTGGTGAGCACGCCGACCGGGCCGGACGTGGTCGCCGGGTACCCCTGGTTCGGGGTCTGGTCGCGGGACACGATGACCGCGTACGAGGGGTTGTTCCTCGCCACCGGACGCGCCGACGAGGGACGTGACCTGCTGCGCTCGTACGCCGCGACGGTGTCGGACGGGATGCTCGCGAACACCGCCGACACCGGCGCGACCGAGTACAACACCGCCGACGCCGCGCTGTGGTTCCTGCACGCGGTCGGCCGGCACGTCGAGGTCGCCGGCGACGACGACCTGGCCGCCGACCTGCTGCCCACCCTCGAGGCGATCGTCGCGGCGCATCTCGCCGGTACCCGGTTCGGCATCCGGGTCGACCCGACCGAGGGGCTGCTCACCCAGGGTGTTCCGGGGTACGCGCTGACCTGGATGGACGCTCGGGTCGAGGGGGTGCCGGTGACGCCTCGGCACGGCAAGGCGGTCGAGCTGAACGCGTTGTGGATCAACGGGCTCGGGGCGGTCGCGGCGCTGCGTGAGCGGCTCGGACAGGACGCGGCAGACGCCCGCCGGCTGCGGTTCCGGGCGGTCGAGGCGTTCGCGGCGCGGTACCCGTCGCCGCACGGCTGGCTGTACGACGTGGTCGACGGGCCCGACGGCGACGACGCCGCGCTGCGACCGAACCAGCTGCTTGCCTGGTCGTTGCCGTACGGTCCGCGCCTCGACGACCCCCGCCCGGTACACGCCGTGACCCGTGCCCTGCTGACCCCGCTCGGCCTGCGCAGTCTCGCCCCGGACGACCCGGCGTACCTCGGGCGGCATCGGGGCGGACCGGAGCAGCGGGACCGGGCGTACCACCAGGGCACGGTGTGGCCGTGGCTGATCGGGCCGTACACCGACGCCCTGCGCCGGCGGGTGCCCGGACAGGTGCCGGAGGGGCTGTTCGACGGGCTCGTCGCTCACCTCGGCGAATGGGGCGTCTTCTCAGTATCCGAGACGGCCGATGGTGATCCCGGACACACGGCGACCGGCTGTCCGTACCAGGCGTGGAGCGTGGCGGAACTGCTTCGCGCGTGGCGGAACGGTTAGCGCGCGGCGCGGCGGTTCCGACACGCGGGATCGGCAACCTGCCCGAAACCTTCCCTGTTTTCGGACGTAACCGGGGCGAGGCAGGATAGGTGCATCCCCAATTCGCGGTACGGCACCCATTGCGGTGCCTATTGGCGTGCGCGCGAATCGGGGCAGGGGGCCAGACGTTCCAGGGGGAAGGGGTCACGGTGGTCCAGACCGCCGACATTCAACAACTGCACAGCCCGCGCCCGGTCCGGGTGCTCATGGTGTCGTGGGAGTACCCGCCGGTGATGGTCGGCGGACTCGGGCGACACGTCCACGCGCTCGCGACCTCGCTCGCCGCCGCCGGACACGAGGTGACCGTGGTCACCCGGCACGCCGCCGGCGCGCCGCTCGAGGAGTACGCCGAAGGGGTGCGCATCGTCCGCGCGCCCGAGGATCCGCCCCTCTTCCCGCTGTCCACCCCGACCCTGCTCGCCTGGACCATGGCGTTCAACCACTCGCTGACCCGCGCCGCGCTGCACGCGGCGTCGACCGGCGAGTACGACGTGATCCACGCCCACGACTGGCTGGTCGCGCACACCGCCGTGACGCTCAAGGAGCACCTGGGCATCCCCCTGGTCGCCACGATCCACGCCACCGAGGCCGGTCGGCACCAGGGCTGGCTGCCCGAGGACATGAACAAGTGCATCCACTCCGTCGAGTGGTGGCTGGGTCACGAGGCGAACAAGGTGCTGGTCTGCTCGGCGTACATGCGCTGGGAGGTCAGCCGCCTGCTGGAACTGCCCGCCGGCAAGGTCGAGGTGATCGCCAACGGCGTCGACGACCAGGTATGGCAGGTTCCGTCCCGCGCGGTCGCGGCTGCCCGGCAGCGGTTCGGCGGCGACGGACCGCTCGTCGGGTACGCCGGTCGACTGGTGTACGAGAAGGGCGTCCAGGACCTGATCGCGGCGGTGCCGGCGCTGTCCGACCGGCACCCGGGGCTGCGCGTGGTGGTCGCCGGCGACGGTCCGTACCGCGACGAACTGCACCAGCAGACCCAGCGGCTGGGCGTCGCCGACCGGGTGGAGTTCGCCGGGTTCCTCGGCGACGACCTGCCGGCGGTGCTCGCCGCCACCGACACCATGGTGGTACCGAGCATCTACGAACCCTTCGGCATGGTCGCCCTCGAGGCTGCCGCAGCCGGCGCGCCACTCGCGGTCGCCGCGACCGGCGGACTCGCCGAGATCGTCGAGCCCGGCGTGACCGGCGTGACGTTCCCGGCGAAGAACCCGCAGGCGCTGGCCGGGGCGGTCGGCACCCTGCTGGCTGACGAGGTGTTCGCCCGGCGGGTCGCGCGTGAGGCACGCGGCATGGTCGCCACCCGGTACGGCTGGTCGACCATCGCCGACCAGACCGCGTACGCCTACCGCACGTCGATGCGCGAGGCGGCCGGCTTCGATCCGCGCGCTGCCGCGCGGTCCACGGCGCACCGGCCGCGCATCGTGGTACCGGAGGGCAACCTGCTCGCCGTCGACGGGGTCGCCTCGTGACCGAGGCGTCCGCGCCTGCCGACCTCGACCTGTACCTGTTCTCCCAGGGCCGCCACCAGCGGCTCTGGGAGTTCCTCGGTGCGCGGCCCGACGAGGACGGCGTCACGTTCCGGGTGTGGGCGCCGCACGCCCGCGAGGTACGGGTCGTCGGCGACTTCGCCGGCTGGGCGCCGTACGACGGGGTACCGCTGTCCCGGATCGGGGACAGCGGCGTGTGGTCCGGGCACGTCGCCGGAGCCGCACCCAGCGGCCCGGAGCGCGCCGGCCGGCCGGCCGGCGCGGTGGAAGGCCACCGGTACAAGTACCGCGTGCACGGCGCCGACGGGATCTGGCGGGACAAGGCGGATCCGATGGCGACCCGTACCGAGTGCCCGCCGGCGAACGCGTCGGTGGTGTGGCGGTCGCGGTACGAGTGGGGCGACGCGGACTGGCTCGCCGCTCGGCGCGCCGACCACCACGCCCGTCCGATGTCGGTATACGAGGTGCATCTCGGCTCGTGGCGACCCGGACTCGGGTACGTCGAGGTCGCCGACCAACTCGTCGAGCACGTCACCCGGCTCGGGTTCACCCATGTGGAACTGCTGCCCGTGATGGAGCACCCGTACGGCGGTTCGTGGGGCTACCAGGTCACCGGGTACTACGCGCCGACCGCGAGGTTCGGCACCCCGGACGAGTTCCGGTACCTGGTGGACCGGCTGCACCAGGCGGGCATCGGGGTGCTGCTGGACTGGGTACCGGCACACTTCCCGCGCGACGAGTGGGCGCTGGCGCGGTTCGACGGCACCCCGCTGTACGAGCACCCGGATCCCCGGCGCGGCGAGCACCCCGACTGGGGCAGCCTGGTGTTCGACTTCGGGCGACCCGAGGTGCGCAACTTCCTGATCGCGAACGCGCTGTACTGGTTCGAGCAGTTCCATATCGACGGGCTGCGGGTCGACGCGGTCGCGTCGCTGCTGTACCTCGACTATTCGCGCCGCCCCGGCGAGTGGGAACCGAACGTGTTCGGCGGCAACGAGAACCTGGAGGCGGTGGCGTTCCTGCGGGAACTGAACGCCACGGTGTACGCCGCGCATCCCGGCGTCGTGATGATCGCCGAGGAGTCGACCGCCTGGCCGGGCGTGTCCCGCCCGGTCGAAACCGGCGGGCTCGGGTTCGGGCTGAAGTGGAACATGGGCTGGATGCACGACACGCTCGACTACGTCGCCCGGGACCCGGTGTACCGGCGCCACCACCACGGCACGCTGACGTTGCCGTCCACGTACGCCTTCGACGAGCAGTACGTCCTGCCGATCAGCCACGACGAGGTGGTACACGGCAAGCGGTCGCTGACCGCGAAGCTGCCCGGCGACCGGTGGGCGCGGCTGGCGGGGCTGCGCGGGCTGCTCGGCTGGATGTGGGGGCATCCCGGCAAGAAGCTGCTGTTCATGGGCGCGGAGCTGGCTGACGAGCGGGAGTGGAGCGAACAGTACGGGCTGGACTGGTCGGCACTGGGCGACCCGGCGGTACGCGCGGTCGGCACGCTGATCGGCGACCTCAACCGGGTGTACCGGCAGCGACCGGCGCTGTGGAGCCGGGACGCCGATCCGAGCGGCTTCGAGTGGCTGGTACCGGACGACGCGGACGGCAACCTCGCCGCGATCCTGCGGCGCGGCTCCGACGCGTCGCTGCTGGTCGTGGTGTCCAACTTCGCGGGCGTCGCCCACCTCGACTACCGGCTGCCGCTGCCCGCGCCGGGGCACTGGGTCGAACTGGTCAACACCGACGCGGTGGAGTACGGCGGTACCGGGGTGGGCAACCTCGGCTCGGTCGTCGCCGAGGTGGAACCGTACCGCGGTCACCCGGCGACCGCCCGGATCTCGGTCGGACCCCTGTCGACGGTCTGGCTGGCGTACCAGCCTCGGTGACCGCCCCGGTGCGGTGGTCGGGGCGGCGCACCCCGCTCTGGGCGGTCACGCTTGATCCTGTCGCGGGTCACGCCACCCCGACCGCGAGGCGGTAGCCTCGCGATCATGTTTCTCGTGGTCGGCGAGGCTGTGGTCGATCTGATCGCGCGGCGCGGTACCTGGGTGTTCGACGCATGCGCCGGCGGCAGCCCGCTGAACGTCGCGGTGGCGCTGGCACGGCTCGGGCAGCCCACCCGGTACGCGGGAGTGGTCGGCGACGACCTGTTCGGCGAGTTGATCCGCGCGCACCTGAGCGGCAACGGCATCGGGCTGGGCCACCTGTCCGACGGCGCTGCCGCCACCAGCGTCGCGTTCGCGCGGGTCGCCGAGGACGGCTCCGCCCGGTACGACTTCCGGTTCGGCTGGGACCTCGACACCTCGGCGCTGTCCCTGGACGGCGTCGCCTGCCTGCACGTCGGGTCGCTCGGCTGTGCCGTGGCGCCGGGGCGGTCCGCGGTGCTGGCGCTCGTCGAGCGGGCGGTGGACGCCGGCATCCCGGTCAGCTACGACCCGAACGTGCGCCCGGCGCTGGTCGGTACCCGCGACGAGGCGGTCGCCTGGGTGGAGCGGTTCGTCGCGCTCGCCGACGTGGTCAAGGCGAGCGCGGACGACCTCGCCTGGCTGTACCCGGGGCAGGACGAGCACACGGTGCTGCGCCGCTGGCTGTCGCTGGGCCGTACCCGGCTCGCCGTGTCCACCCGTGGCGCGGCGGGTGCGGTCGCCGTGCACGCGGGCGGTACCACGAGCGCTGCCGCACCGCCGGTCACCGTCGTGGACACGGTCGGCGCGGGCGACACGTTCACCGCCGCGCTGCTCGCCCGGCTGGTCGCCGAGGGCGCGTTGAAGCCGGGCGCCGACCCCGGCGCCGTGAAGCTGGGCGCCGACCCCGGTGCGGTGAAGCTGGCCGCCGACCCCGGCGCGGTGGCGTCCCGGGCGCTGACCGACGCGTGTGCCGCCGCGGCGTTGGTGTGTACCGTGACCGGAGCCGACCCGCCGACCGCGGCGATGGTGGCAGAGGCGTTGGATGAGGGGCGTGGGCGTGCGTCTGGCTGAACCGGGTGGTCCCTGGTGGGACGTACCGCTGGCGTCCGGCTGGGTGGTCGCGCTGTTCGCCCTGGCGGCGATCGGTGTCTCGATCGCCGCGGGCATCACCTGGGACGTCGAGAGGTACAAGCGCCTGCGCCGGAGCCTGCTGCTGGTCGCGATGCAACTGTTCTCGGTGCTGACCCTCGCCGCCAGCGCGAACCTCGCCGGCGGCTTCTACGGTTCGCTCGCCGATCTGCTCGGGGTACGGCACGCCGCGACCGCCGAACTGAACGCTGACGCCGGGCGTCCCGTCGCCGACGTGGAGCCGTGGCTCGCCGAGGCACGGGCGAAGGTTCGCCCCGGTCACGGCGTGTGGGCGCAGACCACCATCGCCGGCGCGCGCACCGGCTACAAGCTGCCTGCCTGGGTGTACGTGCCGGACGCCTACTTCGATCCGAGCCAGCCGAACCGGCGGTTCCCGGTGTCGATCCTGCTGGCGGGCTTTCCCGGCGCCCCGCAGAACTGGGAGCGCCAGGGTCACATGGTCGCGGTGCTGGACCGGCTGATGGCAAGCGGGCGTATCCCGCCGATGATCCTGGTGTCGGTCAGCCAGAACCCGAATCCGAAGCGGGACAGCGAGTGTGTCGACGCGGTCGGCGGCGCCCGCGCCGACACGTACATCAGCGAGGACGTCCCCGATGCGCTCGCGCGGCATTTCCGGGTGATGCCGAACCGCACCGCCTGGTCGCTGATGGGCTACTCGACCGGTGGGTACTGCGCGGTCGACCTCGCGCTGCGCCACCCGGACCGGTTCGGCTCGGCGGTCAGCCTGGACGGGTACTTCGCCCCGGCGGTCGACGCCAGCACCGGCGACCTGTTCCGGAAGAACGTCGCGTTGCAGCGCTCGTACACCCCGGCGCTGACCGTCAGGAACCGGCGTGCCGTGCCGCTGCGCTTCTACCTGATGGTCGGCGACGCCGAGCGCGCCGCGAAGACCGCGGGTCGCGAGTTCGCCGCCTCGGTACACGCGCCGGACACCGTCACCCTGGTCGACATTCCGGGCGGTCACAACTGGGGTACCTGGACCAGCGCTCTGCCGGGCGCGTTGTCCTGGCTCGCCGCCGACTTCGCGGACCCGGCGCTGACCGGTCCGGTGACCGGCGGGCGCGCCGCCCAGGGCGGCAACTGACCCGCGTCGATACCGCTGGAGCCGGGGGCGCATCCCTTCGCCGGGGCTGCCGTCCGGTTGCGGTCGCCTCGCGCGCTATTGACGTCCATTGACGTCACACCTACAGTCCTTACCCAAGTTTTCTGCAAGTTTCATCAATCTTGCAGAAGGCGCTGCAAGGGTTTGCGAGGCGTCCCGTGACGCGCCGGCGTACACCCCGCGCCCGGTCGCCGACCCTTGGCCCGACACCTGCCCACATCCGGAGGCACCATGGCTGTCGCAAGGCTGTCGACCGGCCGCCACAGAGGCCGGCACCGCTCCCCCATCCGCATCGCCGCCGCCGTCGCGGTCGCCGCCGCGGCGGCGACCGCCCTGGTCGCGCCGTCCGCCCAGCCGGCGCACGCGACCCCGCCCGGCAGCAAGGACGTCACCGTCACGCTGTTCGAGTGGAAATTCGACTCCGTCGCCAGGGAATGCACCAACGTCCTCGGCCCCAAGGGGTACGGGTACGTCGAGGTTTCCCCCGCCCAGGAGCACATCCAGGGATACCAGTGGTGGACCTCGTACCAGCCGGTCAGCTACAAGATCGCCGGACGGCTCGGCGACGAGTCCTCGTTCCGAAACATGATCAACACCTGCCACGCGGCGGGCGTCAAGGTTCTCGCCGACGCGGTGATCAACCACATGACCGCCGGGTCCGGCACCGGCACCGGCGGCTCGTCGTACACCAAGTACAACTACCCCGGCTACTACCAGGACTGGGACTTCCACTCCTGCCGGCACAACATCACCGACTACACCAACCGCTGGGAAGTGCAGAACTGCGAGCTGTCCGGGCTCGCCGACCTCGACACCGGCAGCGACTACGTACGGTCGACCATCGCCGGCTACATGAACCACCTGATCTCGGACGGCGTCGACGGGTTCCGCATCGACGCCGCCAAGCACATCGCCGCCAGCGACCTCGCCGCGATCAAGTCGAAGCTGTCGAACCCGAACATCTACTGGGTGCAGGAGGTGATCTACGGCTCCGGTGAGGCGGTACAGCCCAGCGAGTACACCGGCAACGGCGACGTCGACGAGTTCCGCGCCGCCTACGACCTGAAGCGCATCTTCACCAGCGAACGCCTGGCGTACCTGAACAACTGGGGCGCGTCCTGGGGGTACCTGCCCAGCTACCAGGCGCGTCCGTTCGTCGACAACTGGGACACCGAGCGCAACGGCTCGACGCTGAACTACAAGTACGGCGCCACGTACACCCTCGCGAATGTCTTCCTGCTCGCCTGGAACTACGGCTCGCCGCAGGTGTACTCGGGCTACGAGTTCAGCGACAACGACGCCGGACCGCCGAACGGCGGCACCGTGTACGCCTGCTTCCAGGACGGCTGGAAGTGCCAGCACTACTGGCGGCAGATCATGAACATGGTCGGGTTCCGCAACGCGGTCCGCGGTACCGGCATGAACAACTGGTGGGACAACGGGTACCAGGCGATCGCCTTCGGGCGAGGCAGCAAGGGGTACGTGGTGATCAACCACGAGTCGTTCTCGATCTCGCGTACCTTCCAGACGTCGCTGCCCGCAGGTACCTACTGCGACGTGCAGCACGGTGACCGCAGCAGCGGCGGCTGCACCGGCCCTACGTACTACGTCAACTCCTCGGGCCAGTTCACCGCCACCGTCGGCGCCAACGACGCCATCGCGTTGTACGTCTGATCCGGTCGGGGTCCGCTCGAAGCGGGCGGGGCCGGCGCGCTGCTCCGGGCGGTCAAGCTTGATCCCTTCGCAGCGCACCGACCCCGCCCGCATCACGGCGTCGGTCATGACCGCCCCGCGCGCAGTCGACGAGCCGGGCCGCGATAAGCAGTCCGCAAACACCCTCACCCGCGATAACGCTCTGGACAGCGCGACGAGTCCTCGGGCATCCGGTCAGACGCGGACCGCCCCGCACCAGCGGCCGAGGTCACAGTCGCGGATCAACGGCGACGTCGAAGCGACGGCTGCCACGGCAAACGCGGTCGGCGGTGCGCAGTCACACAGGAACGAACGGCGACGTCGAAGCGGCGGCTGCCACGGCAAACGCGGTCGGCGGTGCGCAGTCACACAGGAACGAACGGTGACGTCGAAGCGGCGGCTGCCACGGGCAAAGGCGGTCGGCGGTGCGCAGTCACACAGGAACGAACGGTGACGTCTGGGCGGCGGCTGCCACGGGCAAAGGCGGTCGGGGGTCGCAGTCGCGCAGGGATCAAGCTTGACCGCCCGGAGCGGCTGCGACCCCCGACCGCCCACACGGCCACGACCCCCCGACCGCCCACGCGCTGCGACCCCCGACAACCTCAGTCGCCGGGGCGGATTTCCAGCCGTACCACCTGCGGGTCGTGGTCGGACGCCTGGTCGGCGAACTCGCTGTTGATGTGTACGACGTCGTAGTCGTACCCGAACGCCGCCAGTGGAGCCGACAGCAGGATCTGGTCGAGCACCTGCGAGTTGCCCTCGTACACGTAGGTGTACCGCTCGGACAGCGGCAGGGTGCGGGGCAGGTCGGTGAGGAACCCGTCGCCGGTCAGGATGTCGGCGGTCTGGGAGAACTCGAAGTCGTTCAGATCACCGAGGACCACGACGTTCGCGTCCGCGTCGACCGCGCGGATCTGGTCGACGAAGCTCCGTACCACCTGCGCCTGCGCGTGCCGTTGTGCCTCGCTGGGCCGTACCGGCGGCTGGTATCGCCCCATCAGCGGCTCGTCGCCGCCCTTGGAGTTGAAGTGGTTGGCGACCACGAACACGGGTTGTCCACGGAACCGGAACTCCCCGGCGAGCGGCTTGCGCGAGTCGTCGAACGCCGGGTTCGTCGGGTCGATCCGACCGGGCGACAGCGTCAGGTCCGCGCCGTTGCCGTGCGGTACCACCTGGGTCGGCGTGGTCGCGTCGGCACCGGGTCGGTCTACGAAGGTCAGGTCGCGGTCGGTGCGGAACAGGAACCCGACCCGGATGTTGCCGCCGGGCTCACCGCCGTCGGTGTCGTTGCTCGGGTCGACCGAGCGGAAGTCGTACCCCGGTCCGCCGGCGCGCCTGATCGCGTCGATCAGCTTGTGCCACGTCACGTCGGCGGCGACCACGCCGTCGTCGGTGGGACCGTCGTTGTCCTGGATCTCTTCGACCGCGACGATGTCCGGCGCGGACAGGTTGTGGACGAGGTTCGTCGCCAGCCGGTCGAACTTCGCCTGCGGGTCGCCTGGGTCGAGGTTCTCCACGTTGTACGTGGCGACCGCCAACTCGTTCCACCGCTGCACGCGGGTGGTCTCCGGGGCGATGCCGCCCGGTACCACCGTGGGCGGGGCGAGCACGTCCAGCATGAAGTTGCTGAAGTTGTAGTCGAGCACCCCGACGACCGCACCGGGCAGGCGGTCGCCCACGTTCGCGACCGGTACCCGCGCCAGGGCGCTGGACAGGATGAGCCGCTCGGGGTTGGCGTCGGCGTAGCTGTACACGATGCCGCCGCGCGCGGTGCGCGGCTGTCCCGCCCCGCCCGGCAGCACCGCCAGTTCGCCGTACTTGTTGGTGGGACCGACCGCGACCGAGTCGTCGACCTCGACGAGCATGCCCTCCATCGACTCGTAGAAGTCGAGCGCGTTCGCGGTGACGTCGAACGTCGTCGACTTCTCGACGTCACCTGGGGTGTCGGTGCGTACCGCCGCCGGTACGGTCCGACCGCCGGGTCCGATCAGGGTGGGCGCCGGCAGGGTCGCGTCGTGTCCGGTGACGGTCACCGCCGCACCGGAGATCTCGGTGGTGCTCAGGTTCGCGCTGGCGTACCCGCCCGGTCGGTACTCGCTGACCCGACCGCTGACGGTGACCGCGTCGCCCCTGGTCACGCTCGGCGCGGACGAGGTGAACACGAAGACCGCCTCGCTGGTCGCCGGGTCGTCGTCGGGCTGCGGGTCCTGCATCCAGAACCCGTTGCTCGTGGTCGCGGTGACCACGCCGGGTACGGACGCGACGGTTTTGCCGGTCACCGGCGACCGGTGCGCGGCGCCCTGGATGTCGTGGATGCGCAGTGTTGCGCCGCCGCCGCTGCCACCCCCGCTCGTACCGCGTGGGCTCGGTGTGCCCGCGGTGAAGTCGGCACCGTTGTCGTCGGTGTCGGTGGCGCCGCCGCCGGCGCGCAGGTCGGCGGTGGTGTTGGACAGGCCGGGCGCGGCGGACGCGCCCTCGAAGTCGGTGGCGCCGCCGTACCCGACGAAGTCGCGGACGCGGGCGTCGAGGTGGCACGACGCGCCGCAGCCGAGCGGGATCGCGGACTCGACCAGGGCGACCTTGCCGCTGGACGCGCTCATCGCGATCGATCCGGTGGCGTCCGGGCTGGGCAACGCTACGGTGCCGCCGGCTCCGGCGGCTTCCTGGACCAGGTACCGGGCACCCGGCGCGACGGTTCCGGACAGCGTGGTGACCTGCCAGGTGAAGCCGGATGCCGAGGCGTACTGCACGCTCCAGCCGGACACGTCGACCGTCGTCGTGCCACGGTTGTACAGCTCGATGAAGTCGTTGGTGTAGGTCGCGCCGGAGTTGCCTCCGCCGCCGTACACCTGACTGATGACAAGGTCCGGCGACGCGGCCTGAGCCGGTGGCGCGGACAGCAGGGCCGCGACGGTCGCCGCACCGGCGACCACCGCGACCGATCTGATCCGGGGGGTCATGGGTCGTGCTTACCAAGGCACGGTGACACCCGTCGAGTCGCCTCGGCGACGGGTATCCGATAGAAGGGTGACGCGCGGGGTCAGTCGGCGGTGGCGAGGGTGCGCCTCGCGGCGCGCACCACGGATTCGTCCACACGGGACGGATCGAGATCCAGGCTCATCGCGGTGTCGGCGGTCGCCTGCTCGTACCGGTCGAGCACCTCGCGGGCGGCGACGACGTCCTCGGCGGACGGTGTGAACACCTCGTTGGCGAGCGCCACCTGGGACGTGTCGAGGCAGGCTCGCCCGCAGAAGCCGAGTCGGCGCAGCGCTTCGCCGCTGCGCCGCAGCCCGTCGGCGGACAGCCGAGCCACGGGCGCGGGTCCGATCGGCGGTTCGATCCCCGCCGCCGCGCTGGCCAGCACGAGCTGCGAGCGCGCCCACAGCAGTTCCGCCTCGTCGGGGCCGCATCGGACGCCGAGCTGGATGCGCAGGTCCGCCTCGCCGAGTTGGAGTCGCACGACCCGGGGCGCGCGGGCGATGACCGGCGCGGCGAGGACCGCGCCCGCCGATTCGAGGACCGCCGTCACCGGTACCGAGCGGGGCGACCGACCGGCGTCGTGTTCCACTTCACGCAGCACCGAGTCCAGCGCGTGCAGCTGGGTCGGGGTCTCGGAACGGGCGAGGCAGAACCCCCGCAGACCGGGTCCGAACACCGCCCGCACGTCGTCGTGGCCGAGCGGACCGGGGTTGATCCGCACCCATACCGGCGGGCCGAGCGGGCGTTCGCGCAGGTACTCGGCGACGATCTTGCGTGCCGTGCGCCGGGCGGCCGGCGGTACCGCGTCGGCGAGGTCGAGGACGATCGCGTCCGCCCCGGACGCGGCGGCGGAGATCATCTCGTCCGGTGCGTCACCCGGTACGTACAGCCAGGACCTCATCCGATATGTCCCTCCCCCGGCCGGCAGCCGTTTTGCCCCTCACCGGACATCTTGCGGCGTGTCCGGCGATCCCGCGTCTTGATCAGTGATTCTGGCGAGGTCCGGCGACTGTGATAGACCGGTCATTTCGGGGGTACCGGGTGCGCATGCGGATCGTGGTGGTGGGCGCGTCCGGAAACGTCGGTACCGCGGTGCTGCGGGCGCTGCGCGAGCGACCCGAGGTCGACGAGGTCGTCGGGATCGCTCGGCGGGTACCGACGCGAGGGTCGGGCGCGCCGTACGACGCGGTGCACTGGCACTCGATCGACATCAGCGCCGCCGGGGCGGTCGCCGCCCTGGCGGACGTGTTCGCCAGGGCGGCGGTGGTGATCCATCTCGCCTGGCAGATCCAGCCCAGCCACGAACGACTGGCGATCCGGGACACCAACGTCGACGGCAGCGCCCGGATCGCCGAGGCGGTGGTACGAGCGGACGTTCCGGCGCTGGTGTACGCGTCGTCGGTGGGTGCATACGCGGCCGGTCCGAAGGACCGCCGGGTCGACGAGTCGTGGCCGGTGACCGGGGTGCGCAGCTCCACGTACAGCCGGGACAAGGCGGACGTCGAGGCGATGCTGGACCAGGTGGAACGGGACCAGCCGTGGCTGCGCGTGGTACGACTGCGCCCGGGGCTGACCTTCCAACGCGACGCCGCGTCCGAGATCGCCCGGCTGTTCATCGGTCCGCTGGTGCCCACCGAACTGCTGCGGCTGGGCCGGCTGCCGGTGGTACCACGCGGGCGCAGCCTGCGGGTGCAGGCGGTGCACGCCGACGACGTGGCGCAGGCGTACACCCTGGCGGCGCTGTCCGACGCGCGCGGGCCGTTCAACATCGTCGCCGAGCCGGTGCTCGACGCGACCAGCGTCGGCTCGTACTTCCACGGCGTCGGCGTGCCGGTGCCGCCCGCGGTGCTGCGGGTCGCGGCTGACCTGACCTGGCGGGCGAGGCTGCAGCCGACCGAGCCGGGCTGGGTGGATCTGGCGGTACGGTGCCCGCTGCTGGACCCGACCCG
The DNA here is from genome assembly GCA_036378155.1 of Micromonosporaceae bacterium. Lineage (GTDB taxonomy): Bacteria > Actinomycetota > Actinomycetes > Mycobacteriales > Micromonosporaceae > DASUXA01. The sequence goes on along the minus strand of DASUXA010000046.1, from coordinate 19,321 downwards.
CGCCGAGCGGGAACTCGGCTGGCGGCCGCGGATCGACGCGGTCAGCGCCCTCGCCGAGTTGTTCGACGGGATGGCGCAGCGGCGCGGTACCGGCTCCCCCGCCCTGCACGCCCGCCCCGGTCCGGTGGCGCGGGTCGGCGCGATGCTCACCGGGCGACTGCCGGGCCACGGCAACCCGTACTGACCGGACGTCGGAAATTGTCGGACGGCGCGAGCAGGATGCCCGGCATGATCGGACGCTGGCACGGCCTCATCGTCGACTGTCCCGACCCGTCCGCCCTGGCGACGTTCTACCAGGAGTTGCTCGGCATGGTCCGGGTGCAGGACGACGGGGACTTCGTGGTGATCGGTGACGCGCCGGACCGTCCGGGCGTCGCGTTCCAGCGGGTCTCGCGGTTCGTACCGCCGCGCTGGCCCGACGGCGACCCGCCGCAGCAGATGCACCTCGACGTGCGGGTCGACGACCTCGACGCGGCCGAGCAACGGGTGCTCGCGATCGGGGCGACGCGCCTGGACGGCGGTAGCCCATCGCTCCGGGTCTTCGCCGATCCCGCCGGTCACCCGTTCTGCCTGGTGTCGTGGTGAGCGCCCCGTGATGCACTCCACGAACCAGGTGGCACACGCCGCTGTACCATCTGGTACATGAAGCCTGTGAGCGTCAGCGTCGACGTCCCCGACCCTCGTGAGGACGTGTACGAGTTCCTCGCCCCGATCGCGGCACACGAGTCGTTCACCGACCACATGATGGTCGACTGGCAGTGCAGCGGCCCGCCCCGCGGAGTGGGCTCGAAGGCGCACGTGACCGTGGTGGTCGGGGGACGGCGCGAAACGGTCGACATCGAGACCATCGAGGACGTCCCGCCGAGCCGGATCACCGAGCGCAACATCGGTGCCGGGGGGCGGCGGGTCGCGACCGGCACGTACACCCTCGAACCGACCCCGACCGGAGGCACCCACATCACGTTCACGTATGCGTGGGAGCAGGCGCCGTTCGCCGAGCGGGCGGCGGCTCCGCTGGTACGCCGCCTGATGCGACGCGAACTCGGGGTGGCCATGACCCGGCTCGCCGACCAGCTCGAACACCGCCGCACCCGGTCGGACGCGCCCGACCAGCGGTGACCGTGATGCGGATCTTCGTCGCGGGCGCGACCGGGGTGATCGGCGTGCGGCTGGTACCGCTGCTGGTCGCCGCCGGCCACACCGTCGCCGGGCTGACCCGCAGCCCGGCGAAGGCGGACCGGCTGCGCGGCCTCGGCGCCGAACCGGTGGTGTGCGACGTGTACGACACGGTCACGCTGACCGATGCGGTGGTGTCCTTCGCGCCGGACACGGTCGTCCACGAGCTGACCGACCTGCCCGACGACCGCACCGCGATCGCCAAGTTCACCGCCGCGAACAACCGGATCCGCCGGGAAGGAACGGCAAACGTGCTCGCCGCGGCGCGGGCCGCGTCGGCCCGCCGGTTCCTGGCGCAGAGCGTGGCATGGGACCTGCCCGGCGACGGCGGGGTCGCCAAGGCCGATCTCGAGTCGGCGGTCCTCGCCGCCGGCGGCGTGGTGCTGCGGTACGGCCAGTTCTGGGGCGAAGGCACCTACCACCCGGACGCGCCTCCGCCGCCGCCACGCGTCCACGTCGACCACGCGGCACGTCGTACCGTCGCGGCGCTCGACGCGCCCTCGGGAATCGTCACGATCATGGACGACGAGGCGGGTCCGCCGTGACACAGGTCGAGCCGAGCACGGCGGCGACCCCGCCACGTCCACGCGACGAGTTGCTCGCCGCCGTCATCGGGTACGCGGCGCGACGTGGTATCGCCGACGTCAGCCTGCGCCAACTCGCGGCCCAACTCGGGACCAGCCACCGCATGCTGATCTACCACTTCGGGTCGAAGGAGGGGCTGCTCGCCGCGGTGGTGGGCGAGGTCGAGCGCCGCCAGCGCGAGGCGGTGGGCGAGTTGCGTCGCCAACCGGGCATGACACCTGTCGCGATCGCCGAACAGATGTGGCGGCGCTTCGCCGACCCGGAGTTGTGGCCGTTGGAGCGGCTGTTCTTCGAGTTGTACGCGCAGGCGTTGCAGGGCCGCGAGCACACCGGCGACTTCCTGCGCGCGGCCCTCGACCCGTGGCTCGACCTGTTCACCGAGGTCCATACGACGCTCGGGGTACCGGCCGGCGAGGCGCGCGCCCTGGCCCGGCTGGGCATCGCGACCACCCGTGGCCTGCTGCTCGACCTGCTCGCCACCGGCGACCGGGACGGCGTCGACGACGCGGCGCGCCTGTTCGCCACCTGGTATGAGCAGGCGCTGCGGCAGTCGCTAGGCAGCCTCACCGATCGGCTCGAACTTGACCGTCAGGCCAACGCCTAGCGCGCTGGCAAGCCGCTCAAGTACCGGCACAAGGTGGGAACCGTACCGCCCGACTCGAAGTGGTCCGGCTCATCGTGCGACCGACCGCTTCTCGGCGGGCTGAGTCGGGATGTGGGGTACCGACGGCGCGACCACGCGGATCGTGTCCGGCAGACCGTTGACGGTGACCACGCCGTCGCGGTCGACGGCGACATCCACCGAGGTACCGGCGATGCGCAGCCCACGCGCGTCGATAGCGCCGAGCGGGGCACCCATCATGGGGCGCAGCCGCAGCTCACCGGCGGGTACATCCGGTTCCAGACCCAGCGCCGCCTCGAGGATCGCGATGCCGGCTGCCGCCGACCACGCCTGCGGGTGGCAGGCTGCCGGGTACGCCACCGGTCCGCTGGGCCAGTCGTCGCCGCTGTACAGCTCGGGCATGCGGTACCGGAACGCCTCGGCTGCCGCCAGTACCCCCTCCGCCAGCCGGGCGGCGGTCGCGCCGAACCCGGCTCGGGCCAGTCCACGGATCGCGATCGCGGTGTCGTGCGGCCAGATCGCGCCGCAGTGGTACGACAGCGCGTCGTATCCGCCGTTGTCGGTCGCCATCGTGCGCAGCCCGTACCGACCGGACATGCTGGGCGTGGCGAGCGCCCGCGCGACGTGTGCCGACTCGTCGTCGCTCAGCAGTCCGGTACCGAGCAGGTGACCGATGTTGCTGGTCAGGGCGTCGACGGGGCGCTTGTCTCGGTCCAGCGCGAAAGCCGGGTACGGTCCGTCGGGTCCGTCCACCCAGAACCGGGCGCGGAACCGCTCGGCGAGGTCGTCGGCGTACCGCTGCCACCGGTCGGCGCCGGGCAGGTCGAAGGCGGACAGCAGGGCCGCGCCGTGCACCGCCGCCTGGTACACGTATCCCTGGACCTCGCACAGCGCGATCGGTCCGTTCGCCTGCCGACCGTCGCGGAATCGCAGCGCGTCGTCGGAGTCCTTCCAGCCCTGGTTGGCCAGGCCCCGCCCGGACTGGTCGAGGTATTCGGCGAATCCGTCGCCGTCCGGGTCGGCGTGCCCGGCGAGCCAGTCGAGGGCGGCGCGCAGGTTGGGCAGCAGCGCGGCGACGTCCGCCTCGGGCATGCCCCACCGCCACGCGTCGTGCAGCAGGCTGATCCACAGCGGCGTGGCGTCGATCGAGCCGTAGTACGCGACCGCCTCGTCGCCGCCGCGCACCGCGAACAGCCCGCCGTACCGCAGTTCGTGCAGGATCTTGCCGGGCGCCTCGCCCGAGTCGGGATCGACCCGGCTGCCTTGGCGTCGGGCGAGGGTACGCAGCGTGCCGGCAGCCAGCCGGGTGCCGACCGGCAGCATCATCCGTGCCGCCCACAGGCTGTCGCGACCGAACAGGGTCAGGTACCACGGCGCGCCCGCGCCGAGGAACGTGTCGCCCGGCGTCGCCTCGTCAGCCAGCCGGAGCGCTTCGAGGTCGTCCAGCGACCGGGTGAGCAGCCGCACCAGGCGCCGGTCGTCGGCGTCCACCTCGGGGCGGGACCACTCGACGGTGCCCCGTGGGGCGGTCACGGCAGCGGCGCTGGTGGCGACCCGTACCCGCCAACGCAGGGTGACGACCTGCCCCGCCGGTACGTCGACCGACCAGGTCAGCTGTGCCGGCGACGGTTCGGCGGTCGCGCTGTCGGCGTCCACTCGTACCTCGGTGCCGGGGTTCGCCCAGACCAAGCCGGTACCGGACGCCCGAGCCGGTAGCGCCGCGCCGGTCGCGCCCCACCGCACCTCGCCCATGGGGGCGAGGTCGCAGCCGAGGGTGAGGGTGACCACGGTCGGTACCGTCTGGTCGCCGCCCGACGAGATCGCGATCTCCTCGACCAGCCCGTCGGAGGTCAGCTGTCGCACCCGGTCGACCCGTAGCGTGCCGAGTCGGATCTCCTCGGCGAGTCCGAGCGGTCCCTCGCCCGCGGGTCGGGCGTTGCCCGACCCGCGGGCGAGGGCGGTGAACCTTGCGGTGTGCGGCCCGTCGAGCACCTGGGTCACCGGTTCCGGCTCGTACCCGTCGACCCGCAGTACCGCCTCGCTCAGCACCCGGCAGTCGGCGTAGAACACGCCTTGCACTCCGTGTGCCCGGATCTGCCCGCTGTGTTCGGACAACGCGCTGAGGGGTGCGTGCACGACCGTGGTCAGGTCGTGCAGCAGCGGTTGCCGAGGTTCGCGTCGCGATCCGCTCATCGTCTCCCGTTCAGCCCTTCACCGCTCCGCCCACGATGCCGCGGACAAAGTAGCGCTGCAGTCCGAAGAAGACCACCAGCGGCAGGAGCATCGACACGAACGCCGCCGCGCCGAGGAAGTACCAGCCGCCGCCGAGCGAGTTGACCAGGTTCGCCATGGTCGCCGTCATGGGCAGGTTGTCCGAGTTGGACAGCCCGATGTAGATCAGCGCGACGAGCAGGTCGTTCCACACGAACAGGAACTGGAAGATCGCCAGCGCGGCGAAGGCGGGCACGCTCATCGGTACCGCGAGCCGGAAGAACGCGGTGACGTGGGTGGCGCCGTCCATGAACGCCGACTCGAACACCGATTTGGGCAGCGAGCCCATGAAGTTGCGCAGCAGGTACACCGCGAACGGCAGCCCGTACCCGGTGTGCGCCAACCACACCGCGAGGAACGTGCCGGTGATGTTCCAGTCGGCGAACAGCTTCAGGATCGGGATCAGGGTGGTCTGCAGCGGTACCACCAGCAGCCCGACCACGACCACGAACAGCACGTCGCGACCGGGGAACTCCATCCAGCTGAACGCGTAGGCGGCGAACGCCGCGACGAACAGCGGGATGACCGTTGCCGGGATCGCGATGAACAGGCTGTTGACGAACGCCTGCCCGATGCCGGCCTGGTTGAGCACGTTGCGGTAGTTGGCCATGGTGAACTGGTACGGCGGCGCGAACGCGTGCCACCAGCCGGAGGTGGACAGCGCCGCCTCCGGGCGGAACGAGCTGACCAGCAGCCCGATGGTCGGTATCGCCCAGATGACCATCAGGGCGACCACGGCGAGGTGGAGGATCAGTCGGGTCGGCCGGCGTTTGGCCGCCGGGCGGGCCGGCGTCCGGGTGGCGCTGGACGCCTCGGGCACTGCCATCGTGGTCATCGGAGCGACTCCTGGGCACGGAACTTACGGATGTTGAACGCCATGATCGGCACGATCGCCAGCAGGAGCACGACCGCGACCGCGCTGGCCCGACCGAAGTCGCCGACGGTGAACATCTCCTTGATCATCAGGTTCGCGATGACGTCCGTGTCGTAGTTGCCGTTGGTCAGCGTGTACACGATGTCGAAGGTCTTCAACGAAGTGATGATCATCGTGGTCGAGACGACCGCGAGGGTGGGGCCCAGCATCGGCAACGTGACCTTGCGGAACACCTGCCACTCGTTGGCGCCGTCGACGCGCGCCGCTTCGAGCAGTTCCAGGGGGATGCCCTTCAACGCCGCCGAGATGATGACCATCGCGAACCCGGTCCACATCCAGACCATGACCGCGATCAGGGCGAGTGTGCTGAGCCGGAACCCGGGCGACTGCAGCCAGCCGATCGGTCCCACGCCGACCGTACCGAGCAGCGCGTTGAGTGTGCCGGTCTGACGGGCGCCGGGCGGCTTGTAGTCGTACATGTACTTCCAGATCACGCCGGCAGCCACCATGCTGATCGCCAGCGGCAGGAAGATGATGCTCTTAGCGACCGCCTCATATCGAACACGGTCAACTAGTACCGCGACGAGCAACCCCAATCCGACCGTGAATCCGGTGAAGAACAGCAGCCAAAGTACATTGTTGAGCAGACTGCCGAGAGCGTCGTCGTTGGTGAAGAACCACTTGTAGTTATCGAGCCCGACAAACTTCGGTGTGAGTTCCGACTTGCCCTGCAGACTACGGATGACGGTACGGATCGTCGGGTAGATCAGGAAGAAGCCGAGGAACGCGAGCGCCGGAGCGATCCACAGCCACGGCCGTGCCCGCCGACGCCAGCGCTCGGACGCCGGGGTGAGCAGTCGCTCGGTGAGCCAGATGTAGGCGATCAGCACCGCCGGGACACCCAGCACCACCTCGACCGCGGTGACCAGTTGTGACTCCACTTGTACCTCCTCAGGCGGGCGGGCCGGTCCGTCTCGGGGCGGGGAGCGGCGAGCCGCGCCGGGGCGCGGCTCGCCGTACGGGACACTCGCCACGACAGTCGCGACGAGCAGGACAACCGGTTCGCTCGCCGCGCAATGCGCGGCGAACGTTGATCCCGGACGGCTCGCCGCGCGATGCGCGGCGCGCTCTGTCCCGGTGGCTCGCCGCGTGATGCGCGGCGAGCCGTGCTCCCCGCCCTGTCGACTAGGACTGGTACGCGTCCTTCTGCGCCTTGTCGAGGTCAGCCAGGACCTGGTCCACCGTCTTCTGGCCGTTGGTCAACGAGACCAGCGCCTTCCAGAAGGCGTCGTTCATCGCGGTCGGCATGCTGTCCGACGCGTCGAACACGAACGTCTTCGCGTTGGTCAGGATCTCCGCGGACCGCTTGCTGATGTCGTCCGGGTAGTCCTTGGCGTTCTTGTTCGCCGACAGCGCGCCGCCGGCCTTCACCCAGATGTCCTGCGCCTCCGCCGTGACCAGGTACTTCATCAGCGACTTGGCGGCCGGGGTGTCGTGGAACATGCCGAACAGGTCGCCCGCGCCCTCAACCGCGCCGCTGTACTGCGGGTCGATGTCGGGGAACGGGAAGAAGTTGTAGTCCGTGCCGGCCTTGTGCGACTTGAACTCGCTGAACCCGGTGATGAAGCTCGCCTGGTGCAGGAACTCGCAGCCCGGCGGGTTCGCGAACAGCGGGTCGCCGGCGTTGCCGAAGTTCGTGGCGACCGCGGTCTTGCTGCCACCGTAGGTGTTGGCGACGACCTGGTTGGCGTACATGTCGAACGCCTTCTTGATCGCCGGGTCGCTCCACTTGATCTTGCCCTCGTACCACTTCGTGTAGGTGTCCGGGCCGGCGGTGCGCAGCACCAGGTCCTCGATCCAGTCGGTGCCCGGCCAGCCGGACGCGGCGCCCGACTCGATGCCCAGGCACCAGATCGCCTTTGCCTGGCCCTGGTTCGCCTTGCCCTGGCTCATCAGGTCGTCCCAGGTCTTCGGCGGGTTCTGGCTGTAGTCGTGGGTCTTCGGGTTGTACCAGATCAGACCCTTGATGGCGGCCTTGATGAACACGCCGTAGGTCTTGCCGTTGGTCTGGCCCAGCTTGACCAGCGCCGGGGCGGTGTCAGCCTGGTACGTCTTGATGTCCAGGACGTCGTCCAGCGGCTTCAGCCGACCGGACTGGGCGTACTCGGCCATCTGCCCGGGACCGGGCAGACCGGCCAGGTCCGGCAGCACGCCGGAGGCGACGCCGGTGGTCAGGACGGTGTTGATGTCGCGGGTGCCGGTGTACTTCACCTTGGCGCCCGTCTTCTGCTCCCAGGGCGCGACCATCTGCAGGAAGGCCTTCTGCTCGTCACCGCCCCAGGTGCCGATCACGGTGACGGTCTTGCCCTTGAGGTCGGTGCTGTCCGACGACGAGCCGCCGCTGCCGCACGCTGACGCGCCGAGCGCGACGACCGCGAGCGGAACGAGCCCGCGCAACCACAGTTTCATCGATACTCCTTATCGCTTATCGCGAACCGAGTAATTGGTTGGCGACGCTGTGCTATGTCTCCGACCGAGTCCGCGGGAGGCATGGAAATGCCGTGCTGCCGGCCATCGACGATTTTCCTTTGCACGGCCACGGGATTACCGTCTATTGCGGCGCGTCGACAAGCGACACGCCGAGGCGAAACCGAAACGCTCTCTATCCGAGTCCGTCCCGAAGTATCGGGTGGCAGCCGGCATAGGACGGGCGGGGCGGCAACCGGCGGACCGCCGCAAACCAGGCGCGACGACCGCCGTCGCCATGCGCACGCGGGACGCTCGACCGGGTCGGGCAACCGACCCGGCGCCGCGATCGCCGTGCCGGGAGCATCCCGGCGACGAGTCACCGTCGATCATCGCGACCGGCAAAGCTCAGGACTTCGTCAAGAACCGCCCGCGTGGTCTACGCCACAGCGCCGCGGGTTCGTACCGTCCGCACCAGCACGACCGGCTGCCGCCGCTCGCGCACGTCGCCTCCAGCGCACGGTCGCGCGCGGTCGCTTCCAGCGCGCCGTCGCGCGCGGTCGCCTCCAGCGCGCCGTCGCGCGCGGTGGCTCCCGGTACGGCGTCACCCCCGAGCGGAAGGCGGGAACGCACGATGAAGACCAGAATCCTCGTCGGGCTCGCCGCGACGGCCATGGTGCTCGCGACGGCCGGCTGCGGTTCCAAAGGCGAGGCGAAACAGAACAGCGACGACAGCGGCGTACTCACCCTCGGCGCCTCGCTGTCGCTGACCGGGTCGCTCGCCCGCGAAGGCAAGCTGACCCAGGAGGGGTACGACGTCTGCAAGAACGTCGTCAACAACAAGGGCGGCGTGCCGGTCGGCGGGCGCAAGCTCAAGCTCAACATCGAGTACCAGGACGACACGTCCAAACCGGACACTGCCGCGCAGTTGGTCGACCAGTTCAACGACAAGGGCATCAAGCTGATCCTCGGCCCGTACGGCTCGGCGACCACCGAAGCCGCCGCCGCCGTGATCGAACGCAACGGTCAGGTCATGGCGGACAGCTCCGGCGCCGACGACAAGATCTTCACCAAGGGGTACAAGCGCACCTTCGCCGTGCTCTCCCCCGCGACGCAGTACGCGGCGAGCATGGTCGAGGCGATCAACGACCTGGCGCAGCCGAAGCCGAAGACGATCGCGTTCATCTCCGCCGACGACGGCTTCTCCAAGACGGTCACCAAGGGCGGCGCGGACAAGGCGACCGAGCTAGGCTTCCAGGTGGTCGACACGGAGTACGTGCCGAACGGCACCTCCGACGTCTCCTCGGCGCTGACGAAGATCAAGTCGAAGAACCCGGACGTCGTGCTGGGCTCGGTACACCTCGCCGAGGGTGTCGCGATCATCAAGCAGGCCAAGGAGCTGGGCGTGACACCGTCCGGCGGATTCGGCGAGACCGTCGCGCCGCCCACTCCCGACTTCTCGCAGACCCTCGGCGCGTCCGCCGAGAACGTGCTCGGGTCGACCCAGTGGACGGTGAAGACCAAGGGTTCGGACGCCTGGTTCGGCTCGGCGAGCGACTACGCCGCCACGTTCGCCGCCCAGTTCGGCGGGCGGCAGCCGGAGTACCACGGAGCCGAGGCGACCGCCGCCTGCCTGGCGTTCGTGCTTGCCGTACAGAAGGCCGGCTCGACCGACCCGAACAAGGTCCGCGACGCCATGGCGCAGCTCGACGAGCAGACCTTCTTCGGGCCGCTGAAGTTCAACGAGCGGGGACAGAACGTCAGCAAGCCGATGGCGGTCATCCAGATCCAGGGCGGCAAGCCGGTCGCGGTCTGGCCGAAGGACTCGGCTGAGGCTCCGATGAAGTGGCCCGCTCGCTCATGAGTCATTTCTTCCAAGCCACGGTGTACGGGCTGCTCCAGGGCGGGATGTTCGGGCTGGTCGCGGTCGGCTTCTCGCTGGTGTGGGGCGTGATGAACATCGTCAACCTCGCGCACGGAGCGTTCGTGCTGGTCGGGGCGTACCTCGCGTTCACGCTCAACCAGGCGCTCGGGCTCGATCCGTTCCTCGGCATGGTGCCGGCGGCGGTGGTGCTGTTCGCGGGCGGGTACCTCATCCAGCGGTACCTGGTGAACCTGGTGGTCAACGCGCCGATCTTCATCACCCTGCTGCTCACCTTCGGGCTGCAGTTGCTGCTGGTCAACGGGCTGATCCTGGTGTACACGGCGAACTACCGGTCGATTCCGACCGGGTACGCCGCGCGTTCCCTGGTGCTGCCCGGCGACGTGCGGATCCCGCTCGGCCGGCTGATCGCGGCACTGGTCGCGGTCGGGCTCACCGTGGCGCTCGGCTGGTTCATGCGCCGGACCAGGACCGGACTGGCGATCCTCGCCACCGGCATGGACCGGGGCGCGGCCCGGCTGATGGGGATCAAAGCGCGGCACGTGTACGCGCTGACCTTCGGGCTCTCGGCGGCGCTGGCCGGTGCGGCCGGCGCCGCCCAGGGCGCGGTGTCCACGTTCAGCCCCGCCGACGCGGGGCGGTTCACCCTGTACAGCTTCGTCGCGGCGGTGCTCGGCGGACTCGGTAACACCGCCGGAGCGCTGCTCGGCGGGCTGGTCCTCGGCCTGGTCGAGGCGTGGGGCGGTCAGCTGCTGCCGGGCACGCTGGTCAACGCGGTCGCGTTCGCGGTACTGGTGATCGTCCTCGCGGTGCGTCCCCAGGGCATCGCCGGCCGCGCCTTCTACGCCAGTCGGGTGGAGGTCTGACATGGCCGAGGTGGACGTGGGCGAGGCGGGAGCGGTCGCGGCGGCTCCGGTCGACGAGGTACCGGCGCGGATCCGGCGTACCGGGCTGCGCGCCGTGCTGCCGTGGGCGGTCGGTCTGGTCGCCCTCGGCGCCGGCTTCGGGCTGCAGACCCAGCTGTACACCGGGCAGGAACGCACGGTCACCACGGTGCTGATGTTCGTCGGGCTCGCGGCGGCGTGGAACCTGATCGGCGGGTACACCGGGTACGCCTGCTTCGGGCAGGTCGGGTTCTTCGGACTCGGCGCGTACACGGTGGCGGTCGCGATGGTGCACGCCCGGCTGTCGTTCTGGCTCGCCCTGCCGCTCGCCGCGGTGGTATCCGGGCTGTTCGCGGCGCTGGTCGGCTGGCCGCTGCTGCGGCTGAAGGGGCACTACTTCGCGGTCGCGACCCTGGGCGTCGCCGAGGGGCTGCGCGAACTGGTCACGAACCTGCCGAGGTGGACCGGCGGCGGGGCGGGGGTCACGATCCCGACGGTGGGACACGACGCGCCCACCCCGTGGCTCGGCAACGACGGGTTCTACGTCCTGTTCCTGCTGCTCGCCGCCGTTGTGGTGGGAGCCGCGGCGATCGTCGCGGCGACCCGCGCGGGGTACGCGCTGCGCGCCGTGCACCAGGACGAGGACGCGGCGGCGGCGATGGGCATCAACACCACCGTCGCCAAGGTCCTCGCCTTCGCCGGGTCCGCCGCGCTCACCGGCGCGATCGGCGCGGCGTACGCCTTCCAGCAGGTCACCATCTTCCCGGAGCGGCTGTTCGACGTGGACATCACCGTCCTGATGGTGGTCATGGTGATCCTGGGCGGGGCGGGTACCGTCGTCGGCCCGGTGATCGGGGCGATCGCGATCGCGTACGCCTCGGAGTGGCTGCGGCAGAACTTCACCTCCGGGCACACGTTCGTGCTCGGTGGACTGATCATCCTGGCGGTGATCCTGCTGCCGCAGGGCTTCACCACGTACCTGCGCGACGCCGCCGCCACGCGACGGTTCTCGCTGCTGGAGAACGTGCGGAGGTATCGACTGTGAGCGCGAGGAGTGAGCGGAGCGAGCCGCGCGGTCGCGCGCCCGACGTCGCCGCGACGCCGGTTCCCGAGCAGCGTCCCCCCGGCGAGGCGGGCGCGATCCTCGCCGCGCGCAAGCTGTCCCGGCAGTTCGGCGGGTTGCGGGCGGTCGCGGACGTCGACCTCGACCTGTACCCCGGCAAGCTGCTCGGCGTCATCGGACCCAACGGCGCCGGCAAGTCCACGCTGATCAACCTGCTCACCGGGCATCTGCGTCCCACCACGGGGCAGGTCGTCATCGACGGGCGGGATCTGACCGGCGCGCGCCCGTGGCGGATCGCGCACGCCGGGGTCGCCCGTACCTTCCAGATCGTCAAGCCGTTCCGGGGCATGACCGTGCTGGACAACGTGGTGGTCGCCGAGGTCTTCGGGCCGGGCGGCATCGGACGGCGGCTCGGCGGCGCGCGTCGTGCCGCGCTCGAGGTGCTCGACCGGGTCGGGTTGGCGGACCGCGCCGACGCCGCGCCGGCCGAACTGTCCGTGGCCGACGCGCGGCGGCTGGAACTGGCCAAGGCGCTCGCGCTGCGGCCCCGGGTACTGCTGCTCGACGAGGTGCTCGCCGGGCTGCGCCCGGCGGAGATCGAACCCGCGCTGCGGCTGATCGACGGGCTGCGCGCCGACGGGCTCGCCCTGCTCATGGTCGAACACATCGTGCAGGCGATCGCCGCGATCTCCGACGAGGTACTGGTGCTGCACCACGGCGAGGTGCTCACCCGCGGCCCGGCGCGACAGGTGCTCGCCGACGAGCGGGTCGTCGAGGCGTACCTGGGCACCAGGTACGCGGCGCGGAACAGGAGCAGCGAATGACCACGTTCGCGCTGACCGGCGTGGACGCCGGGTACGGACCGGTGCAGGTGCTCGACCAGGTGTCGGTCGAGGTGCGTACCGGCGAGGTGGTGGCGCTGATCGGCCCGAACGGCGCGGGCAAGTCGACGCTGCTGCGCGCGGCGACCGGGATGATCCCGGTACGCGCCGGTCGGATCACGCTCGACGACCTGGACCTGACCGGGGCGTCGATCGAGACGATCGCGACCCGGGGCGTCGCGCATGTACCGGAGGGCCGCCGGCTGTTCCCCGGTCTGACCGTACGCGACAACCTGCGGCTGGGCGGCTGGCACGCGCGCAACGACGACCTGAGTCAGGTGCTCGCCCTGTTCCCGCGGCTCGCCGAACGCCTGGACCAGGTGGCGGGTTCGATGTCCGGCGGCGAGCAGCAGATGTGCGCGATCGCCCGCGCGCTGATGGGCAAGCCGCGCGTCCTGCTGATCGACGAGTTGTCGCTGGGTCTGGCGCCGGTACTGGTGGACGAGATCCTGGCGCGGCTGGGCGACATCACCGGCGCCGGTACCGGTGTGCTGCTCGTCGAACAGGACGCGGGCGCCGCGCTGGAGGTCGCCGGGCGGGCGTACGTGCTGGAGAACGGGCGGATCACCCTGTCCGGGGCGGCCGCCGACCTGGCGGCGGACGCGCGGGTCCGCGAGGCGTACCTCGGCGTGGTGTAGTCGGAGTCGGACGGGCTCCGCCTCGCCCGGCGCCGCTACGGCCCTGCCTCGCCCGGCGCACGGCCCCGCGCGGCGCAGGGGGTGTGTCGTCACAGCTGCACAACCGCGGCGGTGTGCGTACACCACGAGCTTTGTGAGCGTCCTGGGATGCTTACCTCGCTGGAGATGTACGCACATCTCCAGCGGTGTGAGCCTCGACCGGCACGTCGCCGGCGACGGCTCGGCGCGCCCGGCTCCCGACCGCCGCCGACGGCGGCGCGCGGAGCCGGATTCCCGGACGCGGGGGTATCGGAGGATCGCGCTCGGCCCCCTAGGCTGCCGCTATGCGCGTGCTGCTGGTCGAGGACGACGTCCGGGTGGCCGGCGCCCTGGAAACGGCGCTGCGCCGCCGCGGGTACGACCTGGTGCGCGCCGCGACCGCGGCGCAGGCGCTCGCCGCGCCGCCGGTCGACCTGGTGCTGCTCGACCTCAACCTGCCCGACCGGGACGGCATCGAGGTGTGCCGGGAGCTGCGCCGCCGGGGGAACGTGGGGATCATCGCGGTCACCGCGCGCGGCGAGGAGCGCGACCGGATCGCCGGGCTGCGCAGCGGCGCGGACGACTACGTGGTCAAGCCGTTCGGGATCGCCGAGTTACAGGCGCGCATCGACGCGGTGATGCGTCGCGTCGCGTTCAGCCGGGCGGCGCCGTGCGCGGTCACCGTCGGTCCGCTCGTCGTCGACCTCGCCGCGCACCGGGTCACCGTGCACGGCGGCGAGGTGAGCCTGACCCGCAAGGAGTTCGACCTGCTCGCCGCGCTGGCGCGGCGAGCAGGCGAGGTGGTCAGCCGGGACCATCTGCTCGCCGAGGTCTGGCACACGACGTGGGCGGGGACGCTGCGCACCGTCGAGGTACACGTCGCGTCGCTGCGCGCCAAGCTCGGCGACGCCGGGCTGATCCAGACCGTGCGCGGGGTCGGGTACCGGCTGCGCGATCCCGGAGCCGGGTAGCCGTGCGGTACCGACTGGTCGGCACGTACCTGGTGCTGCTCGCCCTGGTGCTGCTGGCGCTGGAGGTCCCGCTCGCCGTCGACGTGGCGGCGACGCGGACCGAGGAAGCGGTCATCGACCGGTTCGTCGACGCCGCCCGGTTCGCCTCGCTCGCCGATCCCGCGCTGCGTACCGGCGATGTCGTCACCCTCGAGGACGAGCTGCGCCGGTACCACGACCTGTACGCGATCGCGGCGGTGGTCGTGGACCGCGAGGAGCAGGTCGTGGTGTCCACCGGCGACCGGGAGGTGTTCGCCTCCGTGGCGGTGCGGCGCGGGCTGGTACAGGCGCTCGCCGGCGAGCGGATCGGGGCGCGGCAGCGGGTCTGGCCCTGGCAGCGTGACCCGCTGCTCGTGGCGGTACCGGTGACCAGCGGCGGCGAGGTGGTCGGCGCGGTACTGACGCTGTCGCCCACCGACGCGGTGCGCGCCGACATCGCCCGCGACTGGGCGGCGCTGTTCGCCGGCGGTGTGGTCGCCGGACTCGTCTTCTTCACCGTGGCGGTGGCGCTGACCCGGTGGATGCTGCGCCCGGTCGCGGAACTCGACGACGCGGCGCACCGGATCAGCGAGGGCGCGCTGGACACCCGGGTACCGGCTGAGCTGGGTCCGCCCGAGTTGCGCCGGCTGGGTCGCTCGTTCAACCAGATGGCGGACAGCGTCGCGGACGCGCTGGATCGGCAACGCGCCTTCGTCGCGCAGGCGAGCCACCAGTTGCGCAACCCGCTGACCGCGCTGCGGCTGCGGGTGGAGGATCTCGGCGACGCGCTGGGCGGTACCGAGCGCGAACAGCACCGCCTCGCGCTGGAGGAGGTGGACCGGCTCGCCGGCATCCTCGACGGGCTGCTGGCGCTGGCGCGCGCCGAGCGCGGGCCGTACCCGGTGGAGACGGTCGACGCGGCGGCGGTCGCCGACGAGCGGGTCGCCGCCTGGGCGCCGGTCGCGGCGCGGCGCGGCAGTCGGCTGTACCGGTCGGGCGTCGGGCAGGCGCCGGTCCGGGCGGTACCGACCGCGGTCGGTCAGGCGTTGGACGCGTTGATCGACAACGCGGTGAAGTTCGCGGGTCCGGGCGCCTCGATCGAGGTGGAGGTGTGCCCGGACGGCGACCGGGTGAGCGTGCGCGTGGTCGACGACGGTCCGGGTCTGTCCGTCGAGGAACGGCGACGGGCGACCGAGCGGTTCTGGCGCGCCCCGGACGCGCAGAACACCGACGGTACCGGGCTCGGGCTGCCGATCGCCGCGGTCCTGGTCGAGGCGTCCGGCGGGGTACTCGACCTGCAGCCGGTCACGCCGCGCGGGCTCGCGGCGCGGCTGCTGTTCCCGGCGGCGTCCGCCGCGCGCCCCGCCGACGGCGAGGTCACCCGTCAGGGTTTGGCTTCGCGGTAGTACCGCACCGCGCCCCGGTGCAGGTCGAGCGGGTACGTCGAGATCGCCGACGCCGTCGACAGCCGTCGCCCCTCCGGGTGGGTGGCGGCCAGTCGCTCCCGCCCCGCGAACAGTGTCCTGGTCAGCTGGTACGCGATCCGCTCGTCGAGGTCGCGCCGGACGACCAGGTAGTTCGGTACTCCGATGGTCGCCACCGGCCCGGACAGCCGGTAGACGGCGGCGGGTACCGTCCGCTCGGCGTAGAACTCGCCGTAGGCGGCGCGCAGCGGACGCACGTACCGGCTGAGGTCGAGCAGGCGTACCGGGTACCTCGCCGCCAGCCGCGCGATCGCGGTCGTCGGGATGCCGCCGGAGAAGAAGAACGCGTCCAGCCGACCGTCGGCGAGGGCGGCGGCGGATTCGTCCACGCCGAGGCGAAAGGCGAGCAGGTCGCGACCGGGCGCGAGCCCTGCCGAGGCGAGCAGGCGTCCGGTGACCACCTCGGTACCGGAGCCCGCCGCGCCCACCGACACCCGGTGTCCGGCGAGGTCGGCGACGCTCGCCACGCCGCTGTCCAGCGGTACCACCAGATGCAGGTAGTTCTCGTACAGTCGCGCCAGCGCGACCACCGGCAGCGCGACGGTGAACGGGTCCTCGCCGCGTACCGCCAGAGCCGCCGAGTCCGCCAGGGTGAACCCGACCTCGACCTCGCCGGCGGCGACCATGCGCAGGTTGTCGACGCTCGCGCCGGTCGCGATCACCTGGGGCGACAGTCCGGGCAACCGGTCGCGGACCAGGGCGGCGATGCCCTGCCCGTAGGCGAAGTACACGCCGCCGCGGTTGCCGGTGGCGAGGCGGAGCGGACCCACCGGGTACTCCGGATCGGCCACGCACCCGCCGAGGCTGCCCAGCCCGGCAAGGGACACCGCGGTCAGCAGGGCGCGCCTGGTGAGCTGCGCCTGCGAGGTCGTTCGCATCGGTACCCGCCAACAGTTAGGAGTATTGACAGATAGACGACCGACGACGAGCATGAGCGATGAGAGCGCTCTCACGCCATCCTCGGTCGCCTGCCAGGGGCCGTCGCGCGCTCAGCGTCCCATGTCGTACGGCGGGCGTCGAGACTCGAGAAAGGGACCTCGATGACGCGTACCGCCCGCCCCCCGTCGCCACCCGCCCACGCGCCGGCGACTCGTCCGTACCGCCGTCGATGGCTTGCCGCCGCCGGCGCGATCGCCACCACCCTGGTCGTGACCTGGGGGGCGTTCGCCGGAACGGCCGGCGCGACGGTACCGAGCCGCGCCGGCTGGAACCTGGTCTTCGCCGACGACTTCACCGGCGCCGCCAACACCGGGGTGAACACCTCCAACTGGCTGTACGACGTGGGCACCGGCTATCCGGGCGGCGCCGCGAACTGGGGTACCGGCGAGGTCGAGACGATGACCAGCAGCACCGCCAACGTGTACCAGGACGGCGCCGGGCACCTGGCGATCAAGCCGATCCGGGACGCGTCCGGACACTGGACGTCGGGTCGCATCGAAACCCAGCGCACCGACTTCGCCGCCCCCGTCGGCGGCAAACTGCGCGTCGAGGCGTCGATCCAGCAGCCGAACGTCAGCGGCAGCGCCGCCGCCGGGTACTGGCCGGCGTTCTGGATGCTCGGCGACGCCGCCCGCCCGGTCGGCGCCACCAACTGGCCGAGCATCGGCGAGTGGGATGTCATGGAGGACATCAACGGGCGTAGCTCCGAATTCGGCACCCTGCACTGCGGTACCAGCCCGGGCGGTCCATGCAACGAGACCACCGGCATCGGCAGCGGCGAACGCGCCTGCTCCGGCTGCCAGACCGGCTTCCACACCTACGCCGTCGAGTACGACCGCAGTGTGTACCCCGAGCAACTGCGCTGGTACCTCGACGGCGTCAACTTCTTCACCGTGAACTCGACCCAGGTCGACGCCACGACCTGGAACAACGCCACGCACCACGGGTTCTTCGTCATCTTCGACGTGGCGATGGGCGGCGGCTTCCCGGCGGCGTTCGGCGGCGGACCCACCTCGTCGACCGTGTCCGGGGTACCGATGCTCGTCGACTACGTCGCGGTGTACACCAGCGGCGGCAGCAACCCGTCGCCCACCCCGACCACCGGCGGACGCGACGCGTACTCGACGATCCAGGCGGAAAGCTACGACGCGCAGTCCGGCACCCAGACCGAGGCGTGCTCCGACACCGGCGGCGGACAGGACGTAGGCTGGATCGCCAACGGCGACTGGCTGCAGTTCACCAACGTCGACTTCGGTGCCACCCCGGCGACCCAGTTCGTCGGTCGGGTCGCCTCCGGCGCGGCGAGCGGGGTGAGCGGGTTGGTCGAGGTACGGCTGGACAGCAGGTCGAACGCGCCGATCGGCAGCTTCGCCATCGCGAACACCGGCGGCTGGCAGAGCTGGCGCACAGTACCGGCGAACATCGCGTCGGTCACCGGCACCCACACCGTCTTCATCACGTTCACCAGCGGTCAGCCCGCCGACTACGTCAACGTCAACTGGCTGACGTTCACCCACTGAACGATGCGGTAACCGGTCGGGGTCGGGTCGCCTCGCGCAGCGATCAAGCCTGGGCGCCCGACGCGAGGGCGGTCGACCCCGGACCGGCCGCGGCGGTGCGCTGGCGCGGCGCGACGTCCCGTTCGACCAGGCGGAACAGGTACGAGCCGTAGCCGGGCAAGGTGAGCTGGTACGGGCGCAGCCCGACCGCCGGGAAGCGGGTCTGCCCGGTCAACTCCACCGGTACCTGCCCGGCGAACCGGCGGTCGAGCCGAACCTGCGCCGGCTGCGGGTACGCCGACAGGTTGTGCACACACAACACCACCTCGGGCTCGTCTCCCCCGCATTCGCGCAGGAAGGCGAGCACCGCCGGGTTGGACGACGGCACGTCGGCGTACGAGCCGATCGCCAGCGCCGGATGCCGCTTGCGTACCTGGATCATCCGGCGCGTCCAGCCGAGCAGCGACGACGGTTGCTGGCGCTGCTGCTCCACGTTGACCGCCTGGTACCCGTACACCCAACCGGAGTTCACCGGCAGGTGCAGCGCGGCGGGCTCGCACTTGGAGAACCCGCCGTTGCGGTCCACCGACCACTGCATCGGGGTACGCACGCTGTTGCGGTCACCGAGCCACACGTTGTCGCCCATGCCGATCTCGTCGCCGTAGTACAGCACCGGTGACCCCGGCAGCGACATCAGCAGCGCGACGAACAGCTCGATCTGCGCCCGGTCGTTGTCGACCAGCGGCGCCAGCCGGCGACGGATGCCCAGGTTGAGCCGGGCGCGCGGATCGCGGGCGTACTCGCCGTACAGGTAGTCGCGATCCGCGTCGGTGACCATCTCCAAGGTCAGCTCGTCGTGGTTGCGCAGGAACGTCGCCCACTGGCAGTTCGCCGGGATCTGCGGCGTCTGCGCCATGATCTCGGTGATCGGGGTGCGGTTCTGCCGGCGTACCGCCATGAAGATGCGCGGCATCAACGGAAAGTGGAACGCCATGTGGCACTCGTTGCCCCCGGTCGCCGGGTCGCCGAAGTAGTCGACCAGGTCGGCGG
>DASUXA010000045.1:0-39230 GCA_036378155.1 Micromonosporaceae bacterium | reverse complement strand
TGATCGCGAACGGTCTCGACCTCGAGGGGGTACGCCGCGCCATCGGCGCGGACAGCCTCGGTTACGTGTCCCTGGCCGGACTGGTCGCCGCCAGCGAGCAGCCCGCGACGAGGTTGTGCAAGGCATGCTTCGACGGCCGTTACCCGATCGCGCTGCCGGAGGATGACCTGATCGGCAAACACGTGCTCGAAGGGGTCGGGCGGCGGGTGTCCGCCACGCCCGCACGCCAGGACCAGCCGGAGGACGCGAGTCGTCCGGACGCGCCGAACGGGGTGGCGGTCAGCGCCAGCCTCGGCGGCGGGGACGCGTTGCTGCGTCCGTGACCGCAATCGAGGGCGGGGCCGGGCCGGCCGGCACCACCCGTTTCCGCTCAGCCCAGCCGGCCGCATAAGGGGAGAACCGTGACGCACGTTACCGAGCGACCCAACACCAACCGCGAGCCGTGGACCAACGGCAGCGGCCGGGGTGGGCGCAAGCGTTCGGCGACCTACGCCGACGCGGGCGTCTCCATCGAAGCCGGCGACCGGGCTGTCGAGCTGCTCAAGTCGCGGGTACAACGGGCTTCCCGACCCGAGGTCCTCGGCGACATCGGCGGTTTCGCCGGGCTGTTCAAGCTCGACATGCGCAAGTACAAGAACCCGGTGCTCGCCTCGTCGGCGGACGGCGTCGGTACCAAACTCGTCATCGCCCAGCAGATGGACATCCACGACACGGTCGGTATCGACCTGGTCGCGATGGTCGTGGACGACCTGGTCGCGTGCGGCGCCGAACCACTGTTCCTGCTGGACTACATCGCCTGCGGCGAGGTGGTACCGGAGAAGGTCGCGGACATCGCGGCCGGTATCGCGGACGGCTGCCGGCTCGCCGGCTGCGCCCTGCTGGGCGGCGAGACCGCCGAGCATCCGGGCGTGCTCGCGCCGCACGAGTACGACATCTCCGGTACCGGGGTGGGCGTGGTCGAGGCGGACCGGATTCTCGGGCGCGACCGGGTCGAGGTCGGCGACGTGGTCCTCGCGCTGGGCTCGTCGGGTCTGCACAGCAACGGGTACTCGCTGGTGCGGCACGTGCTGCTCGGCGCGGGGCGGCTGCGCCTGGACACCGTCATCGAGGACCTCGGCTCGCAGCAGAGCCTCGGCGAGGTACTGCTCACCCCCACCCGGATCTACGCGAAGGACTGCCTCGGGCTGATCCAGGAGTGCGAGGTACACGCGCTCGCCCACATCACCGGCGGCGGCATTCCCGGCAATCTGGTCCGGGTGCTGCCCGAGCACGTGGACGCCCTGGTACACCGGGCGTCGTGGCGACCGCACCCGATCTTCGAACTGGTGCAGTCCCGTGGTCGGATCGACCAGCCGGAGATGGAGAGCACGTTCAACATGGGCGTCGGCATGATGGCCGTGGTCGCCCCGCAGGACGTGGACCGCGCGCTGGCGTACCTCGCGGGTCGCAAGGTGCCTGCCTGGCAGGTCGGCGAGATCGTCGAAGGTACCGGTGACGTGCGAATGCTCGGCTCGCACACCCGTGGCTGACCGGCTTCGCACCCTTATCCCTTCGGCGAAAATCGCCTACCCTGAAGCGACACGTCCCTACGTACCGAGGAGCGGCCGTGTCGTCGAGCGGCATGCGCGGGATCTCTCCGGTACCCGGGTACGTGATCATGCAGCCGACCACCCTGTGCAACCTCGACTGCAAGTACTGCTATCTGCCGCACCGCGTCGCCGACCGGCGGATGCCGGTACCGGTCGCCCGGGCGGTCGCCGACGCGGTCGACGGCTGGGCCGCCGACCAGCGCTTCTCCGTGGTGTGGCACGGCGGTGAGCCGCTCGCCGTCGGGCGCGAGCACTTGGCGGACCTGATGCGTCCGTTCGACGAGCGCGTCGACCACGTGGTACAGACCAACGCCACGCTCCTCGACGACGCCTGGTGCGCGTTCCTCGCCGAGCACCGGGTGCGGGTCGGGATCAGCGTCGACGGACCGCCCGAGCGCAACGCGCAGCGGGTCAACCGGGGCGGTCGACCGGCGTACGAGGCGATCATGCGCGGCGTCGACGCGCTGCGCCGCCACGCGATCCCGTTCTCGGTCATCTGCGTGGTGTCCGATCCGCGACCGGGGGTCGCCCGCGACCTGTACCGGTTCTTCCGCGATCTCGGTTGCGACCAGTTGGGCGTGAACATCGAGGAACGGGAGGGTGTGAACCTCCGCTCCAACGCCCGGCGCGACGAGGACGTGCGGGCGTTCTGGGCGGAACTCGTCGACGAGTGGCGCCACGATCCTGTGCTGTCCGTGCGCGAGATCGAGTGGACGCTGCGGTACACCGCCGCGGTGCTCGCCGGTACCGTCGACGACGTGCTGCCCCGCCAGCACGATCCCATCCCGACGATCGCGTACAACGGCGACGTGGTGGTGCTCTCCCCGGAGTTGGCGGGCTTCGCCGACGCCCGGTACGGCGACTTCACCTCGGGCAACGTGCTGCGTACCCCGCTCGCGGAGATCGTGGCGAACAGCGCCGGCACGGCGTGGGTGCGGGAGTTCCTGGACGGCGTGGAGCGCTGCCGCGCGCTGTGCCCGTACTTCGACTTCTGCGGCGGCGGGCACGCCGCCAACCGTTTCTTCGAACAGGGGCGTTTTGACGGTACAGAGACCGAACACTGCCGGAACAGCAAGATCCGGTTACTGGAGGGAGTCCTCGATCATGCGCAATTCCACTGATCCGGTCATCCGGCGGATGGAGAGCCTGCGCCCCGCGCTGGCCACGCTCATCGCCGAGGCGGACGTGGCGCGCCGGGACCGCACCTCACCGGACCGGTCGGGCGGTGAACAGGTCGCGACGCTGTCCGCGTTCGAGGACGCGTTCCCGACGTTCTACCAGTTCTCGAACCGCCCGCGCTGACCACGCGCGGGCGACAGGCAAGCTGTCGCCCGCCCAGCGCAGGTGGTCCCGTCCGGAGCGATACACCGCTCGGGATGTACGCACATCCCGAGCGGTGTACGCGTGCGAGGATGGTCGCGGCAGTCCGCCCCACACGGCGTCGACGCACGGACAGGTCCGCGGCTCAGATCGCGGCACGGCACGGACACGCGCGAGCACGCGGGGCGGACCCGCGTGCTCGCAGCGACCCGACGTCAACGTCCCGGCGCCGACCAGTCGTCCTCGTCGTCCTCGTCCGAGTCATCATCTGCGTACTCGTCGTAGGCATCGTCGAACTCGTCGCTCGACTTACCGCTACGGGCGAGCTCGCGCTGCAGCGCAGCGAGGTCGGTGTTCGGGGAGTGGTACTTCAGCTCCCGGGCCACCTTCGTCTGCTTGGCCTTCGCTCGGCCGCGCCCCATGGCTCGACCCCCTCGCACAGAATTACGGGGCAGCCCTGTCCAGGCGGGCCCCGATGACGTCAGGCATCTCTCGTGGGTCTTACGGTACATGGCGGATAACCGCTTCGGCACCTCGCCCCTCGCGACGCGCTGCACATTCCTGGCCACCTGGTAAGGCGTACGACCCCTGCGCGGTCGTGACCGGAAGTTAGCGGACGACGCGAATGGTGCGAAGCCGTCCCACCTCCGCCATCCTACGCTCGGCGAGCCGGTCGGCGGCGACCGCCGGCGGAACGCCGTCCGCCTCGGCGAGCGCCAGGATCTGCTTCGTGGTGTCGTAGATCTTGGTCGCGCGGAGCTTGGCGCGCTCGAAGTTGAAGCCCTCGATCTCGTCCGCGACCTGGATCACGCCGCCCGCGTTGATGACATAGTCCGGCGCGTACAGGATGCCTCGGTCGGCGAGGACCTTCTCGATTCCCGGGTGCGCCAGCTGGTTGTTCGCCGCACCGGCGACGACCTTGGCGCGCAGTACCGGCACCGTATCGTCGTTCAGCGCGCCGCCCAGCGCGCACGGCGCGTACACGTCGATGTCGGACGTGATCAGCTTCGTCACGTCGTCGACCAGGTCGACCGACGGGTGGGTCTGCCGCGCCCACTCCAGCGCGCGCTCGGAGACGTCCGTCGCCACCACGTGCGCGCCGTCCTCGACGAGGTGACCGGTGAGGTACCTGCCGACCTTGCCCAGCCCCGCCACGCCGACCGTGCGCCCGGCGAGCGACGGCGTGCCGTACATGTGTTCGGCGGCGGCGCGCATGCCCTGGTAGACGCCCCAGGCGGTGAGGACGGAGGAGTCACCGGCGCCGCCGTGCTCGACCGACCGGCCGGTCACGAACCGCGACTCCCGCGCGATCACGTCCATGTCCTGTACATAGGTGCCGACGTCGCACGCCGTGTAGTAGCGACCGCCCAGCGACTCCACGAACCGGCCGTACGCGCGCAGCAACGGCTCCGACTTGTCGCGCTCCGGGTCGCCCCAGATCACCGCCTTGCCGCCGCCGAGGTCGAGTCCCGCGATGGCGTTCTTGTACGCCATGCCGCGGCTCAGTTCCAGGACGTCGTGCAGGGCGTCGGCTTCGGACCGGTACGGGTAGAACCGGGTCCCGCCGAGCGCCGGGCCGAGCGCGGTCGAATAGATCGCGATGATCGCGCGCAGGCCGCTCTGCTTGTCCTGGCAGAACACCACCTGCTCGTGACCGGTGTCGCTGGTGAATACACCCATGACAGTCTCCTGTAGGCGTGGCGGCCCGGGGCCCTTGTGAGGTCCGGGCCGAGCGTTTCCGGCTGGTTGTGGTGCCGGACACGAGGAAGCCTAGTGCGAGATCAAGTGCCGCGTATCGGAGGGCGTGCCCTGTTCGCCCGCGAGTGACGGCGACGCAGGCAGCACAGCGACCCCGGTACGTGGCACGATCCGATGCGTGCGCTTCAACTTCGCCGCATACCTACGCGTGTACGAGCCGCTGACCGCGTTCGACCGCGAGCGCCAGCTGTACTGGCGCCGGTACGTCAAAGAGGGGCGCGCGGTCGCCCCCAACGAGGGCCCAGGCAGGCAGCGAACGGCGGTACTGGAGGCCCTCGGCGCGGGCTGGACGCGGCTGCCCGACCTGCCCGACGAGGCGTACGTCCTGGAAGCCGACGACACGCTGCTGGTCTGCCCGTGGAATCTGCGGGTACGGGTCGCGGAGGCGGCGCTGAACGCCCGCGACGGGGTGCCTGCCGTGATCGCCGACGCGTTCGTACCGCCGGTCCTCGCCGGGATCGCGAAGTCCGTCGTGGACGATTGGCGAAGCGGCGAGAAGGTGCTCGAGCGCGGTCTGCCCCGGGTCCACGAGCAGGTGTCGACGTGGGGCGTCCCGCTGCGCTGGTTCGTCTTCGTCGACCTCAGCGAGCGTGAGCTGTCGCTCACCCCGAACCGGCGGGTCCTGCGCTACCGCACCGAGATCTCCAAGGCGCGGCGACGCGCGCATCGCGGGTACAACGTGCTGCGCAAGTCGCTGGGGGACGCGGCGGTGACCGAGGCGGTCGAGGAGGGCGCCCGGTGGCTGGAGGAGTTCCACCCACGCTCGGTGGTGGAACTGGACTACGGCGGTCTGGTCTCGTTGCTGCCCGAGGAGACGTTGCGCGAGGACGACTCGCCGGGGCTGGTCGCCGCCGGTTTGGCGGCGCTGGGCAGGGGCGATGTCGATGCCGCCACGGAGACGTACGAACGGCTGGTCAGCCGCTGGCGCGCCGTACGGTTACTCGAACGATACAATTAGTGTTCACTACACTCTGTAGCTTCTGTGCAACTCTACGTAGATTTTGTTCCCGCAACATGGCTTCTGTCCGTTTAAAGGCATAAAATTCGGTCATACATCATCCGTGCATCCACGGACGTTCAGCCGTTCGGCCCATGTCGGACATCGGGGACTAGCCGGACCATGGAACCGCGTCGGCCGGCCTGGATCCCGGCCGTCGTCCGTAGGTACCTGTGGAGGAGTGACCGATGGCATCGCGTACGCATGAGCCCGAGCCGCTGCTGACGCCGGCGGAGGTCGCGTCGATGTTCCGCGTCGACCCGAAGACCGTGACGAGGTGGGCCAAGGCCGGCAAGCTGAGCGCGATCCGCACGCTGGGTGGGCACCGTCGATACCGCGAGTCTGAGGTCCGGGCTCTGCTTCAGGGGCAGATCCCGCAGCAGCGTCAAGGCGACTGAGCGCGGCGAAAGCATTAACGACAGGGGCGGGAACGCGTACCCCCCGCGCGTCCCGCCCCTGATACGTGTCCGGACCCGGTCGATACCGGTACCTCCGGCGCGCTACCCCGACTGTCGGGGTGGAGGGTCGCCGATTCCGGCGGTCAGCGCGGCGTACGCCGTGCGCCGCAGTTCCGGCAGCGGCTGCTCGGCGTTGGTCGCCTGGAAGACGCACAGCGCGGACTTGATCGACCCCACCGCCGCCGCGGCGAGCATCTGCGGGTACAACTCCCTGGTCGCGAGCCCGGTGCGGGCGGCGACTGCCTCGGCGATCACCTGCTCGATGTCGCGGAAGATCATTTGGTACGTGCCGGCCAGCTCCGGCAACTGATCCAGCAGTCGCAGCCGATCGAGGACCTGGCGCTGCTGCTCCTCGTCGTCGCTGTCCATCAGGTCGAGCGCGGCCCCGACCGCCTGTACCGGGGACTCGTCCGCCGGGCGCGCGTGCAACGCCGCTCGCAGCCGACCGGTCACGTCGTGCGCGATGTCGCCGTACAGCACGTGCTGCTTCGATTGGAAGTACCGGAAGAACGTGCGCACCGCGACGTCCGCGGCGTCCGCGATGTCCTCGACGGTCGTGCGTTCGTACCCCTGCTCGGCGAACAGCCGCAGCGCCGCTTCTTCGAGCGCGGCCCTGGTTTCCAGTTTCTTCCGCTCGCGACGGGTAGGGAAGTCGGGGGTGAGCACCTCCCCATCGTGGCACGCCCACGCATGTGTCACAATCTGCCAGATGGCATGTCATGCCATCTGGCACGACGAGACACGGCGAGCCTGGGGGAGGCGCGATGTTCGCGGCGATCGGACGAGGGTCCACACGCCGGCCATGGCTGGTGATAGCGGCGTGGCTGGTGATAGCGGTAGGAATCATCCTGGCGGCACCCCGACTGTCCTCGGTCACCAACTCCGACCAGTCGTCGTTCCTGCCGTCATCCGCCGAGTCGGCGCAGGCGGCGGCGCTCGCCAAGCGCGAATTCCCGGCATCCACCGGCGCCACCGGCGTGATCGTCGTCAAGCGCGCCGACGGCGCCGCCCTGACCGGCGCCGACCTGCGCCAGGTCGGCGCGCTCGCGCAGCGGCTCAACAGCGACAAGCCCGCCGCGACCCGCGGCGCCCTGTTCGACCCGACGCAGACCGTCGCCCCGAACCGGCAGGTCGCCATGGTGGCTGTGCAGTTCACCGGCGCGCCGGAGCAGCAGGACGTCCGGGACGCGGTGGTCGCGCTGCGGCACGACACGAACGACGCGCTCAGCGGTACCGACCTGCGCGCCGGCATGACCGGTCAGGCGGCGATCACCGTCGACAACAAGCAGGCGTTCGCCGACGCGGAGAAGATCGTCACCGCGGCGACCCTCGCGCTCATCGTCGTCCTGCTGCTGCTGATCTTCCGGAGCCCGATCGCCGCGCTGCTGCCGCTGCTGACCGTCGGGCTCGTCTTCGGCGTCGCCAGCTCCCTGGTCGCCACCGCGGCGCACGTCTTCGACTTCCAGGTCGGTCAGGAACTGCCGACCATGCTCACCGTCGTGCTGTTCGGCATCGGCACCGACTACATCCTGTTCCTGCTGTTCCGGTACCGGGAACGGCTGCGCGCCGGCGACCAACCGCGTCAGGCGATCGTCGCCGCCGTCGAACGGGTCGGTGAAGCGATCTTCTCAGCCGCGTTCGCGGTCATCGCCGCGTTCGGCGCGCTCGTCCTCGCCGCGCTCGGGTTCTTCCGTACCCTCGGACCCGGGCTCGCCATCGGCGTGGCGGTCATGCTGCTCGCCGCGCTCACCCTGGTACCGGCAGTGATCGCGGTGCTCGGCAGGCGGGTGTTCTGGCCGTCCAAGGCAGCCGCCCGGCAGCCCAGCGGTACCCACTTCGCCGGGCTCGGCCGACTCGTGGCGCGTCGCCCGCTGCTCGTGGTGATCTCCTCGCTCGTGGTACTGGGCGCGCTCGCCGCCGGCGCCTTCTCGTTCAAACCGAACTACGACCCGATCAGCCAACTGCCCAGCAACACCGAAGCGACCAGGGTCTTCGACGACCTCAAGCGCGGCTTCCCCGCCGGCGCCCTCGCGCCGACCGACATCTACCTGCACCGCGACACCCCGTTCACGCAGGCGGAACTCGGCGCGTACGTGCGACAGGTGGCTGTCGCGCCGGGCGTCGCCAGCCCGATGAAGCCCAGCGTGTCGGCGGACGGGCGGACCGCGCAGGTACCGGTAGTGATCACCGACGCGCCGTACTCGACAGCCGGGCTGGACACCGTGTCCGGTCCGCTGCGAGACGCGGCGAGAGCCGCCGCGCCCGCCGGTACCCAGGTGCTCGTCGGCGGACCGAGCATGGCGTTCGCGGACGTCAGGGCGACGACCGACCGCGACCTGAAACTGATCTTCCCGGTGGCGGCCGTACTGTTCCTGCTGATCCTGGCACTGATGCTGCGCGCCGCGCTGGCGCCGGTGTACCTGGTCGCGATGGTCGGACTCGGCTTCGCCGCAACGCTCGGCGCGGCGGTCCTGGTGTTCCAGCACGCGCTCGGACACGCCGGGCTGCAGTTCGCGCTGCCGATCATCCTGTACCTGTTCGTCACGGCGATCGGTACCGACTACAACATCCTGATCACCGCGCGACTGCGGGAAGAGGTCCGGGAGGGGCGTACCCCGCGCGAGGCGGCGGCGCTCGCGATCGAGCACGCCGGTCCCTCGATCGGGGCGGCGGCGCTGATCCTCGCCGGTACGTTCGCCTCGCTGCTGGTGTCCGGGGTACCGCTGTTCCTGGAGATCGGGTTCGGCGTGACGCTCGGCATCCTGCTGGTCGCGTTCGTGGTGTCGATCCTGCTGGTACCGGCGACGACCGCGCTGCTCGGCCATGCCGCGTGGTGGCCCGGGCACAAGGACCGCGCCGACGTCCCCGCCCTGGACCGGGAGCCGGTCCTCGCCGGCGAGCGACGCTAGCGCGGGGTCGCGGGGACGGGCCACCCGCTCCGGGCGGTCATGCTTGATCCCTTCGCGGGCGACCCGTCCCCGCGCCTACCTCGGCGGCGCGTCGATCTCGACAGCGCGGCACCCGTACCCCGTGCCCGCACGGGGCAGCCGGCCCCGAGCGCGGCACAGAGCCTCAGGGCGCGGGGCAGAGCCTCAGGGGGCGAGGCCGCCGTCGCCGTCGACCACCGTGTCCGGCTGTCCGTCCTCGTCCAGGTCGACCATCGTGATGTCGACCTTCCCGTCGCCGTCCGTGTCGAACTGGAAGAGGTCGGCGGTGCCGTTACCGTCGGTGTCCGAGACCCAGACGTCCGGCTTGCCGTCCTTGTTGGTATCGACCACTACCAGGTCCACGCGGTCGTCGCCGCGCGTCTCCACGGGTTCGCTCATCACGCCTCCTCGCTACGCTCGGTCATGATCCTTCTGGTCTGTCGTGTCCGCTTACCGTAGGGGCACTCGGGGGTACCCGCGAGCGGGCGCGCGGACGACATGAGAACCTGCTCGGCGTGAACGAGCGTTTCGTGGTGGTCGGTGCCGGCACGATGGGCATCGGCATCGGATATGTGGCGGCGGGCGCCGGGTACCGCGTGGAACTGGTGGAAGCCGACGAGGGGCGGGCGGCGGGGGTACCGACGCAGCTGGCGGGGCTGTGGGACCGGGCGGTCGCGCGTGGCCGGATGAGCGCCGACGACGCCGACGCCGCGCGCGGGCGGGTCGCGGTACTCCACGATCTGACCGAGGTGGACGACAGCCCCGATGTGGTGGTCGAAGCGGTACCGGAACGACTCGACCTCAAGCGGCAGGTGCTGGCGGCGGCCGAGGCGAAGCGACCCGGGCTGCTCGCCACGAACACGTCGAGCATTCCGATCGGTGAGCTTGCCGCCGGACTTGCCCACCCGGACCGTTTCCTCGGGCTGCACTTCTTCAACCCGGTGTGGGCGATGGCCCTGCTGGAGATCGTCGTCGGCGACGCCACGTCGGACGACGCCCGGCAGGCGGCGCTGGCGGTCGCCGCGCGGCTCGGCAAGGACCCGGTCGTGGTGCGGGACGCGCCAGGCTTCGCCACGTCCCGCCTCGGTGTCGCACTCGGTCTCGAAGCGATCCGGATGGTCGAGGACGGGGTGGCGAGCGCCGCCGACATCGACAAGGCGATGACCCTGGGGTACCGGCACCCGATGGGCCCGCTGGAACTGACCGACGTGGTCGGGCTGGATGTGCGGCTGGACATCGCGCGGACGCTGCGCGAGGCGTACGGCGAACGGTTCGCCCCGCCGGCCCTGCTGGAGCGGATGGTCGCCGAGGGGAAGTTGGGCCGCAAGAGCGGCGAAGGCTTCTACCGCTGGGTGAACGGAGAGAAGCAGTGAGCTCGATCAGGGTCGACCAGCGCGACGACCGGCTCGTGGTGACCCTCGACCGGCCGGAGAAGCGCAACGCGATCGATGCCGAGATGGTCGCCGAGCTGCACGAGGTGTGCGCATCGCTCGAACGCGAACCGAAGTTGCTGCTGCTCACCGGCGGTACCGACGGGATCTTCGCGGCCGGGGCGGACATCGCGCAGTTGCGCGACCGGAACCGGTACGACGCGCTCGCCGCGATCAACGCCGCGCTGTTCGAGCGCATCCGGCGGTTGCCTCTGCCGACGCTCGCCGCGATCGACGGACCGGCTCTGGGTGGTGGGGCTGAACTGGCGTACTCCTGCGACCTGCGGATCTGTACCGAGCGGGCGTTCTTCGGGCAGCCTGAGGTACGGCTGGGGATCATCGCGGGTGCGGGAGCGACGCACCGGCTGCCCGCTCTGGTCGGCGAGGCGCTCGCCAAGGAACTGCTGTTCACCGGGCGTCGGGTACCGGCGACCGAGGCGCTCGCCATTCGCCTGGTGAACCGGGTCGTGGCTGATCCCGCCGACCTGCTCGACCAGGCTCACGCCCTGCTCGACGAGGTGGCGAAGGGGTCGTGGCTGGCGCTGCGGCTGACCAAGCTCGCCGTGGACGCGCCCGCTGTCGCGCATCCCGCCCTGGATCTGGTGAGCCAGGCGGTCCTGTTCGAGGACGAGGAGAAGCGCGAACGGATGACCCGGTTCCTGGAACGTCGACGCTAACGGTGTGGGGCGGGCGGCTGCGCCGCCGGCCCGCGTGCGACGTTCGCCCCGGTGCAGGGGCGCACTCACGCCCGCGCGTGCGACGTTCGCTTGTGGTCCGGGCGGCGCAGCCGCCCGGACCACAGACTCTCAGTGGCGCAGTTTGACTCCGGCGTCCACGATCGCCTGGATCACCTTCGCGGACTCGTCGTACCCGATGATCAGGACCGCGTCCGGCTGGAACTCCTTGACCTCGCGACCGACGAAGTCGAAGTTCGGCTGGTCGTCCTCGTACACCTGGGTCTTCACGCTGGATTTCGGAATGCCCGCGGCGACCAGGTCGCGCACCACGTTGTCCTGCATGCCCGAGCCGTACGAGTCGTGCCTCGCCACGATGTACACCTTGCGTGAGCCGGCCCGCATGATGATGTCGCTGAGCGCCTGCGCCTGGTACATGTCGGGTGGGGAGGTACGGAAGAACATCCCCTTGTCGTCGATCTTGCTCAGTTCGTCGGAGGTCGCCGACGGTGAGAACACGACGACGCCGGCGGCAGCTGCCTTGGGGATCGCCGCGACACACTCGCCCGAGGTGCTCGGTCCGATGATCACCTGTACTCCGGCGGAGATCAACTGGTCCATCGAGGCGAGCGTCTTGTCCTTGTTGGTGCCGTCGTCGCCGCTGATCACCTCGACCGGCTTGCCGAGCACCCCGCCTGCGGCGTTGACGTCGTGGATCGCCAGTTTCAGCGAGTCGACCATCGGGGCGCTGAGGAAGGCGAGAGCACCGGTGAGCGGCAGCAGCGAGCCCAGCTTGAGCGGTCCGCCCCGGCTCGACCTGCCCTGCGGCGTGGGCTGCGGGGCGGCTTTGCCGGCGCCGTCCGCGTTGCCCGCCGGGACGTACTCGGTCTTGCCGTAGTCGATGTGCCCGTCGCGACCGAAGTGCAACGTGCCGTAGGAGGTGGTCGACGGCTCACCGCGCTCGGTGAAG
Organism: Micromonosporaceae bacterium; assembly: GCA_036378155.1. Lineage (GTDB taxonomy): Bacteria > Actinomycetota > Actinomycetes > Mycobacteriales > Micromonosporaceae > DASUXA01. The sequence continues at coordinate 27,107 of DASUXA010000045.1, read as the reverse complement.
CCGCTGCGCACGGTGATCCCCCGGTACGCGATGTCCTTGCCTTCGTCGATCGCGTCGAAGCAGGACGCGACCGAGTCGCACTCGACGCCCCCCGGCGCGAGCGCCGTGACGCCGTTGATGTACTTCGCGATGGTCTTCGGGTCGGTGCTCCGCGCGATCTCGGTCGCCAGGGAGGTGATCACGACGGCGTCGTAGATTTCGCCCGCGTACGTGAAGTCGCCCAGCTTCGGGTCCTCGGCGAGCAGACGGTGGCGGAAGTCGTCGGGCAGGTTGGTCAGCGGCAGGGTGCCGGTCATGCCGCTCAGCACCCCGGGATTCGGCAGCTTGTCGCCCAGCCCGTTGCTCATGTTGCCGTCCGTGCCGTACAGCCGAACGCCGCCGCTCGCCCCGGACGGGTCGTTCGCCGCGCCGCCACCGCAGCCGCCCACGGCGAACAGCAGCGCTGAGGCGACAGCGAGCGCGTAGCCGCGAGCACGCATCATGTCCTCCCATTCGAAGGTTCGGGCAGCACATTAGCGTGAGCCGGCTGTGAAGTGTGATGCCGGTCGTGGCTAGATATCCGACGTACCGGGTAGCCTCCCGCGTCATGGAGCCGGTGACCGACACCTTGACCGAAGTCTTCGGCGACGGCGTAGGCGCGTTGGCGGCGCGAATGGGCATCGAGGTCGTCGAGGCGTCCGCCGAGCGCGTGGTCGGCACGATGCCCGTCGAGGGCAACACCCAGCCGTACGGCCTGCTGCACGGCGGCGCGTCGTGCGTGCTCGCCGAGACGCTGGGGTCGATCGGCGCGGCGATGCACGGGCTCACCATCAACAAGATCGCCTTGGGTGTCGACATCAACGCCACGCACCACCGCGCGGTCCGGACGGGCACAGTCACCGGTGTCGCGACCCCGCTGCACCGGGGCGGTAACGCGGCGACCTACGAGGTCGTCATCACCGACGAGTCCGGTGCCAGGGTGTGCACCGCGCGGCTCACCTGCGCGTTGCGCCGCCCGACCGCTTGACCCCGGTCCGTACCGTGGGCTGCGTGGGCGGTCCGGATCGCGATGTGTACGAGGACGCGACAGCGATCCTCCGCTCGGCGTTGAACGGCGACCCGGACGCGGTCGCCGGGACGTTCGACGCGGTGGTGGACCGGGTCGGCGTGACCGGGGTGTACGACGTGGCGGTGTGTCTCGCCGCGACCATGCTGGGGGCGGACACCCCGCTCGGGGAGTACGCGCTGGACTTTCCGGGGATCGACGAGGCGGGGTACGACGCGCGCTGGGTGGCGCGCTTCGTCAGCGCGTACGCGAATGCCGACCCGTCAACCGGCGAGGCGCTGTTCGGCGCGGCGCTCGCCGACGGGCAACTCGGCGACTGTCTGCTGACCCTGGCGGGCTCGGCGGCGGCGACGCTGCGGCGGCGCGCCAGCTGACCGGTGGGGTCCTCGGGCCGTCTGGACGAATCGGGCGCCGCTGGCGGGAGTGGGTGTCCGGCGGCTCGGACGCCGATCCACAGGCTGTGGATAGTACATGTGTACGAGCGTGGGTCAGGCTGCCCTGGTCAGCCGCTGCCCGACCCGTCTGAGCGTCTCCCGCAGGTTCGGCTGCGCGGTGTACTCCACCGCCCGGTCCACGGTCAGCCACCGCAGCGGCGCGTCCGGGCTCTCCGGCACCGCCGCGTCCGGGTGCTCCGTCGCCAGCAGGTACCGCAGGTCGGCGTGCTCGTGCGCCGGCTCGGTCGGCGAGGTGGGCACCGGAACGATCACCACGTGGACGAGTTCGGCGTCGGGCCACGGTACGAGGTCGGTCAGCCCGGTCTCCTCGACCGCCTCACGCATCGCCACCGCCAGCGGATCGACCTCGCCCGGGTCGCCGTGCCCGCCGACCTGGATCCACGCCTGTACCCGCGCGTGCCAGCGCAGCAGGACCCGCCCCGTCGGCGGATGGACGATCAGCGCGGACGCCGTGACGTGCAGCGGCGTCGACCGGTGCCAGGGATCTCCGCCGTCGCCCACCAGCGCCCGGATCCGCGTGAGGTCAGCCGCCTCCTCGTCGGTCGCCGGCCGGTACCCGGTGATCACGCTGACCAGATCGCCCGTCGTCATCGAACCCCGCCTTTCTCGTCCGGGGTCAGTCTCCGCCCTCGCCGCTCTCGCCGAGGTGCCCGTACGCGGCGAGTCCCGTCGGACCGCGGTGTGACGTGCGCCATGGAGCCCGACGGTCACACCGACCCGCCCTGCCCCGTCCTGTTGTCGCATCCGAACCCAGACGCGATGCGCCACATTTTCGGGAGGAAGACGATGCGCGTACTCGTCGCCGGAGCGACCGGAGTGATCGGTCGGCAACTGGTACCCCTGCTGGTTTCCGTGGGGCACGAGGTCGTCGGGCTGGCGCGTTCACCCCGGCGGATCGAACCGCTGCGCGAGGCAGGCGCGACCGTCGTGTACGCCGACGCCCTCGACCGTGCGGCACTGCTGCGCGAGGTCGACAAGGCGCGGCCCGACGCAGTGGTCCACCTGCTCACCGCGATTCCCGACGAGATGAACCCGCGCCGGCTGATGCGCGGCTTCGCGCTCACCAACCGGCTGCGCACCGAAGGCACCCGCAACCTGCTGGACGCTGCCGCCAACGTCGGCGCGCGCCGGGTTGTCACCCAGGGCGTCGCGTTCGCGTACGACCCGGCCGGCAACGGACCCGCCAACGAGGACGAGCCGCTGTGGCGGAACCCGCCGAGGGCGTTCGCCCCGGTACTCGACGCGCTGCGCGAACTGGAGCGGCTCACCGGCGACGCGGGTGGACTCGTGTTGCGGTTCGGGCACCTGTACGGACCGGGGTCGACCTTCGCCCCCGACGGGTCGATGATCCAGCAGGTACGGCAGGGCAAGATGCCGCTGGTCGGGGCCGGCGACTCGGTCTTCTCGTTCACCCACGCCCACGACGCCGCCACCGCGATCGTCGCGGCGCTCGACCGCGACGTGCGAGGCGTGCTCAACGTGGTCGACGACGATCCGACCCCGATCGGTACCTGGCTGCCGGAACTCGCCCGGATGATCGGCGCGCCGCGCCCGAAGTCGGTACCCAAGGCGATCGCTCGGCTCGCCGCCGGCGGCTGGGGCGTGGCGTACCTGAGCGAACTGCGCGGCGCGGACAACGCGCGGGCGCGGCTGCGGTTGGACTGGCGACCGCGGTACCTGTCCTGGCGCGACGGGTTCGCGGCGGATCTGACCGGTACCGTCGAGACATCCGGCTGAGCGGGGGAGACGTGGACGCGGTCGCGGAGTTCCAGCGGTACCGGCCGTTGCTGCTCGGGCTGGCGTACCGGTTGCTGGGCAGCGCGTGGGACGCCGAGGACGTGGTTCAGGAGGCGTACCTGCGCTGGATGCGCGCCGACCCGTCGGAGATCCGCGAGCCGCGCTCGTTTCTGATCACCGTGACCTCGCGGCTGGCTCTCGACCAGCTGCGCTCGGCCCGGGTACGCCGCGAGGCGTACCCGGGCCCGTGGCTGCCTGAGCCGGTCGACGCGAACGACTTGGGTCCGATGGACAGCGCCGAGCTGCGCGACAGCGTGTCGTTCGCGACGCTGCACCTGATGGAGCGCCTGTCGCCGCCGGAGCGGGCGGTTTTCGTGCTGCGGGAGGCGTTCGGGCTCTCGTACGACGAGATCGCCGAGATCATCGGCAGTACGTCTGCCGCCTGCCGGCAGGCGCACCACCGCGCCACCCAGCGACTCGCCGACGACCGGCACCGGTTCCAGCCGTCCCGGCAGGAACACGCGCGCCTGCTGACGGGCTTCCTCGACGCCGCCCGTACCGGGGACCTCGCCGCGCTGACCAGGATGCTCAGCGAGGACGTGGTGGTGTACAACGACGGCGGCGGTCGGGTCCGCGCCGCCCGTCGACCGATCTTCGGTCGCGACAAGGTCAGCGCGTTCGCGGTGGGGCTGCTCAGCCGGTACCCGATCGAGGAGATCCAGATGGCGGAGGTGAACGGCGGACCCGCTGCCTGGATCGTGGCGGACGGTCAGTCGAATCTGGTGACGCTGGCGGTACGGGACGGGAAGATCACCGCCGTGTACGGCGTCCTCAACCCGGACAAGCTCGCCCGGATCGGCGCTACGAGCGTCGGGCGACCGGGCACCTAGGTGCCGGTGCTTCCGTCGACGCGCTCGCGGAGCAGGTCGGCGTGCCCGTTGTGCCGGTTGTACTCGCTGGTCAGGTGGGAGTACGCCCAGCGCAGCGACATCGGTCCCCACCGCTGGCTGACGAAGACGTGGTCCAGCGGCAGCGTCGCCACGGCACGGTCGGCAGCGGCCCACTCGTCGACCAGCCGGGCGAGGTGTTCCTCCGCCCGAGCCGGGTCCACGTCGTCGAACGCGGCGTCCGGTCGGTCGGGCCGGTGGTACAGGCTCGCGACGTCCTCGCCGCCGAAGCGGCGACGGAACCAGGTGCGCTCCACGTCGGTCAGGTGCCGGACCAGCCCGAGCAGCGACAGCGACGACGGTGGTACCGCCTGCCGAGCCAACTCCTCGCCGGTCAGCCCGGCGCACTTGCGTACCAGCGTGGCGCGGGCGAAATCGAGGAAGCCTTGAAGCATGGCGCGCTCGTCGGCGACGAACGGCTCGTCGGGGCGGACGATGTCGGGAACGGTCCACGTCATCCGAGCATCGTGGCGGCGCGCCGATCGTCGCGGCTACCGAATTCGCAGCCGGTCGCTCACTTCCCGAATCGGCGGTGCCGCCCGGCGTACGTCCGCAGCGCGCGGAGAAAGTCGACGTACCGGAAGCCCGGCCAGTACACGTCGCAGAAGTACAACTCGGAGTACGCCGCCTGCCACAGCAGGAAGCCGGACATCCGCAGTTCCCCGCTGGTCCTGATGACCAGGTCGGGGTCGGGCTGTCCCGTGGTGTACAGGTGTGCGGCGATGTCCTCGGGGGACACCTGCTCGGCGACGTCGGCCAGGGTCGCGCCGGCGCGGGCGCGCTCGTCGAGCAGGGAGCGGACCGCGTCGACGATTTCCTGCCGCCCGTCGTACCCGACCGCCACGGTGAGGTGGTACCGCGCCGCCCGGTCGCGGGTCGACTCCTCGGCGAGCTTCAACGCGTGCCTGGTCGAGTCGGGCAGGGTGTCCAGGCGACCGGCGAGGTGGACCTGCCAGCGGCTGTCCGGTCGGGCGAGCCGCTCGGCGACCACCTGTTCGATCATGTCCATCAGGAACCGGACCTCGGCGGAGGCGCGTTTGCGCAGGTTGTCGGTTGACGCGACGAAGATCGTGACGTGCGTGATACCGAGTTCGGCGCACCAGCGGAGGACCTCGTCGACGTGCTCGGCGCCGTACCGGTGGCCGACGCTCGGATTGTCGAAGCCCATCTGGCGTGCCCACCGCCGGTTGCCGTCCATCACCATCGCCACGTGGCGCGGCAGCGCGGCACCCGCCAACTGGGTTTTCAGGCGGCGGGCGTACCAGCGGTAGAGCACATCCGAGAAGATCATGGTGACAACCTAGTGCTTTCGCGACGGAAACCGGGGTGAGCGTGGTGGGGAACGGGTCGCCGGGCGGCGGTGCGGACACGGTGGACTCGGCGCGAGCGGCGTTCCTCGCCGCGTACGACGCGCTGCTCGCGCGCTGGCCGGTGCCGGTCGAGCCGGTCGACGTGCCGACCCCGTTCGGTGCGACGCGGGTGCAGGTGTGCGGCCCGGCGGACGGTACCCCGCTGGTGTTGCTGCACGGCGGTGGCGCGACGTCGACGGTGTGGTTCGCGAACGTGGGCGAGTTGAGTCGGGTGAACCGGGTGTACGCGGTGGACGTCGTGGGTGATGCCGGGCGCAGCGTCGCGGACGGGCGTCCGTTGCGCGACGTGGCGGATCTGCTCGCGTGGCTGGACGCGGTGCTCGACGGGCTGCGGCTGTCCACGGTGCGGCTGTGCGGGCACTCGTACCACGGGTGGCTCGCCCTGCGGTACGCGGCGAACGCCCCGGACCGGGTGAGTCGCCTCGCGTTGCTCGACCCGACCGACTGTTTCGCCGGTCTGCGGTGGTCGTACCGGCTGCACGCGGTCCCCTTGCTGGCACGTCCGAGCCCCGAGCGGATGGGTGCCCTGCTGCGGTGGGAGACCGGCGGGGCACCGCTCGACCCGGGCTGGCTCGACGTGGTCGCGCTCGGGACGCGGCTGCCCCGGTCGCCCATCGTCCTGCCTCGCCGCCCAGGGGCGGACCTGCTGCGCCGGGTCGCCATGCCGACGCTGGTCGTGGTGGCGGGCGCGAGCCGGGCACACGATGCGCGTCGCGTCGCCGACCGCGCCCGCCGTGCGCTGCCGGACGTGGCGGTCGAGGTGCTGCCTCGCGCCTGCCACCACTCGATTCCGCTGTACGACCCGCAGCCGCTGAACGCCGCCCTGACCGCTCACTTCCGCTGATCGTCGGGGCGGCGGTCGGTGGCGACCTTACCCGGCGGTCCGCTCCGCGAGCGCCTTGATGCCGAGCAGGGTCTGTTCCATGCCGTTCCGCAGGTCGGCGAGGCGAGCCGCGACGATCGTCTCCTCGCGTTCCGGCATCCGGTCGATCGCGAGGTTGAGTCCGGATCGTCCCGGTCCGAGTCGCGCGGTCAGACGCAGCAGGACGCCGCCCCGTTCCGGGGTCAGGTCGAACCGCCACGTCGCGAGCGGCGTCGGGTCTGCGGCGTCGGCGCCGAACTGCCTGTACGGGTCGAGTACCGCCCAGGCGAACGTGGTCGGCGCGACGAGTTCGGTGACGCGCGAGACGGTGCGCCACTCGCCCAGCACCGGATTCCGGTTGTACCCCTCGAACCGGGCTCCCACCTCGGGTCGGGTCGCGTCGTCGAGCCAGCGCACGCGCCGCAGTTCCGGACTGAACCGGGTGGGCAGTTCGATGTCTGTCACCAGCGCCCACACCGCGTCCGGGGGAGCGTCGACGTGTACCTCGTACTCCACCGATGGACCGTCCGCGTACCGCACGCCTGCCGTCGCCTCCCCTGTCCGGTGGTCCGGCGCCGACTGTCCGGCCCCCGGTCGGATCGGTCGACGCTGATGCGGCAAGTATCGGCGACCGCCGCCCACGGGTATCGCCGCACTGCCCCCGCTGGTCGTCGTGCCTGGTCAGAGAGGCCGCCGTGCCGGGCGCGCAAGCCTCTGTGCCAGACTGACTACCGACCGTCATGCACTTCTCGGGGGGATCGTGCCAGCGGTGGACGCGACGATACCGACGGGCGACGGAGCCTCGTGGCGCAGTCTCCGTTCGGACCGCGTCCTCGTCTGGGCGGCGGTCGCCGGGGTCGGCTGGCTGGCGATGTACTCGGCGCTCACCTCCGTCGCTCAGGATTCGCACGCGCTCACGCTGTTCGTCGGCGACGTCCTGTACCTGGTGCCGATAGCCGTCGCGGTGGTGCTGAGCGTGCCCGCCGCGCGCCGGTCGCGCGGGCGGGTCCGACGCGCCTGGCGCATGCTCGTGGTGTCGAACGCGCTCTGGCTCGTCGGCGAGGTCATCTGGACCTTGTACGCGTTCCTCACGCCGGACGGCGCGCCGGTGCCGTCGGCAGCCGACGCCGGGTACCTGCTGTCGTACGTGGTGGCGCTGCCGGCGCTGCTGGTCGGGCTCGGCGTGCAGGGCTGGCTGGGTCGTACCCGGGGACTGCTCGACGCCGCGCTGGTCGCCGGCGCGGGCGGCGCCATCGGCTGGCAGTTGGTCATCAAGCCGATCGTCCCGGGCGCGTGGGACGCCGCCGCGGTCACGACGTTCATCTATCCCGTGTTTTCGGTGAGCATCGTCAGCGTCCTGCTGGCGGTCCTGCTGTCCGGTCGGCAGCGGGTACCGCGTTCGATCCTCGTCGCGGGCGTCGCGTTCGGGTTCGCCGCGGTGAGCGACGCCGGTTACGCGTACCTGAGCGCGTTGAACGCGTACACGGACGCGAGTTGGCTCAACGTCGGCTGGGAAGCCGAGGCTGTCCTGTTGAGTCTCGGCGCGTTGATCGCGACACGATCGGCGGAGGGCGGCGAGAGGCAACCGCAGACCGCCGGGGACACCGCCATCCTGCCCGCTCTGGTCGCGGTGCTCGCGTTGGCCGGGCTCGCGCTGTTCGACCTGGTGGAGGGCGGGGCGCTGGGCGCGGCGACCACCGCCCTGATCGTGCTGCTGTTCATGGGGCTGCTGCTGCGCCAGGCGATAGCCGCGCGTGACCGGACCCACCTGGCGCAGCAGTTGCGGTTAGCCGCCATCACCGATTCGCTGACCGGGCTGTACAACCGGCGGTTCTTCGATCAGATGCTGGCGAGCGAGGCGGATCTCGCCACCAGGCAGCGCCGACCGCTCAGTCTGATCCTGCTCGACCTGGACCACTTCAAAGAGGTGAACGACACGTACGGGCACTCCGCCGGCGACGCGGTGCTGGTCGAGGCCGCGAATCGGCTGAAGCGCTCGCTGCGTGCCGACGATGTCGTTTCGCGGTACGGCGGCGAGGAGTTCATCGTGCTCCTGCCCGCGACCGACGAGCGGACGGCGGTCGACCTCGCGGAACGACTGCGGCTGGAACTCGGGAGCACGTCCGTGACCATCCCCTCGGGCGATCAGGTGCGGCTGACCGCGTCCCTGGGCGTCGCCACCGCCGACCCGTCCCACCAGATCGACGTCGACAAGCTCGTGAACGCCGCCGACAAGGCGGTGTACCAGGCGAAGGCGCGCGGGCGTGACCGGGTCGCCGGATCGGATCTGTGCCCGTTGCGTGAGTTGTACGGGAAACCGAGGCTGCCGCGCGAACTGGTCTGGATAGCCGACCGGATCGACGCGATGCTCAGTGACCGCGAGCACAGCGCCGCGATTGCGCGCTGGTCGATGCGGACGGCGGCACGCCTCGGGTTGGACCCCGCGACGCAGTACCGGACCGCCGCGGCGGCGCGGCTGCACGACATCGGCAAGATCGGCATCAGTCGTGACCTGCTGGCGAAGCCGACCGAGCTGGACGAGTCGGAGTGGGAGCAGATGCGGCGGCATCCGCAGGAGAGCGCCCGCCTGCTGACTGAGATCGGCGACCGACCCGACCTGGCTCCCCTGGTCGCCGCCCATCACGAGCGGTACGACGGCACCGGTTACCCGGAGGGGCTGGCGGGCGACGACATTCCGATCGAGGCGCGGATCATCGCGGTCTGCGACGCGTGGTCGGCGATGCGCACGAACCGGCCGTACTCGCCCGCGCTGACCGAGTGCGAGGCCCGTGAGCAGCTCGAACGAAGTCGAGGGTCGAGATTCGACCCGAACGTCGTGGACGCCTTCCTCGCGCTGGTCGACGAGGGCGACATCGACGAGGCGGCGCCGCTGGGCGAGGTGGTCGAGGACGCGGAGGGTACCGGGGAAGCGCGCCGCTCGGCTCTCATGCGCGGTCAGCCCTCCCCAATTGTAACAGCACTTATATAAGTACTGTTACGATGCGCGGGTGGCGAACGACAACCGGGACCCCACCGAGCGCAGCGAGTGGCGACCGCTACGGATGCTGCTCGACGCGATGGACGCGGACATCGCCCGCGTGTACGCCGAGGCGCGGATCGACGGGCTCAAACCGAACTGGGTCATGGAGCTGATCAAGCTCCACGTACACGGTCCGATGACGATCGGCGAACTCGCCGAGGCGGTCGGGCGCACCCATTCGGCGATGAGCCAGAAGGTCGCCGCGATGCGAACCGCGGGCTGGGTACGCACCCTGCCCGGCGCCGACGCGCGCAGCAAGCAGGTCGCCCTGACCGGCAAGGCGAACCGGATCGTCGACCGACTCGCCGCCGAATGGCGCGCGACCGAGGCAGCCGTCGCCGAACTCGAGGCGGAACTGCCGTACCCGCTCACCCGCGTGGTCGCCGACATCGAGCAGGCACTGCGACGCAGAAGCTTCCACGACCGGATCACCGCGAAACTCGCCGAGGACCCGACGTGGCGGTGAGACGCGCGCTGATCGACATCACCCCGCTGCGATCGTCGCCACCGTTCCGCCGGCTGTGGATCGGGCGGGCGTTCTCCGGCTTGGGAAGCCAGATGACCCTGGTCGCGGTCATGTACCAGGTCTGGCAGATGACGCGCAGCACGGTGTGGACCGGCGCGGTCGGGCTGGCCCAGGCGGTACCGATCATCGCCTTCGGGCTGTTCGCGGGGTCGATCATCGACCGTACCGACCGGCGTCGGTTCTACCTGGTCGCGGTCACCGGGCAGGCGGTGTGCTCCCTGCTGCTGGCGGTACAGGGATTCCTCGGTCACCTGCCGGTCGTCGGAGTGCTGCTGCTGGTCGCCGCCCAGTCGTGCTTCGTGGCGGGCGGCGGTCCGGCATCGCGTACCTTCGTCGCCCGACTGCTGCCCAGGACGCAGGTGGCGGCCGGGCTGGCGCTCAACGGCGTCACGTTCCAGGCCGCGATGCTGGTCGGTCCCGCGTTGGCGGGGCTGGTGCTGGGCTGGTCCGGGGTCGCCGGGTGCTACCTGATCGACACGGTCTCCTTCGCGCTGGCGTTCTACGGGGCGTTCCGGCTGCCGCCGATGCGACCCGACGGCGACCCGTCCCGCCCCGGTCTGCGGGGCGTCCTCGACGGGCTGGACTTCCTGGTACGCAATCCCGTCGTGCGCGGCGCGTTGCTCACCGATCTCGCCGCCACCGTACTGTCCATGCCGATCAGCCTGTTTCCGCTGGTCAACGCCGAACGGTTCGGCAACAACCCACGCACGCTCGGACTGTTCCTGTCCGCGATCGCCGCGGGCGGCATCGTCGCGTCGGTGCTGTCCGGGATGTTCACCCGGCTGCCCCGGCAACGGCTGGTCATGCTCGCCGGCTCGGCGGGCTGGGGCGCGTCGCTCGCGCTGTTCGGCGCGGCGCCGAACCGGTGGCTCGGGCTCGCGTGCCTGGTCGTGGCCGGCGCCGCCGACACGGTCTCGGTGGTGTCCCGAGGCACGCTCGTCCAGATGCACACCCCGGACGCCGTCCTCGGTCGGGTGGTCGCCGCCGAGCAGATCGTCGGACGTGCCGGTCCGGACATCGGCAACCTGCGCGGCGGCCTGGTCGCCGCGCGGACCTCCGGAGCGACAGCCCTGGTCAGCGGCGGACTGATGTGCGTACTGGCGGTGCTCGTGATCGCCGCCGTCACCCCCGAGGCGGGCGAATCCGCCGTCGCGGTACCCGACGAGGGGTGAAGCGCTGCGTCGATACCACGCCGCCGGAGCCGTCGGACGGATTGCCGCCCTGCACCGACGCCGAATCGGCAAACCCGCTCCACGGCACCCGCCCGTCGCGCAGGCTTGCGGTGAATCGCGAGGCAGCGGCGAGCCGCGAGGCAGAGGAGAGAACGTGATGGACAGCACGGTCCAGGCACCCGCCGCCCGAGCCGCGACCGCCAGCGGCACGGTGCTGTTCACGCTGGCGTCTGCGCAGTTCCTGATGACCCTCGACAGTTCCGTGATGAACGTGTCGATCGCCACGGTCGCCAACGACCTCGGTACCACGGTCACCGGCATCCAGACCGCCATCACCCTGTACACGCTGGTCATGGCGACCCTGATGGTCACCGGCGGCAAGGTCGGCGAGATCGTCGGACGCAAACGCGCCTTCGCGATCGGCTGCCTCATCTACGGCGCGGGTTCGTTCACCACCTCGCTCGCGCCGAACCTGCCGGTACTGCTCGTCGGCTGGTCGTTCCTGGAGGGCATCGGCGCGGCGCTGATCATGCCCGCGATCGTCGCCCTGGTCGCGTCGAACTTCGGCAGAGCCGACCGACCCCGGGCGTACGGGCTGGTCGCCGCGTTCGGGGCGATCGCGGTCGCCGCCGGTCCGCTGATCGGCGGGCTGCTCACCACGTACGCCTCGTGGCGCTGGGTGTTCGCCGGCGAGGTCGTCATCGTCCTGGGCATTCTGCTGCTCGCCAGGCGCATGGCGGACACCCCGGCACGGGCCGGGGCTCGACTCGACCTCGTCGGTACCGGGCTGTCCGCCCTCGGGCTGGGTCTCGTCGTGTACGGCATCCTGCGGGGCGGCGCCTGGGGGTTCGTCATCCCGAAACCGAACGCGCCCGCCTGGATCGGTCTGTCGCCGGTGTTCTGGCTGGTCATCGCGGGAGGCGTGACCCTGCGCGGGTTCCTCGGCTGGGAACGGCGCCGCCAGCGTCACGGCGAGAGCATCCTGGTCGATCCGGCGATGTTCGGCAACCGGCGGCTGCGCGGCGGGTTGACGTCGTTCTTCTTCCAATACCTGTTGCAGGCGGGGCTGTTCTTCGCGGTCCCGCTGTTCCTGTCGGTCGCGCTCGGGTTGTCCGCGATCGCGACCGGGGTACGCATCCTGCCGCTGTCGGTCGCCCTGCTGATCACCGCGGTCGGGGTACCCCGGTTCTTTCCCGACGTGTCACCCCGGCTGGTCGTACAACTCGGGTTCCTGTCCCTGTTCGCGGGCATCCTGGCGCTCGCGGCGGCGCTCGAGGTGGGCGTCGGTCCGGAAGTCGTCACCGTGCCGCTCCTGCTCGACGGACTCGGGATCGGGGCGCTCGCCTCGCAACTCGGCAGCGTCACCGTGTCCTCGGTCAGCGACGAACAGAGCGCCGAGGTCGGCGGACTGCAGAACACCGTCACCAACCTCGGCGCGTCCATCGGTACCGCGCTCGCCGGCGCCGTGCTGATCTCGGTGCTCACCACGTCGTTCCTGACCGGCATCGAGAACAACCCCGCGATCCCCGGGCACGTGACCTCGGCAGCGCAGGTGGAACTCGCCAGCGGCGTGCCGTTCGTGCCGGACGACCAGCTCAGCCAGTCGCTGACCGCCGCCGGAGTCGACCCGGCGACGGTGAACGAGATCGTCAAGGAGAACGAGGCGTCCCGGCTGGACGGGCTGCGCGCTGCGCTGTCCGTGCTCGCCGTACTGGCGCTCGTCTCCATCTTCTTCTCGCGCGGCATACCGAGGCGTCAACCGAGCGCCGAGCCGTGACCGTCTCCCGGCGCGCAACCGGGTCGCTCCCATGCGCTGTGCGCTGGACCGGCGTCCACCGCCGGGCCGGCGCCGCGGCTCGGCTGAGCGACCGTCAGCGTGTCACGTCGTGGACGTGGTGCTCGATGTCGTGCAGGAAGTAGACGGCGAAGGTACGCACCGTGAACCGCGACCCGTTGCTGCGGCGACCCGGTCGTTCCCATTGATCCGGCTGTACCGCGTCGAACACCGCCGCCGTCGCCTCGGCCTCGGCGGCGAGCTGCCCGGCGACCTCAGCCGGTACCTGGTGGAAGTAGTCCTGTTCGACAGCGGTCGCGTCCTGGTCCCAGTTCGGGAACGTCGGATCGTCCTCGCGGAGCATCTGCTCCAGCCGCTCCCGGAAGATCCGGCAGGTGTCGCGGACATGGCAGGCGTACTCGACGGGGGACCAGACCGTCGGTGCCGGGCGCTGCGACGCGTCCGGTCGGGACAGCGCCTGCTGCCACAGCGGAATCGTGGCGCGCAACCGGTCCCCGGTGGACGTCACCTCCTGCGGGGTGAACCCGCACTGCCGGCACCCCTCGCCGATCACGAACGTCCAGTCGGCGGTGTCGGGTGGAATCGCTGCCGGTTGCCGCATGCCGTGAGTCTGCCATCGCCGCCGGTGCCGCGGGGCACGTGGGTCGCCGACCCCGACGGGAACCCGATTCAGCCGGTCCAGCATGTGCGGCGCGGCTGAGCCGTAACGTGGGAATGCTCGATGTCCTGCCGCCGTGAGGCAGGCGCGAGCTGAAGGGAGGACCAGCCCAACCGTGCGGGCGACTGCCGGGACCGGGACGACGCGCACATGGTGGGACAACAAGCTGCTGGCTGAATGGGTCGCGGCGAACGCGCTCGCCTATCTGGTGGTCGTCGTCGGCGGGGTCGCCCTCGAACAACTTTTCGCCGGCACCGCGCGGAGCCTCGCCGGCACCCACCGGCTGCTCGCCACGCTCGCGATCGCGTTGATCGGCGCGTCGTTCCACGGGCTCGTCCTCGGGCGGTGGCAGTGGCTGGTACTACGACAGCGGCTGCCGCACCTGCATCGCAGGCGGTGGACAACCGCCACCTTCGTTCCGGCGCTCGCGGTATGGCTGCTCGTGCTCGCACCGGACGCGCTGGACGTGATCACCCGGGGCGGCAACGAGATCACCGTGTTCCGCGACGCGTTCGTCCAGGCGCTCGTCCTGGGACCGCTGATCGGGCTGGCTCAGGCGACCGCGCTGCGCCACGACACGACCCGATGGAAATGGTGGTTCGTGGCGAACCTGACGTCGTACCTGTTCGCCGCCGCGATGTACGAGGTGGGCCGGATCGTCCTCGCCGGCGTGCCCTCCGGCTCCCGGTTCAGCCCCGCCTTTCCGCTGCTCGCCTTCGTCTTCCACGGCATCTGGATGCCCTGGGTCACCGATCCGGCGACCAGGATCCGACCGCGCGCGACGACGTCCGTGTCAGTGCCGCCGACGCCGTGACGGGTACGGGCGCGCCGGGTCGTCAGGTGCTCCGGCGCCCCGCCGTGCGGTTCGCACCCTCGGTGCGTCCCGCCCAGTGCTCCTTCGCCTCGGTTTCGACGCGCCTACTGCTCGCCAGGAACGGATCGCTGTTGCTCGCGTCGTTTCCAGGCGTCTTCCATGCCCGCCGCGACGCCGTAGCGGATCGCCGCGTACAGAACGAAAAATGTCGCGACGTACCCGAGGACGACCATGATGAATCCCATGCCCGCACCGTAGGCGGTGGCGGCAACCACTCAGGTGCCCGTGCGCACGCCCGCGACGTGGGGTGCCGACCGTTCAGGCTGCTCATGCTGCTCTCGACGAGTGCGCGCTGTTCGGCTCGTCCCGAATTCCCGCAGTGAGATCGTCGAGTTCCTTGACGCCGAGGTACCGCGACTGCGGTCGCATCACGGCGACCCATGCTCCGACTCCGGACACGGCGGTGAGCGCCCAGACGACATAGTGCAGGAACGAGAAGGGCTGAACGAAGAGTACTGAGATCGCGGCGGCCAACAGCACGACGAATGCTCCGACAGGTGCCCGCCGGACAAGTTCGTCGAGCTTGCGTTGTCGATCCTCCGCGTGCGAGAACTCGTCTAGCAACTCGTCTGCGTTGTCCAACTCGCCCGACCGACGTCTGGAAACGAAGCGTTCGAGGCGGATCAGTACGTCGTAGTCCGGCAGCCCGATCCTCTCGACGAGGTCTTCCTGGACGCTTCTGGCGATGTCGCGGGCACCCATCCTGTCGAGAACCTTGCGCAGTAGCCGATCGCGCCACCAGTACGACGGACCGCCGTCGTCGTTGTAGTACTTGCTGGACAACGACAGGTCGCCGTAGAGCCTCGTCGGTGTGTCCGTGAGCTTGACGAGAATCAGTTGACAGACCGGCAGCCCGGGGAAGAGTTTGATGGGGACCCTTCCCAGGTTGACCAACTGGATGGACATCCTGCCCCGGTATCCGGGATTGATGAAGTCGGCCGAGCAGTGCACCTGCAGACCCAGGCGCGCGTAACTGGACCGTCCTTCGATCTTCCCGGCGCAGTCGGAAGGAACCGTGAACTGCTCGAGAGTATGCGCCAGGATCATGGATCCGGGCGGGATCAGGATCGATTCTCCCGGTTGGAGGTGTCTTTCCTTCCATCGTCTCCGAGGCGCTACCTCAAGCAGTTTGCCCTGTCTCAGGTCCACGGCAAGACCCCGTCGAGGCGACCAGAACCGCCATCCGAGACGCATGTCGACAGAGCAAGGCTGGATCTGCTCGTCGGCATCAAATACCGGATAGTCGTCCGGTACCGAGAGCGCCATTTCGTCCAAGCGGTCCCTTATCGCCGAGTCGGACAGGTACATCGGTCGCCCGTTTCTGTCAGTCGGTTCGATCGCCGGGCTGTGCGGGCTTCCACGAGTGGACGTCGGCGAGGGCAAATGTCCTCTTTACCCCCCGGTCGACGTCTTCGGCATCGAGGAGCCACTGCGACTCCGGATGCCAATCGGTCTTTCCGAACCAGATCCGATCGGGTCGGATGAGCCGCTCACCGCGTTCGCCCCGGTAGTTCGTGTAGTCGATGACGACGAGGTCTTCGCGTGCCATGAGATTCTCCAATTGTCTTCTGTGGACTGTGCGCATCTGTATCAGGCAGGGTCGGGCAGCGAGCCGGTCAATCCCGCGAACCGGTCGGCGATGAAATCGCCCCAGGTCCGTTCCAGGACCTGGACGCCGAGATCGCCCGCTGTCCACTGCCTCTCCTCGTAGCTCGGATAGACGAACAGCACGCTGGACCATCTTTCGTAACCGGGCGACGCGCCCCGGTGGACCCGGTGCGTGGAGGGGCGGAAGCGTCCGCTGGACGCAAACGTCAGCATCCGGCCGATGTTGCACAATACGACGTCCGTACCTGCGAGTACGGGTTCGACCCAGGTTCCGTCGTTCAAGACGTACTGCAGGCCGCCGTCGGTCGGAGGAAGCTGGATTCCTAGCATCTGTATGCCGGAGTGTTCGTGGGCGAG
Organism: Micromonosporaceae bacterium; assembly: GCA_036378155.1. GTDB lineage: Bacteria > Actinomycetota > Actinomycetes > Mycobacteriales > Micromonosporaceae > DASUXA01. The sequence goes on along the minus strand of DASUXA010000045.1, from coordinate 10,661 downwards.
GACCTCGCGCCCGTCCGAATTCACATAGTGGATCACGCGCAGGATGCTCGCCTGGTGGGAGAGACCGAGGTTGGGTGCGTCCTCGGACATGAGACCGCGAACGACGTCGCCGAATGCGGTCGCGAGTGTGAAAGCCACATCGAATACGTCGGTCGCGTGCACGCCAAGCGTGGGAAACGCGCGCAGCATGTCGGCCGCGCCCGGCGGCAGATCATCGAGCATCGCGCCGCTGATGTGCAGGTGCTCCTTGGGGTCGGGCACACCTTTCGCCAGCCTGGGTACCTCGGACCAGAACGGGAAGAAGCCGTGGTTACCGCCGCTCGCCAGTTGGGGTACCGACGAGTGGCTGAAGTCTTCGAGACTGGGCGCCGCCGACGAACAGGCGAGACGGAAGGCGTTCAGCAGATCGGCGACCCTCCGACCGATCCCTGGGACGTTCACTCCCATGAAGCCCCACTCGTTCAGTTGCGCCTCGAATTCACGACCGCTCCGCGAGATGTCGGAACTCAAGCTTGCGATTTCGGCTACCGGGATACGTGCCTGAAGATCAAGAGCTGGGACATTCATAAGTGACCTTGCTGTGAGGTCAATAGGTGTCCACTCAGGATAGAGGGGTGGGCCGAATCGCATGAGGTCGGATATCTGACATGCGTCTGCGTACCGAGTATCGGTTGGGATCGCGCCAATCATGACGGCAATCAGATGTTCCAGGGCAGCGTACGGCGCTGCTGTCCGCGAGGATCTCGCCAAATCGCGTGTCGAGGATTCGACTAGACCGTCCGACGAGTCTGACTTGCTTCATCGCGCAAAGTCCGACCTTTGTCGGCCAATTTTCCCCCTCACTCACCACGACAGCGCGGTCCGGTCACGTCCCGGTGTCGCCCTTCGCCTTTCACGGGTCGGCAGCGAATAGTCCCGTGCGGTCATCGGGACTGGGTTCGCGCAGCCGGTGTGCCCAGCGCCGCAGCCTGACGCCGGAACTCCTCCGGGTACTTGCTCTGTCGAGCCAACGCTTCCTCCTCCTCGGCAGCATGCCAAGTACGGAGGTGTCCGGTCTCAGGGGGTCACCTCACCGACGTTCTCGAATGTGTCCGGGGGTTGCTTGTCTCGTGACCGCCAGTCGTCAGACGGCGAAGACTTGGGAGTCGTCGGCGAACGCCTTGAACTCCAGGGCGTTGCCGGCGGGGTCGAGCAGGAACATCGTCCACTGCTCGCCGGTCTGCCCCTGGAAGCGTACGTAGGGCTCGATCACGAACTCAGTGCCCGCCGCGCGGAGCCGATCGGCGAGCTTGTGGAATTCGGGGACGGACAGGATCAGGCCGAAGTGCGGGACCGGCACGTCGTGACCGTCGACCGGGTTGTGCACACGCTGCGCGCGGGTCGGCGCCAGATGAGTGACGAACTGGTGACCGTGCAGGTTCCAGTCCACCCACGTGTCGGCGCTGCGGCCCTGCTCGAGACCCAGTACCTCGCCGTAGAAACGGCGTGCCGCGTCCAGGTCGTCGACCGGCATCGCCAGGTGGAATCGCGGGATCGGAGAGTCGAGGACAGTCATCGGGCGAAGCTACCCCGCGCCTCGTCGGCGCCGGGCGCCGGGAAGGGCGGTCGTGACGTACGACGGAGCTCCGACCTGTGCAGATCTCGCCCGGTCCGAACGGCATCCAGTCGATGCCGCGTTGACGCAGTCAAGTCCGGGCGGCAGCCGTCGGTTCCGGGCAGCCCGGCACGTTCTCGTAGTCCGCGATAGTGATCCAGTCACCCTCGCCCTGGCTCATGACGATGATGATGACGGTGTCGCTCTCCGCGCGCCAGTGCGCCGCTCCGCTGTCCGATGATCTCAGCGGTACAACCGGCGAATCGTCTGTCCCCATCCTCCGCCGTCGCATTTTTCGCGACGACGATCAGTGACAACTGCCGACCACTCCGGCGATCATGCTGGCATGAAGTACCTCAGTCCGTCCTCGACAGTGATGGCGAGCACGCCGCCTTGCTGAGGGCGAAGCAGGCGACCGGGAATCATCGCCTGCGAAAGCGCCGGTTTCCGTCACCGGTACGACCCGGGTTGCAGCGACATCATCGCGGACAGTGACTTTGCGGCCTCTTGGAGCACGGGAAGCTGCGCGAGCAGTTGGTCGATGGTCATCCGGTACGCCGGGGCGGCGGTAGCCAATGCGGCAGCCGCGATGCCGTCCGCTTCGAAGACCGGAACCCCGATCGCGCGGATACCCGCCTCGTGTTCCTCGTCAGCCAGCGCGTACCCCAACTCCCGCACGGTCTCGATCTCTTTGCGGAAGCGACTGCGGCTGGTGATGCTTTTTGGACCGCAAGGCTCCAGCGGGACGTTCTCGACCAGGTACTCGCGCACTTCGGGTTCGGCGAACGCGATCAGGACCTTGCCCTGCGAAGTGCAGTGCAGGGGACCGTGCTTGCCGGGCTCGCCGACCACCCGGACCTGCTGGGGTCCTTCGATCGAGTACAGGTAGAGCTGCCGTTCGCCGTCGCGGATGGCCAGCAGCGTGGCTTCCCGCGTGGCCGAGGACACCTCTTCCAGTACAGGGCGGGCGAGGCCGGTGAACCCGTAGACGCGGAAGACCGCCTGAGCGAGTTGGAAGACCTGGAGGCCCAGCCGGTACCGCTTGGTGGACGGCTCGAACTTCGCGAAGCGGTCGCGAACCAGGGCACCGAGCAGACGGTGCGCGGTACTGAGCGGCAGTCCACACTGGCGGGCCAGTTCCGAGGCGACGGCGCCCTCGGGATGGTCGCCCAGGCGGGTGAGGAGCAGCAGAGCCTTGCCGACCATGTCGGTCTGGGGCGGCGCATCCGACATCGTTTGACCTTCCGCTGTGCAGGAGTACATTCCATCATCCGGCAGTCTGTCGCGTCCGATCATGTCACGAACACTGCCGTCCTCGCCGCAGAACACGACATCGGAGCCGGGTCGGCGAGGCGCACGGCGTCGAGAAGGGTGGGCACATGGAGATCCAGGTGGCGCTGGACCGGATGTCGCTGGACCAGGCCAGGCGTATCACCGCTGAGGTGGCGGCGCATGTCGACTGGATCGAGGTGGGCACCTCCCTGCTCAAGGAGTACGGCAAGGCCGGACTCCAGGCCGTGGTGGAGTCGGCCGGCGCCACACCGGTACTCGCCGATCTGAAGACCGTCGACGACGTGCGGTGGGAACTCGCGCTGGCGTACGGCGCGGGTGCCCGGTCGGTCACGGTGCTCGGGCTCGCGCCCCGGGTCACCGTGGACACCGCGGTAGAGGTCAGCGCCGAGTGGGGACGCGAACTCGTGGTGGACCTGATGGGCCTGGACGACGGGCAGATCGCGGCCCTGGCCGCCGGGCTGCCGGGCACGGTGGTGTTGGCCGCGCACGTGAGCAAGGACGCGCAGGCGGCTGGGGAGCGGGCGCTGACGCTGCTGGGCCCGTGGGCGGCCGGACGGCGGGTCGCGCTCGCCGGCGGTCTCACCGCTGCCGACCTGCCCGGACTCGTCGACTGGCCGGACCTGCGCGTCATTGTCGGATCGGCCGTCACCAAGGCGAGCGACCCCCTCGACGCCGTTCGCGAACTGCGACGCTCCTGCGGAAAGGATGCCCAAGACCATGCCTAGCCAAGACGTCGTCACCGATCACGTCGACACCATCGTCACCGAGATCACCCAGGTACTCGCGAAGGTAAGCCGTTCCGACGTGGCGGCCCTCGTCGAGCGCCTAGCCGCGGCGCGGCGGGTGTTCGTGGCGGGCGAGGGGCGTTCCGGGTTGATGGGCAAGGCGTTCGCCATGCGCCTGATGCACCTGGGGCTCACCGTCTACGTCGTCGGCGAGACGATCAGCCCGTCCCTTGCCGCCGGCGACACGGTCGTCGTCATCTCCGGGTCGGGCACCACACCGGGGTCGGTACGCACGGCGGAGACCGCGCGCCGGGTCGGCGCCGCCGTCCACGCGATCACCACTGATCCCGGCTCGAAGCTGGGCGAGTTGGCCGATCAGACCCTCACCCTCCCGGCGGCGACAAAGTACCGCCGCAGCGACGAAGCGCCCACGGTACAGCCGCTGTCCAGCCTGTTCGACCAGGTGACACACATCGTCCTCGATGCCGTCTGCCTGCAGTTGGCGAACCGTCGCGAGGTCGACAACGACACCGCGCGAGGCGCTCACAGCAACACCGAGTGAACCTGCCCGGAGCGCAACTCCGACCGCGGGGTTGACTGCGGCGTGATCGACGACCAAACTCCCACTCAACAGAAGCAGCTTCCATAACACGGGAGCGCTCTGGTACCGGGACCACTGGAGATGATCGGGATGCTGAAGAAATCCATATCGCTGCTCGCGGTGGCTCTCGCCGCGGCACTGGCGCTGACCGGCTGTACGTCCGGCGGCAAGGACACTGGCGGCAGCGGCAAGGCGTCTTCCGGGGACAGCCAGCTGAACAAGGTCATCAAGTCCGGCACCCTCCGGGTCGCGGTGCTCCCCGACTTTCCACCGTGGAGCGTGCAGAAGCCCGACGGCCAGTTCGAGGGATACGAAATCGACATCGCCAAGGAACTGGCAGACGCCCTCGGCGTGAAACTGCAACTCGTCAGCACCGACGGCTCCAACCGGCTCGCCCTGCTCCAGTCCAACCGGGTGGACGTCAACATCTCCGCGTGGACCGCGACCAACGAGCGCGCCAAGACGGCCGGCTTCACCATCCCCTACGACGCTCACGGCGCCGGCGTCCTGTACCGCAAGGCCAACCCGATCAAGAGTTACGACGATCTGAAGGGCAAGACGGTCTCGGTGGCCCGGGGCAGCACCAATGACACGATCATGACCAAGGACTTCCCCGACACCAAGGTGACCCGGTTCGAGTCCATCGCGGACGCGATCGCCGCGTTGAAGGCCGGCAAGGTCGACGCCTGCGTCGAGAGCTACATCACCGTGCACCGGGAGGCGGAGAAGGACCCGAGTCTCGGCGCCGTCGACGGGCAGCCGCTGAAGCCGGCGTTGGTGTCGATGGGTGTACTGCCCGGCGACCAGATCTGGATCAACTACCTGAACAACTTCATCCGGAACCTGATCGCGTCCGGCGAGGACCAGCGGCTGCACCAGAAGTGGCTGCACAACGACCTGGCCGACATCGTGGGTATCTCGGGCAACGCGACGTCCTGACCCGTGGGCGTTCCCGCCCGGCACGGCTCGGCTGGTACGGCTGTGACCGGCGGGAACGCCACCCTGTCCGACCACCGCGACTGAGGAGCCAGCGATTACCTTCTACTTCGGCGACATACTCCCGTACCTGCCGCTGATGCTCAAGGCGCTGTGGGTGAGCGTGTACGTCACCCTCGGGAGCTTCGTGTTGGGAAGCGTGCTCGGGCTTCTCGTGTACCTCGGGCGAGTCAGCCGCCGGCGGCCGCTGCGTGCCCTGTGCGTGGGCTTCATCGAAGTCTTCCGGAACACCCCGCTGCTGGTGCAGCTGTACCTCATCTACTTCGGACTGCCCGAGGTCGGCATCAACCTGAACCCGCTGTGGTCGGCGGTGCTCGGCATGACGCTGAACAATGCGGCGTACACCGCGGAGATCTTCCGCGCCGGTATCGAGGCGGTGCCCAACGGGCTACGGGAGGCGGCCGCCGCGCTCGGTCTGCGGTTCAGCCAGACGTTCCGGTACGTGGTGCTCAAGCCGGCTGTGCGTAACGTCCTGCCGGCGCTGACCAACCAGTTCATCGTGCTGTTCCTGTTCTCGTCGGTCGCGTCGGTGATCTCTCTCGACGAGCTCACCACCCTCCTGCAGGACCTGAACCAGCGCACCCTACGCACTCTCGAGGTGTTCACCTTCGGCGGCGGCCTGTACTACCTGACGTCGGCGACGATCGCCTGGGTGTCACGCCTGGCAGAAAGGGTCCTCTTCCGGTGGTGAGGCAGCGCTGATGTTCGACTTCGGACAGTTCATGCCACCGCTGCTTCGCGGCGCGGTGCTGACCATCTTCCTTCTCGTAACCTCGGGCATCCTGGGTACGCTGATCGGTTTGATCTTCGGGATCGCGCGCAGCTCGTCGATCCGGGTCGTGCGCTGGGTGGCGTCGATCTACGTCAACTTCATTCGCGGCATCCCGATCCTGATCATCCTGCTGTTCATCTACTTCGCCCTCCCGCTGATGTTCCCGACCGTGACGTTCTCCCAGGGCGTCACCGCGATCGCCGGACTGTCGATCTACGCCGGCGCGTACATGGCGGAAATCTTCCGCGGCAGCATCGCGGCGATTCCCCGCGGCCAGTCGGAGGCGGCGGAGGCGCTCGGCATGCACTACCTGCAGAAGATGCGGTACGTGATCCTTCCGCAGGCCATGAAGATCGCGGTACCGCCGGCCATCGGCTTTCTGATCGCGCTGGTGAAGGCGTCCTCGCTGGTGTCGGTCATCGGGTACACCGACCTGACCCGAGCCGGGCGGATCATCACCTCGCAGAACCACCTGCCACTGAACACCTATGTGGTCGTAGCGGCGCTCTACTTCGTGATTTCGTATCCGATCTCACTGCTGGGGCGCTGGTACGAACGGAGGCTCACATGACCAGCATCCCGTCCCAACGCCAGGCTGACGCCCCGCGAGCCATGGTCACTGTACGCGGCCTCCACAAGCGCTTCGGACACCTCGAGGTTCTCAAGGGCATCGACACCGAGGTCAACGAGTCCGAAGTGGTATGTGTCATCGGGCCGTCCGGCTCCGGTAAGAGCACGTTCCTGCGCTGCCTGAACTTCCTCGAAAAGTTCGACGCCGGCACCGTGACCATCTGCGGCCACGATCTGACCAGCTCCAGTACCAACCTCAACCTGGTGCGCCGGGACGTCGGCATGGTGTTCCAGTCCTTCAACGTGTTCCCGCACATGAAGGTTCTCGACAACATCACGCTCGCGCCGATGAAGGTATCGAAGGTGCCTAGGGCCGAGGCGCGGGACCGGGCAATCGCCCTGCTCGAAAAGGTGGGGTTGGTCGACAAGGCGGACGTCTACCCCAGCAAGCTGTCCGGCGGGCAGCAGCAGCGGGTCGCCATCGCCCGGGCGCTCGCCATGCAGCCGAAGGTGATGCTGTTCGACGAGCCGACCTCGGCGCTGGACCCGGAAACCGTGGGCGAGGTGCTGACGGTGATGAAGGCGCTCGCCGAGGAAGGCATGACGATGCTCGTGGTGACCCACGAAATGGGGTTCGCCCGAGAAGTCGCCGACCGCGTCCTGTTCATGGACCACGGCTTGATCATCGAAGAGGGCGCGCCTGCCGACATCTTCGACACCCCGAAGCACGAGCGTACCCAGGCGTTCCTCAGCAAGGTCCTCTGATGCGGGAGCGACACGCCGACCAGCGAATGAGCGGTGACGAAGTCCGCGGCGCCATTGCCCGGGCAAGGATCCTGCCCGTCATCGCCCTCGACGACGCCCGCGACGCGCCCGCACTGGCCGGTGCGCTCACCGCAGGCGGCCTGCACGTCGCCGAAGTGACCTTTCGAACCGAAGCAGCCGTCGAGGCGATCCGGGCGATGTCGGATCACCCCGAACTCCTTGTGGGCGCGGGTACGGTCCTGACTCCCCAACACGTCGACCAGGCGGTCGAGGCGGACGCCAGGTTCGTGGTCAGCCCAGGCTTCGGCCCACGCGTCGTCGCGCGCTGCCAGGAACTCGGCGTACCGGTGTTCCCCGGCGTCGCCAGCGCCACCGAGATCCAGATGGCGCTCGACGCCGGCCTCGACACCGTCAAGTTCTTCCCAGCCGGACAGCTCGGGGGGCTCGACATGATCACCGCGTTGGCGGCGGCGTTCCGGTCGGTCCGGTTCATCCCCACCGGTGGAGTCAACGCCGGCAACATCGCCGACTACCTCGCCCACCCCGCGGTGCTCGCGGTCGGCGGCACCTGGATGGTCCCGTCACGCCTGCTCGCCGCCCGCGAATGGGAAGAGGTCACCGCGCTGACCGCGGCGGCTGTCGCCGCAGCCGGCGCGCGGGCTGGTGACGGTCCACAGGCACCCGCTCCAGAAATCTGATGAGGAGTCATGTCCCCAGTTGATCCGCGCCCCGTCGACGAATGCCGCTACGACCTGGTGTCGCTCGGCGAGATCATGCTTCGTCTCGATCCCGGCGAGGGACGGGTACGCACCGCTCGCAGCTTCCAGGTGTGGGAGGGCGGCGGCGAGTACAACGTCGCCCGCGCCCTGCGCCGCTGCTTCGGCATGCGTACCGCGGTGGTTACCGCCTTCACGGACAACGAGGTAGGTCGGCTGCTCGAGGACCTGGTACTGCAGGGTGGGGTGGACACCTCGTTCATCACCTGGATGCCGTACGACGGCATCGGCCGCACCGTACGCAACGGGCTGAACTTCACCGAACGGGGCTTCGGCCTTCGCGGCGCCGTCGGCACCTCCGACCGCGGCCACACCGCCGCCAGCCAACTTCGACCCGACGACGTCGACTGGGATCACCTGTTCGGCACGCTCGGTGTGCGCTGGCTGCACACCGGCGGCATCTTCGCGGCCCTTTCCGAGACCACCGCGGACACCGTCGAGGCAGCCATGTCCGCGGCGCGCCGGTATGGCACAGTCATCTCGTACGACCTGAACTACCGCCCCAGTCTGTGGCAGGCGATCGGCGGGCCGGCCCGCGCCCAGCAGGTCAACCGGCGTCTGGCCCGGTACGTCGACGTGATGATCGGCAACGAGGAAGACTTCACCGCCGCCCTCGGATTCGCCGTGCCCGACACGGACCCGTCACTGTCCGAACTGGATGTCGCCAACTTCCGGCGGATGATCGAGGCGGTCACCAAGGAGTACGACAACATCCGCGTCGTGGCGACCACGCTGCGTACCGTGCGGACCGCCACCGTCAACGACTGGGGCGCGATCGCCTGGTCCGCGATGACGGGATTCGTCGAGGCGACCCACCGGCCCGGTATCGAAATCTTCGACCGGGTCGGCGGGGGAGACAGCTTCGCCTCCGGACTCATCTTCGGCCTGCTGGAACTCGGTGACTTGGCTGCCGCGGTGGAGTACGGCGCGGCGCACGGCGCATTGGCGATGACCACTCCAGGCGATACCTCCATGGCAAGCCGCAAGGAGGTCGAGGCGCTCATCCGCGGAGCGGGTGCCCGCGTCCAGCGCTGACCGCAGTCGCGGTCGCTACGGCGAAGTTGCCCCGGCCCAAGGTTGTCGGGCCGGGGCACGCCTGCTGGGGACCTCAGCCGCCCGGCACCGGCGCCTTTACTCGATCAAGAGCGCTGCGCCGCGCCGAGGAGTAACGCGCGGCGCACCCGGCCGGCGTACCGATGATCGCGCCCTCGTTGGCGACGCATCCCCAAGCGGACGGTGTCGCGGGACGTGCCGCACCGTGCGCCCAACTCCTGCTCGGTCGGTGACCGGTCGCCCAAGGGCGACTCCTGACATCCGTGGTTCAGGCGGCGCGGCGGACGGGGCGGAGCAGGGTCAAGGCCCTCAGCGCATCGGCCCGCGAGATCGGTTCGTCCTGTTCGGCCTGCATAGCCAGTGCCATCTCGATCGCCTGCCGGATCCAGGCGCTCTTTGGCACGTCGGTGGCCTTCGCCGCCGCTGTTACCGCTTCATCCAGTTCCATGGGTAGCCGCAGAGATCGGACGACCATGATTTCCGACCCCTGAGGGGGCAGCGACTCAAGCAGAGCAGCTTCCTGTTCCGGGGTAGGAGCAGGCTCGAACGTGAGGTTGTCCACCAGTTCGCGAACACCTTCAGCGGTGTGCGGCAGTTCGTTTGCGGTCACTGTCCGTCCTCCCAACGTTCGAACTCCACGACCTCGGATGACGACATTTCGCGCGCGCCAAGATCTTCCAGGTCATGTCTCGTCATGCGGGAACGCTCTCGCTGACGACTGCTGTGCCTACCGGCATGTCGAGAAGCGTGCTATCCGGGGCGAATACGCCGTCAGAGGGGATGACGGATTCGGAAAGCAAAACGGCGACCGGCGGCTGGTCACCGCTTCGTCAGCCCGGCGAAGGACTGGTGGCCAGGGGCGGGGTCGAACCGCCGACCTTCCGCTTTTCAGGGACGGCAACACATGCAGGTCACCGACTCTCACCCGCCCCATCGTGCAACCCCCGTGCAACATCATGCGCGGGTGCGCGTCAAGTGAGGTCGTGGGGATCGCGAGCAGCCAGCGCCCTTAGGCCTCGCCAAGCGAAGTCGGGGGCAATGAGGCGTAAATCGCGACCGTTTACTTTCTCAGGCGCAGCCGGGCAATGGCGGCAGCGCTGACGTGTCCACGATCGTCTCCTGGGTAGGGGTCTTTCCGTCGAATTTTGCCGGGGCGAATCCGATGTGCAGGACCGTTCCCCAGCTGTCCGTGGAGCCCCATTGAGGGGTCAGCTGTGTGTACCCGCCGGATCTGAGGTCTGCGGCGAACTGTGCCTGGCTGTTGTCCCAGGTGATGATGTCGCCGGCGACGTGAACCCACTGCAGGGGAGTGTCCTTGCGCGATTCGACCACCCGCTGGGGCTCGGGCCAGGAGGCACGCCACGCGAACAGGTCGGTCAGGTCGGGTCCTTGCACCCACGCCACTGTCGTGGCGTCGGCGTTGATGAACGCGATGTTGGACAGGTCGGCCAACGCCGACGGCAGGGTCGCAGGCTTTCCGTTGTCGAGCGAGGCCGCGTGCAGGCGGCTGGGTGCT
>DASUXA010000044.1:0-143886 GCA_036378155.1 Micromonosporaceae bacterium | reverse complement strand
GACGTACGTCGCCCCGACCCCAGCCGTCCAGCCCATACACCCCCGCCGTCCACCCGATCCGATTCCGTCGTACACCCGATCAGACCCTGCCGTTCACCCGATCCCACCCCGGCACGCCTATTGGACGAATGTCGATAGCTCGATATTCTCGCGGTCAACCTGTCCTCGGGTCACACGTTCCCCCGGAGGTGCCCGTGAAGATCACTCGACGTACCGTCCTCTCCGCCGCCGCGGCAGCCGCCGTTGCGGCAAGCGCCGTGATGGCGATGTCGCCGGCGTACGCGAAGGCCCAGCTCACCCCTGACGGCGCGGCGGCGCTCGCCGCCTCGCTCGGGGACGCCCGTACCGCCGGCGTCTACCTCGACAGCGCCACCGGGCGTGTCGTCGTCAACGTCACCGACGAGGCAGCGGCGGCCACCGTCCGCTCGGCCGGCGGCGCCGCCCGCGTCGTCGCCCACAGCATGCGGGAACTCGCGACCCTGCAATCCACGCTGGACACCGGTCTCGCCGGTACCGCCTGGTCCATCGACCCCCGCACCGACCAGGTCCTCGTCCAGGCGGACAGCACGGTCGCCGGCAGCGCCCTCGCCGACCTGGCGACGACAATCGCCGGTACACACGGCGCGGCCCGCCTCGAGCACCTGTCCGGAACGCTCGACACCCTCATCTCGGGCGGCGACGCCATCTACGGCGGGCAGTACCGCTGCTCGCTGGGCTTCAACGTGGTCAAGGGCTCGCAGTACTACTTCCTGACCGCCGGTCACTGCGGCAACGTCGCCAACGAGTGGTTCTCCGACGCGAACCACACGAACAAGCTGGGCAACACCAGCGGCTCCAGCTTCCCGGGCAACGACTACGCGATCGTGACGTACACCAACACGTCCATCACGATCTCCGGCACCGTCGGCTCGCAGGACATCACCTCGGCGGGCAACGCGTACGTCGGTGAGGCGGTGAGCCGTCGCGGCAGCACCACCGGCGTACACACCGGTACCGTGACCGCCCTCAACGTCACCGTCCACTACCAGGAGGGCACCGTGAGGGGCCTGATCGGGACGAACGTGTGCGCCGAGCCCGGCGACAGCGGCGGTCCGCTGTACGACCACAGCATCGCGCTCGGCCTGACGTCCGGCGGCAGCGGCGACTGCAAGAGCGGCGGCCAGACCTTCTTCCAGCCGGTCACCGAGGCGCTCAGCAAGTACGGCGTGTCGGTGTTCTGACCTTCGACGCGACGCTCGTCGGCCCCCGGCGTTCCGCCGGGGGCCGACTCCGTGCCGGGGCACTCGAACCGCTGGGAGCGCTGCGACCTCGTCCCCGACGCTCACACCACCCGGGGTGTGCCGACATCGCAGGCGTCGTACGCCTGACGCGACGCACCCGGCTCAGCCGGCCACCGACCACGGGCGCGCCCGATCGCCGTCACGACGCTCCTTCCGGTACCCGCTCGCCCGCCGCCGACCGGTCCTCCCGGCGCGGTCCCGACGCGGCGGGACCTTTCAGCGGGTACTCCTTGAGCAGCAGCACGATCAGGAAGCCCAGCGCGGCGATCGGCGCGGCGACCAGGAAGACGTCGTGCAGTGACTGGGACACCGCGACGGCGATGCCGTGCCGCACGTCGCCGGGCAGCGCGGCGATCCGCGCCGGCGACCTGAGCAGGTCGCCGACCCTGGTACCGCTTGCCTGAGCCGGCAGCTCGCGGGGCAGCCACCGGGACAGTCCCGCGGACAGCACGGCGCCGAACACCGCGACGCCGAACGCCCCGCCCAGACCCCGGAAGAAGTTCGTGGCGGCGGTGGCGGTACCGAGGTCGCGGCGGTCGACCACGTTCTGGATGGCGAGCAGCAGCACCTGGGTGACCATGCCGAAGCCGACCCCCATCAGCACCATGATCCCGAGCGTGACCCACCACGGGGTCGTCGCGTCCATGGTGGCGAACAGCGCCAGCGCGGCGGAGGTGAGCGCGAGCCCGACGACCGGGAAGATCTTGTACCGACCGGTCGCCGAGATGATCCGCCCGGACACCGTGGTCGCCCCGGTGATCCCCAGCATCAGCGGGAGCAGCAGCAGACCCGAGTTCGTCGCCGTCATCCCGCGTACCACCTGGAGGTACATCGGCAGGAAGGTGACCGCCGCGAACAGCGAGCAGGTCGCGATGAACACGGCAGCCGAGACCACCAGGAACACCCGGCGGCGGAACAGCCGGGGCGGCAGGATCGGCTCGGCTGCCCGGGTCTGCCGCCAGCCGAACAGCGCGAGCAGCGCCACGCTCGCCGCCGCGAGCACGCCGACCTGCCAGGACGCCCACGGGTACCGGACGCCGCCCCACACGGACAGCAGCATCAGCCCCGACACGCCCGCGACCAGCAGTACCGCGCCGAGATAGTCGACCTGGTGCGGGGAGCGCTCCTCCGGTACCCGGAACACCGCGCTGATCACCGCGAGCGCCACGATGCCGACCGGCAGGTTGACGTAGAACGCCCAGCGCCAGCCGACCTGATCGGTGAGCACGCCGCCGATCAGCGGTCCGGCGACGCTGGCGAGGGCGAACATCGCCTGGATGTAGCCCTGGTAGCGCCCCCGTTCCCGGGGCGGGACGAGGTCGCCGACGACCGCCATCGCCAGCGACATCAACCCGCCCGCGCCGGCGCCCTGCAGGGCGCGGAAACCGATCAGCGCCGGCATCGACCAGGCGGCGCCGGACAGCGCCGAGCCGACCAGGAACACCACGACCGCCAACCGCAGCACGGCGCGCCGCCCGTACAGGTCGCCCGCCTTGCCCCACAGCGGCGTGGTCGCGGTCGACGCGAGCAGGTACGCGGTGACCACCCATGACAGTTCGTCGACGCCGCCCAGGTCGCCGACCACAGTCGGCAGCGCGGTCGCCACCACCGTCTGGTCGAGCGCGCCGAGCGCCATGACCAGGATCAGACCGGTGAAGACGATGAGCACCTGGCGACGCGGAAGCGGTGTCGTCGGTAGCGGATGGGACATCGAGCCTCCAGTCGTTTGCGCGGTCGGTACGGCGTCCGCGGTCCAATCTGCGGCTGGCGAGCGCGTCTGTCGTCCGTCGCCGGGCGGCGTGTGCGGTACCACCACCGGCGTACGAGTGGCTGAGCCGTCACCCCCAAGGCGACGGCGGACGGCTGGGTCGGCGTTGCGGACAGCCCCGGACGGTCGGGCGACGGTGGCGGTGCTGGGCGGCGCGGGGCAGCGCGACCGGCGTTCACGATGGTTGCCCGAGTTGCCCGGTTGGGGAATCCGGAGGAGGATCGTGACAATCGCGGATCAAGGAGGACTTCGTGCGCGAACCGAGCGACGCCGACCTGCGTGCGGTCCTGATCGCGCTGGTCCGGCGTGCGGGAGGCGAGGTCGAGATCCGCAACACCGAGTTGTACGACGCGATCATGAGCGACCACGCCATGCGCACCGGGCAGTTCGTCGTCGTGGAGACCGACGACGGCATCCGGCTGCGCATCGTCCAGGACGAGCAGACTGACCCGGGTTAGCACCCGGGCGGCGAGTCGGTCAGAAGCCGAGGATCCGGCGGAGCAGCGACCGCGTCGCGCCCGGCGCGCGCACCTTCGCCGCCGCCTGCTGGTCCACCGGTACCTCCTTGTCCGGCGTGTCCAGCACGTCCTTGGCGAGCGCGACGACCTCCGGAAGCATGCCGGGCACGATCCGGACCAGTTCCGCCAGGGAGTACAGGATGGTCACCACGCGACCGCTCGCCGCTGCCGCCGCGTCGCAGAAACGGTGACCGACCGTCTCGCGTACCTCGTCGCGGCAGCTCGGGTCGATCCACGCGGCCACGGTCAGGGCGAACAGCGCCGCCTCGGTGGTCCAGTCCTCGACCCCGTACGCGATCTCGGTCAGCAGCCGACGCTGTGCCGACGTGTCGCCGGGGCGACCCGAACCGAGTTCGGCGCAGTGCAGGATGCCCAGACACGCGAACACCTGGGCGGACCGTTCCCACCAGCCGTACGGCAGCTTCGCGTACCCGTCGGGGCGCGTCGGCGGATGCACCAGCAGCGACAGCAGTTCCTCGGCGGGCAACTGACCGAGGGGCAGGGCGTGGTCGTACGCGGCGACCGGGTGCGTCCACACCGGTGTGGCGATCTCCGACAGCAGGGCGGCGGCGCGCGCTCCGGCAGGCTCCACCGTCGGGTACGCCGTGGTTCCGTCGTACCGCCACAGCACCCGACCGGGGCGCAGCGGGTTGACCATGTCGGCGGGCGGCGGTCCCGCCACGCGCACCTGGATACCCGGGTACTCCCGGCGGAGCAGGGCGATCGCGCTCGGTACCTCCAGTCCGGACAGCGAAACGGTCGAGGCGTGTCCGCTGGGCGCCGCCTCGGCGAGCCGGGTGAGCAGGTTGACACATGCCTCGGTCGGCGGGGTGAGCCGCCCCAGCCACGGTCGCCGGGCGCAGCTCCGCTCCAGATCGGAGTGTTCGTGGCTGGTCACCGGGTGCTCCCGGATGAAGTCGGCGAGCGCCACCAGGTGATTGACGTCGCCGTCGCGTTGGAAGCGCAGCCGGTGCGCGGTGTGGACGGCACAGTCGTACGTCGGGTCGATCCGGGTCGCCTCGTCGATCACCGCCAGCGCTTCGTCGAGTCGACCGGCGTCGGCGAGCCAGCTCGCCATGTCGGCGCACAGGTCCAGGTCGAGCGGGTTCTGCCGGCGCGCCTGCGTCATCACGCGCAGCGCGTCGTCCAGGCGACCGTCCGCCTTCAACGCGTACGCGTACCACACCGACGTCAGCTTGTTGCGGTCCAGGTGTACCGCCCGCTCACCCCACCGCACGGCGAGCGCGGTCGCGCCCAGCCGACGACCGATACCGGCGGCGGTCCCGTGCAGCAGCGCGTGGTCCGGGTGCGCGTCCACCGCCCGTCGCGCCAGGTCGAGGTACGTCTCGTTGGCGCGGCGGATCTCTTCCGGCGTCGGGTCGCCGAGACTGCGCATCACGGTGACGAAGATCCGTGCCAGCGCGTCCGGGTCCACGGCGGCGACGTCGACGTCGTATACCCAGCTGACGTCCGCCCACGGCTGCTCCGGATCGAACGCGCTCGCCTGGGCGAGCAGCGTCAACGCCCCGGCGGGGTCGGTGCGGGCGAGCAGATGGGCGTGGGCGACGACGGTACCGACGAAGTTCTGCTCCTCGATCGGGAACAGGCTCAGCGCGTCCGAGGTACGCGCCGCCAACGCGGCGAGCAGTTCGTGGACCTCCGGCAACCGCGGCGCGTGGGCTATCGCGGCGGCGAGGTGGTTCGCGGCGTGCCGCAGGTCGTCCTCGGCGAGGGCGATCCGGGCAAGGGACAGCTCACCGTGCGCCTGCTCGATCTCAGCGTCGACTGCGTCGGCCATCCCGGCAGGCTAGATCAACCGGACCGGTCACGGAAATGGGCTGCCGTCACCAACTGCCGCCGCCTCCTCCGCCTCCGGCGTCACCGGAGAAGCCGCCGCCGGAGAAGCCGCTTCCGCCGTCGGAGTAGCTGCCCAGATAGTGAGCACCGGCGTAGCCGCCGGTACCGGCGGGCGAGCGCCGTCCGGGCCGGGGCGTGAAGCGCTTGATCAAGCGCGGCTTGGCGAACTCGTCGAACGAGCGACCGAGCCGGGACGCGGTCCAGCCGGGTGGGCCGTCGTACCAGGAAAGCCGGACCCGGTCGGCTGAGGGGTAGGCGAGGTCCGCGAAGGAGTCCGCCCAGCTGTCGCCGACCCCGAACACCAGGGCGTACGGAAGGTACGCGGAGAACGTGCGCTCCTGCTCGCGTCGGGCGACCGGCGGCGCTGAGGTGAGGTACCGCCCGAAGGCGTGCGCCCGTGCCAGAACCGCGCTACCGACCGACGTCCGCGCCGGGAACCAGCCGGCGATCGCCAACAGCAGCACACCGGCGGGCGCGAATGCCGCACCGTACAGGGCGAGCCGGACCGTGAGCGCCAGCACCACGGCGAGGGCGACCGAGGCGAGCAGAACCGCCGCGCCCGCGAGCCGGGCCGCGAGCCGAGCCCGGTCGGGACTGCGCCGGTACCAGCACCGCGCGACCATCTCGGCGTACATCTCGCGCTGGACGTTCGCCAGTTCCGCGACGTACCTGTCGCCCAACTGGGACATCCGGATCCGCTTGCCTGTCCGGAACAGGGCTCGGAACAGCGTGCGCTCGTACCGCAGGAACGACGGGTCGGCAGCGGTGAGCCTGGTCAGCTCCCAATCCGACTTCCCTGGGCGGCTCGGGCGCGCCACCTCTCTGATCATGAGGTGCCCACGAACAGCGAGATCGACAATTGTCGCGGTGATGTCGGCGCGTCGGACCCGCTGGTGTACCAGCGCCCCGAGCAGTCCCGGCGGCAGCCCGTCCGGCGGTCCGGTGTCGAGGGCAGCGGGTGGCGCACCGGCGACGGACGCGCGTCGGTCGACCGGATCCGCGACCGTACCGGGCTGCTGTCCCGGCGATCCGCCGTGCCGGTCGCGTCCGACCAGCCACGCCACCACGAGCACGCTGAGCATGGAGGCGAACGCCAGCCCGAGCGCGACGCCGGCAGTGGCGGGCGTGATGCCGAGTCCGGCTGCGCCGTCGTGACGGCCCACCAGGATCGCCCGTACGTCGGACACGCTGCCCACGGGAAGATCGATCGCCGCGGTAAGGCCGGTGCCGTTGCCCAGGTCGGACTGGTGGAAAACGGCGACCCGACCGTCCACCGAGGAGTCTTCGCAGTTCTGCTTGCTGTGGACGGTACCGGCGAAGCAGGTCGCCGCCTGGATCGCCGCCGGCGCGGTGACCGTCGCCGTCGCCGTCGCGATCGGCACCCGCCATCGCGCGCCGACGAGGTTCCAGTACAGCTCGATGTGGTCGACGTACCCGTTCAGCGCGCCGCGCACCCGGTACCCGATCACGTAGGTGTGCACACCGGTCACCGTCCGGTCCGGGTCGCCGACCTGAAGGAGTTCATCGTCGCCGGAAGACGACCGGCGCACCGGTACCGGCGAGCCGTCCATGCTGACGGCGACGTCGTCGATCGGGTAGATCCGGTCATGCGAGTCGTCGTACCGCAACCGCACCGGGATGTCGCGCAGGATGCCGTGCCGCCGCGCCGAACCGAAGTCGTACCCGATGGTTTCGAGCACCGCCAGCGTGCCGTCCGCACGCACCTCGTACCGCGCGTCGTAGCTGGTGATGGACTCGCCGGGGGCGGCGAACGCCGGGGTGGGCAGCGTCGCCAGGAGCGCGGCGGCGAACAGTCCGGACCCGACCATGCCGACAAGCCCACGGGCGGTGATAGTGCTCGATGGCATGCCTCCGACGCTACGCCCGGTGTGCCACCTCTCCTGGCCCGTCGACGGTGCTGCCCCAGCCGCCGCCGCCCGGTGTCGTCACGGTGACGACCTCGCCCGGGGTGAGCTGCCGCGTCGTCTTCGACGGCAGCTCCTCGACGTCCGCGCCGTCACCGAGCAGGTTGTGCCCGACGGCGCCGGGGTCGCCGCCGCGCGCCCCGGAGGGCGGGTGCCGTCGCCGGTCGGTGAGCAGCGACACCGTGGCGGCTTCGAGCACCCGGATGGACCGGATCACGCCGTCGCCGCCCCGGTACCGTCCTGTCCCGCCGGTACCCTCAGCCAACTCGTACCGCTCGACCCGCATCGGGTACTCCAACTCGAGCGCCTCGATCGGGGTGTTCAGCGTGTTGGTCATGCCGACGTGCACCCCGCTCGGACCCGGTCCCCGACTGGACGCGCCCTGACCTCCGGCGACCGTCTCGTAGTACGTCCAGCCGCGACCGCCGACCACCACGTTGTTCATCGTGCCCTGCCCGGCTGCCGGTACGTCGGCGACCTCGGCGAGCGCCGCCAGTACGGTGTCCGCCAGCCGCTGACTGGTCTCCACGTTGCCCGCCACCACGGCGTGCGGCGGCTGGGCGTGCACCAGCGAGCCCTCCGGCGCGACGATCTCCAGGGGCGCGTACGCGCCCGCGTTCGCCGGTACGTCGTCCGGCAGCAGCACCCGCAGCGCGAAGTAGCAGGCGGAACGGGTGACCGCGAGCGGGCAGTTGACGTTGCCGTCGACCGCGTCGGCGGTACCGGTGAAGTCGACGGTCATCGTGTCGCCCGCGACGGTCACCGCGACCTCGATCGGAACGTCGTCGTCGCGGACCCCGTCGCCCTCCAACTCGCCGCGCGCCCGGTACACCCCGTCGGGCAGCGCGCGCAGCGCCTCGCGGGTGCGCCGCTCGGCGTACGCCAGGATCTCGTCGTACGCCGCGAACACGGTGTCCCTACCCCGCCGCTCGACCAGTTCGGACAGGCGCCGCCCGGCGACCTCGTTCGCCGCCAGCTGCGCCCGGTAGTCGCCCCGGCGCAGCCTCGGGGTACGCGAGTTGGCGAGCAGGATCGCGAACACGTCCTCGTCGAGCCGACCCTCGCGGACCAGCCGTACCGGCGGGATGACCAGCCCTTCCTGCCACAGGTCGCGGCTGTCGCCCGGCATCGAGCCGGGCGCCATGCCGCCGACGTCCGAGTGGTGGGCGCGGGTCACCGCGTACCCGATCGGCCGGTCGCCGACGGTCACCGGGGACACCAGGGTGACGTCGGTGAGGTGGGTGCCGCCGGTGTACGGGTCGTTGAGCGCGAACACGTCGCCGGGGCGAGGGTCGCGCGCGATCACCGCCGCGACCGACTCCGGCATCGCGCCGAGGTGTACCGGGATGTGCTCAGCCTGGGCGACCATCCGTCCACGCGGGTCGAACAGCGCCGCCGAGCAGTCCCGGCGCTCCTTGATGTTCGACGAGTACGCGCTGCGCACCAGTACCGTGCCCATCTCGGTGGCGACCGACTCCAGCGCGCCGCGCAGCACCGACAGGGTCACCGGGTCGAGCGTCACCAATCGCCTCCCGCCCGGACGCCGGGCGTCGCCGGTCGCCCGTCCGTCCTGGTCAGCACCAGAGTGCCGACCCTGTCGACGACACCGCTCCAGCCGGTACGCACCAGGCAGGTCGCCTCGGCGAACTCGACGACCGCCGGACCGGTGACGGCGCTGCCGTGCCCCATCCGCGCCCGGTGGTACACGTCGGCGTCCACCCACCCGGTGTCGTCGAGCAGGATGCGACGCCGCCCGGTACGCGGTTGCGCCGCCGGTGGTTCCGGCTCGACGATGTCCGGCTTCTCCCCGGGTACCGTCGCGACCAGCCGCACCGCGACGACCTCGACCACGTCGTCGTCGTGCCGGTGGCCGTACCGCCGCTCATGCGCGGCGTGGAACTCGGCGGCGAGCGCGTCGGGCGTCCGCGCGGCGACCGTCAACTCGTACGACTGTCCCTGGTACCGCAGGTCGGCGAGGTGGTCCAGACACGCCTCGGTCCACTGGTCGCCGAGGTCGACGCGGGCGCGCTGCTCGAGCCCCTGCCATGTCCGGGCGAGCGTCTCGGGCGCGAGCCGGTCCAACCGGGCGAGCAGCGGTCCGGCGTAGTCACGTCGGATGTCGGAGATCGCCAGTCCGAGGGCGCTGAGCACACCGCTCGCGCGCGGCACCAGCACGGTACTGATGCCCAGGTCGTCGGCGAGCGCGCAGGCGTGCACGCCGCCCGCGCCGCCGAACGCGGCGAGCGCGAAGTCGCGCGGGTCGAGTCCGCGCTCCACGCTGATCACCCGGAGCGCCGCGACCATCTGGGTGTCGGCGACCCGTACCACGCCGAGCGCGGCGTCCTCGGCGGACAGTCCCAGCCGGGCACCGAGCCCAGCCAGCGCGGCGCGCGCCCGGTCGCGGGACAGGGTTACCGCCCCGCCCAGGGTCGCCCCGTCGGGCAGGTACCCGAGCAGCAGGTCCGCGTCCGTCACGGTGGGTTCGTCGCCACCCAGCCCGTACCCCGCCGGACCCGGCTCAGCCCCGGCGGAGCGGGGACCCACCCGTAACGCCCCGCCGGAATCCACCCACGCCACCGACCCGCCACCGGCGCTGACGGTGTGCACGTCAACGGCGGGCAGCTTCAGCGGTACCCCGGCGATCACGGACTCGGTCGTGGTCTGCACCGAACCGTCCACCACCGGCGCCACGTCGGTGCTGGTACCGCCCATGTCGAAGGTCAGCAGGTCGACGTGTCCGGACAGGCTGGCGACGTACGACGCGCCGACGACGCCGGCAGCCGGACCGGACAGGACGAACCGCGCCGGCTGGGCGACCGCCGTGGCGACGTCCGCCACGCCGCCCGAGGACTGCATGACCAGCGGATCGGGCAGCCCTTCGTCGCGGGTACGCGACGCGAGCCGGCGCAGGTAGCTCGCCATGCGCGGGGCGAGGTACGCGTCGGCGGCGACCGTGGCGGTCCGCTCGTACTCGCGGAACTCGGGCAGCAGGTCGCACGCCAGCGAGACCGGTACACCCGGCAGCCGCTCGGCGATCCGCGCCGCGACGCGTCGCTCGTGCTCGGGGTGCAGGAAACCGAACAGCAGGCACACCGCGACCGCGTCGACCTCCGCCTCGCCCAGCGCCGCCACGACCCGGTCGAGGTCGGCGGGGTCGAGCGGGGTGACGACGCCGTCGCGTCCCATCCGTTCCCCGACGGTGAACCGAAGCTCACGCGGTACCAGCGGCGGCGGGCGGTCACGGGTCAGGTCGTACAGCGACGGTCGGTTCTGCCGACCGATCTCGATCACGTCGCGGAACCCGGCGGTGGTGACCAGGGCGGTACGCCCGCCGCGGCGTTCCAGCAGCGCGTTGTCCGCGACGGTGGTCCCGTGCGCGAGCACGCCCACGGTCGCGGCGGGTACGCCCGCCGCCGCGATCGCGGCGAACAGCGCGTCGGACTGCTCGCGGGGTGTGGACGGCACCTTCGAGGTGACCAGCCGCCCGTCCGACAGCGCGACGAGGTCGGTGAAGGTACCGCCCACGTCGACGCCCACCCGTACCGGTCGCCCGGTCACGCCCACATCGTGCCTCGCGCGCGCCACGGCGGCGCCTGTAATCAGGCTGTACTTATATAAGTGCGAGGCGGTACGCTTGCCGGGTGCACGCGTTCGACGTTCTCGGCGATCCGGTCCGCCGCCGGATCCTGGAACTGCTCGCCGACGGCGAGCGGTCCTCGGGTGCGCTCACGACGGTGATCCGCGAGGAGTTCGGCATTTCCCAGCCGGCGGTGTCCCAGCATCTGAAGGTGCTGCGGGACAGCGGCTTCGCGACGGTACGGGCGGAAGGCGCCCGCCGGCTGTACGCGGTGGACCCGGCACCGTTGCGCGAGGTCGACACCTGGCTGGAGCGGTTCCGCGGATTCTGGGAGCAGCGCCTCGACGCCCTGGCGACCGAGCTCGCGCGCGGCAGGCGGGAACGCCGCCGGACAGAGGAGAGGGACGGGACATGACCGACATATTGTCCGAGCTCGCCGCCGTGCACCGGGAGACCGCGCGTCGCCCGGTACCGGCGGGCGAGGCGCGCACCGTCGTGCTGCGCCGCGAGTACGACGCCGCGATCGAGGACGTCTGGGACGCGATCACCGATCCGCAGCGGCTTCGCCGGTGGTTCCTGCCGGTGACCGGCGACCTGCGGCTGGGAGGTCGGTACCAACTCCAGGGCAACGCCGGTGGCGAGATCGTGCGCTGCGAACCGCCGCGCCTGCTGACCGTGACCTGGATCTTCGGCGAAGAGCCGAAGCCCGGCGAGATCAGCGAGGTGGAGGTACGGCTGTCGACCGGCGCGGGCGGCGGGACGGTACTCGAACTGGAGCACGCCGCGTCGGTACCCGCCGAGCGATGGGCGCAGTACGGTCCGGGCGCGACCGGCGTCGGCTGGGACCTGACCCTGCTCGGGCTCGCCATGCACCTGCGCGGCGAACACCTCGACGACCCGGACGCCTGGGTGCGGTCGACCGAGGCGCGCGAGTTCATCACCCGCAGCAGCCGGGCGTGGGGCGCCGCGATGCGCGACGGCGGGGCGTCCGACGAGGAGGCGGCGACCGCCGAGCGGAACACGACGGCGTTCTACGCGCCCTGACCGGTCCCCGCCGCGCCGGATCGTGCGGCGGTCGCCTGCGGCGATCCGGACGGTGGTGGCAGCATCGCGGGTATGGCGCCCGCCGTCGTCAGGATCGGACCGCACTGCGGTTCCGTGGTCGTGCGTACCGGTCGCACCGGCGTCGCCGGGCGCGCCGGCCACGACCTGACCATCGACGTGACCGACTGGACCGGCGAGGTGCGCGGGGCGGGCGACGACCCGTCCGGGGCGTCGCTGCGGGTCGACGTGGCGCTCGCCTCGCTGCGGGTACGCGAAGGCACCGGTGGAGCGCTGCCGCTGTCCGACCGCGACCGCGCCGAGATCGACGCGACGATGCGCCGCATGCTCGCCCCAATCGGTACCGAGACCGCCACCTTCGTGTCGACCAGTGTCACGCCGTCCGGCGACGGCGGCACCGTCGACGGGATGCTGACGCTGCGCGACCGGAAGGCGCCCGTACGGCTGACCGTCGAGCGCCTCGACGGTGATCGGTACCGGGGCGCTGCGACCGTGGTGCAGACGGCGCACGGGGTCAAGCCGTACTCCGGCTTCCTCGGCGCGCTCAAGGTGCGCGACGAGGTGGTCGTCGAGTTCGACGTCGACCTGGGTCGCGCCGAGCCGGCGACCTGAGCCGCTCCGGCATCCGCCGACCTCGTGACGAGGGTCGGGACGAGGGTCCACTTCGTACACGGGTCTGACAGACTCACGCCCAGAATCCGCAGACGTCCATGCATATGGGCGTGTTCGCGTGACGGAGGCGCGTGTGCGAAGGCACCTACTGACCTCGCTCGTGGCTCTCGCTGTCGCCGGGACGTTCCTGACCCCGCCGGCCCTGGCGAGTTCTGGTACCGCGAGCCGATCCGACGAGCGCAAGCTCACCGAAGACGCGAAAGGCAACTACGAGGCGCTGGAGAGCGCCGACCAGTACGCCGAGGCGCGGTCCGCGCCCGGCGACACCATCGACGCGGCGGCATACCTCGCCGCCCGTACCGCCGCCGGTGCGCTGCCCACCGTCGGCGGCGCCTGGCAGGAAGTCACCTCGAAGCCGTACGACAGTGACGCGCACGGCTACCGCGACCCGGTCTGGTCCAACTCCGGCGGCGGCTCCGGCCTCGTCGGCGGTCGGGTCACCGCGCTCGCCGCGGACGGTTCCACCCTCTACATGGGAGCCGCCGACGGCGGCGTGTGGAAGTCGACCGACGGCGGTACGACCTGGGCGCCGCTCACCGACGACGCGGCGACGCTGTCCATCGGCGCGCTCGCGGTCGACCCCGCCGACCACTCGCTGTGGGTCGGCACCGGCGAGTCGAACACCAGCTCCGACGGGTACGCCGGGATCGGCGTGCTGCGCTCGACCGACGGCGGCGCGACGTTCCACCGGGTCGGCGGCGCGGAGCTGAACAACGCGCTGGTCAGCCGGGTGGTGTTCGACGGACAGGGCAACGTGTACCTGGCGACCAGCGTCGGACTGTACAAGCGGTCCGCGAGCGACGTGACCTCGCCGTGGACGCTGGTCCTCAAGCCGTGCGTCGGGCAGGCGGACACGACGTTCATCAGCGACGTGGCGGTGCGTCCCGGTACCCACGGCCGCACCGTGGTCGCCGTGGTCGGCTGGCGCGGCGGCTCGGCGTGCAACGGCTTCTACGTGTCGAACGACGGCGGCGCGAGCTTCACCCGTACCACCGCGACCGGCTCGATCAACGACGCCCAGATCGGTCGCACCACCCTCGCCTACAGCGCGGACGGTGCGAAGCTGTACGCGCTGGTCGAGTCGTCGACGCTGTTCAACCACCCGAGCGCGAACCAGGGCGGCACCACGCTGATGGGTCTGTTCGCCGCGTCCGGCGGTACCCCGGCGGGACCGTGGAACACCATCGCGGAGACCGGCAAGCTCGCCGACTCGGGTTCGGCGCTGCAGGCGTCGCGGGGCTACTCGCCGGGCGTGCAGTCCTGGTACAACCAGTTCCTCGCCGTGGACCCCGCCGACAGCAACCACATCTACCTCGGTCTCGAGGAGGTGTACGAGACAACTGACGGCGGCTCGACGTGGACGACGATCGCGCCGTACTGGAACTTCGGGCTGCCCTGCGCGAAGAACGGGCTGGACGCGTGCCCGCCGACGCCGCACTCGGACCAGCACGCCGTGATGATCACGGATGGTCGGGTGTACATCGGTAACGACGGCGGCGTGTACAGCCGGGCGTTGCGCAACGCCACCGGCTGGACGGACCACAACGCCACGCTGCGCACCCTGCAGTACTACTTCGCGGGCGCCGGTCGGCTGCCCGCCGGCGGTACCGCGATCTGGGGCGGGCTGCAGGACAACGGCGTCTCGCTGCTGCTGCCCGGCTCGTCCACCATGGTCTCCCCGTTCGGTGGTGACGGCGGCGACGTCATCGTCGACCCGAACAACGCCGACCGGGCGGTGGTCGAGTACACCGGGCTCGACATGGCGCTGACCACCAACGGCGGGCGGTCCGACGGCACCGTGCCGTCGTTCCGGGAGATGACCCCGTCCTGCTACGCGTACACGTACACGCCGAGCCCGTGCGACCCGAACCCGCGGTTCATCGCCCCGTTCCGCGCCGACCCGGACAACGTGAACCACTGGGTCGCCGGTGGTCGGTACGTGTGGGACAACGGCGGCAAGGGCTGGGACACCACGTGCTCGGGTACGTCCTGCGACTGGACGATCGTGCACGACACCGGCGCCGGGCACTCGATCACCGCGATCGCGGTGAAGGGCGGCGTCACGTACGTCGGCTGGTGCGGTCCCTGCAACGCGCCCGGTTTCGAGGCGGGCATCGACACCAACGCCGGCGGTACCTGGCACCGGATCAGCGCGCCGAACCTGCCGAACCGGTTCATCAACGCGCTGGTGATCGACCCGGCGAACGCGTCGCACGTGTACGCCGTGTACAACGGGTTCTCCCGGCGGTGGACCGACGACGCCGGGTACGGTCACGTCTTCGAGTCGACGGACGCGGGTGCCACCTGGACCGACATCAGCGGCAACCTGCCCGACACGCCGAGCGACGACCTGGTCGTCGCGAACGGCAAGCTGGTCCTGGGTACGGACGTCGGGGTGTTCGTCGCCGCCGCCGGCGGCGGCGCCGGTACGACGTGGTCGCGTCTGGGCACGGCGCTGCCGAACGCCTCGGTGAACGACCTGACCGTGACTCCGGACGGCGCGATCCTCGCCGCGACCCACGGTCGTGGCATCTGGCAGATCACGCTCTCCTAGCGCGGTCGGCTTGGGTGACGGTGGAGCGGGCGGCCCGTCCGGGCCGCCCGCTCCACCGTCTCGGCACGGCTCAGAAGGCGACACGCGCGGCGCGCAGGTACCGGTCGACCTCGCTGTCGCCGCTGACCACGAGGTCGACCGGCGCGGGACGACCGGACAGCAGGCGCAGGAGCCCGACCGCGTCGCAGTACGCGGTGGCGGTGGCGGTACCCGTGCCTACCAGCCAGCGACCGGCACCCGGTCCGGACAGGTCGAGGACGACGGCCGGACCCCGCCAGAACCGGTCGAGGTCGCGGACGACCTGACGGACCACTTCGTCGTCGCCGACCGCCGGCGGAAGCGGTCGACGGGTCGCTCGCGCGGTGTCCACCCGGTGCATCCACAGGTCGCGCGGGTAGATCACGTCGAACAGGTACCCGAGGTCGGAGCCGCGGGGCAGGTCGTTGCCCGGAACCGGCAGGCGCCGTACCCACGCCGGCATCCTGAGGCGTACCCGGATCGCGGTGCCCGCCAATCGCTCGATGTCGTCCGCCACGGCAGGTCCGGGCAGCTCGCGCCGATCCGCGACCTGCGCCTCGTTGAGCCCGTCGACCAGGGACATCCGCCGCGACTTCCGTACCGAGTGCCAGGCGTGCCGCAGGGCGACCGGCAGACGCGCGCTTTCGTCGAGTTCCCCGGCGACATGGGTGGCGATCTGCCGGACGTCCCACCGAGTGCAGTCGGTGGGCCGGGTCCAGTCGGTGTCGGACAGGTCGCGCAGCAGACCGAGGTACGCGGACACCTGCCCGGCGGCGACCGTCGCGCCGAGCGCCGGGGGCGTCTGCGGCAGCTCGGTCGCTCGCGACGTTGGCACCTCGGTAGCCATCCGAGCAATTCCCTCGAAGCGTCCGAATCGGAACACATCATATGTCGGATGTCGCGGACCGGTATCCGTACCGGATATTGCTTGACCGCCGGTGCGAGCCAGCCGACGATGGCAGCGCGCCGCAGGCGTCGCCGAGGTCCGGTGCCCGGTACGCCTTCGCAAGCACGCCCTGACCGGCCTCGCAGACAGGAGCGCGGGTGGCCCTCGTTCAGCCACGGGTGTTGTCGGTGAACGTCGGCACCGCCACCCGGTCGGAGCACGCGGATCTCGGCGTGACCGGCATCGACAAGCGACCCGTCGACGATGCGGTGCAGGTACGCGCGCCCGGTCCCAAGGGCACCGGGGGCAGCGGGCTGATCGGCGACCAGGTCTGCGACCGGCGCCACCACGGCGGGGACGACCAGGCGGTCTACGCGTACGCGCGGGAGGATCTGGACCGGTGGGCGGTCGAGCTGGGTCGGGCGCTGCCGTCGGGAGCGTTCGGCGAGAACCTGACGACCGTCGCGGTGGACGTGACCGGGGCGCTGATCGGAGAGCGGTGGCGGGTCGGCGACACAGTCGTCCTGGAGGTCTCGGTGCCGCGCATCCCGTGTCGCACCTTCGCCGGCTGGCTGGGCGAACACGGTTGGGTCAGGACGTTCACGGCGCGCGCCGTACCGGGCGCGTACCTGCGGGTGATCGAGCCGGGCGCGATCCGGGCGGGCGATCCGGTCACCGTGATCCACCGACCCGACCACGACGTCACGATCGGCCTCACCTTCCGCGCTCTGACCACCGAGCGCGACCTGTTGCCCCGCCTGCTCGCCGCCGACGCGCTGCCCGGCGAAGCCAAGCAGGCGGCGCGGCGGTACCGCACGATCGAGTTGGACGCGGTCTGATCCTCGCCGGGGGCGCTGTCGTACCGGCGTGATGGGGTGTTTCCATGACCACGCCGCACGAGATCGCCCTGCTCCGGCTCGCCGCCCAGCGCCTCGCCGGTCCCGCGCTCCCGAGCGCGGCGGACGCCGTCCGTTGGCTGACGGCGATGCAGGCACAGGACTTCAACGGCGCGCTGACCTCGGTCGCGCTGCGCACCGCCGGGGGTTCCCGGGACATGGTCGAGGCCGCGCTCGACGACGGCGAGATCGTCAGGTCGTGGCCGATGCGCGGCACCCTGCACCTCGTCGCCGCCGAGGATCTGCCCTGGATGTTGGCGCTCACCGCGCCCCGGGTGCTCGCCGGCGCGGCGCGGCGCCGGGCTCAGCTCGAGCTCGACGAGGCGACCCTGGAGCGCGCGCGGGACCTCGCCGTCGCCGCCCTGGGCGGGGGACGCGAGTTGCGCCGCGACGACCTGCTCGCGGTGTGGCGCGACGGTGGGCTGACCACCACCGGGCAACGCGGCTACCACATGCTGTGGCACCTGGCGCACCTCGGCACGCTGTGCTTCGGTCCGGTGCGCGGCGGCGACCAGCGGATCGTGCTGCTCGACGAGTGGATCCGCAAGCCTCGCCGTCTGGCTGGCGAGGAAGCGCTCGGCGAACTCGCGCTGCGCTACTTCCGCGGCCACGGCCCGGCGACGGTGAAAGACCTCGCCCGCTGGGCGAGCCTGACCCTCACCGACGCCCGCGCCGGGGCCGCGCTCGCCCGACCGCGGCTTGCCCGGCTCGACGTCGACGGCGTCGAACACCTGATGCACCCGCGGACACCGGAGGTGCTCGACGCGTGCCGGGGTCGTGCCCGCGGCGTCTTCCTCCTTCCCGGCTTCGACGAATACCTGCTCGGCTACGGCGACCGGGGCGCGATGCTGCCCCCGGAGCACGCCGACCGGATCGTGCCGGGCGGCAACGGGATGTTCAAGCCGACCGTGGTCAGCGACGGTCGCGTCGTCGGCACCTGGCGGCACAACGGACGCGGCACGAAACGCGCCGTGCAGGCGACCCCGTTCGAGACGTTCTCCGGCGAGGTCGTCGAGGCGATCGCCCAGGTGTACGCGACGCTGCCGTAGCCGGACGTCCGATTCGTGCGGCGCGACCGGTCAGCACCCGGCACGCGTGACCGGTACCGGGCTCACGACGTCGCCCGCTCTGCGGCGTCCACCGCGTTGCGGAACAGCATGGCGACGGTCACCGGTCCGACACCGCCGACCCGGGGCGTGATCGCGCCGGCTACCTCGGCGCACGACTCGTCGACGTCGGGCAGCAGGCGGCGACCCTCGTACCGGACCCCGCCGCCGATCACCACCGCGCCCGGCTTCACGTGCTCCGGCTGGATGATCCCCGGTACCCCGGCTGCGGCGACCAGGATGTCGGCGCGCGTCGTGTACCGGGACCAGTCCGGCACGCCGGTGTGTACCACGGTGACCGCGGCGTTGGCGGTCGGGCGCTTCTGGGCGAGCATGATCGACAGGGGTCGTCCCAGCGTCGCGCCGCGACCCAGGATGACCACCTCGCGCCCGGCGACCGGGATCTCGTAGTAGGCGAGGATCGCCTCGATGGCGGCCGGGGTACACGGCAGCGGACCGGGCAGTCCGAGCGTCAACCGCCCCATGTTGAGCGGATGCATGCCGTCGACGTCCTTGTCCGGGTCCATCGCCAGCAGGGCGCGGTCGTAGTCCAGTCCGGACGGGATCGGATACTGGACGAGCACCCCGTGTACGTCCGGGTCCGCGTTGAACCCCTCGATGGCGGCGTGCAGGTCCGCCTGGGTCGCGGTCGCGGGCAGGTGCCGATGCGGGGAGGCGAAGCCCAGGTCCGCCGCCTGGCGCTGCTTGATCCGGATGTACCCGGCGCTGGCGTCGTCGTCACCGACGAGGATCGTGGCGAGGCTCGGCGTCACGCCCCGGCGACGCAGCGCCGCGACCCGGTCCGCCACGTCGGCGAAGATGCTTTCGGCGACCGGTTTGCCGGGCAGCAGTCGGGCTGTGGTACCGGAGCCGGACGGGGACGTGTGGTGAGCGGTCGCGGACATGGCTCTCCCCTCAGCGGGTGCCCAGGCGGGCGACACCCGCGACGAGAGCTCCCCGATGGTTGCCCATCCTCGTGCCGCCAGTCGCGCGTGCCCCCCAGCATGCCGCAGCGGGCGCGGCGGCCACAAACCGCCTTCCGGAGCGGCGGGTCACGCCCGTCGCCGTCGCGCAGGACACAGACGCCCACGGGAATTGATCCGCCGAGAGCGGAGTTGCCTGCGGCGGAGATCAACGAGCGAGGAGGGGCCATGGGCGGCGACGTGCGGGATCGGGTGGGTCGGTTCGGGGTCTGGCACCGAGGTGCCCCGCCCGTCGAGTTGGCGCAGACCCTCGAACGGCTCGGGTACGGCACGCTCTGGCTGGGCGGCTCCCCAGCCGGCGACCTGCGGGCGGTCGAAGACCTGCTGGACGCCACGACGACGCTGACCCTGGCGACGGGGATCGTCAACATCTGGAACAGCGACCCGGACGAGGTCGCGCGGTCCTTCACGCG
This sequence comes from Micromonosporaceae bacterium, assembly GCA_036378155.1. Classification (GTDB taxonomy): domain Bacteria; phylum Actinomycetota; class Actinomycetes; order Mycobacteriales; family Micromonosporaceae; genus DASUXA01. The sequence goes on along the minus strand of DASUXA010000044.1, from coordinate 124,371 downwards.
GATCACGAAGGTCCACCCCGAGCGGTTCGTGCTCGGCGTCGGGGTCGGACACCGCGAGGCGACCGCCGAGTACCGCTCGCCGTACCAGTCGCTGTCCGCCTACGTCGACGCGCTGCTCGCCAACGGGGTACCGGCGGACAGCCTGGTGCTCGCCGCGCTCGGTCCACGGGTACTGCGACTCGCGGCGGAGCGGACCGCCGGTGCCCACCCGTACCTGGTACCTCCGGAGCACACCAGGCGTGCCCGCGAGATCGTCGGCGCGCGGGCGCTGCTCGCCCCGGAGCAGAAGGCGGTCGTCGGCGCCGACCCGGCGCGTGCCGCCGAACTTGCCCGCAACGCGGTCGCCCACTACCTCCGCCTGTCCAACTACCGGAACAGCCTGCGCCGCCTAGGGTGGGACGACGCCGACTTCGCGGACGGGGGGAGCCGGGCTCTCCTGGACGCGCTGGTCGCGCAGGGATCGGCGGACGACGTCGCGGCGCGGCTGCGCGAACATCTCGACGCCGGCGCCGACCACGTCGCCGTCCACCTGTTGACCCGCGACGGCGAGGACCCTGCCGGGATGTTCGCGGCGCTGGCGGGGGCGCTCCGACTGCGCCGCACTGACCAGGCGTAACGGGTCGCAGCGACGGTGCGGAGCCCGATGAGAGGGCGGGATACCCGGGTGGGGTGCCGCCGTATCATCGGGCGCATGGCAGCACCGACCCAGCGCGGCTACACCGCGACCAAGGACCAGTTGATCGGTCGCCTGCGCCGCATCGAGGGGCAGGTGCGGGGCATCGAAAAGATGGTCGAGGACGACCGGTACTGCATCGACATCCTCACTCAGATCAGCGCGATCCAGGCGGCGCTGGACAAGGTCGGTCTCGGGCTGCTGGACGGGCACGCGCGGCACTGCATGCGCGAGGGCGCCGCCGAGGGCAAGGCGGACGAGATGACCGCCGAGATGATGGCTGCCATCGGTCGTCTGATGAAGCGCGGATAGCCGGCGTTTCGGGTCGACGCGGGCGCGGCGGCTGCCGCCGACGCGGCGCACGCACCCCGCTCAGCGGCTCGCCGGCGACGTGGAGCGCCGAGCACCCGCTGAGATCCCCGGCACACCGCTGTCGCCTGGTACCCCCAGGGGGTATAAAGAAACGGAGGGAGCAGGGTGCTCCCCGGCGACAGCAGAGGAGACGGCGATGACCACCACGTACCAGGTGTCCGGAATGACCTGCGGTCACTGCGTGTCCGCCGTCAGCGGCGAACTGACCAAGCTGACCGGGGTACGCAAGGTGGAGGTCGACCTGGCGACCGGGCTGGTCCACGTCGACAGCGACGCGCCCCTGGACGTCGAGGCGGTCCGCGCGGCGGTGGACGAAGCCGGATATGAGTTGGAGGGCGTGCGGTGACAGACACGCGCACCGCCGCCCCCGAGTCCGGTACCACGCGGGACGCGCTGCTGCGCGCGCCGCGCCAGATCGACCTCGCCATCGGCGGGATGACCTGCGCGACCTGCGCCAGCCGGGTGGAGCGCAAGCTCAACAAGCTGCCGGGGGTACAGGCGACGGTCAATTTCGCGACCGAGACCGCGCACGTCACCTACGCCGACGGCGTGGCGGTCGACGATCTGGTACGCACGGTCGAAGCCACCGGGTACACCGCCACTCCCCCCGCTCCCCCCGCGCCGCCGACCGGCGTGCCGACGCCGGAGGTCGGCGGCGCGGCGGGTGAGGTCGGCGGCGAGGAAGCCTCGCTGCGGCAGCGCCTGCTGGTCTCCGCGGTCTTGACCGCGCCGGTGCTCGTGCTCGCCATGGTGCCGGCGCTGCAGTTCCGGTACTGGCAGTGGCTGGCGCTGACGCTGGCGAGCCCGGTGATCGTGTGGGGCGCCTGGCCGTTCCACCGCGCCGCCTGGGTCAACGCCCGGCACGGCGCGGCGACCATGGACACCCTGGTCTCGCTGGGCGCCTGGGTGTCGTACCTGTGGAGCCTGTACGCCCTGTTCCTGGGCAGCGCCGGCGAGCCGGGCATGCGCATGTCGCTCGACCTGCTCGCCCCGCGCGGCTCGGCGAGCGACGAGATCTATCTGGAGGTCGGCGCGGCGCTGACCACGTTCCTGCTGGCGGGGCGGTACTTCGAGGCGCGCGCGAAGCGCCGGGCCGGCTCGGCGCTGCGGGCGCTGCTCGAACTGGGCGCCAAGGATGCCGTCCTGCTCCGCGACGGGCGGGAGATCCGGGTGCCGATCGGTCAGCTCGCCGTCGGCGACCTGTTCGTGGTACGCCCCGGCGAGAAGATCGCCACCGACGGCGAGGTCGTCGAAGGCGCGAGCGCGGTCGACGCGAGCATGGTGACCGGCGAGAGCGTGCCGGTCGACGTGACGGTCGGCGACGCGGTGGTCGGCGCCACGGTCAACGCCGGCGGTCGGCTCGTGGTACGCGCCACCCGGGTCGGCGCGGACACCCAGCTCGCGCAGATGGCGCGGCTGGTCGCGGACGCGCAGTCCGGCAAGGCGGAGGTGCAGCGTCTCGCCGACCGGGTCTCGGCGGTGTTCGTACCGGTGGTGATCCTGCTCGCCGTCGGCGTGTTCGTGACCTGGTGGGCGCTCGGACTCGGTACCGCCGCGGCGGTCACCGCCGGTGTGGCGGTGCTCATCGTGGCGTGCCCGTGCGCGCTCGGTCTCGCCACGCCGACCGCCCTGCTGGTCGGTACCGGTCGCGGCGCCCAGCTCGGCATCCTCATCAAAGGTCCGCAGGTCCTGGAGTCGACCCGGCGGGTGGACACCGTGGTACTGGACAAGACCGGCACCGTGACCACCGGCGTGATGACCCTGCTGGACGTGCTCCCGGCGGGGGGAACCAGCGCCGACGACCTGCTGCGTTTCGCCGGCGCCATCGAGCACGCCTCGGAACACCCGATCGCGCGCGCCGTCGCCACGGGCGCGCGGCAGCGCCTCGGCGACCTGCCCACGGTCACCGGGTTCGCGGCGCTCGCCGGGCTCGGCGCGTCCGGCACCGTCGACGACACCGAGGTCCTGGTGGGCCGCGCCCGGCTGTTCGCCGAGCGGGGCATCGAGGTACCGACCGAGTTGACCCGCGCCGTCGACGAAGCTGCCGCGCTCGGTCGGACCGGGGTACTGGTCGCGTGGCAGGGCGTGGCGCGGGGCGTGCTCGTCGTCGCGGACACGCCGAAGCCCGACGCGGCGCGGGCGGTCGACCGGCTGCGCGGGCTGGGGCTGCGCCCGGTACTGCTCACCGGCGACGCCGACGCGACCGCCCGCGCGATCGCCGCCCAGGTCGGTGTCGACGAGGTGATCGCCGAGGTGATGCCGCAGGACAAGGTGGCGGTGGTACGCCGGCTCCAGGCGCAGGGGCGCGTGGTGGCGATGGTCGGCGACGGGGTCAACGACGCCGCGGCGCTGGCTGCCGCGGACCTCGGCATCGCGATGGGTACCGGTACCGACGTCGCCATCGAGGCGAGCGACCTGACCCTGGTGCGCGGCGAACTGGGCGGCGCGGCGGACGCGATCCGGCTGTCCCGTGCCACCCTCGCGACCATCAAGGGCAACCTGTTCTGGGCGTTCGCGTACAACGTGGCGGCGATTCCGCTGGCTGCGTTCGGCATGGTCACCCCGGTGCTCGCGGCGGCGGCGATGGCGTTTTCCAGCCTGTTCGTGGTCACCAACAGTTTGCGATTGTTCCGCTTTCAACCGGTCAGTTGAGCTGATGCGGAATTGAGGGTCCGCTGTCGCCATGGTCCGTCACCATGGCGACAGTTCCATATGTCGAGGCGTCTTCGTCGCCGTATGGTCTGCGCCGAAAGCGACGCGTACCGGTTCTCCGACCGGATGGCGTCCGAAAAGGAGCGACCGTGCCAGTCCTGCACCAATTAATCGATGCCCGCGAGATCGAAGAATTCGCCGAGGCGTATCACCGGGCATCGGGATACCCGGTACCGCTCGATTATCTGCACCGCTGCCTGGTGTTCGGGATGCGTCGGCGCGGTCGGCTCATCGGCGGTGTCGTGGTCACCGGCGAGGCGCCGCTGCGCACGTTCGCCCGGATTCCGCAGCCGCACCGCGCCGCCGTCGAAGCCGCGGTCGACGGGACCGGCACCGTCGAACTGGCGTGCGTGTGGATCGACCGCGCCCACCGCTCGGGGCTGCGGTCCGCGCTGTTCTGGTACGGACTGTTCCTCGAAAGCGGTCGGCGGGGCGCCCGCCACGTGGTGTTCGGCACCGAAAGCGAAAGCCTGCGCCGGATGTACCTGCTCGGCCGACCGCAGGTGCTGTACCAGGGTCCCGTCACCGTCGACGGCCAGCAGAAACAGGGGACGATCTTCTACAGCCCGGTGTCGCACCGCTGGCCGGCGCTGCTGCGGATGACCGGGTACAAGATGGGACCCGCGTGGCTGCGGCGCAGACTGGCCGCCGTCCCGCCGTCCGACGCGGACCGCGACGTGCGGTCGCCGGGCGGCGTCCAGGCGGACACCGCCGCGGCGGTACCGCTGCGCGGGCTCGCAGTCGCCTCGGGCGAGCTGGTGCGCGGCTTGTCGGACCGGGTCAGCCGGCGGCAGCGGGTACGGGCACGCGCCGCGCTCGGGGCTGCCGCGTGCGACGGGTTCGCGCTGGTCACCGGCGCGTCGTCGGGCATCGGTCTGGCGTACGCGCGACAGCTCGCCGCCCGTGGGGCGGGTCTGCTGCTGGTCGCCGACGAGCCCGAGGTCGAGTCGGTCGCCGCGCGGCTGCGCGAGGAGTACGGCGTGCGGACCGACGCGCTGGTCATCGACCTGTCCGCCGAGGCGGCGGTCGACAAGGTCGTGTCCTGGGTCGGGCAACGCCGGGTCGAGGTGCTGGTCAACAACGCCGGTACCGGCGTCAAAGGTCCGTTCGTCGCGGGCGACACCTCGCGGTACGAGCACCTGATCCGGGTCAACCTGACCACTCCGGTGCTGCTCACCTTGGCGTTCCTGCCGTCGATGGCGGGGCGCGGCCGGGGCGCAGTCGTCCACGTCGCGTCCGTCAACGCGCTGTCGCCGATGCCGCGCAGCGCGGTGTACTCGGCGACGAAGACGTTCCTGCTCACGTACGCGACCGCGATCTGGTACGAGAACCGCCGCCGTGGCGTGGTGTTCCAGACGCTGCTGCCCGGTACCACCGCCACCCGCTTCCACGATCGCCAGCACACCGACCTGCCCGGCTGGGCCGCCGCCCCCGACCGGGTCGCGGCGACGTCCCTGGCTCGGCTCGGACGCCACCCGGTCTGTGTGCCGGGGGTGCTCAACCAGGTGTTCCGCGCGCTCGGCGCCATCCTGCCGCTGCGCGCGCGGACGGCAGCAGCCGGCGAGGCACTGCGCGCCAGCCTCGGCGTGCGCGACTGACGACGACCTCTGCCCCACGCGAATCGAAGGACCATTCCCGTGACCCGCGACGACTATCTGCTGTGTGCTGCCGTCCTGCTGTTCGGATACGCGCTGAACCTGCTGTACATCACGATCTTCTATCACCGTGGCTTCACCCACGGCGCGCTCGAACTGCGCCCGTGGCTGCGCCGACTGGTCCGGTACACCGGCAACTGGGTCACCGGGCTCGACCTGAAGGCGTGGGTGTGTATGCACCGCATCCACCACGCGCACGCGGACGAACCCGGCGACCCGCACAGCCCGACGAACGTCGGGATCGTCGGCGTGGCGCGGGAACAGTTGCGCTCGTACGAGCGGATCCTGGTCCGACTCGCGCGGCGTGACCCGACGCTGACCGAGGTCGTCGCGGACCTCGACTTCGACGTGAACTGGCTGAACCGGCGCGGGCTGTGGTACCTGCCGTACGTCGCGCACGCTGCGGTCGCCGCGACCCTCTGGCTGACCAGCGGTCTGTGGCTGCTCGGCGTGGTGTACTTCGTCGGCATCATGAGCCACCCGGTGCAGGGCTGGATCGTCAACTCGTTCGGGCACGCGGTCGGGTCGCGGAACTTCGACACGCCGGACAACTCGCGTAACAACCACGTCGCGGCGTGGCTGATCTGGGGCGAGGGGCTGCAGAACAACCACCACGCGTTCCCCGGCTCGGCGAAGTTCTCGTACCACTGGTGGGAGGCGGACTTCGGATACGTGGTCGCCCGCTCGCTGGAGCGGTTGGGGGCGGTACGGATCAGGCGCGCCGGTCTCATCCCGTCGCCGCGTACCGCCGCGACCCCCACGGTCCAGCCGTCGGTACCGGAGTACAGCGGACTGCCGGGGTGAGCGCGCACCCGTCACGCACAGCCGTCGCCGCGGCGATCGAGGTCGTCACCGGTCTCGGTCTGCGCGGTCCGGTTCCGGGATCCGCGCCGACCGGCGCGGGTCCCGGCTACTCGTTGACCGGGTCGATGTCGGCGACCGTCGCCGCCATGTACTCGGACACCTCGATGTTCGTCCAGACCCCGTTGCGCCAGTACACGTCCGACTCGGCGAGCGCCCGAGCCGCCTGGGCGTCGTCGGCGCGTACCACCAGGACCGAGGCGGACAGGTCGGCCATCGCGCCTGCCACGAGCGCGGTACCGGACGCGAGCAGCCGGGCGACGCCTTCCAGGTGCCGGTCCCGGTACGGCTCGCGCGCCTGGGCGGCATCCGCGCAGTACTCGGCGCGGATCAGGAACGTGGGCTGGAATCGCACACTCATGCCGGATCTCCTGACGGGTTGTCGACCAGTCTACGGAGGGGCGGCGGGCGTCCGGCGCGGCGGGCGGCGCGGCATCGACGTCGACGTCGACGTCGAGGACCGTCCCCCAACCGGTCGGGCGAGGCCAGCCCGGCTACCGGCGCACACCCCGGCCCAGGTCGCCGTCGACGCGCCCCAGGACGCCCGCGCCGGCACTACCCCTTGCGACCCTGGGTCGCCACGCCTTCGATGAAGTACCGCTGCCCGAAGCTGAACAGCAGCAGCATCGGCAGGGTGACCAGCAACGACGCGACCATGACGTACTGGTAGTCGCCGTGTCCGCCGGCTGTCGGGCTGTACTTCGTCATCGCGTACGCGATGCCCAGCGGGGTGGTGAAGTTGTCGACGCTGCCGCTGTTCAGGTAGATCAACGCGCCCTGGAAGTTGTTCCAGCTCGCCTGGAACTCGAACAGGAACACGATGATGAACGACGGGATGGACAGCGGCATCGCCATCTTCCAGAACATCTGCCAGTAGCTGGCCCCGTCGATCCGCGCCGCTTCGAAGATCTCTCTGGGCAGCCCGAGGAAGAACTGCCGCTGCAGGAAGATGTAGAAGGCTGATCCGAACAGGTTCGCCCCGAACAGCGGAACCCACGTGCCGAGCAGCCCGGTCTGCTTCCAGATCAGGTACATCGGGATCATGGTGACCGATCCCGGCAGCATCATGGTGCCGAGCACCAGCCCGAACAGGATGTTGCGACCGGGGAAGCGGAAGTAGGCGAATCCCCAGGCGATCAGCGAACTGGATACGGCGACGGCCCCGGCGGCGAGCAGCGCGATCGACACGCTGTTGAACAGCCAGTGCAGCAGGGGAAGTTCGTGCCACACCTGGACGAAGTTGCTCGGTCGCAGGGTCTCGGGGATCAGCCGGTTGTCGAAGATCTGGTCCGCCGGCTTGAGGCTCGCGGCGAGCAGCCAGGCGAACGGGTACATGAACAGCAGCGCGAAGCCGATGAGCAGCACCGTCATCAGAACCTTGCCGATGCCGGCGGTCAGCCTGCCGGTACGGTCGGTCTTCGGTACCGGGCGGACGACGTCGATCGCACCGGTCAGTGCGTCGCGGGAGGTCGCGGCCGTGGACTTGAGTACCGACATCACCGATCTCCCTCGTAGTAGACGAACCGGTTACCGACCTTCACCTGGATCAGGGTCAGCACCATCAGGATGACGAACAGCAGCCACGCCATCGCCGCCGCGAATCCGAAATTGAACTGCCGGAACGCCTCCTGGAACAGGTACACGGCGTAGAACAGCGACGCCTCGGGGGCGGCGTTCGACTGGTCGCGCCAGAACAGCAGGTACGACTGGTCGAACACCTGGAACGCGGCGATGCTGAGCACGATGACGTTGAAGAACATCGCGCCGGAGATCATCGGAAGGGTGATCGAGAAGAACTTGCGTACCGGTCCGGCGCCGTCCAGCGCTGCCACCTCGTACAGTTCGCGCGGCACGTTCTTGAGCGCGGCCAGGAAGATGACCATCGTGCCGCTGACGCCCCACAGTGTCATGAGCACAATCGACGGCTTGACCCACGCGGGGTCGACCAGCCACTGAGGTCCGTGGATACCGATCAGCCGCAGCCCCCGGTTGATCGCCCCGGTGTTCCCGTTCAGCAGCAGCATGAACACCGATGCGGTGGCGACCATCGGGGTCATCTTCGGCAGGTAGTACACGGTCCGGAAGAACCCGGCACCGCGGCTGGCGTGATTGAGCAGCGACGCCAGGAACAGCGCGACGATGATTTCCAGCGGCACCGCGAGTACCGCGTAGAAGAGCGTGTTGCCCAGGGAGGCGGCGACCTTCGGGTCCTCGAGCAGCCCCTTGTAGTTGTCCAGTCCGGCGGGTCGGATGAGATTCGTCGCCAGATTGTAGTGGCTGAACGAAATCACCAGACTGTAGATCATCGTGCCGGCCGTGAAAATGAGGAACCCGATTATCCACGGCGAGATGAACAGATATCCGGCCAGGGCTTCCCGACGGTTGTATTTCCGTCGTGGTCGGGGCGTCAGCGACCGCGTACCGGAATCAGGCGGCGCTGCCGTGCTGTTCAGAGTCATCGAACGCCTCCATCGGGGAATCCCTCGTGAAATACGCGTGGCGGGTTCCGCGATTCCGCGGAACCCGCCACCATTGCGCGTACCTGGTTTCAGCTTCCGGCGATGTTCTTGTACGCCTGCATGGCTGCCGCCTGGGCGTCCGCGAGCGCCTGCTGAGAGGACTTCTTACCGAGCAGGGCAGCCGTGATCGCGTTCGTCAGCTCCTGCTGGATCTGCTGTCCGGCGGGCGAGGCACCGAGGCTCTTCCCGGTGGGCACCACGTCGTAGTACGTCGCGATCACCTGGTCGAAGCCCGCGTTGCCGCTCGGCTTCACGTACTTGTCGCGGATCGCCTTGTCCGCGGCGGGCGAGCCGGTGAACAGCCCGGTGTAGATGCCGTTCTTCTGCTTGATCGTCTCGGCGCGGGCGTCACCCGCCGCCATCCACGCGTCCTGCGAGGTGAGCGCGAGCGCCCAGGCACACGCGGCGGTCGGGTTCTTCGCCTTGGCGGGGATCACGAACGCCTGCCCACCCGCGACCGCGACCGGGTTGCCGTTCTTGTCCTTGAACGGAACCGCGTGCAGCTGGATCTTGTCCTTGTACGGCGACAGCACGTTCGGGTACCACTGAGCGTCGGTCTCCGCGCCGACCTGGTTCTGGACGAACTGGTTCTTCGCCCCGAACGTGTCGAACGAGTCGCTGAAGCTCTTGACCTTCGCGTACCCGCCCTGCGCGTCCATGATCTTCTTCAGCAGGTCGAGGGCGTACGTGTTGGACGGGTCGTCGAGGGTCGGCTTGCCGTTGTCGCCCACCAGTTTGCCGCCGAGCCCGAGCACCCAGAGGTTGGCCTGGCCGGTCGCCTGCGGGTGGAAGCCGAGCGTGGTCGGCACGCCCCCGCTCTCCTTGTACATCTTCTTGATCGCCGCGAGCAGGACGTCCGGCTTGGAGGTGTCGATGTCGGAGTCCTGCACACCCGCCGCGCTCAGCACCGCCTCGTTCAGCAGGATCGCCGGCGGCTGGTAGAACTGCGGCACGGCCCATACCTGACCCTTGTAGGTCACGTCGCCCACGACCGAGGCGTACCAGCGCTCCTTCGGGTCCACCTTGTTCGCCGAGAAGCACTTGTCCAGCGGCATGATCAGGCCCTGGGCGGCGTAGGTCCCCACGTACTGCCGGTCCATCTGCACGACGTCAGGGACGTCGCCGCTGGCGACCCGGGTGGTGAACTTCTGCGCGTCGAATCCGGTCTCGTCGATTTTGATGGTGACGCCGGACAGCTGCTTTTCCGCGTATGCGAGTCGGGACTTTCCGACATCGTCCGCATTGTTGAATCCCCAGGCGTTCAGGGTTCCCGAGGGCTTGGCGCTGAAGTCGGCGCCCGATTTGTCACCGCTGCCATTACCTGAACCGCAACCGGCCGACGCGACAAAGACGGCGGCGATGCCCAGGGCCACCAGGGCCGATCGCCTCTTCCTCATGTGGCTGTCCCCTTCGACGGCGTGATGGAACCGCATCTTCGCCGACCACTCGGTACGGCGCAAATGGACCTGGAATCCTTACCACACGGGAACGTAGCGGAATGTGAACTCGCACACAAGAGGCGCGTCCGGGACGTACACATTTCCGCAGGTCAGCGCGCATTTTCGAGCTTGCCATGACGCCGGGTGAGCGCTTAGATATGTATGGCAACGATGCCACACAGTGAGGACGGCGGATGGCGCCCATACGTGAGGTCGTGCTGGTCCCTCATACCCACCACGATCTCGGTTACACCAACAGCCCGCGGATCGTCGACGGGCTGCACCGGCGGATCGTCCCCGAAGTCCTCCGGCTCGCCGACGCACACCCGGCGCCCGGCCCCGACCAGTTCCGGTGGACCTTCGAGGTGTCCCGCCCGGTGCTGCGCTACCTCGCCGACGCCGAACCGTCCGACGTGGAGCGGCTACGCCGGCTTGCCGACACCGACCGGATCGCGGTCACCGGCGGGTACCTCAACATGACCCAGTTGCCGTCGGACGCGGAATTCGACGTGGCGTACCAGTCGATCGGTACGCTGCGGGCAGCCGGGCTGCGGGTGCGAACCGAACAGCACGGCGACGTGAACGGCCTCGCCTGGGGCACCGTCGACGCGATGCGTCGAGCCGGACTGTCCAGGCTGGTGATGGCGCTGAACCCGGACCACGGCCGGGCGCCGTACCAGCAACCGACCGGCTTCTGGTGGGAAGGACCGAGCGGAGCGCGCGTCTTCGTCTGGCTGTCCACCCACTACGGCGTCGGCGAGGAATGGGGCATCATCGACGGCGACGTCCTCGCCGCCGAGCGGCACATCGCCGACTTCGTCAAGCGACTCGACGCCCGCGCCGACTACCCGTACGACCTCGCGGTGGTCCACGCCGCCAACGACAACCGGTGGCCCACCGCGTTGTTCCTCGACGTGGTACGGCACTGGAACGCGGTACACCCCGACCTGCCGATGCGCACCGCCACCATCGACGACGCCCTCGACCGGCTGGAACCGCAGGCGAGGCGGGCCGACATCCCGGTGGTACGGGGCGAATGGTCCGACTGGTGGTCGCACGGTCACGGGTCGACCGCCCGCGAGGTCGCGGTGTACCGCGAGGCGCGCTCGTTCGCCCGAGCCGCGCAGACCAGCCTGGGACTGGCGCTGCTGCGCGGCGACGGCGAACCGGCGCGCGCGCAGGTCATCGGGTACCGCCGAGGTCCGGTCCGGCTGCGGTCCGAACCCGAACTGCTGACCGACCTCGATCGGGTCGACGAGGACCTGCTGCTGTACGCCGAGCACACCTGGGGCTCCTGGGAGACGTACCGGCGACCGCACTCGACGTTCAGCCACTCGCACGCCAACGCCAAGGCAGCCTTTGCGTACCAGGCGTACGACCTGGCCCGCGACCTGGCGATCGAAGGCATGTACCGGCTCGCCGCGAGCGGGGCGAGCGGCGCGGACAGACCCGGTGCCGGGCGCCAGGCGGGCGCCACGGCGGACGAGCGGCGCGGCATCCTCGTGGTCAACCCGACCGGACGCGACCGCGTCGAACCGGTGCACGTCGAGATCGACGGGGCGCGTCACGCCCGTACCGTCGCCCAGGCGCCCGCCTTCGGCGTGGCGCTGCTGCCGCTGCCCGAACCGGTGCGCACCCGCGCCGGGCGCGAGATCGTCAAGGGACGGTACCGGGCGACCGTCGACCCGACGCGCGGCGGCGTGGTGTCGCTGGTCGACCTGCGCGACGGTCGGGAACTCGTCGACCAGGGCTGCGGGCACGGTCTCGGGGCTGTCGTGCTGGAGCTGATCCCCGAGGGCTGCGACCACCCGATGGTGGTCAACCAGCCGAAGGACTTCCATCCCGACTTCCCGGGGCCGGACTTCGAGCGGGTGTACGCCCCCGGCGACGAGGAGCCGACGATCACCGAGTCGTCCGACCTCGCCACGATCACCTGGCGGGTCACCCCGCCCGGACTGCCGACCGCGACCGCCGCGCTGACCCTGTACCGGGACCTCGACCTGATCGACCTCGACGTCGACCTGGTCAAGCCGGCGCGGTGGGAGCCGGAGAGCGTGTTCGTCGCGTTCCCGTTCGCGGTCGCCGACCCGCATTTCCTGCTCGAGACAGCCGGCGCGGTGTACCCGGCGGAGACCGGGCAACTGCCGGACACCAGCAAGGACTGGTACTCGATCCAGCACGCCGTCGGCGTCACCAACGACTCGCACGGGATGCTGTGGGGCAGCTTCGACGCCCCCCTGGTCCAGGTCGGCGGCTTCCACACCGGTCGCTGGGCGCGGCACCTCGCCGTCGACGGTGGACACGTGAACAGCTGGCTGATGAACAACCTGCACTTCACCAACTTCCAGGCGAGCCAGGACGGGACCCGGCGGTACCGGTACCGCTTCGCCCCGACCGGCACCCCGGTGACGGCAGAGCAGGTGCGGCTGTACGGCCGTGACCTGCTGGAACCGCTGCAGGCTCGGCAGTACATCGGTCCGGTCGTGCCCGCCGGACACAGCGGGCTGCGGGTCGAACCGGCGGACCGGCTGCTCGCCGAGGTCCGCCCGATCGGCGGCGGGGCGGTACGGGTACGGCTGCGCAACCTCGGCGGCTCACCGGTACGGGCGACGGTCGACTGGGACGGTCCGGGCGTGACCGGCGGCGGACCGGTGGTCGTCGACGGGTACGGCGTGGCGGACGTGGTGCTGCGCCGGACCTCCTAGTCCGGCGCGACGAGCAGCGCCGGGTCGGCGAGCGCCTGTTCGCAGCCCAGCAGCAGCACGCCCACGCTCCACGCGTGGGACAGCGTCAGCAGCATGCCCTTCGGCTGGAAACACGCGGTCTGGTAGTAGCGCTCGGTCACCATGCCCCGGTACGCGTTGAAATCCCCGTCGAAGCGCGCCACGAACTGCCTGAAACAGGCGAGCGCCTCGCGCGCCCGTGCGACGTAGTGCTCGTCGCCGCACGCCGCGGACAGTTCCGCCAGTTCGGCGGTGCAGATCAGCCCGTACGCGTGCAGATGCTGGTTCGACGGCGAGGCGTTGTCCGCGCCACGGGTGGCGAACCGGTACACGTCCAGCAGGGTGCCGGGCGGGAACGTGGTGTTGTACGTGTACCGGAACGTCAACATCCAGTCCGCCGCACGGCGTGCCAGGTCCAGCCAGCGCGCCTCGCCGGTGCGGCGGTACAGCGCGAAGTACGCCATCACGGCGACGTAACCGTCCTCCGACGTCGGCGCGAGGTCGACGTCCTCCGGCGCGCCGTGCAGGAACTCGTCGTGGACGAACGACGCGTAGTAGTCGCCGGCGCGGACCGCCGCAGCCAGGTACCGTCCGCCCGCCCCGTCCGGACCGTCCCAGCGTTCGGCTTCCGCCAGCGCACCGACCCAGGCGAGCCCGGCGCACCCGGACCAGGACAGCACCTCGCCGGTCAACGCGTGGTGCGTCGCGCCGAGGTTGCCGTCGGCACGCTGCCGCGCGGTCACCGCGTCGAGGTTCGAGCGGACCGCCGCGATCCAGTCCGGCTTCGCGCGGCGCAGGTCGTCGCCGAGTTCCAGGGCGCGTACCAGGAACTGCGTCGCCTCGGCGAGAGTGCGCGCATGCAGGCTGTGTCTGACCGGCGACCAGGACTGCGCCCAGCCGCGCGAGCGGTACCAGGTGCCCCAGAACGTGCCGGACGGGGCGAGGTTGGCGCAGATGAAGTCGATGACCCGGGTCGCCGCCTCGACGTGATCCGGGTCGGACACCCGCCTGCCGTGCCGGAGCAGCGCGTACGCCCAGGGGATGCCGCTCACCCAGCCGACGTGCATCGCCTGCCGGTCGACCGGCAGCCCGTCCTGCCCGCTGACACCCCGGTCGAAGCCCACCGTCTCCAGCAGTACCCCCGGCTCGGCGTAGTGCCAGCGGCGCAGCCCCTCGGCGGCGAGCGCCGCCGCCTCGGGTACCTCGACCCAGGGTCGCAGCGGCGCGGTCGCCTTGTGCCGCCGGTGCTCCTCACGGAGCACCGGCGCGTAGCCGTGCCGGTCGACGCCCAGGGCGTACAGTCCGAACCCGATCTCGATCCGCTCGCCGGGTCGCCAGGTGTACGCGCTGGTCTCCGGCGGTACCGGTCGGTCCGACCCGTCGTAGCTGACCGGCGCCTCGCGGAACGGGAACGTCAGGTGCAGGTACCCCTGCCCGGTCGCCGGGTCGTGCCCGAACCCGAGCCCGGTCATGCCGACCGCCGTGGTCTCGCTCGCCACCAGGGCGACACCGCCCGGACCGGCCCAGCCGAACACTGCCGGGGTCGCCGCCCGGTCGGCACGGAACTCCCAGTGGTCGCTGACCATGCCGTCCGGGTCGTCCGCCCCGATCGCGAACCGGGGGAAGATCCGCGTGCACTGCGCGGGGCGGTTCTCGCCGTAGAAGGCTCCCGGTACCAGCCACCAGGGTTGTCCGGCTCCGGCGACCAGCTCGGCGCGCACCCGGACCGAGGCGTCGACCTGGTGCTCACCCCGGTACTCGACGGCGAGGCGGACGTCCCGGCGACCGGCGGGCGACGGCGGCGACCAGGTCATCGTGGCGACGAAGGCAGCCGGGTCGACCGCGCCGTCGCCGGCGATCACCTCGATCCCGGCAGGTGCCCGACCGACCAGGTCGCCGTTCCGGTTGTACAGCGCCGCGCCGTCCATGACGAGGCAACCTACCGGGAGTCCGGGACGGTCGGCGCGCGCCGGGGCGCGACGCCGCGCGACCGTCGGGCGACGGCGGCGACCTTGACCCGCTTGAAGCGGTGTGGTTGCGTGTGGGTACGTTCCCAGACGGCTCACTCCCCCCGGAGCCCCCCATGCACAGGTCCCTGTCCGATCTGACCCAGCGCATCGAGCGCACCCTCAACCAGCGACTCATCCCGGCGATGTACCGGGACACCGAACCGGTGCGGGTGGAGGCGGCGCACCTGCCGGGCGAACCGGTACCTGCTGCCGAAGGTCTTGCGCTCACGTACACCCCGTTCCCGGTGGGGCAGCCGTGGGGACGGGCGTGGAGCACCACCTGGTTCCGGTTCACCGGCGAGGTACCGCACCGGATGCGCGGCGGTCGCGTCGAACTGCTCGTCGACCTCGGCTTCGAGAAGGCGGGACCGGGATTCCGGTCGGAGGGTCTGGCGTACACGCCGGACGGCACGCCGATCAAGGGCATCGAGCCCCGCACCGCGTACGTGCCCGTCTCGCCGCGCGCCGAGGGCGGCGAAACGGTCGAGGTGTACGTCGAAGCCGCGGCGAACCCGCGATTCGACGGGACGGTGTCCCCGATGGGCGACCCGGACACCCTGCCCGACACGCTGCTGTACCGGCTGGACCGCGCCGAACTCGCGGTGCTCGACGAGGACGTGTACGCCCTCGTCCTCGACGTCAAGGTGCTGCACGAACTTGCCAAGGAACTGCCGGAGGCGGACCCGCGCCGGCACGAGATCCGCCGCGCGCTCGAGGTCATGCTCGACCAGCTCGACGTCTCCGACGTGTCGGGCGGGGCGGCGGCGGCGCGTGCCCGGCTGGCGAAGGTGCTCGCGTCCCCGGCAGTACCGAGCGCCCACCGCGTGTCCGCCGTCGGTCACGCCCACATCGACTCCGCGTGGCTGTGGCCGGTACGTGAAACCGTCCGCAAATGCTCCCGGACCTTCTCCAACGTGGTCGCCCTCGCCGACGAGTACCCCGAGTTCGTGTTCGCCTGCTCGTCCGCGCAGCAGTACGCGTGGATGCGTGAGCACCACCCGAAGGTGTACCGGCGCATCGCCGACAAGGTGCGTGCCGGACAGTTCATTCCGGTCGGCGGCATGTGGGTGGAGTCCGACACGAACATGCCGGGCGGCGAGTCCATGGTGCGCCAGTTCACCCAGGGCAAGCGGTTCTTCGCCGAGGAGTTCGGGGTCGAATCGCGCGAGGTGTGGCTGCCCGACTCCTTCGGGTACTCCGCCGCGTTGCCGCAGCTCGCCCGGCTCGCCGGGTTCCGCTGGTTCCTCACCCAGAAGATGTCCTGGAGTCAGACCAACCGGTTCCCGCACCACACGTTCTGGTGGGAGGGCATCGACGGGAGCCGGGTCTTCACCCACTTCCCACCGTCCGACACGTACAGCTCCGAGCTGACCGGTCGGCAGTTGGCGTACGGGGTGCGCAACTTCAACGAGCACGGCAGGTCCACCCGCTCGCTGATGCCGTTCGGCTACGGCGACGGTGGCGGCGGACCCACCCGCGAAATGATCGAGATCGCCCGGCGGGTCGCCGACCTCGAAGGCTCGCCCAGGGTCGCGATCCAGACCCCGGCGGAGTTCTTCGCCGCCGCCGAGGAGGAGTACCCGGACGCTCCGGTGTGGAGCGGCGAAATGTACCTCGAATACCACCGGGGCACGTACACCAGCCAGTCCGCGATGAAACGCGGCAACCGTCGCACCGAGCACCTGCTGCGCGAGGCGGAACTGTGGGCGACCACGGCGGCGCTGCGCACCGGGTACGCCTACCCGTACGCCGAACTCGACAGCATCTGGCAGCGCACCCTGCTCATGCAGTTCCACGACATCCTGCCGGGCAGCTCGATCGCCTGGGTACACAAGCAGGCGCGCGCCTGGTACGGCGAACTGGCGCAACGACTGGAAGCGATCATCTCCGACGCGCTCGCCGCGCTCACCGGACCCGGTGACGCACCGTTGACCGCGAACGCCGCGCCGCACTCCCGCGACGGCGTACCCGCGCTCGGCGTGGCGGTCGCCGGTACCGACGAGGCGTCCGGCGTCACAGTCGCCGGTACGGCGTCCGGTGTCTCGGTCGAGCGGCGTCCCGACGGCGTGGTCCTGGACAACGGACTGCTCCGGGTGCGGGTCGGCGACGACGGCAACCTGACCTCCATCCGCGATCTGGTCGCCGACCGCGAAGTGCTGCCGCCGGGCACGGTCGCCAACGTGCTGCAACTGCACCCGGACACGCCGAACAACTTCGACGCCTGGGACATCGACGACTTCTACCGCAACCGCCGTCGCGACCTGACCGACGTGGTGAAGCTGGAAGTCGAGACGGACGGCGAGCGGCGCGCCCTGGTACGGGTGCTGCGCAAGGACGGCGAGTCGACGTACCGGCAGACCGTGGCGCTCGCGCCGGGCGAGCGAATGGTGCGGTTCGAAACCGAAGTGGACTGGCACGAACGCGAGACGCTGCTCAAGGTCGCCTTCCCGGTCGACGTGCACGCCGCGTACTCCAGTTCGGAGATCCAATTCGGGCACATCCAGCGGGCGGCGCACACGAACACGTCGTGGGATGCCGCCCGGTTCGAGATCTGCGCGCACCGGTGGCTGCACGTCGGTGAGCCGGGGTACGGCGTGGCGGTGGTCAACGACGGGACGTACGGGCACGACGTGACCCGCCGACCGCCCGGCGACGCGGTCGGCGTCGGTACCACCACCGTCCGGCTGTCGCTGCTGCGCGGTCCGCGCTACCCCGACCCGGACACCGACCAGGGCACGCACCGGTTCGGGTACGCGCTGCTCTGCGGATCGCAGATCGGCGACGCGGTGCGCGAGGGGTACCGGGCGAACCTGCCGGCCCGCCGGGTCACCGGAGCCCGCCCGGTCGCCCCGCTGGTCGAGGTGTCGAACCCGGACGTGATCGTCGAAGCGGTGAAGCTCGCCGACGACCGTTCCGGCGACGTGATCGTCCGGCTGTACGAGTCGCTCGGCGGGCGGGCGCGGACCCGGGTACGGGCGTCGTTCCCGGTCGCCCGGGTGCGGGTGGTCGACCTGCTGGAACGCGACGACGCGGAGGTCGCCGCGCTGACCCCGGTCACGGTGGACGGCGACGCGATCGACCTGGCGCTGACCCCGTTCCAGGTGGTGACCCTGCGGCTGCGCCCGGCCCGCTGACGCTCAGCCGTACGGTTCCGCGTCCGGCTGTACCGCGGGGATCGTCCCGGTGCGGGCGATCTCCCGGTACAGCCGACCCGAGTCCTTGACGGTCCGCTCCCCGGTTCGGTAGTCGACGTACACCAGCCCGAACCGGGGTCGGTAGCCGAGCGCCCATTCGAAGTTGTCCAGCAGCGACCAGTGGAAGTACCCGCGCACGTCGGCACCGACCCGGATCGCGTCGGCGACCGCCTGCACGTGGCTGACCAGGAACGACTGCCGGCGTACGTCGTGCACGCGACCGTCGTGCACCGGGGCGTCGCCGAACACCGCGCCGTTCTCGGTGATCAGGACCGGTACCCCGTACTCCCGGTGGATCCGGACCAGCAGGTCGCGTAGCTCCTCCGGGACGATCTCCCGACCCTCGTCGGTGCGGGGCACGTCCGGGCTGCCCGGCAGTACCACCCACGGGAACGGTCGGCGCTCGTTGACCGGGGCGGCGGCGACCACCCGGCGGGTGTAGAAGTTGACGCCCAGGAAGTCGGAGCGTGCGCCGATCGCCGCTTCGTCGCCGTCCCGGATCACGTCGAGGGGTCGGGCGAGCGCCCGCTCGTAGTGCTCCCGCATGTCGTCCGGGTACCCGCGACCGGACAGCACGTCGAGGTACCAGCGGTTGACGTACCCGTCGGAGCCCCACGCCGCCTGGGCGTCCGCCTCCGAGTCGCTGGCGGCGACGCAGGGCAGCAGGTTGAGCGCCGCGCCCACGGTCACGCCGTGGGTGTGCAGCAGGTCGGCGGCGACGCCGTGGGCGAGCATCATGTGATGGCCGGCGGCGACCGACGCCGCGAGGTCGCGCACGCCGGGGGCGTGGATGCCCAGCCGGTATCCGAGCAGCGACACGACCCAGGGTTCGTTCTGGGTGATCCACCAGCGGACCCGGTCGGCGAGCCGACCAGCGACGGCATCGGTGTACTCGACGAACGCGTCGACCGTCGAGCGTCCCGCCCAGCCACCGTCCGCCATCAGCGCCTGGGGCATGTCCCAGTGGTTCAGCGTCAGTACCGGCTCAATGCCTCGGGCGAGCAGCGCGTCGACGATCCGCTCGTAGTGGTCCAGCGCACGGCTCTCGACCCGACGGCGACCGTGCGGCATCACCCGGGACCAGCCGATCGAGAACCGGTACGCGTTGAGCGACAGCCGGGCGAGCAGGTCGATGTCTTCCGACCAGCGCCGGTACGAGTCGCATGCGACCGAGGCGTTGCCGCCGCCCTCGATCGCGCCGGGCAGTCGCGCGAACACGTCCCACACCGACTCGCCCCGCCCGTCGGCGTCCAGCGACCCTTCGGTCTGGAAGGCGGAGGTGGCGGCTCCCCACAGGAAACCGTCGGGGAACGGCGAGGTCGCGATCATGTCTGGACTGTACCGGAGCGATGTGGGAACGTTGTCATCCAATGTGGTCGTCGCCAAGGCGACCGCCGGCGACCGCGACCCGCGAGGAGCCCGGATGTCCCGCCCGAACATCCTTCTGATCGTCGTGGACCAGATGGCGTACGACGTCGTCGGCGCGCTCGGGCATCCCGCAGTCCGCACCCCGCACCTCGACGAACTCGTGGCGCGAGGCGCGACGTTCAGCAACGCGTACGCCACGTCGCCGATCTGCTGCCCGTCGCGCGCGTCGCTGATGACCGGCAAACTGGCGCGCCGGTACGGCGTGTACGACAACGGGTCCGAACTGCCGGCGAGCGCCCCGACCGTGGCACACCACCTCAATCGCGCCGGGTACACCACGGTGCTGTCCGGCAAGATGCACTTCGTCGGACCGGACCAGCTGCACGGGTTCGCCGAGCGCCTGACCGCCGACGTGTCCCCGGCAGAGCTCTTCCTGACTCCGGACTGGACGCTCGGACCGGTCCCGAACGAGGGCACCAGCGTGCGGCGGCTGCGGTACCCGCCGGTACGCCCGTGGAGCCTGCAACTGTCGTACGACGACGAGGTGCTGCACACCTCGCTGGCGAAGCTGCGGCAGCTCAGCCAGGAGCAGGAACCGTTCTTCCTGTGCGCGTCGTTCGTCCACCCGCACGACCCGTTCCTGGTGCCGCAGGAGTACTGGGACCGGTACGACGGCGTCGACATCCCGCCGGTCCGCGCCCCCGGTCGACCCTTCGCCGAGTTGCACCCGTTCGACCAGTGGATTCAGATCCACCACGAGGCGGACCGGTACCCGTTGTCCGAACACGAGGTCGCGCAGGCGCGGCGCGCGTACTACGCGGCGGTCAGCTACGTCGACGATGTGGTGGGGCGCCTGCTCGCCGAACTGGACCGGCTCGGGCTCACCGACGACACCGTCGTGATGTTCACCAGCGACCACGGCGAGATGCTCGGCGAGCACGGCATGTGGTTCAAACGGACGTACCGCGACGGTGCGGCGAAGGTACCGCTGATCGTCGCGGGTCCCGGGGTGCGCGGCGGACGCCACGACGCGCCGGTGTCGCTGCTGGACGTGACCGCGACGGTGCTGGACCTGGCGGAGGTACCGGACAAGGACGAGCACCTCGCCGACCTGGACGGAGTCTCGCTGCGGTCGGCGCTGACCGGGGCGGGCGTCGCCCGGACGAGCGGCGTGCCGTTCGAGTACCTCGCGGAGGGGACGGTCGAGCCGATGCTGGGGCTGCGTACCGCCCGGTACAAGTACGTCTACGTGCACGGGCACCAGCCGCTGCTGTTCGACCTGGTCGCCGATCCGATGGAGGTGACGAACCGGGCGGACGATCCGGCGCTGGCGTCGGTACGGGCGGCGATGCACGCGGAACTGTTCGCGGGGCTTTCCATCGAGACGTTGCGCGCCGACATCCTGCGCAGCCAGCGGGAACGGCGGGTCACCGTCGCCGGTACCCCGCCCGGTCGGTCCTGGAAATTCCAGGTGTCGCGGGACGCGACCCGGCTGTACCCGAGGCTGTCGCCCTAGTTGAGTTTCGGCGGCAGCGAACACCCAATCAGCCTTTGGGGGTGACCACAGGGATGCCTGCGTCGTTCGCCGCATTCGCCAGGCGGTCGTCGTAGGTCACCAGACCGGTGAGATCGGACCCGAGCACCCGCGCGGTGGCAAGGTGGATCGCGTCCAGCGAACGAAGCCCACGGTCCGGCTCGTTCATCGCCCCGTCGACGATCTCATCGTCGATGTTGACGTAGTCGAAGGCGAGCAGCAGACCCCGCGCGTCCGGAAGGAGGGCCGGCGCCGATCTCGTCACCGCACGGATCAGCTCGATGCGCAAAAGCGCTGAGCTGACCCAGGACGCGCCGGAATTCTCGTCGTAGAACTCGCCGAAGGCGCGGGAATGGTGCTCTTCGACCAACAGCTTGAGCGCCGCGGAGGTGTCGACGTAGTAGACGGTCACCAACGCTCCTCGTCACGCAGCGAGGCGAGCGCGTCGGTGAGCCGATTGGTTCCGTCCCCCGGCCTCATCGGAGGCCGGTACCCCGGTCGCGTTGCCAGCCGCACGCGGCCGGCGGCGATCAAGCGCTCGAGGGTTGGGGTAGGTTCCCGTTCCTGCACCGGCACGATCCGCGCCACGAGCCGTCCGTACTCCGTCACGTCGATCGTCTCCCCGTGCCGAACCCTGGCCAGCACTTCACTGGTGTAGTGACGGAGTTCCCGAAGGCCCACCGAGTGTTCGCCGAGCGTTGCCATGGCGGAAATGTATCACAAATTTGTAGCCACACATCTCTCGGCGGCTGCCTCCGCCGCAGCCCGGTCAGCTACCGCGACGGCGCTGCCCCGGCGACATCCCCTCGGCGGGCGGGGTCGCGTCGGACGAGTCGTGATCCGGTTCGGTACGCCGACGCCCGCCCGGCGCGAACGCGGTCGCGGACACCTCGAACGGACCGTGACCGCCGTCGGCGAGATCCCACTCGACGAGGTCGACCTCGCGCACCGCGCCACCACCGGCGGGTACCCGGAACGTCCGGATCTGCCACGCCCCGAAGTCGGCGTCGATCACCCGCCCGACGACCGGCAACTCGATCCGGGCGCGAGCCGGACGTCCGGTGGTCTCCACCGCTCGCACGATCAGGTCGGCGGTACCGTCGCCGTCCTCACTGCCCTTGATCGCGGTGATCATCACCTGGTCGCCGCCGTCGGACACATAGCTCTGCCGGGGCGGCAACCCGCCGGGGTGGAAGCTCTCCAACATCGCGCGTGGCGGGGCGCCGAGTTCCGCGGCGCGCCTGGTCAGTCCCGCCGCCCGCCAGTCGCCGGCGTGCGGCACCAGCAGGTACCGGAACGACTGCACACCCTGGTCCTGATAGGAGTAGAAACCGTCCGGGTCGAGTTGGCGCGGGTCGTGCCAGGAGTACACGGGACTGCGTACCGCCGTGATGCCGATGCTCGGCGTGTCGCCTCCCGGTGTGCCGGGCGAGACGTCGTACCCGTGCTTGGCGTTGTTGACGACGGCGAGCCCAGCGGGGCGACCGCCCACGGTACCGGTGATGTCCACCCAGGACTGCGCTGGATTCTCGCCCCCGTCGACCGGCTGCTCGATCGCCCCGAACGGGATCTCGTACGTCGACACCGGATCCTCGACGACCGTGGGGAAGCAGAGTTTCAGCAGGTGAGCCTGCTCGCGCCAGTCGATGGACACGCGCACCTCGACGTGGTCGTCCCGGTGCCCGAGGAGGAACTCCTCGACCATGGTGGAACGGTGCCACTCACGTTCGACCCGCAGCCGCGCCCGCAGCGGTCCCGCCTCGCGCACCGTGATCCGGGTGGTCCGCATCGCCTCGCCCGGCCACCGGTACGACACCACCCGATGCCCCCAGGTGTCGGTCGGGTCCTGGCAGACCTGGGTGTGCTCGCCCCGCGCGCCGGCGACCACGTCCACGCCGGTCCGCTTGTCGAGCAGCGAGGACAGCCAGCCGGTACGCGGGTCGATCTCGACGCGCAGCAGGTCGTTCTCGAGTACCGTCCGGCTGACCTGCAGCGTGCCGGGCGGCTGGGCGCTGAGCCGCGCGCCCGCCGGGGCGGGACCGGGTCGCAGCCGGTACAGCCGGTAGCCGAGCGGGGGCAGCACCGCCTCGAACACGGTCGCGCCTCGCCCCTTGTCGTCGGTGGTCGCCACCGACTGGGTGCGCTGCGAGACGGTCACCGCCCCGTCCGAGTCGACCACGTGTACCCCGGTCGGCTGCGACCCGTACTGCAACTCGACCTGGGTGGTCACCGGCCACGGATGGGCGTTGAACACCAGTACCGGCTGAGTGCCCTCCTCCAGCGGGATGTCGACCTGTCGGGCGACGACGTTGTGGGTACGGGCGACGACCCGCTTCGCGATGGCGACCGCCTCGCCCAGTTGGTCGCGGGCGTCGTCGTACGCGCTCTCGATCGCCGAGCCGGGCAGTACGTCGTGGAACTGGTTGAACAGGATCTGCTGCCACGCCCTGCCGAGGTCGGCACGCGGATAGTCCAGCCCGAACAGCGCCGAGCCGACCACCGCCCACCGCTCGGCGGACAGGATCGCCGCCTGGGCGCGGCGCTGCCACAGCTTGATCCCGGAGTGGGCGGAGTAGCAGCCGGGGGCGTGCATCTGCAGGTCGTCCCGCCACACCCGCAGCTTCGCCAGCCCGTCCGGACCGAGCCGGTCGACGAACTCGTCGAGGTACCGGCGCGGCGACGACATCACCATCCGACCGAAGGTGCCCATCCGGTCGTACCGGTGGATCGACTCGATGTTCGCCCTGGTCGGACCGCCACCGTGGTTACCCACCCCGTAGAAGACCATCATGTCGCCGAGGCTCTGGTCGAGCGCCCCGAGCGCCTTGTCGGTCTGCCCGGCGACGTCGCCCGGCGGGCTGCAGTACTCGAACGGAATGCGGTACGCGAGCACCCGCGAGCCGTCCGGGGACTCCCACCAGAAGGCGGTACCGGTGAGGGCGCTCTCGTGCGGTCCGGGTCGCAGGAAGCAGTACGAGTCCATGCCCTGTCCCCGCAGGATCTGCGGCAGCATCGCGTGGTGTCCGAACGGGTCGACGTTCATGCCCACCGTCGCGGTCACCCCGAACTTCTCCTTCAGGTACCGCTGCCCGTACAGGCCCTGCCGGACGAACGACTCGCCCGACGGCATGTTGCAGTCCGGCTCGACCCACCAGCCGCCGACCATCTGCCAACGTCCCTCGGCGACCCGTTCGCGGATCCGGGCGAACAACTCGGGGTCGGACTCCTCCACCCAGGTCAGCAGGACCACCTGGTTGCAGGTGAAGACGAAGTCGGGGTACTCCTCCATGCGGTGGATCGCCGACCAGAACGTGGCACGCGCCTCCTGGTAACCCTCCTGCCACGGCCACAACCACACGGGGTCGAGGTGGGCGTTGCCGACCATGTGGATGGTGCGGTCCCGCGCGGCGGGCGGGCGGGGCGCGGGATCGAGGTCGGACGGCTGCTGCCCGGACGGGGCGTTGGCGACCGGCGCGCGACCCCGCCGCTGTCGTGGAATCAACTGGTGCTGACGAACGTCGGAGGTGGTCATGGCGAGGGCTCCTCTCCAGCCGCCCAGGCGTCCACGATTTCGCTGATCACGTGCAGCATCAGGGTGTGCGTCTCCTGGATCCGCGCGGTTACCGTCGACGGCGCGAGAAGCAGGTAGTCGGCGTGCGCGCGGGCGGGACCGCCGTCGCCGCCGGCGAACAGCAGCGTCGTCGCGCCGTTGGCGCGCGCCGTCTTCAGCCCGCCGACCACGTTCGCCGACCGTCCACTGGTGGTGAACGCGACGACCGTGTCGCCCGGTCGCGCCAGCGCCTCGACCTGTCTGCTGAACACGTCGTCGTACCGGTAGTCGTTGCCGATACAGGTGAGCACGCTGGCGTCGGTGCTCAGGGTGACCGACGGCAACGGTCGGCGGTCGCGCTTGTACCGCCCGATCAGCTCACCGGTCAGGTGTTGGGCGTCGGCGGCGCTGCCGCCGTTGCCGAAGGTGTACACGAACCCGCCCCGCTCGAACGTCTCGCACAGCAGCGCCCCCGCCTTGCGGATCTCGTCCGCCAGGTCAGCCGTCGCCCGCGCGACGGCGACGTGGTCCGACAACTGCGCCAGCAGCCAGTCAGACATGTGCCTCCTCAGTACGGAGGCCGGCGACCGCGTCGTGGCCGATCGCGCCGGCACCCACCACACACACCAGATCGCCGAGTTCGGCGCGAACCACCCGGACAGCCGCGGCAGCCGGCGCCATGGCCTCCCGCGCGACGATCGCCCGAACCGGGTCGATGAGCATCGCTCCGGACCGGGTCACTCCTCCGCCGAGGACGACGAGGTCGGGCTCGAAGACGTTCACCAGGTCGGTGACCGCCGAGCCGAGCAGGTCCACCGTCTCCGCCCATACCTCGGCGGCGAGCGGGTCGCCGGCCGCGGCGGCTTCCGCGACGTCGGCGGCGGTGACGGCGGGCACTGTGGACAGGGAGGACGAGGCTCCGGCGGCGAGGGCTTCGCGGGCGCGCTGGGCGATCGACGTGCCCGAGGCGTACGCCTCGACGCAGCCCTGCCGGCCGCAGCCGCACAGCCGTCCGCCCCGACGTACCGTCACGTGCCCGAACTCCCCGCCGTTGCCCGCGGCACCGGTATGCAGCGTGCCGTTGATGACGGCTCCGCCGCCGACGCCGGTCGACACGGTGAGGTACACCATCGTGTTGGTGCCGCGACCGGCGCCGAACCGGTACTCGGCGATCGCGCCGGCGGTCGCGTCGTTCTGCAGCGCGAACGGCACACCGAAGGTCTCTGCCGCGAGCGGCCCGATCGGTACATCCATCCAGTCCGGCAGGTGCGGCGGGCAGAGGACCACTCCGGACTCGGCGTCCAGCGGTCCGCCGCAGGCGATGCCGACCGCTCGTACGTCGCCCAGACCGGCTGCTTCGATCGCCCGTCGTCCCAGGTCGAACAGCCGTCGGGTGACCACCGCCCATCCGTCCTCGCGTCGTGTCGGCTCGACGAGTACGCCGTGGGCGGCGCCGTCGGCGGTGACGACGCCGACAGCCAACTTGGTCCCGCCGATGTCGAGTGCCAGGACGGGCCGGGGGTCACCGCCGCGCGACACGGCGATGGGGTCGGTGACGGTCATGCACGTCCTTTCGGCCCGTCAGCTTATGGGATCGATCCCATATCGAGCCTAGAAGTCGCTGAGGTCGCCGTCAACTGTCGGTTTTCGTCCCAATTACGGGCACCACGCTCAGCACCCCACCGCGCCCGCCGCCATACATGGGAATCGGCTGTTCAGGGGCAGCGGTCGCGGACGAGCCAGGTGCCGTCCGAACCGTACAACCCTGGTGATGTACGTACACCACCACTGTTGTACGGATCAGAGGAACCACCCGCCGGACAGCGTCACCTCGCCGGACCCGCCACCCCGGCGCACGGGCGGCGGCCGGACCTCACGCGGGCGGCGGCGCGGTCGACTCGCGCTCGCTGACGGTCAGCGACAGCATCACGGTGCGTACCGGAGCTGCCGGGGACTGGATGCGGTCGAACAGTTGGGAGATCGCCGCCTCGCCGAGGGCGACAGCGTCCTGGGCAACCGCCGTCACGCCCGGTCGGACCATGCTCATCCACGGCACGTCGTCGAACGACACCAGGCTGAGCTGCTCCGGGATGCCGATGCCGAGTTCGGCGGCGGCGCGCCAGACCGCCTCGGCGAGCACGTTGTTCGCGGCGAACACGGCGGTGGGCGGCTCGGACCCGCCGAGCAGCTTGTGCGCCTCGTGCTGGGCGGCGCTCACGTCCCAGCCGGCGGACACGATCAGCGACGGATCGAGCGGTACCCGCGCGGCGGCGAACGCCGCCTGGTAGCCGGCGAGGCGGTCGCGACCCGTGGTCCAGTGCATCTCGTCGATCACCAACGCGATCCGGCGGTGACCCAGCGCCAGCAGTCGCGCGGTGACGCCTCGCGCGGCGTTCTCGTTGTCCACGATCACGGCGTCGCACGCGCCCGCCGCGAACTGCCGGTCGACCTCGACCACCGGGATCCGCTGCCGGGTGAGGTAGCTGCTGACCTCGGCGGACACCGGCGTCACGATGACACCGGCGACGCGTAGCGCCACGAACGCCTCGGCTGCCTCGACCTCCACGCCGGGCGAGCCCCCGTCGTCGACCAGCATCATCGTGTACTGCCGCTTGCGCGCCTGCTGACTGATGCTGGACGCGAGCCTCGCGTAGAACGGGTTGCTCAGATCCGAGACCAGCACCCCGATCGACTGGCTGGCTTGTTGGCGCAGGTGACGCGCCATCGCGTCGGGGACGTACCCGAGGGTGCGGGCGGCTTCCCGGACCCGCTCGCGCACCGGCTGTGCGACGTACCCACGCCCGGTCAGCGCCCGCGACGCGGTGGACCGCGACACTCCGGCGGCCTCGGCGACCTCGCGAATCGTCGCCCGGCGGCCCGGATCGAGCGGGTCGGACGAGCCCGGCGCCACCCCGCTCTTCATCCGGCCTCCTATCAAGCCCCGGTCACATCGACCAACGCCTCCGCGTGCTGCCCCAGATACAGGTCGCCGATGCGCACGTCGATCGCCACCCTGGCACGACGCCGGGCTGCTCCGCCCACCGTCACCTCGATCTCGATCTCCTGCTGCCCGGACGGGGGCAGCGAGAGCACCGCGGGGCTCGGCTCGGCGACCCAGCCTACCGGCAGGACCAGGCGTACCCAGGCTTTCTGCTCGACGGCTTTCGGGTTGCGCACGCTGACCGTGAAGCGCACCCGGCTTCCGGTCCGCGCCTTCGAATAGTAGGGCGTGATGCGGGCGAGCACCCCGTCAGCCCCGAGGTCGAGTTCGTCCAACGGAAGTAGATCATGGTGGATCTCGACGACGTCCTCGCCCTCCTGTTCGAGCATGTCGAGGAAGGCGTCGTCGACCCAGCGGGGCTTCCAGTGTCCGGACACCATGACGCCCGGCGCGACCCGGCGGTACAACGCCGCGCTGGCGCGGAAGTCGTTGATCCGGAACAGGTTGCGGTACTGGTAGTTGAGGATGTCGCGGCGTTCGCCGGGCACCCCCAGCCCCTCCTGCTGGTCGCCGGTGACGAGGACCTTCACGCCGTCGACGACGAACTCGAACGCCGCCGCGTACAACGTGTGTCCGGGCAGTTCGTGCACCGTGATCTCGTACTCGTGCCAGGTGAACGTTTCGCCGACCGGGAGTTCCCGGTCCACGGGGATCGGGTCGTACCAGATGCACGGCAGGTCCTGGACGAGCGGGTTGGCGAGGATGGGCGCGACGTTCGCCGGCGCCCAGACCTCGGTGCCCTCGACGTCGCGCAGCAGGTTCATCCCGGCGACGTGGTCGTCGTGGTAGTGGGTGGGCAGGGCGACCTCGATGGCGGTCACGCCGTACCGCTTGCGCAGGGCGGGCAGCGACGCCAGCCAGGGTCGCCGGGACGCCCGGTCGACTCCCGCCGGCAGTCCGGTCATCATGTCGTACCCGTAGTCGATGACCATGGCCGCGCCGGTCCGCGACAGCAGGACGTAGCTGCACGCCATGCTGGTCCGGTTGAGCAGCAGGTGTTCGGTGACCGGGGTGAACGGGTCGGTCAGCCGGCTGCGCAGGTCCCACGGGTAGGACCGGCGCGAGTCGACGTACCGGTTCATCCGGCCGGCGAGCAGGTCGAGCGCGGCGCGCGGGTCCTCGATCGGCGCACCGTGCGACGGGAGCAGCAGGTCCAGTTCGCGGTCCATGAGGATGAGGCAGCTCAGCACCGTCATCGCCGGGCCCTCGTTCTCGGTGTACGACCACTGCGTCGCCGCCAGCGACCACACCTTGCCGGGCGCGTAGATGAGGTCGCCGGTGAACGCGATCCGTCGACCGTCGCGTTCGACGAGGTACGTGACCGAACCGGTGGTGTGT
Source organism: Micromonosporaceae bacterium (assembly GCA_036378155.1). Classification (GTDB taxonomy): domain Bacteria; phylum Actinomycetota; class Actinomycetes; order Mycobacteriales; family Micromonosporaceae; genus DASUXA01. The sequence continues at coordinate 95,423 of DASUXA010000044.1, read as the reverse complement.
CCCGGGGTCGGGACGACCTCGACCTGCGTGCCGGCGTACGTCCGCGTCCGGTACTCGGGCACGACGTCGTCCACCGGTACCGGCTCGAGCAGGGAAAACTTGTCCTGACGCAGGTTGTAGTCGTTGTAGAGCGGGCGGGTGAGCCACATCTCGTCGACGTGCGCGAAGAGGTCCTGTTCGACCGGCGGTACATGGATCCGGATGCCTGCCGCCACCGCGCGGGGCAGCCCCTGTCCCTGGTCGCGATGGTGATGCGTCATCAGGACGTCGGTGATCCGGTCGACGCCCATCTCGGGCAGGTGGTCCAGGGCGAGTCCGGAGCCGAAGTCGACCGCGAACGCGATGCGTTCGCCGTTCGGCTCCGGGGTTTCGGCGCGCACCACGTACACGTGGCAGGTGTCTTCGACGCGGAACACACCGGGGGCGATCTCCGACACGGGCGAGGGGGCCATAGCTCGCATGGTAACGTTCCCAGAATGCCGCCGGTACCCCCGTCCGTCCCGGAGAACCCGCCGGTCAGTCATAGATCTGCGTTGATGATTAGGGGTACCGTCGAGGGCTTCTACGGGCCACCGTGGTCGCACCAAGAACGCCTCGCCCACCTGGAGTTTTCCGCCCGCTTCGGGCTCAACACGTACGTCTACGCGCCGAAGGACGACCCGTACCACCGGGAACGCTGGCAGGACCCGTACCCATCGGACAAGCTCGATGAAATCGCCGAACTGGCGCGAGCGGCGCGCACGCTCGGGGTGGGCTTCACATACGCGATCAGCCCCGGACTCACCATGCGGTTCGCCGACGACGCCGACCACGAGGCGCTGCGCGCCAAGGCGGCGCAACTCGCCGACGCCGGAGTCGGGTCGTTCGCGCTGTTCTTCGACGACGTACCCGCCGAACTGACCCGGCCCGAGGACCTCGCCCGCTGGTCCGGCGAAGGCGCGGTGGGCGCCGCGCACGGGCACGCCTGCGTACGCTTCGTCCAGGAGTTCCTGGTACCGCGCGGCCTCCACGACCCGCTGCTCGTCTGCCCCGCCGACTACGCCGGTACCGCCACCTCCGGTTACCGCGAGCAGTTCGCCCGCACCGCGCCGCCCGACGTCCTGGTCGCCTGGACCGGACGCGACATCGTCGTCGCCGACGTGACCCGCGACGACATCGACCGAGCGGCGGCGAGCTACCAGCGCCGCGTCGTGCTGTGGGACAACTTCCCGGTCAACGACTTCGACCCCACCCGGCTCTTCCTCGGTCCGCTCACCGGCAGAACCACCGACCTGGACGGCGCGCCGATCGCGGGCGTCCTGTCCAACCCGATGGTCCAGGCGGCGCCGTCCCAACTCCCGCTGGCGACGGTCGCGGACTGGGCGCGCGACCCGAGCGGGTACGACCCGCAGTCGTCCTCGCGACGGGCGCTGCACGCGCTGGCGGGGCACGCCGCGCCCGACCTCGCGCCGCTGGTACAGGTGTGCAGCGCCTGGCCGCCGAGCCGGGAACAGGACCCGGAACTGATCCGTGCCGCGGCAGGCGCGCTCGCCGGCGCGCCGGACGCGATCGAGGTACTGACCGCTCGGCTGACCGAACTGGAACGGGCGTGCCGCGCCGCGTCCCAGCCGGAGCCGCTGGTATCGGCGCTGCGACCGTGGCTCGACGCGGGCGCGGCGACCGCCGCGGCGGGGCTGTCCGCCGTACGCCTGCTGCGCGCCGCGACCGTGGCCGCAAAGTCCGACCCGGACGAGCACGTCGAGGCGCTCCGTGACCAGACGCGACGCGCCCTGCGCGACGCCGAAGCGCACTACGCGAACGTGCTGCGGGCGGTGGTCCCGCCGTTCGTCCGGGACGTCCTGGACCGTGCCGCGCCGCCCGACGTCGCCGCCCACCTCGCCGATCGCCCCGTGGCGCTGCTGGTCACCGGCAGCCGCCCGACCGCCGGCGACCACGCGCTCGCCGACACGCTGGAGCGGCGCGGGTTCGCGGTACCGCGACGGCACCAGCCGACGCGTGACGAGATCGAAACAGCATCCGTCGTCGTGGTCACCGGCGGCGCCGACCCGGACTCGGTCGCCGCCGTCGCACGGGTCGCCGTGCCGCTGCTCGCCTGGGACGGGCTGGTCCCGCTCGGGCTCGCCCGGACCAGCGACATCGTCACCTCACGCGACCGGGTGCTGGTCGTCGACGGGGACGACGCGACCGCCGGCGGACTGTCGGGCGTGATCACCGTGTACCGGGGACCCGGCAAGCTCACCGTCGCCCAGGTCGGTTTGGACGCCCACGTGGTCGCGACCACTGTGGACGGAGCCGGTGCGCTGCTGTACCGGTACCCGCCCGGCTCCCGCCTCGCCGACGGCACCGTCGCCCCTGCCGCGCGGATCGGTGTGTTCCTCGGCCCGGAAGGTCCCGCGCCGTGGCTGATGACGCGGGACGGCGGCGCGCTCCTCGACGCGGCGCTCGACACGCTGGTCGCCGGGTACGTCGCCCGGTCGGCGTGACGGCGACGGGGACCGGACACCCGGCACGCCTGGCTACAGGCTGAGGACCTGACCCGCGTCGCGCAGCCGCGACTGCAGCAGCGGCACGTCCACCGCCTGTACCGGGCGGTCGTCGCGCAGCGCCAGCACCGCCGCGAGCCCGGCAACGTGCCCCGTCATCTGGTACTGCGGCTCCATCCGGATCGACGAGAACGCCACGTGCGAGGCGGACACGCACACCGGGACGAGCAGGTTGACGCAGTCGGCGTACCGGGGCACCAGCGACCGGTACGGAATCGGGTACGGCGGCACCGGCACCGACAGGTACCCCTCGTTGAACACCATCGCGACCGGGCGCGGGTGCTCCGGTACCCATCGCCACACCCGCTGCACCTCGCGGACGTCCAGGTGGTACGAGCCCATCGCGACCACGTCGTACTGGGTCCAGGCACGGACCAGGTCGTGCTCGGTCAGCACGTACTCGCCGATCATCCGCCGCGCCTCGCGCACGTAGAGCTGGTGCGGCAGGTGCCCGGTGTCGGTGAACTCGTCAGCCGGCAGTCCCCAACGTGCCAGCTCCGCGCGTACCGACGCCGGTACCGCCGGGTCGTTGGCGAGGAACCACAGGAAGTCGCCGGTGTGGTCCCGATGGTGGGCGCGCAACTGGTCGCGCCGCGCCGGGTCCGCGCACGGATACTCCCAGGCTGATCCGTCGAGGACGTTCAACGAGAACGGACCCAGCGAGTTGCCGTCGCACTTGCCGTTGGGCAGGTTCGGTTCCAGCCCGATCAGCGCTGCCGCGGGCGGCTCGTAGCCCTGCCTCGCCCAGTGGTGGAACAGCCGCCGCCCCAGTTCCCAGTGCTTGTCGTCGTACCCGTCGCTACGCGGGAACGGCACCCGGTCGGGAACGGTGGTCAGGCACACCCGGTACCCGTACGCCATCACGCCGCCGTCACCGGCGCCGACCCGCGCGAGCGGAGCCGACCGGATCTGCGGGAGGATCTCCCCCTCGACCAGCCCCTCCGGGTCGCCGACGAACGGCGAGACGAACGGCGGCATGGTGTGCCGACCGGGCAGCAACTCCTGGCGACCCGCCCAGCGTTCGCCGTACCGGTCGCGACCCTCCCGACCGACCGCGAACGGCACCCCGGCGAGCGCCATCAGGTCGCCCTCGTAGCTCGCGTCGACGAAGACGCCGCCCCGGTACGACCGTCCGTCGCCGGACGTCACCGAGACGATCCGAGCGCCGCGTACCTCGGCGGAGCGCACCGCACAGCCGGTGACCACCCGAATGCGCGGGTGCTCCAGCCAGCGCAGGAAGATCTGCTCGGCGACGTGCGGCTCCGGTCCGGCGTACCTGCCGACCGGAACCCCGTAACGGTCGGCGACGTCCTGCCGGAACCGGGCCGCCATCCCGCCCAGTACCCGCACGTCCCCCACGTCGGTGTAGCCGAGACCGCCCGACGTCATGCCGCCGACGTGCCGTCCCGGTTCGAGCAGCAGCACGCTCGCGCCCGCCTCGGCGGCGGCGACCGCCGCGCACACCCCCGCCGATGTGGCGGCGTAGACGACGACTTCGGCGTCGACCGGGTCGGCGGCGGCGCTGTCCGCGGTCATCCCGCCTCCTGCGCGGTCCGCGACCGCGCGACGGCACACGCGGCGCGGTACTCGCGCCACGTCGTCGCGACCAGATCCAGGTCGGCGTCGGTGAGTTCCTCGTCCGAGCCGTCGATGCGTTCGGCGTAGTACAGCGCCGGCACGCCCAGCCGGCTCTGCGTGGTCACGTACCCGCGCCACTGCGCCCGGTCCGCGATCGGCCACTGGTCGGTGTCGACCAGGTGGTCGGGCAGTACCGCAGCGACCACTGCGTGCCGGAACGCGAGCTGGTCCACGGCTGGTACCACCGCGCCGGACGGGTCACGTTCCAGCACGTCGTTGAGGCGGATCATGTCGCAGACGTCGGCGAACCCGGGGTGCGGGGTGTGGGTGACCACGAGAGCGTCCGGCTTGACCGCCTTCGCCGCCCGGTACAGCGTCCGGAGCAGGCAGTGCAGCGCGGCGATGCCCCACGGCGCGTCGTCCGTCGCGCCCGGTCGACGCAGTCCCCGCCCAGCAGGCGCGCGCTGGGTAAAGTCGATCTTGAATCCGTCCGCGTCCAACCCGCCCGGACCGAGCATGTCCGCCACCATCGCCGTGAGCTGGCGCCGGTACGCCGGGCTGCCCGGATCGGCCGCGACCGGGGTACCGCCCGGGTCGGTCACACACTCGTCCACCGGCAGCCCGGTCGGATCCCACGCCTTCCACCACAGCAGCACGCGCTGCCCGGCGGCGTGTCGCCGGTCGATCCAGGCGCGCAGGTCGGGCCAGCGGGACGGGTCGGGGTCGCCGACACCGTACGTCAACTGCCAACGGTCGTCGATGACCACGGTGCCGGGCACCACCCCGTGCGCGGCGAGGCGGGACAGCCACCCGTCGTACCGGTCCTGCCGGGCGAGATCGGGTGCGACCGGGATGTCCGGCGGCACGACCGCCGGACCGAGCTGCTGCACGTAGTACGGGTGACTCTTCGGCGCCCCCGGTACCGGGGCGGCGGCGACCTGCGCGCCCCAGCCGCAGAAGATCGGCTCGGTCCACCAGTCCGCGCGCGGCGCGACCGGGGCGGTCGGCGCGAGACCGCGCCGCACCAGGTCGTCGCGGTACCGTCCGAGCCCGGACCACGGATCGGCGACCGGTCGCAGCACCACCGTGGGACTGAGGTACGAGCCGCGCACCGTGGTGTGCCCGTCGTAGTCGAGTTCCAGCAGGAAGCCGCCGTCCAACGGGGCGTACCGCAGTTCGGTGAACCGCGACTCGTCGATGCTCGCCAGCACGCCGACGGTCAGCCAGTCGCCGTCCGGTACCGCCGTCGCGCCGCGCCCCGGCGCGCGACCGAACGCGAGGCACAGCGGCGGCGGCGAGAAGATGCCGTGCAGCCTGCCCGCCGAGGCGTCGCCGACGATGCCCAGCGTCGCCGCCGCCGAGGCTGGGCGTGCCACGTCGACCGGCTCGGTCGGGGTCGGGTTGAACACCGACGCGAACTCGATCGACGAGCGGAACACGCCGCACGCGCCGCTGGGCAGGATCGCCCGGCCGCCAAGCAGGCGCACGTCGCCGAGGATTCCCCAGCCTTCCACGCGTACCGCCGTCTCGACCCGGTCGGCGAAGCAGCGCAGCAGGACGGACTTCGCCGCCCAGGCGGTACTGCGGCAGGCGATCTCGACGTCGACGACGTCCTCGACGGAATCGCCGTCGCCGAACCGGCGCTCGGTCACCACCGGCGGGGCGATGTCGTACGACTCGTCCGCCACGTCGACCCGGTCCACGGACGCGAGCAGGCTCAGCCGCGACCAGATCCGACCGTCGGGCGCGGCGAGCACGGCGACCCGTTGACCGCCGCGTACCTGCAGCAGATAGTCCCCGGTGGCGATCGTGTACGTGCCGGGGCCGTGCGTGAGCTTCATCCGGGGACTCCTCGCTGGTACCGGTCAGCCGAACCGGGGCACGGTGGGGACGGTGTCGGGCAGCCGACCGGTACGGGCGATGTCCGCGTACACCCGACCCGAGTCCTTCACGGTGACCCGGCCGGTCGGATAGTCCACATACACCAGCCCGAACCGCGGTCGGTACCCCAACGCCCACTCGAAGTTGTCCAGCAGCGACCAGTGCAGGTACCCGACGACGTCGGCACCGCCGTCGATCGCCTCCGCGACCGCGCGCAGGTGACCGAGCAGGAACTCGATCCGGCGCTGGTCGTGGACCTGCCCGTCGTGGGTCGGCGCGTCGCCGTACACCCCGCCGTTCTCGGTGATCATCAGCGGTACGCCGGGATAGTCGCGACACAGCCGCAGCAGCAGCTCGCGGAGGCTGTCGGGTACCACCTCCCAGCCCTCGTCGGTGCGTGTGACGTCGCCGGACGGACCCACCACCCGCCACGGGAACGGCTGGTCCGGGCTGGTCCACGCGGCGGAGAGAACCCGTCGGGTGTAGTAGTTGACGCCGAGGAAGTCGCTGCGCCCCCCGATCGACTCCACGTCGCCGGGGCGGATGACGTCGTCCAGGTCGCGACCCAGCGCGCGCTCGTAGTGCCCGCGCATGTCGTCCGGGTACCCCGCGCCCAGCAGCGGTTCCAGGTACCACCGGTTCACGTAGCCGTCCGATCCCCACGCGGCTGCCTCGTCGCGCGGGTCGTCGCTCGCCGGATCGCACGGGAACAGGCTCAACGCGCAGCCGACCTTCGCCGTCGGTACCCGCGCGTGGATCGCGTCCGCCCCGACGCCGTGCGCGAGCAGCACGTGGTGACCGGCGGCGACCGAGGCGCCCAGGTCGCGCACGCCCGGCGCGTGCAGTCCCAGCCGGTACCCGAGCAGCGCGATGATCCACGGCTCGTTCTGCGTGATCCACCAGCTGACCCGGTCGCCCAGCCGGTCCGCGACCGCGACCGCGAACTCGGCGAACGCGTCCACGCTGGAGCGTCCGACCCAGCCGCCGTCCGCCATCAACGCCTCGGGCATGTCCCAGTGGTTCAGTGTCAGCACCGGGGTGACACCCCGGTCGAGCAGCGCGTCCACGAACCGTTCGTAGTGGTCCAGCCCGCGACTCTCCACCCGACCGCGACCGTCGGGCAGCACCCGCGCCCACGACACCGAGAACCGGTACGCGTTCAGCCCCAGTTCGGCGACCAGGTCCACGTCGCGCCGCCACTGCCGGTACGAGTCGCAGGCGCGCGACCCGTCGCCGCCGCCCTCGACCGCGCCGGGTCGCTCGGCGAACGCCTCCCACACCGATCGCCCACGCCCGTCGACGTCGAGGCTGCCCTCGACCTGGTACGCCGACGTCGCGGCGCCCCACAGGAAATCGGGCGGGAACGTGGTCGTCATGACACCGCCTCCGTACCTCTCGGCTGGGTCTCCGGCTGCCTCGGCGCGGGCACCAGGCGTTCCGCATCCGACGGCGCGACGTCCGGCGGCGACGCGACGTCCGGCGGCGGTACGTCGATCTCGACCGGGTGGGTGTTCCAGGACTCCAGCCGGACCCGCAGCGGCGACGACGTGTACGAGCCGCGAACCGCGAACGTGCGCGTCTCGCCCGGCAGCAGCGGTCTCGGGTCGCCGTCGCAGAGCACCCAGCCGGGCGCGTCCGCCGGACGGTCGTCGAGCAGGCGCAGCCCGACCACCAGCGGACCGGTACGGTGCGCGACCTCGACCAGGGTCGCGTCGCCGACCGTCCGGGTCGACACGTCGAGGGTCGCCGGTCCGAGATCCAGCAGCGGCGCGAAGTCCGCCCCGGTACAGGCGAGCACCGCCTCGCGGTCGACCAGTGTGCCGTCGGCGGACTCCCACAGCATCTCCCACACCACGACGGCGTCGACCGGCACGCCGCCGCGGTCCACCGTCAGCGTGCCGACCGGGCGGGGATGGCGTACCGGGTCGTCGACCGACCAGCGGTGCTCGGCGAGCACGTCGCCGTGGGACGAGCGCAGCCGAGCGACGACCCGCGAACCAGGTGCCGTACCCGGCTCGGACCACACCCACGCCTGCGCGGTCAGCCGCTCCTCGACGCCCCAGACCGAGGTCGGCACGCGTACCGTGACCCGCCGCGGGGCGAACGCGCGAGCCACCGCGTAGTAGGCGGGCTTCGGTTCGCCGAGATGGTCGACGCTGCTGGTACACCACGGGTTCGGGTACGACTCGTTGAACTGCCACGGCAGGACCATCGAGCAGTACGGGAACCGTCGCCGGTTCGCTTCGACGCTGTACGCCAGACCGGTCGCCTGCAGCAGTTGGCTGGCGCGCAGCACGGACTCCACATCGGTGAGCCGCCCCGCGAAGCTTTCCTGCACCAGGTCCAGGTTGATCCAGCTGATGCCGGTCAGCCGGTACATCGGATTGGTCCGGTCCGGCGGCCACCGGTGTTCCTCCGGGATGAACCGGAACAGCGACCGCCGGTTCGTCATCCCCTCCACACCGAACTCGGTGTGCGCGAGCGAAATGCCGGCGTTCGCCAGCGTGTGGTGACCGCGCAGCCCCTGGTGCTCCCACGGTCCGTGGACGTCGTGCTGGTCGTCGGGCGCGGCGGCGATCGTGTCCAGCCGATGGAAGAACGCCGGACCGGACGGTGAGGTGGGCAGCCAGGCGCGACCGGGGTCGAGCGCGGCGACCCGGTCGCGCAGCACCGCGAGCACCGGCGACGTCCGCTCGTCCAGCGGCACGCCGTCGTCGTGCAGTTCGTTGCCGCCCGCCCAGACGAGCAGGCACGGGTGGTGGGCGCGCGCCGGTACCACCGCCTCGGCTTCCCGACTCATCATCCGCAGGTACTCGTCGTCGGTCGCCGGGGCGTTCTGCAACCCCGAACTGGACTGCGAGAACTCCTGCCAGACCAGCAGCCCGGCGCGGTCGCACTCCGCGTAGAACTCTTCCGTCTCGATCAGTCCGCCGCCCCACACCCGCAGGACCCGCGCGCCCGACCGGGCCGCCAGGTCGACCAGGTGCCGGATGCGCTCCGGGCGGACCGCGCCGTACTGGGCGTCCGCCGGTACCCAGTTCCAGCCGACCAGCGGAATGACGGTGTCGTTGACCACGGCGGTGTACGGCAGGGCGGACGCCGGCGCGCCCGGGTTGGGTACCAGCGTGGCGCGGCGGAACCCGACCGTGCCCTGCCACACCGGCTCCCGCGCGTCAGCCACCCGGAGCTGGGCGGTGTACGTGACCGGATCGCCGAACCCGCGCGGCCACCACAGGTCCGGCTGTTCGACGTCGACCTCGATCCGCAGCCCGCGCACGGTACCGCCGGACACGACGTCGACCCGCCGGGCGGCAACCCGACCGTCCGCGTCGAGCAGCCGGACCTCGACCGGTACCGGTCGCTCGTCGGTCACCTCGAGCGTGCCGGTCACGCTGACCCTGCCGTGCGTGTCGTCGTCGAGGTCGGCGCGTACGGCGACGGACGCGACGTGGACCGACCCGACCACCAGCCGCACGTCGCGCCAGATGCCCTGATGCGGGAAGCGCGGACAGAAGTCCCAGCCCTCGTTCATCCGGGGTCGGTGGACCCGGACCAGCCCGGTACGCCCGATCTGCGGCTGCGACGCCGGTACCGGGTCGACGACGACCGCGAGTCGGTGGGTGCCCGGCGCGGCGGCGTCCGGCGGGATCGCGAACCGGGCGCGGTGGTACAGCCCCGGCACCCGCCCCAGCAGCCGACCGTCCCAGTACACGTCGCCCGACGGGTCGACGCCGTCGAACTCGAGGACCGCCCGCTCGTCGGCGCCCGTCGGCGGGACGTCGACCAGCCGCCGGTACAGCCAGGAACGCGCCCCGGTCCATTCGGCGGCACGCGCGCCGCGACCCCGGTACGGGTCGGACAGTTCGCCCGCGCGCCACAGGTCGATCGCGACGGAACCGGGTACCGACGCCGGCCACCAGCCGGCAGCGCGGCGGCGACCGGCGCCGGTCGGGGTGACGCTGTCCCGCCATTCCTGCTCGGTCGCCTGCTCGACGTGCCACCGCCAGGACTCGCCGAGCGCCTCGCGGATGCTCCAGTCCGCGCCGCCGAGGCGGTGAACGCTGTACGTCATGTCCGTCCTTTCCGAGGCGTCCACGACCCGCTACGACAGTTCGGAGAGGGCGTCGAGCAGCGACCGGACGCCGCCGTCCGGGGAGCTGAGCACCGGTACCGTGACCTGGGCGAGCTGTGCCGCGCCCGCCATCGACGCCTGGGCGAGCACGATCACGTCGGCGGTACCGGCAGCTTCCGCGACCGCCGCCGCGACCAGCGAGGTGACCCTGTCCCGGTCGCCCCGGTCGTGCGCGTCGGCGGCGTCGGGCACGACCTGCGCGGTCACCTCGACGCGGTGCCCGGTACGACCGGCGGTCCGCTCCACCAGCCGCTGGGTCGGGCCGAGCGTCGACGTGAGGGTGGCGAGGACCGCGATCCGACCGGTACCCGACGACGCGATCGTGACCGCCTCGTCCGCCATCGCCGCGTCGACCCGGATCACCGGCACGGTGACGTACCGGGCGGCTGCCTCCGCCGCCTCGCCGATGGACGAGCAGGTGACCAGGACCGCGTCGGCTCCCGCCGTGGCGAGGTGCCGTACGTGCCCGGCGACCGCGTCGGCGACCTCGGTGGTCACGCCGCTGCGGCGGGCGGTGTCCAGCAGCCAGCCGTCCACGAGGTGTACCCGTCGCAGGTCGCCGTCGCGTGCCCGGATCAACTCGTCGAACGTGCCGGCGAGCGCCGGTACGGTGTGCAGCAGCCCGACGGTCCTCATGCCTGCCTCCACGGCGTCGCCTCACGGTCGACGACTTCGATGAGCCGTTCCAGTCGCGGTACGGCGACCTCGGCGAGCGCCCGGTCCACGTCCGGTCGCCCGACGACGTCGCTCCACAGTGCTCGACCGGCGAGGAAACCGCTGGCGCCGCCTTGGCACGCGGCGCGTACCGCGGGCAGGAAGTCGTCCCGGTCGACGCCCTGGGACAGCACGACCCAGGGTCCGCCGATCGCGGCGCCGAGGTCTTCGCAGGCGCGTCGCAGCTCGTCGGGGCTGCCCTTGCCGCGTCGCGGCACCTGCGCCTTGTACAGGCTGGGGCGCAGCGGCGCGAGGTCGCGGGCGGCGTCGACGATCGCCCGGTCCTCGTCCCAGGTGCCGGCGGTCGACTCCGCCGGGGTGGGTCGGGCGACGGGTTCCAGTACGGACAGCACGCCGCGCGCGGTCGCCAACTCGATGAACCGGCGCGCCAGGTCGACGCGCCGGTCGCGGTGGGCGTCGCGTCGCCACAGCAGGAGCAGTTTGATCGCGGCGACGCCGGTCAGGTCGAAGTCGGGCGCGGCGACCGTCTCGTCGATCGAGGTGTCCTCGACGGGTCCGCCGGGTTCCTGGTCCAGCGCGTCGGCGGCGAGGATCAGTCCGCAACTGTCGGGCAGCATCCCGGCGCGGATCCGGTCGAAGCCGAACTCGCGGTCGATGAGGAACCCGGACGCGAGCGGACCCAACGCAGCGGCGACCGACAGTTTGAACGCCGTCAGGTCGCGGTCGGCGGGTCGACCGGCGCCGGCGGCGTCGAACATGGTGCGCAGGCTCTCCCGCTGGTCCATGGCGACCATGGCGAAGCCGCCGGACGGTCGGGCGATCGCGTCCAGGGTGGGTGCCGCTGTTCGGTGTACCGTCACGGGCCGTCCTCTCGTCGGGAATGGGTGGGCGTGCCGGGTGTCTGCTGCTCGCAGCCTCGCGCGGTCGCCGCCGCCACGAATCGGGCGAGCGGTTCGTCGTAGTCGACGCCGGCGCCCGGTACCACCGGGGCTGGTCGCCGGTCGAGGACCGGTACCGGCGGCCCGACCCGCGCTGCCGTGACGGCGGCGACCAGCGCGGCTCCCGCGGCGACCGGTTCGGCGGTGGTCACCACCCGCATCGGCCAGGGCATGACGTGTGCCTTGATCCGTACCCAGGCGGGGTTGGTCGCGACGGCGCCGCCGAGCAGGGTCACCGACGGGTCGGTACCGGACCAGCCGGCGAGGCGCGCCTGTTCCCGCAGCATCCAGCGGGCTTGGAGGCACAGTCCTTCGAGGACGGCTCGCGCCAGGTCGACCGGGGTGTGTCCGGGTCGGCGACCGAGCACCCGCAGCCGGGCGGACGGATCGGGGTCGGGGGTCTGCCGCCCCGACAGGTACGGCAGGACGACGACGTCGCTCGGCTGGTCGCCGGCTGCGAGTACCGCCTGGAACAGGTCGTCGGGCGACAGTCCGGCGGGTTCGTGCGCCAGCCACCAGGCGACGGTCGCGCCGGCGCTCGACGAGCCGGCGAGGATGGCCCGGTACCGACCGCTGACGGTGACCACCGTGCTCATTCCGGCGCGGGCCACCTCGACCGGGTCGGGTGCGCCGGCGACCACGGACAGCACCGCCTCGGCGGTACCCAGGGAGTCGGCGACGTCGCCGGGCTGTCGTACTCCGCAGGCGTACGCGCCGACGGCGTGGTCGTGCCCGGCGACGACGACGGGTGTGCCGACGCGCAGCCCGAACGCGTTGTCGCGGACGCGGCCGGCGATCTGTCCGGGTGGGGTGACCGCCGGTACCTGGTCGGGGCGCAGTCCCACCTCGCCCAGCAGGTCGGCGTCGAACCGGTCGGGCACCGGCGCGCCGGGCGACGGCAGTCGGTACGCCATGGTGCGTCCCGCCAGGGTGTGGTCGGTGACGAGTCGCCCGGTGAGGGTCAGGCAGACCAGGTCGGCGGCGCCTGCCCAGGCGGCCATGGCGGACCACTGGTCCGGGCGGTGCGAGCGCAGCCACGCCCAGGTCGCCAGCGGTACCTTCGCGCTCGGTCGCACCCCGGTGGCTCGTACCAGGTCCGCCCAGCCGAGCCGTCGGGCGAGGTCGTCCGCCTCGGTACCGGCGGGGTGGCTGTCCCACCGCACCCAGTCGCCGAGTGGTCGCCCGTACCGGTCGAGCGGTACCCCGGTCTCCGCCATCGAGGCGATGCCGACGGCTTCCGGGGGCGGTGCGCCGTCGAGGACCTGACGGAACAGCCGGAGCAGGACCGGTCCGAGCCGGTCGGGTTCCGGGGTGGGCGCCGATGCCGTCGCGCGTACCCGCAGGTCGGACCCGCCGATCGTGACCAGGGCGACTTTGGTGTTCGTGGTGCCCACGTCGATGCCCAGCGCGAGGCAGCCGCGCGGGACGGGGCTGCTCGTGGGCGCGGGGTGCACGTCCGTCATTTTGTTCGCTGGCGAACGAACTGGTCAACAGAATGTTCGGCGATTGACAACATGGGCAGAGAACAGCTTGGATGGATACGTGCGCTACACCGAGGCGCCCCAACGCCGGGCGGAACTGCTGCGACGGGTCACCGAAGCCGGGTACCTCTCGTCCGGCGACGCCGCCGCCGCGCTCGGCGTCTCGGAGATGACGATCCGCCGCGACCTGCGTCAACTCGCCGCCCAGGGGCTGGTGAACCGGGTCGCGGGCGGGGCGACCGTGCCGTCTCCCGCGCCCGGCGCGCCGTTCGACCAGCGACGCGTCGAGGCGCCGGTCGAGAAGGAGGCGGTGGCACGCGCGGCCGTGCCGCTGCTGTCCTCGGCGAGCGTGGTGGCGCTCGACGCCGGTACCACCGTCGCGGCGCTCGCCGCGCACCTGCCGGGCGGGCTCACCGTCGTCACGCACTCCGTCCCGGTCATCCTGACCTGTACCGAGCGCGAGGACATCGACCTCATCGCGCTCGGCGGCAACTACCACGCCCCGACCCGCTCCTTCACCGGACCGATCACCCGCGCCAGCCTCGCCGACCTCGCGGTCGACGTCGCCGTGCTGTCCGCGACGGCGGTCAGCCGGGGCGGGGTGTACTCGGCGAACGCGTCCGACGCCGACACCAAGCGCGCCATGGCACGCATCGCGCGACGCGTCATCCTGCTGCTCGACCACCACAAACTCGACGAACGCGCGCCCATGCGGATCATCGGTCTGCACGCCGTGGACACCGTCGTCATCGACGACGGCGCGACCGACGAGCACCTCGGCTTCCTACGCCGAACCTGCCGGAACCTGGTCGTCGCCCGGTCGCGCGCGAACGACGGCGTGCTCGCCGGGGCGGCGGGTCTCTCATGAGCGGTCCCTGGCTCGGCATCGTCGCCGACGACGTCACCGGCGCGTGCGACGTCGCGGAGGCGGTCAGCGAACAGGGCGCGTCCGCGATCGTGACGGTCGGGACGCCGCCGGGGGACTGCCCGGACTGCGACTGCGCGGTCGTGGCGCTGAAGTCCCGCACCGCGCCCCGCGACCGGGCGGTCGAGTGGTCGCTCGCCGCCGCGCGCTGGCTGCGGCAGGCGGGCTGCACGACGCTGTACCAGAAGTACTGCTCCACGTTCGACTCGACCGACGACGGGAACATCGGTCCGGTCGCCGACGCGCTGACGCGACTGCTCGCCGCCGACGCGGCGCACCCGGTTGTCAGCGTCGGCACGCCCGCCACGCCGAGGGTCGGACGCACCGTGTACCAGGGGCACCTGTTCGTCGGTCGGCAACTGCTGTCGGATTCGCCGCTCCGCGACCATCCACTGACTCCGATGCGCGACCCGAACCTGGTCGCGGTGCTGTCCAGGCAGACGACCGAGCCGGTCGCGCTCGTACCGTGGTCGACGGTGGTAGCCGGACCGGTCGACATCCGAGCCGCGATCGCGCAGGCACGCCGGGCGGGCGCCAGGCACGTCCTGCTCGACGCCCTCACCGAGGACGATCTCGACCACGCCGCCGTCGCGCTGACCGGCACCGCCGACGTCGTCACCGCGGGCGCCGCCGGGCTCGCCGCGGCGCTGGCCCGCGTCCGGCACGGTCATGCCCGGTCGACGACCGGCTCGTCGTCCCGCCGGGTTCCCCCGGTACCGGCGGGACGACGGCTGATCCTGTCCGGAAGCTGCTCGGCGCGCACCCGCGAGCAGGTCGCCGCGTTCACCGGACCCCGCGTCGAGTTGTGTCCGCTGGACCTCGCCGCCGAGCCGGACCGGGCGGTCGACGCGGTACTCGACGCGGTCCGGCGCGCGTTCGACAGCGGCGACGCTCCGGTCCTCGTCTCGTCGTCAGCCGGACCCGAACGGGTCGCCGAGTACGAGTCGCGGCTCGGCGTCGGACGCCCCGCCGCGCTGCTCGAGGCGGCGACCGCCGAGATCGCGCGGCGCGCGGTGGACGTACTCGGGGTACGCCGGCTCCTGGTCGCCGGTGGCGAAACGTCCGGCGCGGTCGTCCAGGCGCTCGGGATCAGCACGCTGCGGGTCGGACCCGCGGCCGGTCCGGGGCTGCCCTGGATGGTTCCGACCACCGGTACCGCCCTGGCGCTGCTGCTCAAGTCCGGCAACTTCGGCGACGCCGACCTGTACACCTCGGCGTGGCGTTCCTGCCCCTGACCGCCGCGGTCGGCGGGCGCCGCCCCGTCCCGGTACCCCGGTCGCGCCCGGCGATGCGACGCGCGGGGCACTGCGCCCGCGCAGCCACCGCGCGGCGAGCGCCACCGACGTGACGAGCGCGAGCGGCGGTGACCGACCGGATGGGCGCGCCGGAGCGGGACGCATCGGTGCCAGCACGCAGATCCGGCGGGTACCGTTGGCGGCCGGTACCCAGCCGCGCGCCACGATCTTCCTGCGCGTCGACCAGCGCGCGGCGGCAGCCGAGCACAGCACGTGGACCCCGTTCGCGCACTCCGGCGGGCACCGTCACACTGGGGTGGCTCCGGATCGTTATCCGGTCAGGTGACGGAGAGGGGGCCGGTTCTGATGGTTCAGGCTGGCGTCGCCGTGTCGGACCTCCCCACGCCCCCGTCATCGGTACGGCTCGTCGACTCGGAATCGGACGCGGTGGCGTTGGCGCATCGGCTCCTGACGCCCGGTCGACGCTGGCCGGTGGTCGTGGTGACCATCGCGAGCGGGCACGACGAACCGTTCGGCGACCCCGCCGAGATCAAGGAGTCGGTCGGCGACCTGGCCGAGGTCGTGGTGATGCCGACCAGCGACGTGTCCTGGGCGTTCGCGCGCGAGATGCCCGCGCTGACGCAGACCTACGGCGGCGCGGGGCGGGTGTACCCGGTCGACCACGCCTGGGTCGCCGACCCCCGCCGGAGCAGGCTGCGGTTCGCGTATTCCGCGCAGGACCGGCAACGCGTCACCAACCAGCTGATCAGCGACGCCCTGCAGGCTGCCGTGGCGGCTGGGCTGGTCGAGCCGCGCGCCACGCCCGGCACCCGCCAGCGGTACGGGCGGGTCACCGCCGTCGTCGGGTCACGCGCGCTGGTCACCCTCGACGACCGTGACCTGGCGACGGTGTGGGAGGAGTTGACGGTCCCGGGTGTACCGCTGGACCGGGTGCTGACCAGCGGCCAGCCCGTGGCCGGCAGGTACGACCCGGTGTCGCGACGCCTGGACCTGCGCGACGAACTGCGGTACGTCGACGAAGCCGCCGCCCGCGTCGCGCTCGCCGAGGTGTACCGGGTCGGCGACGTGATCCTGGCGGACGTCGCCGCGGTCACCGACGACACGGTCACGCTGCGTCCGTTGCCCGGTCTGCCGGTCGACGTACCGCGAACCGCCGTCACCTCGAACCCGAAGGACACGCTGACCGGGCTGTTCACCATCGGCGAGGTGGTGGCGTGCCGGATCGCCGGACTCGTGCCGCCCGCCCTGCGGCTGGACGACATCGACGACGAGGACGAGCCCCGCCCCGCGCCGAGCCTGCTGCCCGACGGTCCGCCGTGGCTCGCGGTACCGGAGCCGGAGCCGCGCCAACCCCCGGACCGGTCCGGGTCGACGCCCGCCGATCCGACCACAGCGGTCGCCTCGCCGACCGTGCCGCGCGCACCGGTGTCGCCCGCGGTACCGCCGGCGCCGACCCGCCCGCCGACACCGCTCGACCTGGCCCGGCGGTTCGGGGCGCAACCGGGCAGGGCGGCGCGCCCGGTCGACGAGGCGTCCCACGAAGCGCTGCGTGCCCGCGTCGCCCAACTGGACAACGAACTCGCGGCGGAACGCGCCACCCGGCACTCCCTCGCCAGCGAACTCGCCGGTCTGCGGCGACGGGCCGCGTACCTGGAAGCCGAGGTCGCCGAGAAGACCCGCGCGATCGAACAGCTCCGCAGCCGGTACCGGGAAGCCGACCTCGCCCGGCAGCGGGCGGTGAAGCAGCTCAGGGCCGCGCAGGCGCGGGTCGACCAACCCGGCGACGAGGTGGCGTTCCTCAACCCGGAACAGCAGTTCCGGCACGAGGTGTACAGCGAGTGGGTACGCCGCATCCCGGCGAGCGAGAAGGCCGACAAGCCGCTCGCCCCGTACAAGCTGGGACCGGAGTTCCTCGACTCGGTCGAGCACATCGAAGGCATCAGCCGGGCGAAGATCGTTTCCGTGGCGGTCGAGGTACTCACCGGGCAGGACCAGCATCTCGCCGGGCGTGACCTGCACCAACTCCGTACGGGCGGTCCGGGGACCCCGTACGTCACGCGCTGGGACGGGGCGACCTGCTGGCGGGTCGCGCTGCAACGGGAGACGGCTGCCGCCCGCCGCCTGCACTATTGGCGCACCCGCGACGGGTACGAGTTGTCGCGGGTCGCCACGCACGACGACTACCGTCCCTGACAACCGCGCGCGGCGCGCCCGGTGGAGTAGAGGCGACCCCGGTCCACGGTCACCGGTACGGTCGGGTCATGGTAACTGCGCACGATGTGCGTCGGGTGGCGTTGTCGTTGCCGCGAACCACCGAGCACCTGATCCGTGACCGGGTGAAGTTCCGGGTCGGGCGGCTGGTGTACGTGTCGCTGTCTCCGGACGAGACGGTCATGGGGTTCGCCTACCCGAAGGAGGAGCGGGCTGCCCTGATCGCCGCCGAGCCGGACAAGTTCTTCATGCCGATCAAGTCCGACGAGCGGTACAACTGGGTCCGCACCCGGCTCGCCGCGCTGGACCCGGTCGAGATGCGGGAACTCGTGGTCGACGCGTGGCGGATGGTGGTGCCGAAGCGGGTGGCGGCAGCGCACCTGGAAGGTGCGCTGCCGCCCGATTTCTGATCTCTGACGCTGCCCGCTCAGCGCGCCGCGACCGCCGTACCCGCCGCCGGTCGGTTCTCGTCGAGGTCCACGACCGCCTGCGTGAACTGGGTCTGGTACAGCCGGTAGTACGCGCCCTCGGCAGCCAGCAGTTCGTCGTGGGTGCCCTGTTCGACGATCCGACCGTTCTCCATGACGAGGATCAGGTCGGCGTCGCGGACCGTGGACAGCCGGTGCGCGATGACGAAACTGGTGCGGTCCGACCGCAGCGCCGCCATCGCCTGCTGTACCAGCAGCTCGGTGCGGGTGTCCACGGAACTGGTCGCCTCGTCGAGGATGAGCAGCGCCGGGTCGGCGAGGAACGCGCGGGCGATCGTGATGAGCTGCTTCTCCCCGGCGCTGACGTTGCCGCCTTCCTCGTCGATGACGGTGTCGTACCCGTCGGGAAGGGCACGTACGAACCGGTCGACGAACGCCGCGCGGGCAGCCTCGACGATCTCCTCCTCGGTGGCGTCCGGCTTGCCGTACCGGATGTTGTCCCGGATCGTGCCGCCGAACAGCCAGGTGTCCTGCAGCACCATGCCGATCCGACCGCGCAGTTCGTCCCGTCGCAGGGTGGTGATGTCCACGCCGTCCAACGTGATCCGACCGGCGTCCAGTTCGTAGAACCGCATGATCAGGTTGACCAGGGTGGTCTTGCCGGCGCCGGTGGGACCGACGATCGCGATCGTGTGACCGGGCTCGGCGACCAGCGACAGGTCGTCGATGAGCGGGCGGTCCGGCTCGTACCGGAACGACACGTGCTCGAACTCGACCCGGCCGCGCGGCTGTTCGATCCGTGCCGGGCGGCTCGGTTCGGGGCTCATCTCGTCCGCGTCGAGCAGGTCGAACACCCGCTCGGCGGACGCCACCCCGGACTGCAGCAGGTTCGCCATCGACGCCACCTGCGTCAACGGCTGGGTGAACTGGCGCGAGTACTGGATGAACGCCTGCACGTCGCCGAGGCTCATCGCGCCGGTCGCCACACGCAGCCCGCCCACCACGGCGACGATCACGTAGCTGAGGTTCCCGAGGAACATCATCGACGGCATGATGATCCCGGACACGAACTGCGCCCGGAAGCTCGCCTGGAACAGTTCTTCGTTCTTGGCGGTGAAGGCCTGTTCCACCTCGCGCCGCCGACCGAACACCTTGACCAGCTCGTGTCCGGTGTACGCCTCCTCGATCTGCCCGTTGAGCGCGCCGGTGTGCGTCCACTGGGCGATGAACTGGCGCTGCGAGCGCTTCGCCACCTGCTGGGTGACCACGATGGACATCGGCACGATGACCAGCGCGATGACCGCCAGCAGCGGTGAGACGACGAACATCATCACGAGGACGCCGATGACGGTCAGCAGCGAGGTGAGCATCTGACTGAGCGTCTGCTGCAGGCTCTGCGCGATGTTGTCGATGTCGTTGGTGACCCGGCTGAGCAGTTCGCCGCGCGGCTGCTTGTCGAAGTACGGCAGCGGCAGCCGGTTCAGCTTGTCCTCGACGTCGGCGCGCAGCTTCAGGATCGTGCTCTGTACGACGTTGTTCAGCAGGTACCCCTGCAGCCACATGAGCAGGCTGGCGCTCACGTACAACGCAAGTACCAGCAGCAGGATGTCGCGCAGCCGGGTGAAGTCGATGCCGACACCCGGTACCACGTGCATCGCCGAGATCATGTCGGCGAGCCGGTTCTCGCCCCGCGCACGCAGCCCGGCGACGACCTGGTCGAGGCTGGCACCGGCGGGCAGCCGCTTGCCGATCAGCCCGGAGAAGATCACGTCGGTGGCTCGCCCGAGCACCTTCGGTCCGAGCACGCTCAGCGTCACGCTCGCCACCGCGAGCACGACGACCAGGACCAGCCAGGGCGCCTCGGGGCGCAGCCGACCGAGCAGCCGCCGCGCCGACGGCCAGAAGTTCAGCGACTTCTCCGCCGGCATCGCCGCCGCCATCCACGGCGGACCGCCGCGACCCTGCGGCAGCCGCGCCGGTACCGCCGGACCCTTCCGCGCCGCGCCGTCGCCCGCCGGCTGATCCGGCTGGTCGCCGTTCGCCGACTGGACCGGCGGGTCGCCGCCGTCGACCGGCTGACCCGGCTGGTTGTCCGCGTTGCCCATCCCGTCCCCCGTGGAATCCACCCGGCTCATACCGCAGCCCCCACCGCCATCTGGGAGTTCACGATCTCGTTGTACGTCTCGCACGTGGCGAGCAGTTCGTCGTGCGTGCCGATGCCGACCACCGCGCCGTGGTCCAGTACGACGATCTGGTCGGCGTCCTTGATGGTCGACACCCGTTGCGCGACCACGATCACGGTCGAGTCGGCGACCACGGGCCGCAGCGCCGCGCGTAGCCGGGCATCGGTCGCCAGGTCCAACGCCGAGAACGAGTCGTCGAACAGGTAGATCTCGGGGCGTCGGACCAGGGCGCGCGCGATCGCGAGGCGTTGCCGCTGACCGCCCGAGACGTTCGTACCGCCCTGCGCGATCGGCGCGTCGAGCCCTTCCGGCATCGCCTCGACGAAGTCGCGAGCCTGGGCGATGTCCAGGGCGCTCCACAGCTCCTCGTCGGTGGCGTCGGGGTTGCCGTACCGCAGGTTGCTGGCGACCGTGCCGGAGAACAGGTAGGGCTTCTGCGGTACCAGACCGATCCGCCCCCACAGCGCGTCCTCGTCGAGTTCCCGGACGTCGACGCCGTTGACGAGGACCGCGCCTCCGGTCACGTCGAACAGTCGGGGTATCAGCGACAGCAGCGTGGTCTTGCCCGCGCCGGTGCTGCCCACGATCGCGGTGGTACGCCCCGGTCCGGCGCGGAACGAGATGTCGCGCAGCACCGGAGCCGCAGCGCCCGGGTACTGGAAGGTGACGTCGCGCAGTTCCAGCTCGCCGCGCCCGGCGACCGGGCTGACCGGTAGGGCGGGCGGACGCACGGTCGGCTCGGTGTCCAGTACCTCGGCGATCCGGTCGGCGGACACCGACGCGCGGGGCACCATCATCATCATGAAGGTCGCCATCATGACCGCCATGAGGATCTGGATCAGGTAGTTCAGGAACGCGGTCAGCGCGCCGATCTCGATGGCGCCGGAGTCGACCCGCGCCGCGCCGAACCACAGCACCGCGATGCTGGACAGGTTCATGATGAGCATGACCGACGGGAAGATCAGGACCATCAACCGCCCGGTCTGCAGGGCGGTCGCGGTCAGGTCGCCGTTCGCCCGGGCGAACCGCTCCGTCTCGTACGGCTCGCGGACGAACGCGCGTACCACCCGGATGCCGGCAATCTGCTCGCGCAGGATGCGGTTGACCGTGTCGATCCGCTTCTGCATGAGCCGGAACTGGGGCACCATGCGCCGGGTGATCAGTCCGACGACGAGCAGCAGTACCGGCACCGCGACCAGCATCAACCAGGACAGTCCGACGTCCTCGCGGAGCGCCATGACGATCCCGCCGATGGACATGATCGGCGCGGCGACCAGCAGCGTGCACGTCATCAGGACGAGCATCTGCACCTGCTGGACGTCGTTGGTGTTCCTGGTGATCAGGGACGGCGCGCCGAATCGGGACACCTCGCGGTTGGAGAACCGGTGGACCCGCTGGAAGATCGCGGCGCGGACGTCGCGACCGAAGCTCATCGCGGTACGCGCTCCGAAGTAGACCGCCCCGATCGAGCACGCCATCTGGAGCGCGGTGACCAGCAGCATCCACCCGCCGACCCGGACGATGTATCCGGTGTCGCCGGTGGCGATGCCCTTGTCGATGATGCGCGCGTTGAGGCTGGGCAGGTACAGCGAGGCGATCGTGCCGCCGAGTTGCAGCACCAGGACCGCGGCGAGCGGTCTGTGGTACGGGCGCAGATACACCCGTAGGAGACGCATCAGCATGGCTGCTCTTTCACGTTGTGGGCCGCTCGGGCCGGTCTCGTAACGCGCCTCGGCGCGGTCAGGGGCGCTGGCGTACCCCGTCGAGCAGGACGGAGACGATCTGCTCGACGGTCAAGGGGCGCCCGTCGGTGATCTTCGGGTGCGAGCCGGCGAACGTGAGCAGCCGCAGCACCCGGACGACCTCGGAGATCGGGCACCGGAACCGGTCACGGTCCGGCTCCAGGAGCCGGATGACGGCACGCAGAATAATCTCGTTGGCGGGGCTCCGCCGGTGCTTTTCGAGCTCGTCCGGCGGGGAGTGCCAGCCGATCGCGATCAGCAGGTTGAAGACCGCGACCAGGCGGTTCTGCAGGATCGCGGTGATCTGGACCAGCCGCTCCTCGAGCGGCAGCGTGGTGTCCACGGCGTTCAACTGGGCCACCGTCGGCATCGGGTCGAGACCCGCCTGGACCGCCGCTTGGACCAGCGCTTCCTTGTCCGGGAACACCCGGAAGATCGTGCCTTCGGCCACCCCGGCGGCTTCGGCGATCTGTCTGGTCGTCACCTTCGTGCCGTGCTCGACCACCAGCGGCAGGGTGGCGGCGACCAACGCGGCGCGCCGCTCCGACGGGGGCAGCGGCCGAGCCCGCCCGGACGAACGCTCGGGGGCGGCCGTCGGGTACGGGTTGCTGGGCGCGCGCACGTCGCCCAGCCTAACTGAGTGAGTCACTCACTCACAATGTCGTCTACCCGACCGTCCCCCGGCGCTCCAGAGCGTCGGCGGCGGCGCGGGCGCCGCCCGCGGCACGCACCGCGGCGCGCATCCGAGCCAGTCGCGTGCGGTACCCACCCGCCCGGGTCACCCGGTCCACGGCGGCGCGCAGGCTCGTCGGGTTCGTCGCCGCCCGGTCCAGCCGGACGCCCAGCCCCAGGTCCACGACGCGCTCGGCGGTCAACTCCTGCTCCGGCGTCTGCGGAATCACGACCATCGGTACCCCCAGGTACAGCGCCTCCATGACGCTGCCCATCCCGCCGTGCGTGACGAACACCGCCGCCTCGGCGAGCAGCTCCACCTGCGCGGCGTGGCGTACCACGGTGAGCCCCGGCGGGACCTCCCCGACTGCACGTCCACCGGTGGTGACCACCACCCTCCGGGCGTCGTCGGCGAACCCAGCCGCGCAGATCGGCAGCAGCTCCGGCCAGTCGTTGAACACCGTGCCGAGCGACACGTACACCAGGTCCGTCGCCGCACGCTCCGGCACGTCGTCGGGCAGCGCGGGACCGACGAAGGTGTACCGGTCGTCGAAGGTCTCGACCGCCGGGTGGAACTCGCGCGTGGTGAAGACCACGGTCACCGGCTCGGCATGCAGGAACAGGTCGGGTACCCGCAGCCGGGGCGTGCCGTACCGCTGCCCGAGCAGCGACAGGTCGTGCTCGAACGCCTGCTCTGCGGCGGTGATGCGCGGTACCGGTCGGGCACCCGGCGCCGTGAGGAACGAGAACCGGCTGTTCGACGCGTACGTGGTGCACAGCATCGCCGCCGGTACCCCCGCGACCTCGGCGACCAGCCGACCCCACACGCACAGTTGGTCGTACACCACGACCTGCGGGTCGAGCGCCCGGACGTCGTCGAGGACCTGCGGCAGCACCTCGACCGCGCCGGCAGCCAGTCGCGCCGGGATCAGCGCCAGCGTGACCAGCGGGTCGGTACCCGCCGGGAGCCGCCCGTCAGCCGGCAGATCCGGAATCTCGCGGAACTCGGCGCCGGTCGCCGGCACCGCGTCCCGGAACGGTTCGGTCAGCCAGTACGTCACCTGGTGACCACGGGCGACCAGTTCCCGCGCCACGGCGAGGGTCGGGTTCACGTGCCCGTACATCGGGGCGATCAGGAACGCGAATCTCATCGGCGGCTCTCCCCGGTCACTCCGACCCCGTGTCGGCTGATGCGCTGCCGCCGAGAGTCACCAGCGCGGCGAGCTTCGCCACGGTCGGCTCGGCGAGGAACTCGGTCAGACTGACGGGCACCGCGAAGCGCTCACGCACCCGCTCGATCACCACGGCCGCCGCCAACGAGTCGCCGCCGAGCGCGAAGAAGTCGTCGCCGGGCGCCGGGCGTTCCGCCAGCAGCGGACCCACCACCTCGGTCGCGAGAACCGCCTGGAGGCCGTCCGGGTAGACCGGGTCGCCGCTTGCCGGGTTGCCGCTTGCGGGGTTGCCGCTTGCCGGGGCGGTGCCGGTCGGCGGCGGTACCGGCAGCCGGTCCCGGTCCACCTTGCCGGTCGCGGTCAACGGCACCTCGTCGAGTCGCACCAGGCGATCCGGCAGCATGTAGTACGGCAGCCGCCGACCCGCCACGGCGCGCAGTGTGGTCAGGTCCGGTACCGCCGGACCGGTCAGGTACGCGACGAGGACGGGCGACCCGGTCCCGTCGTGGTGCGGCTCCACCACCGCCTGGGCGACGCCGGGCACGGTACCCAGCACCGACTCGATCTCGCCGAGTTCGATCCGGAATCCACGGATCTTGACCTGCCGGTCGACGCGACCGACGAACTCGAGCTGACCGTCGTCGTTCCAGCGCGCCAGGTCGCCGGTGCGGTACATGCGACCGCCGGGCGGACCGAACGGGTCCGGTACGAACCGCTCGGCGGTGAGCGCCGGACGACCCAGGTACCCGTGAGCCAGCCCCGGCCCCGCGACGCACAGCTCACCGGTCTCGCCCGGAGCGACCGGACGCAGATCGGCGTCCAGCACGTACCCGCGATGGTTGGGCATCGGACGACCGATCGGCGGTACCCGACCGCCGGACGGTCGCCGGCACCGCATGAGGGTGACCGCGACGGTCGTCTCGGTCGGACCGTACCCGTTCCAGAACTCCCGCTCGCCGCGCTGCCAGGCATCGACCAGCGACGCGGCGGGTGGTTCCCCACCGACCGACACCAGGCGCAGATCGGGCAGGTGGTCCGGGTCGAGCGACGGCATCAGCGCCGGAGGCAGTTCCGCGACCGTGACCCGACGGTCGGCGAGCAGGCGTTGCAGCCGCTGGGCGGACAGCCGGTCGTCGTCGTCGGCGAGGACCACCGTGGCACCGGCGGTCAGCGGGGCGAACAGGTCGAACACCGAGACGTCGAAGCTGAGCGCGGCGTGCGCGAGGACCCGGTCGCCGGGTCGGATGCGGTACGCGGCGTTGATGTGCGTGACGAAGTCGACCACCGCGCGGTGCGGCACCACCACGCCCTTCGGCGTGCCGGTGCTGCCCGAGGTGTACAGGACGTAGGCGGCGGCGAGCGGGTCCACAGCGGCGCGCGGACCGTCGGCGCGCGGACCGTCGACGGGCCGCGCGTCAGCCGTATCGAGATGGACCAGCGGGACGTCCGCGCCGGACAACCGGCTGGTCAGTGCGGTGACGGTGACCCCGACGACGATTCGGGCATCGGCGAGCATGAACGCGATGCGTTCCGTCGGCAGCGCGGGGTCGACCGGCAGATACGCCGCACCGACGGCGAGGACCCCGAGCACCGCCGCGACCAGGTCCGGGGTACGGGTCAGGCACACCGCCACCGTGTCGCCCGGTCGCACCCCGCGTGCCGTCAGCCGCGCGGCGATCCGTTCCGCCGCGCGCCACAGGTCGCGATAGCTGGTGGCGAGTCCCCGGAAGTCGATCGCGACCGCGTCGGGCGCCGTGCGTACCCACTGCGCGACCAGGTCGGTGACCGGGCACGACGGGGTCTGCGCCGGTCCGCCGTCACCCCAGCCGAGCACCAGCCGAACCTGGTCCGGGGTTGCCGGTCGCTCCGGCGCGCTCGTCGTCCTCGGTCGCTCCGGCGCGGCGGTCGCCGCTGGTCGCTCTCGCGCGCTCGTCGTCCTCGGTCGCTCCGGGTCGCCGTCGAGCAGCGCGGCGCGGTCCCAGCGACCCGCCGCATCGCGGGGCAGCCGGTCGACGACGGTCAACTCCACCGGTACCAGCGCCGGCGGCAGGACCCGTCGCAACCGGCGCGCCGCCGTCGCCGGGTCCGGTCCGGTCCCGTCGACCCGCTCGTACCACCCGCGCAGCCGAGCGCTCCGATCGGTCAGCACGACCCCGGCGGCGACCCCCGGCAGGTCGGACAGCGCCTGCGCGACGAGGACCGCCTCGTCGCCGTACCGGTCGTCGCCCAGCAGTTCGAGCGCGCCGTCACACCGTTCCCGAACCCGGTCGCCGGTGGTCGAACCGTCCACGGCGAGCCGTCCGGGCGCGCCCGACGGCACCGGCTGCCCGTGGCGGTCGACGACGCTCAGCCGGACACCGGGAACCGGGTGTCCGATCAGCGCGCCACGCGCGCCGCCCGACTCGCGACCACCGTCCACCCGCGCCACGGTGGCGACACCGGCGCTCGCCGCAGCGCCGTGGATCAGGCGTACCGTCGCCGCCCGCTGCGCCAACGCGCCGCGCAGGTACGCCGACGGCGGTTCGCCGACCACCACCGCGCACCGACCCCGCCAGCCCCCGGCCAGCAAATCCTCCCACTGCCCCGGAGTCGCGATCATGGTTTCGGTCGCGACAGTGTCCAGGGCGACGCAGCCGCCGACGGTGAGCGGGGCGAGCAGGGTCCACGGCGGCGACCAGGGCTGCGGCACCCGGCAGCCGACCTCGCCGCCGACGACCAGGTCGAGCGCGCTGTCGACCGCCGCGACGGCGGTCGACAGCGCGCTCCGGGTGACCGGTACCCGCACCCCGTCGGCGCCCGGTGCCCACCAGGCGACGTCCGGCGCTACCGAGCCGGGTGCCCGTCCGCGGTCGATGTCGACGCGATCACCCCGGACCACGATCCGCGCACCGCCGGCACGCGCCCGCTCCTCGTCCTCGGCGATCCAGCACGCCCCGCCCGCGCGCAACACCGCCAGTACCGCGACGACCAGGTCCACCGACGGCGGGGCGACGACCGCCACCGCCTCACCCGGCTCTACGGGCAGGCGCTCGGCAAGTCCAGCGGCGCGTCGTACCAGGTCGCGATAGGTACACGAGTCGTGCCGGGTACGCACGGCGACCCGGTGCGGCAATCGCTCGGCGGTCCGCCACACCGCTGCCGGCACGTCCGACGGCTCGACGCCCCGCTCGACGACCACCCGGTCGCGGTCCTCCGGTACCGGTACCGAGCCGACCGGCGCGTCGAGGTCGGCGGCGAGATCGACGGTCAGCCGCTGGTACCGCCGGAGCGTGGCGACCATGGCGGGCTCGTCGAACCGGTTCGCGTCGTAGTCCAGCCGAACCCACACCCGGCTGTCCGGCAGCGTCACCGAGACCGCCAACGGCACGCTGCTGTGCTCGATCGCCCGTACCAACGAGACGTCGACGTCCTCGCCGGACCCGCCGCCGCCGGTCGCCCCGCCGCCGTCGAGCCCGGCGGCGCGATCCCAGAACCCCTGGTAGGCGAAGACGCTGTCGTACAGCGGGTCGCCGCGCCGCATCCCCGACTGCGCCTGCACCAGCGGATGCGGGGTCGTCTCGTACCGGCTCAGCTCGGCGAGGCGGCGCTGCACCTCGACCAGCCAGCGCCCCACCGACGCGGCGCGATCCACCGTCAGCCGCAGCGGCAGCGTGTTCGCGTACATCCCGATCCGGGTGTCCATGCCGGGCAGTGCCGCGCCGCGTCCGGCGAGCATCACGCCGAAGGTGACGTCGTCGGTCCCGCCGTACCGGGACAGCAACAGCGCCCACGCGGCATGGGCGAGCGTGGCGGGCAGGACACCGTCCCGGCGCAGCGCGTCCAGCCGTTCGGGCAGTCGCGGGTCGTACCGGATGCCCTCCTGCCGCCGGTCGTCCACGCCGACGTCGGGCGCGGTGTACCGACCGACCCGGTCGACGCCGAGCGGAGTCGACGCCCTCAGCTCGCCGAGCCGGGACCGGAAGTACGTCGCCGCGTCGTCGCCCGGTCGCCCGGCGAGCCACCGCACGTACTCGCCGAACGGACGCGCGGCGGGCAACCGGGGCGACCGACCGGCGGCCGCCGCGCGCAGGCGTTCCGCCAGTTCGCGAACCAGCAGCGCCTCGCTCCAGCCGTCCAGAATCAGGTGATGGTCGGTGAACGCGACGAGCAGGCGTCGCTCGCCGGTACGCAGCACGGCGACCCGCAGCAGCGGCGGTACCGCGAGGTCCAGCCCGGCGGCGCGGTGCGCCGCCAACACCGCGTCCAGCCGTCGCCGCACTGTGGACGGATCCGCCTCGCGTAGGTCCTCGACCTGCCAGGGCAGCGCCGCGCGCGCCCAGACCACCTGTACCGGACGGCTGACGTCCTGCCACACGAACCCGGTACGCAGCGCGGTGTGCCGAGCGACCGCCGCCTCGAACGCGTCGCGCACCGCGGCGGGGCTGACCGGCCCGGTCACCTCGTACACGTGCTGCTGCAGGTGCTGCCCCGCGTCCGGCGCGGCGAGCACGTGGTACAGCATGGTGTGCTGCAACGGCGTGAGCGGATAGATGTCCTCGATCGCCGGCACGCCGGTCGTACCGCTGGTCACGGCGTCTGGTCGTCGGGGTGCGCCGCCCGGTTCGAAGCGACCGCGAGCCGAGCCACCAGCCGGTCGAGTTGGTTCTGCGACAGTCCGGCATCCGGGAAGTCGCTCGCCCGGTACCCGTGCGTCCCGTCCGGCGACGAATCGACCGTCTCCCCGCGTGCCGGTTCCGGTTCCAAGTCCGGCGACCCGTCCGGCGACCCGACGTCCGGCGATACATCCGCCACCCGGGCGAGTTCCGCGACGGTCTGGTACAGGAACACGTCGCTGGGCGCGATCCGCACGCCCGCCTCGGCAGCCGCACCCACCAGTCGCAGGCTCGCCATCGAGTCGCCGCCCAGCGCGAAGAAGCTGGTCGTCCGGTCCACGGTGGGCTGACCGAGGACGGACGCGAACGCCTCCGCGAGCACCCGCTCGATCCGCTCCACGTCCGGACGGCTGTCGCCGCCGGCACGGGTCGCCCGGTCCGGGACGTCGACATCGACCGGGGTGGGCGTCGGGGCGGGACGGTCCGGGGCGAGGGTACCGACCGGGACGCCCGGGTCGGCGAGCGCGCCGGTCAGGATCCGCCGCAGCTCCCCCGGCACGGCGCGGGCGATCTCGTCCGGCAGCAGCCCGCGCCGCCACTCGACGACCACCTCCAAGCCGCCGCCCGGCTGCTCGTTGAACGTCAGGAACAGGTCGTACTTGGCGGTCCCGTTGCTGAACTCGGTACCGCCGGACAGGAACGCCGCCTGCCCGGCACGGGTCGGCGGCGGCGCCGGGACCATGTTGATGCCCACCTGGAACAGCGCGGTCACGCCGAGCGCGCGCGCCGGGGCGACCGCCTCGACGATCCGCTCGAACGGGGCGTCCTCGTGCGCCAGGGCGTCCTGCACGGTACGCCGGGCGCGGGTCAGCAGCTCGGCGAACGACGGCTCACCCGACACGTCCACGCGCAGGACCAGCATGTTGACGAACAGTCCGACCACGCGGCGCAGTTCCGCCGTCGGACGCCCCAGCGCCGGGGTGCCGATCGGCAGGTCGACGCCGCCGGTGTACCCGTGCAGCAGGACCGCGTACCCGGCGAGCAGGACACCGAACACGGTGGCGGCGTGTGCTCGGGCGAGTGCCCGCACCTCGTCGACGAACGCGGCGTCCCACACTTCGGCGTACCACCCGCCGCTGTTCAGCGAGCCGGTCGGTCGCGGGCGCCCCGGCATCAGGTCCACGGTCGGCAGGTCCCGGAGCCGGTCCCGCCACCATTGGACGCAGCCGACCACCTTCGGGTGTTCCTGCCGCTTCTGTTGCCACGCCGCGTAGTCGACGTACTGGATGCGCAGCGGCGGCAGGTCCGCTTCGACGCCGTCGGTCGCCGCCTGGTACAGCGCGCCGAGGTCCTCGACCAGGACACCGACCGACGTCGCGTCGGCGACGATGTGGTGTACCACGAGGATCAGCGCCTGCGCCCCGCCCGGCAGGTACACCAGCCTGGTCCGGAGCAGCGGTCCTTCGGCGAGGTCGAACAGCGCCGACCCGTCGTCGTGGCGCAACCGCGCCAGCCGCTCCCGCGCCTGCGGCTCGGCGAGGTCGCGCAGATCGCTGACCGCGAGCGCGACGGTACCGGCAGCCGGGGCGACCGCCTGGACCAGCTCGTCGTCGTGCACGTGGAACGTGGTACGCAGCGCCTCGTGCCGGTCGACCAGCGCGGTCAGCGCCGCCCGCAGCGACTCGGGACGCAGTTCGACGGCTGGGCGCAGTTCCATGTTGAGGTTGTTCAGCGGCTGCCCCGGATACAGCTGCTCGAGGAACCACAGTTGACGCTGGGCGGACGACGCTGGAAACAGCAGCGCGTCGGCAGGCGGTGTTCCCGTCACGAACGACTCCTCGGCAGTACCTCGATCTGCGGCTCGTCGGTGTCGCCGGCGGCTCGTGCCGCCTCGACCGTCTCCGCCAGCCCCGCGACCGTCGGCGCGTCGAACAGGGCCCGCATCGGCAGCTTCACTCCCCACACCTCGCCGACCCGCCACACCAGTTGGACCGCGACCAGCGAGTTGCCGCCCAGCTCGAAGAAGTCGTCGTCGACCCCGATCTGCGGTACCGACAACATCTCCGACCACATCGCGCACAGCGCCGACTCGATCTCGGTCGTCGGGGCGCGGTACGCACCGAGACCGTCGCGACCGGACGGGCCGGGCGTCGAACCGACCGCCGGGATCGCGGCGCTCACCAGTTCGGATGCGCGTTCGCGCACGTCCCGGCGTACCTCGTCGACCCCGATCACGCCGACCGCGACCTGTGGACCGAGGTCGGCGGCGAGCACCCGGCGCAGCGCCTCCGCGCCGACCGAGGGCTTGATGCCGACCGCGCCGTCGCCGGTCGCGTCGGGCGCGGCGGGTACGGCGGTCGCCGGGACAGCGGCGGGCGGCTGCTCCGGTACCGCCAGCGGGTCGTCGCCGACCCGGCGCAGCGTGAAGTCGGTGATCGCGACGACCTCGCGACCGGCGGCGTCCACCAGGCTGAAGTCGGCGCGCAGGATGTCCCGCTGCGCGTCGCCGCCCCGGTGCCGCAGGTGGCTGACGAACTCGGCGGGCAGCGGCGCGCGGACCACCACCCTGCCGTACCCGAGCGGCAGATACCGCTGGTCGGCGGGCACGTCGTATCCGGTGCCGAACGCGGTCGCCTCGTCCAGCAGCGCCGGGTGCAGCGCCAGTACGCCCAGCTCCTCGGCGACCATCGGTCGGGCACGCAGCTCCGCCAACTCCTCGCCGGCACCGGTGTACGCGCCGCGCAGGCTGCTCCATCGCGGTCCGAACGCGAGCATCCCGCCGCCGGTCGGCAGGTCGACGCCGTCGCGCGGGGTACAGCGACCTCGTACCGCCGCCACGTCCACCACCGCTGGATGGTCGGCGGTCAGCCGTCGTACCGTCGCGCGGGCGCACGGTCGCGCCCCGCCCCCGGCGGTCCCGGTGAGCGTCACGGTACGACTGCCGTCCGCCGCCGGGGCGGACACCGTGACCTCGATGCGCACGTCCGTGCCGTCCGGTACCGCGAGCGGCGCCTGGAACAGCACGTCCCGCAGCTCGACCGGGTCGCCGTCGCGGTGCCCCGCCGCGACGAAACCGGCGCGCATCAACTCGACCGCGGCGGTGCCGGGCAGCACCGGCTGGTCGAGAATCCGGTGCTCGTCGAGCACCCAGTGGGTGTCCGGATTCAGCGTGCCGCGCAGCACCACCGCCCCGGACGCGGCGTGCGCCACCTCGGTCAGCCAGGGATGTCCACGGTACGGGCGGAACGACAGCTCACCGGGCGCGTCGTCCGACCTGGACACTCCGGCGGGGCCGCCGCCCGCGCGAGCCGCCATGCCGACGTCGAGCCAGCCGCCCCAGTTGACCGAGACGGTACGGGCGGCGAACCGACGCGGGCTGCGGGCGTACGCGTCCAGGAACGCGTTCGCCGCGCAGTAGTCGACCTGCCCGAACCCGCCCGCCAGCGCGGTGACCGACGAGCACAGCACCACCACGTCAAGCGGCAGGTCGCCGAACACGTCGGCGAGCGCGACCAGCCCGTCGACCTTCGGCGCGAGTACCGCTGCCGCGTCCTCGAACGACTTGACCTCGATCATCCCGCCGCCCGGTACACCAGCCGCGTGGATCACGCCGTGCAGCGTCCCGAACCGGTCGAGGACCTCGTCGCGAGCCTTCGCCAGGGCGGTCGGATCCGCCACGTCGGCGCGCAGCAGCAACACGTCCCCGCCGAGGTCACGGATGCGCCGGGCGGTACGGATCACCCGTGCCGTCGCGTCGACCGGGTGCTCCGCCAGCCAGTCGTCCCACTGCGCCTCGGGCGGCAGTTCCGAGCGGGCGAGCAACGCCACCGCGGCGTGCGCCCGCTCCGCGAGGTGCTCGGCGATCGCCAGTCCCAGTCCGCCGGTACCACCGCTGATCAGGTACACGCCCGCCTCGCGCCAGCCGGGAGCGGCGAGCGACCCGGCAGGCAGGCGTACCGGCTCGACCGTCGGCAGCCAGCGCCGTCCTCGGCGCAGCGCGACCAGTTCGTCGCCGACCGGGTGAGCGACCGCGTCCGCCAGCGCCGCGACCGACGTCGCCAGGTCGCGCCGGTCGCCGGGCAGGTCCGTGTCGATGTGGCGCCAGACGATCCCGGACAGTTCCGCCGGTGCCACCCGGCACACCCCGGCGGCGACCGCCGACTCGGGGGCGAGCAGGTCGCTGCCGGTCACGTCCTGGGTGTACGCGGTGCACACGTCCACCCGCAGCCCCGCCGGTCGCTGCTCGGCGAGCGCCTGAGCCAGCGCCAGCAGCCCGTAGAAGCAGCGTCGCAACCCGTCCGCGACGCGATCGCGGCGCAGCGCGTCGTCCGGTGCGGGCGGCGGTACCAGACCCCACGCGGCGACGATCCGGGTCGGCGCGACACCCTCGTCGCGCAGCACGGCGAGCACCCGCGCATGGTCGTCACGCGACGTCGGGTCCACGGTGAACAGGTCGGGTCGCGGTCGGTCGTACCCGGTACCGATCCGGACCCGTACCAGCGTCGCGCCCCGCTCGACCAGCGCGTCGGCGAGCAGGTCCCCGGCAGGGTCGTCGGGGCACAGCAGCAGCACCCGTTCGCCGGTCAGCGCGTCGGCGGCGACCGCCGGTACCGTCGCCTGCCGCCAACCGGGCACCTCGAACCAGTCCTCCAACGGCAGCGGACCGAGGCGGGACCGCTCGCGGGGCTGGTCCGCGCCCCGTTCGACCCAGTACCGCTTGCGCTCGAACGGGTAGGTCGGCAGCGGTACCCGGCGGCGACCCGGGTCGGCGAGCGCATGCCAGTCCACCTCGACGCCGCGCAGCCACGCCTCGCCCACCGCGGTCAGTACCGTCGCCAGGTCCGCGTCCGCCGACGCCTCGCGGGGCCTCGGCAGGCTGGGCACGATCAGCGCGTCGCCCTGGTACCCCACCCGGACCAGGTCGACGAGGGTACGACCGGGGCCGACCTCGACCAGAGCCGGGCTGTTCCCGCCCTCGAGTAGCCGCGCGGCGCAGTCCGCGAAACGCACCGTGGAACGCAGGTGCTCCGCCCAGTACCGGGGACTGGTCGCCTGCGCGTCGGTGATCCAGTCGCCGGTCACATTGGACAGGAACCGCACCTGCGGCGGGCGCAGGGTGACCCCGGACAGCACCTCGGTGTACGCGCCGAGGATCGGCTCCATCATCGCGGAGTGGAACGCGTGCGAGGTACGCAGCACCGTCGACGCCACACCCCGCCCACGCAACTCGGCGGCGAACACCTCGACCTCGGCGGTCGGACCGGCGACGACGCACCGCCCCGGCGCGTTGACCGCGGCGAGATCCAGCGTCGCGGGCAGCAGCGCGCGCAGTTTCTCCTCGTCCAGCGGTACCGCGAGCATCGCCCCGACCGGCATCGACTGCATCAGCCGCCCCCGTGCCGCCACCACGCGCACCGCGTCGGGCAGGGTGAACACCCCGGCGAGGCAGGCGGCGACGTACTCGCCGATGCTGTGACCGACCATCGCGGTCGGGTGCACGCCCCACGACTGCCACAGTCGCGCCAACGCGTACTCGACGACGAACAGCGCCGGCTGGGTCAGCCGGGTCTGGTCGAGGTCGACCCCGCCGGTGTACAACGCCTCGCGCAGATCCAGGTCGAGGTGGCCGCGCAGCAGGTCGGCGCACTCGTCGACGGCGTCGCGGAACACCGGGTACCGCTGGTACAGCCCGCGACCCATACCGACGTGCTGGCTGCCCTGCCCGGAGAACAGGAACGCGACGCCGGGCGGATTCGGCGCAGCCCGACCGACCCGCAGCCGCGAGCCGCCCGACGCGCCCTCGGTCAACGTGTACGCCGCCTCGTACGGGTCCGACGCGACCACGAACGCGCGATGGCTCAACTGGCGACGCCCCACCTGCAGGGTGAACCCGACGTCCCCGATGTCGATCTGGTCGTGTTCGGACAGGTGCTCGCCCAGCCCGGTGACGACCTCGCGCAGCGCGGTGTCGGTACGGGCGGACATCGGCAGCAGCACCGGACCGGTGCTGCCGGGGCGCGGGGCGACCGGCGGCGGCTGTTCGGCGAGGACATGCGCGTTGGTACCGCCGATGCCGAACGCGCTGACCCCGGCCCGTCGGGGACCGCTGCCGCGCCACGGCGTCAGCGTCGCGGCGACCTTGAACGGGCTGTGCGCGAAGTCGATCCGGGGATTCGGACGCCGGTAGTGCAAGGTGGGCGGGATCAACCCGTGGTACACGGTGAGCACCGCCTTGATCAACCCGGCGATGCCAGCGGCGCTGATCAGATGCCCGATGTTCGTCTTCACCGCGCCCAGC
Organism: Micromonosporaceae bacterium; assembly: GCA_036378155.1. GTDB lineage: Bacteria > Actinomycetota > Actinomycetes > Mycobacteriales > Micromonosporaceae > DASUXA01. Next base: position 60,716 of record DASUXA010000044.1, on the reverse strand, counting down.
GCGCACCAGCCCGCGTGGGTCGCGTCCCGCCCGTACACCTCGGACAGCGCCGCCACCTCCATCGGGTCGCCCAGCGCGGTACCCGTGCCGTGCGCCTCGACGTACCCGACGCTGCGCGGGTCGACGCCCGCCGCGTCGAGCGCGGCTGCCACCACCGCCCGCTGTCCCGCCTCGCTCGGCGCGGTGAAGCTGCTTTTCGAACCGTCGTTGTTGACCGCCGAACCGAGAATCGTCGCGTACACCGTGTCGCCGTCACGCAGCGCGCTGCTCAGCGGCTTCAGCAGCACCGCACCCGCCCCGCTGCCCCAGATCGTGCCGTCGGCGTCGGCGTCGAACGCGCGGCAGTGCCCGTCCGAGGACAGCACCCCGCCCGGCTGGTACAGGTAACCGAAGCCGTGCGGAACCAGCACGTTCGACGCCCCGGCCAGCGCCATCTCGCAGTCGCCGGCGCGCAGCGCCGCACACGCGGCGTGTACCGCGACCAGCCCCGTCGAGCACGCGCAGTTGATCGTCATGCTCGGTCCGCGCAGGTTCAACGCCCACGACACCACGGTCGACACGAAGTCGTGGTCGTTGCCGATACCCAGGGACATGCCCTCCGCGTTCGCGGTGAACGCCGGCGGCGCGAGATGGTGCTGGAGATACCCGTTCGTACCGACACCCGCGAACACCCCGATCCGATCCGGGTACCGCCACGGGTCGTACCCCGCGTTCTCCACAGTCTCGTGCGCAATCTCCAGGAACAGCCGCTGCTGCGGGTCGCGCAGTTCCGCCTCGCGCGGGCTCAGCCCGAAAAACGCCGGCTCGAACAGGTCGATGTCGTCGAGGACCGACGCCGCCGCGACGAAACCCGGCTGGCGGGCCGCATCCTCGGGTACCCCCGCCGCGATCTGCTCCTCGACGCTGAACCGGCGCACCGACTCCACGCCGTCGACCAGGTTGCGCCAGAACTCGTCGACCGAACGCGCACCGGGAAACCGGGCAGCCATGCCGACGACAGCGATCGGCTCGGGTCGCCGTGCCGCATCCGACCGAGCGTGGTCACCGGTCATCGGTTGATGCTCCTATCGTTGGCGCCGGCCTCCGCCGGCGCGGGCACCCGCGCCTCACAGGCGCCGTCTTCCCTCGTCGCTGCGCTCCTCAGTCCAGACCACGCCGACGCAGGTGCGTCAACTTTGGCGCCGGCCTCCGCCGACGCAGGCACCCGCGCCTCACAGGCGCCGTCTTCCCTCGTCGCTGCGCTCCTCAGTCCAGACGACGCCGACGCAGGTGCGAGCAACCCGGCCACGAGGACGCCGCGTTGGGGCTTGCCGGTTCGGGTCCGGGGTACCCGGTCCAGCCGGATGAAGCGCCGGGGAACCTTGTGCGGGGACAGCAGTTCGCCGAGGTGGCGACGCAGATCAGCATCACTCGGGGTACCGGCGACGACGAAGCCCACCAGTTCGTCGCCGGTCGGTCCGGGTACCCCGACGACCACGCAGTCGGACACGCCCGGACACATCCGCAACGCCTGTTCCACCTCCACCGGGTCGACCTTCTTCCCCGCGACGTTCAGCCGATCGGTGGACCGCCCGGTGATGTGGACGTTGCCCCGCTCGTCGAGGTACCCGACGTCGCCGGTACGCCGCCACCCGTCCGGTCCGCGCCCCGGCACCCGGAACAGGTCGCCGTCGTCCACCGGTCGGGTACGTCGACGCACGGCGATCACCCCGTCGGCGTCCACCCGGATCTCGGCGTCGGCGAGCGGCAGCCCCACGCCCTCGTCCGGCTCACCCCGACCGAGGGTGAGTTGCCCGTCCTCGGTACTGCCGAGGTGCGACAGCAGCGTCAGCCCGGTCGCCGCGCGCCAGGCGGTCGCCACCTGCTCCGGCAGCGGTTCGCCCGCCGCGACGCAGCGGCGCAGCGCCAGTCCGCGCACGGTGTCCGGGTCGCGAGCCAGTTCCTGCGCGTAGAACCCGTACAGGTACGGCACGGACAGCAGGATCGTCACCCGCTCGTCTCGTAGCCGCCGGGCGAACTCGGCGGGACCGAGCATGCCCGGTACCAGCAGCAACGTCGATCCGGACAGCAGCCCGCCGAGCACCCCGGCGGCAAGGCAGTACCGGTGGTGCAGCGGCGTGCCGCACCACACCACGTCGTCGTCGCGGTACCCGGCGGCTTCGGCGAACGCGAGCGCGTTGGGCAGCACGTCGGTACGCCAGCGCAGCGGCACCACCTTCGGCAGCCCGGAGGTACCCGACGTGCACAGCGCCAGCCACTGCGGTCGGTCCGGGTCGTCGTCGCCGGGGGTGAGCGCCGCGGCTCGCTCGCGTTCCCAGGCGGTGGTCCGCTCGTCGAACACCAGGACGCTCCGACCGGCGACCGCGCCGGTCAGCAGCGCCACCACATCGGACGCCGTCCCGGACACCGGCAGCAGGCATTCGCCGACGACCGGTCGCGACGCCGCCTCGGTCAGCAGGTCGCGCAGTTCGCCGTAGCTGACCTCGCCGTCCGTACCGCGCACCGCGACGCGCGCGGGATCGACGTCGGCGACCCGCGCGACGGCAGTGGTCAACTGTTCGAGTTCGGTGGACCGGGTCACCGCAGGAAGCTCTCCGTGATCAACGAAATCGGTTCGCCGCGGTGGATCACCCGGTAGGTGCGCTGCGGCAATCTGCCGGGGACCGGCGTCGGGTACCACTCGGGCAGGGTCGCCGCGCCGAACCACAGCAACTCGCGTCGGCTCTCGATACCGGTGGCGGCGAGCGCCGCGCCGAGTCCGGACGGGAAACGCCCGATGCCGGGCCCGAAGCCGTGCGGCAGCCGGGACGGTACGAGCAACGATTCCGCCGCGACGTACGCGACGCCGGAGTCCTGTCCCCGGATCACCACCCGTCGGCGCAGCACGACCGTCGCCTCCGGCACGTCGAGCCAGTCCGCCTGCGGGCGGGGTACCGGCACGTCGTCCTGGCTGATCGGATGCGCCACGACCGGCTCGAGGTGGTACGTCTCAAGGGTGGTGCTCACCATGCCGTCGGTGGCGAGCAGGCAGCGCTGTTCGGGGCGCAGCGTGTCCACCGCGACGTCGCGGAGTTCGACCGGGCGGCTGGCCTGCGCGACGAAATGCCGGGCGACCAGGGCCTGAAGATCGGTCGCTGTACCGCCGACCGTCACCCTGCCGCCTCCCCGCCACGCTCCCCTGTGGACATCCGAGCCACCAACTTGCCAAACAGACCCCGGCGTGACAAGACGATCTCGCTTCCCGTACCACAGACCGGGAGCGTGATCGTTCACTCGTCGCGAGCCACGTACCGCCGGAACCGCTCCACGGCGGGGGACCGCTCGCGCGACGCCGGCCACGCCAGCCCGAGGGCGCGCCGCGCCTGCCGGTCGGTGAGCGGCAGGTACACGGGTCCGCCGGGTTCGGCGGCGCCCGTCCACGACAGCGGCAGCGCCGTGGTCGTCAGGTCGCCGACGGGGCTGGGCAGCGGCGACACCGCCACCCCGAGACCGGCGGCGACCAGACCGCGTACGGTGGCGAGTTCGGCGCTCTCGAAGGCGATCGTGGGGGTGAACCCGGCGCGGCGGCACAGCTCGTCGGTGAGCCGACGCAGTTCGGTGATCGGCGAGAGCATGACGAACGGCTCCTCCGCCGCGTCCGACAGCCGCAGGCGTCTGCGGGTCGCGAGCCGGTGACCGGGCGGTACGGCGAGACACAGTTTCTCCTCGCCCAGTCCGTACCACCCGATGTCCCGGTCGGCAGGGCGTGGACTGGTCAGCGCGAGATCAGCCTCGCCGGCGCGCAGCGCGGCGACGAGCGCGTCGTGGTAGTCCTGCCGCAGTACGAAACGGACGCCCGGCGCGGCGGCCCGGAACTCGCGCAGCAGCGCCGGTACCAGCCACGGTCCGAACGAGTGCAGGAACGCGAGTCGTACCTGCCCGGAGTCCGGGTCGGCGAGCGCCTGAACGCCGTGGCGGGCGTCGGCGAGTTCGGCGAGCGCCCGAGCGGCACGTTCGCGCACCAGTTCGCCGTACCGGTTCAGCCGCAGCCGGCGCCCCTGGCGGTCGAACAGCGGCGCGCCGAACTCCCGTTCCACCCGACCGAGCGCGCGGGACAGCGTCGACTGGCTGACGTGCAGGACCGCCGCCGCCTCGGTGACGTGCTCGGTGTCCGCGACCGTCAGAAACCAGCGCAGTTCCTCGGTGTTCACCGCCGCCACCCCGCCCCTGCTCATGCACCCGACGCATCAACGTACCGCGCTATCGTCATTTTTCACATCGGTACCGGCGGCACAGACTGGTCCGGTGACCCTTGCCTCGACCGTGGATGCCGCCTGCCCGGACGACGAATCCGAACCCGGGTACCGGGTCGGCGAAGCCGGGTTCCGCCGGTTGACCACGGCGCTGCTGCTGGCGGGGGTGGCGACGTTCGCGACCCTGTACAGCCCGCAGCCGCTGCTGCCGCTGCTCGCCGCCAGTTGGCATGTGTCCGCCGGGTCCGCCGCGTTGACCCTGTCCGTGTCGACCCTCGGTCTCGCCGCCGGCATGCCGTTCGTCGGTCCGCTGTCCGACGCGCTGGGTCGCACCGCGTTCATGCGCGGCTCGGTACTGGTGTCCGGGCTGCTCGGGCTCGGCGCGGCGGTCGCGCCGAGCTGGACCGTCCTGCTGATCCTGCGCGCCGCCCAGGGATTCGCGCTCGCCGGGCTGCCTGCCGTGGCGATGGCGTACCTGCGCGAAGAGGTCCACGGCGGTTCGCACACCCGCGCGACCGGGCAGTACATCGCCGGTACCGCGATCGGCGGCATGGTGGGACGGCTGCTCGCCGGGGCGCTGGTCGACGTCGGCTGGCGGGTCGCGCTCGGGGCGGTCGCCCTGCTGTGTCTCGGATGTGTGGCGGTCATGGCACGGCTGCTGCCGCCGTCGGCGAACTTCCGCCCGGTACCGCCGTCGCGCCGGGCGCTGACCGCGATCACCGTCCGGCTGCTGCGCGACCCGGTGCAGCTCGGGCTCTACGCCGTCGGAGCCACCCTCATGGGGACCATGGTCGCGGTGTACAACGCGCTCGGCTTCCGCCTCGCCGCCCCGCCGTACGAGCTCGGCGCGGCGGCTGGGCTGGTGTTCCTGGTGTACCCGATCGGCTCGCTCGGTTCGGCGTTGGCGGGTCGGGTCGCCGAGCGGTACGGGCGACGGCGGACCGCCCCGTTCGCCGCGCTCGTCATCGGCGTCGGGCTCGCCGCCACCCTGGCGCGACCGCTGCCCGCCCTGGTCGCCGGTACCGCCCTGATCACCTTCGGGTTCTTCGCCACGCACAGCCTCGCCAGCGGCTGGGTCGCCGCCCGGGCGCACGCCACCGGCGGCGGCGCCGGGCAGGCGTCCGCGATGTACCTGGTGGCGTACTACCTGGGCGCGTCGGTGTTCGGCGGGCTCGCCGGTACCGAGTGGAGTACCGGCGGCTGGCCGCTCGTCACGCTCGCGGCGGGCGCCCTGACCGCCGGTACCGTGCTGCTCACCGTGGCGCTGCGCGGGACCGCCCCGGCCCACCCGATCCGGCGGGAGTGGACCGGGTGAACCCGGCGCCAGCGGGACCCGCTCGTTCGCCGCTGAGCGGGACCCGGCGATGTCACGCCGGTCGAGGCATGTACGCCACCGGCAGACCCAGCTGCCGCATCAGGTCCGCGAGGTTGTAGAACTCCTCGATGCTGGCGATGTGGTCGCCGGCGAGGGTGAAGTACGACAGCACCGGCACGGAGAAGGATCGGCCGCGGGGGTCGCCCGCCGTGAACGGTTCGACGGTGGCGTACGTACCGGAGAACGTCCAGCGTGCCACGGCGCGGTCGCCGGCTTGCACCGCCTCGTTGACGACGACGCGGGCATCGGGCACGCCGAGCAGCGTGAACATGACGGACATCCGGATGCCGTCGCGGCCCTGGAAGGTCGCCTGGAAGGCATGGTCGATGTAGGTACCGTCCGGGGTGAACAGCGATGCCATCAGATCGGCGTCGCCGGTGTTCCACGCCTGCGCCCACAGCCGTACCAGACGGGGTTCCGGGCGGGGATCAGTCGCCGGCGCCGCGACGGCGGCGGAAGCGCCGGCGACGGCGGCGCCGGCGAGGCCGGCGACAGCGGCGCCACCGGCGAGCGCCAGCAGACGCCGGCGGTCGATGGGCTTGGCAGCCGGTACGGACGTACCGGCTAATCGGGTGTCAAGGGCTTTGATCAGCATGCGTCCGTCCAGATGTGATTGTTGTGATAAAGTTCGTGAACGCGCGGTGCCCGGCGGCGTCCGGCGGTCGTGGTTACGTACCGTTATCGACCACCGACCGGATCTCTACGCCGCTGACCGGAGCCGTGCGGCGCCATCGTGGGTTCACCCGCTCGAGGGACCCTCAAGTCCTCACCGCGTGCCCACCCGACAACCGCCGTGTCGTCGCCAGGCGCGATGACCTACGTCGATACGAGCCCTAGGCGCGGTCCGCCTCGGTGACCGGCGCTGGACGTTGCGCCGGCGCAGCCCGCCGTTCCAGAAAACGATGACGTGCGGGAATGCGGGACAGGGCAGCGGCGCCGAGCGCGGCGGCAGCCAGGCAGGCGGCGGCGCCGAGCGCCAACCCGGCGCGTGGTCCGAGGTGCTGCGCGACCGCGCCGACGATGGGACCGCCGACGGGGGTACTGCCGAGGAACGTCACCGACCACAGCGCCATCACCCGACCTCGGAAGCTCGGGTCGCTGACCAGTTGCAGCGTGGTGTTGCCGGTCGCCAGGAACGCGATGCTGCCCACCCCGACGAACGCCAGCGCCACCAACTCGGCGGGCAGCGACGGGGCGAGGGTCGCGGCGACGAGCGCCGCACCGAACCCGACCGCCGCCCCGACCAGCGGGACCACGCCGGCTCGCCCGTACGCGGCGATGGCAAGCCCGCCGAGCACGGCGCCCAACCCCATCGCCGACGTCATGAAGCCGTACGTGCGGGCGTCGCCGTGCAGCCCGGTACGGGCGAGCAGCGGGAGCACCACCTGGAACTCGTAGGCGAGCGTCCCGATGATCGCCATCATGCACAGCGGCGCCACCAGCCCGGCGGTACCCCGGACATAGCGCAACCCGTCGACGAGCTGTCCCGGCGCACGGACCACGGGCGGCGCGGGCATCAACTGGTCGGTACGCATGAGGCTCAGCGCGAACAGCACCGCGACGAAGCTCGCCGCGTTGGCGAGGAAGCACACGCCCACGCCGAACGCCGCGATCAGGATCCCGGCGACCGCCGGCCCGACCGCCCGCGCGGCGTTGGTCATCACGCTGTTCAGGCTCACCGCGTTGCGCAGCAGGTGCGGCCCGACCACTTCCGGTACGAACGTCTGCCGGGTCGGGTTGTCCACGGCGTTCACCGTGCCGAGGGCGACAGCGAGCACCACGACCATCCACAGCCGTACGGTGTGCGTCACCGTCAGTACCCCGAGCAGCAGCGCCAGCGTCGCCAAGGTGGTCTGGGTGGTCGTCAGCAGCCGACGCTTCTCGGCGCGGTCGGCGATCAGTCCGCCGTACGGGCCGAGGAACAGCACGGGCAGGAACTGCGCGGCGACCACGAGCCCGAGCACCGCACCCGACCCGGTCAGCTCCAGTACCAGCCAGGACTGGGCGACAGCCTGCATCCAGGTACCGACCAGGCTGACCGACTGCCCCGCGAAGTACAACCGGAAGTTGCGTACCCGCAGGGCCGCGAACATGTCCTTCAACCGCGCCGCCTATCCGTGCCGCGAGCTGTGGCGATCCAACGCTAGATGGTGGCCGACCGACCTCGCACCGTGCGCCAGCGTCGCCGAAACGGCGGCGTGGGTGGAGCTCGGGTGGTCCGCGGGCGTGTCCGGTGCGGTGACCCCGTCGTATCTTGAGCGGGTGACCGGAGAGTTGGTGCCGCGGCCCGAGACGCGGGTGTCGGATGCCGAACGGAACCGGGTGGCTGATCTGCTCCACCGGGCCGTCGGCGAGGGCCGACTCACCCTGACCGAATTCGAGGACCGGGTCGGCGCGGTGTGGGCCGCGCGTACGTATGCCGAACTGGAGTCGGTCACCGCGGATCTGCCCACGCCTGCCGTGCCGCAGACGCTCGACCTGCGGTCGCGCTCGTCGCCGCTGAAACGGACCGGTCGGTGGGTGGTGCCGAGCAAGGTATCCGTCGAAGCGCGGGCGTCCGGCGTCAAACTGGATCTGACCGAGGCAGTGATCACGTCGCCGACCGTCGAGGTGTCGCTCGCGGTCAAGTCCAGCTCGGTGACCGTTGTCCTGCCGCCCGGCGCGTCCGCGTCGCTCGACCAGCTCGAGTTGGCGTCCAGTTCGACGAAGACCCGTGTACCCGAGTCAGGCGGGCTGCACGTGGTGATCCGCGGCTACGCCAAGTCGTCCACGGTCAAGGTGCGCTACCAGCGACGTTTCTGGCGCTGGCGCTGGTGACCCGTCACGGGAACGCCAGGTCCACCTGGAGCCAGTTCGCCAGGTCCTTGATCTCGTCGTCCACCGCCGCCGCCACGGTACGGTCGAAGGGCACGTCCTCGTGGATCGCGTGGACCTGGAGCACGCCCGCCTTCCGGTCGACGGTGGCGTCGAGCTTGCCCACCAGACGGTCGCCGTACAGGATCGGCAGCGCGAAATATCCCCAGCGTCGCTTCGCGGCGGGCTTGTACATCTCCAGCTGGTAGTCGAACTCGAACAGGTCGATGGTGCGCTTGCGATCGTGGATCAGCCGGTCGAACGGCGACAGCAACGCCGCACGCCCCGAGAACGGTTGACCCAGCAACGACGGTTCGACCCGCCACGTACCCTTGACGCCCTCCACCACCGCGGGTTCGCCCGCCTCGCCCACGTCCGCCGGCTCCACCGGACATTCCGGTCCCCGGGAACGGGCGATGCCGAGCGCCCGCAGCCGGCGCTCGTTCCGGATGCGCGACGCCTCGTCCATGGGCACCGCCGGATCGTCGGGGTACACCCGTTCCGCCAGGTCCCACAGCCGCTCACGGCCCTTGCGACCGGCGATCGCGACCTCGCCGCGCCGCACCATCAGCTCCAACATCTGGCTGACGTTGCGGTTGTTGGTCCACCCGGTCGACTTCCACGGCACCACGCAGGTATCCGGGATGTCGCGCGACGTCAGCGGCCCGGAGGACGCGAGCAGGTGCAGAATGTCGCGACGGAAACCGTCGTTGGCGTCGACCCAGTCGCGGTAGTAGTTCCGCCAGTTCGGGTCCTCCCGCCGGGTGCGCCACTCGAGCATCTCGGCGCGGTACAGCTTGAGGTCCTCGCTGGGTCGGATCATCGCCCGCAGTTCGACCAGCGTCCGGTTGTCGAGCGCGGCTTCCAGCTCCGCCGGCGAGTACCCCGACCCGAGGCGACTCCACGCCACCAGGTCGGCGCTCGGCGCGATCGCGGCGGTCGGGTCGATCTGGAGCAGCGTCAGGTGGCGTACCACGTCCAGCAGGGCCGTCGGCCGCGCGCTGTCCAGCAGTTGAGCGCGTACCGCGATGCGGCGTGCGTCGAGGCGGGAGAGCTTGTGGACGGTCACCCTTCGAGACTAGGCGATGCTCCCGTCCGAGGCCCGGGTCGCAAGCTCCGAACCCGGGGCGGTGCGCGGAACGGATCACGCGGTCAGGGCTTCGACGAGGGCGCCTGCGTCGAGGGTACCGCCATCGACGAGGACAAGATCGACTACGATGTCGGCGATCACGGTCGACGGCGCGAAGGCGGTCGCGGGGGGCGGCGACTGCGGCGTGTACGTGAACGGCGTGCCGAGCAACTTCCCCGAGAACCTGGTCGCGGTGAACCGCACGCGGCCCTTGAGCACCGGCTTACGCATGATCATGCTCAGCGAGCCGCTGCCGCCCGTGACCAGGGCGAGATCGGTCGCGGTCGTGGTGGTCGCGGAGAACGTCAACACACCGACCGAACCGGACGCGGTCGGCAGGTCCGCCACTCCGTCGAACGCGAACCCCTGAAGCGTCATCGCGGCGGCGGTCAAGCGCCCCGCCGCTCGTGCGGCGACCGGTGGTCCCGGTGGCACCGTTGCGGTACCGGTCGGCGCGGGCGCGCTCGGGCGTGGCGTGACCGATCCGGTACCACCCGGAGCGCAGGACGCGGTGTCGGGATCGGGTGACGTGGTCGTCGCATCCGGCGACCGGGTCGGGTTCGCGGTCGGTACGGGTGTCGGCGCGGCGGTTGCCGTGGGTGTCGGATCGCCGGTGGGCGTCAGCGCCACCTGGGGGACGGCGGACGGTGGCGGGGACGTGGGGACGCAGGGCGCGGCCAGCGCCCCGCGAGGCGAGTGCGCGACCACGACCGCCGCGAGGACCGCCGCCAGCAGGACGCTTCCGGTCCAGACGAGCAGCGAGCCGCCCGGCCGCTCGCGGTCGTCACCGGCGGGCATGTCCCACCCGTCGCCGTCCACGTGCCCAGGGGCGGCAGCGCCGTCGTCGACCATGTAGATCGGTTCGGTGATCCGCTCACTGTCCGACTCCGAGGCGACCCGCTCACCGCTGTGGTCGCCGGTGACCGGTACCACGCTCGTCGGCGGTGGGGCCGACGTCGTCGGGGTCCACGCGAACGAGAGCGCTCCGCCGAGAATGCCCAGCAGCATTCCGCAGAACCACCCGCCGAGATTGAGCCCGATCAGGGAGTAGATGGCGGTGACGGTACCGACGATGCTGTAGAAGACGCGCTGGTTCGGGGTCAGCCAGATGAGGACCCCGGTCACCAGCATCAGCAGCGGCAACAGGTACGACAGGAAGCCTTCGTAGCCGAAGTGGATCTGTAGCCCGCCGAGCAGGAGATTCGCGCTGAAGAACAGTTCGACTCCGGCCAGCATCAGCAGCAGCGGACCCCAGAAGGGACGGGAACGCCGCCAGCGGCGGAAGGCACGCCAACCGCGTACCCAGGCATGGGCGTCGGCGGGCGCCCCGAGCGGGACCGTCACTCGTCCTCCTCGACGACGTCATGGGTCGGGCTCGCGAGATCCTCGCGAGCCCGGTTTCCTGGCTGGTTCAGAAGCACTCGTGCGCGTTCTGGCCGGTCTGGACCGCGAGATCGAGACCGATGAGGGCGAACGTTCCCGCGCTCGTCGAGGTGGCGCTCTGCTTGAGGTTGTCGATGTCGACGGCGTCGGCGCTCTGCCCGAACGTCCCGCTGAGAGCGGAGTTGCCGCTCAGCTGACCGGCGTCCCGACCGATCTGGATGTTGGTGAAGGTCGCGTTTCCCTGGAGGTTGGTCATGCCGATGACCAGGCCCTTCGCCGACGCCGGATGTCCGCCTCCGCCCGCCTCCACGCGCAGCACGATCTTCATGCCGAACGGGTTGGGTACGTTCACCGACTGACACAAATTGGTGATCGAGGCGTCGTCGATCACCGTGGTCGCGACCGGAATACTGGAGCCGCCGGCGGTCACGTCCACGCCGCTGAACTGCCTGAAGCCGGTGCCGTGCAGATGATCGGCTGAGATCTTGAAGGACTGACCGGAGACGGCGAACGACGCGCCGATGGCACCGGTCGCCATGGCGACGATGATCCCGCCGACCACAAGGACCGAAGGTACGAACATCACGACGAATCGCCGCCACCTGGTACGACCCCGCACCGGAGCGATCCGGTCCTGCTCCGGGGCGATCAACAACTCCGACATGGTGCCCCCTCCGATGACCGGCAGCCGCCACCGTGACAGCGGACGATAGCTGCCGATCTCCCTCAAATCGGACTAGCCAACGCGAATGCACCACGGTCGCGTCGACGCACGTAGGCGAACCGCCGAAATTGAGCCGGACGAGACCGGCTGAGGGCTACGGAGCTACGACGAACGGCGTACCTCATCCGTTGCGTGACGCTCCGCTGACCGCTGGCGGTCCAGCGCGAGTCCGCACCCTGCGCCGGCGGCTGCTGCCCCACCGTGAATGTCGGCGGTCAGCAGTAGCGCTCCGGCGACGAGGAGGCATACCGCAGCCACGACGCAAGTCGCCCGGTTTCCGCCCCTGACTGCTGTCACAGCTACGGAAGCGGCCAGCCCGAAAACGACGACTGAGTTTCCGGCGCCGACGGGCTGGACCAGCAGACCCCACAGTTCGCCGGCGACACCCGAGACGAGGGCGATGAGAGTCCAGCGCGCACTGCCCCAGATCCGCTCTGCGACCGCTCCCACAAATGCGAGGCTGACCAGGTTGAAGACGGCGCCCCCAGGTCCGCCGTCCTGAGCTACCAGCGCCGTCGCCAGACGCCACATCTCGCCGTCACCGATCAGATTCCGGTCCCGTTCAAGGTGACCGAGCAGCGACGGAACGGCTGTCAGTTGAATCAACGTCGGTACGCCCACGACCACCAGCGCCGTGATCGTGGCGACCGGTACCCGCTGGTTGCCGATCGAGCCACGCTCCGCGATCAGCCGGAACCCGGCCCAGACAGCGCCGCCGAGGACGACCGCGTACAGCACGGGAGCGACGTCGTTCACTCGCCTATCGTGGCGGTCCCCCGCAATGACCAGGAGGCACGGGTGTGCCCGACCAGCCGTAGGCGTGGGCGGCGTCGTGGTCCCCGCGGCTCGGCCGTGGTTAACCGCTTGTCGGTCGGCGTCGCGTATGTCGATGATGACTGCTACGGCGCGCGGGCGGATCGACGGACGCCTCGCCCGGTGACCCCGCGAGCCCTGACCCGGGACACAACCATGGATGTCACCCGTCGCCGCGAGCTTGCCCGCAGAGCGCTCGACGGATACGTGAGCGGCCCCGCCGCGCCGATCCGGGCAACGGCGCACGCCCTGACCAAGGTCGACAACGCCGTGGCTCTGGTGCTCGTCGAGGGCATCAGCGACCAGATCGCGCTGGAAACCGCCGCTGTGTGCCGCGGCCGGGATCTCGAGGCGGAACGGATCGTCATCGTGCCGATCGGCGGGGCGCACGCGATCAGAGGCGTCCTGACCAGGTTGGGTCGGCTGGGTACCGGGCTGCGGCTCGCCGGTCTGTGCGACGTCAACGAGGAGGCGATATTCCGGTCGGGCCTGGTCGCGGCGGGGGTCGCCGCGCCCCGCACGCGCGCCGACCTGGAGTCCCTCGGGTTCTACGTCTGTGTCGACGATCTGGAGGACGAGCTGATCCGCGCCGTGGGCACCGCAGCCGTCGAAGCGCTCTTCGACTCGCAGGGCGATCTCGGATCGTTCCGCTCGCTGCAGAGCCAGCCCGCGTGGCGCGGTCGGCAGCCCGCAGCGCAGATGCGGCGGTTCCTGGGCAGCGGCTCGCGCCGCAAGCTGCGGTACGCGCGACTGCTCGTGGAGGCGGCAGTTGGGCGCGACACCCTGCCTCGGCCGCTCGACGCGCTGCTCGCCGCTGCTTGACCGGAAGGGTGTCGCCGGTGAGCCGCCCCTGATCCCTCCGTTCGGGTATCCGTTTCGAGTGGGCCGCCGGGGACTCGAACCCCGAACCTATGGATTAAAAGTCCACAGCTCTGCCTATTGAGCTAGCGGCCCGTCGCCGTCAGGATACCGACGCCCGCGTCCGGGGTCGCATCCGATTACGGTGAAGCGTGCCGGCGGCCCGGTCAGCCGACGCTGCGCTCGAACGTGACGAGCAGACCCTCCACCCCGCCCGGTCCGATCCGGCCCTTGACGTCGGCGGCGGTGATCGCTTTGAGCCGCCAACCCTTCGCGGCCTGCTCGTTGAGGATCTTCTCCAGCCGGTCGCCCGACATCTTGCCGCCGATGAGCTTTTCGCGAAGTTCGAGGACTCTGTACTCGTACCGTTCCGCCATCAGCCCATCCTCGGGTGCGCTGTCAAGGGGCGGGACACCGCCGACTCAGCCGTTCGCGACCGACGCGGCGCCCAGTACCCCGCGCAGGTGGCTGACCTCGCAGGCGACCGGGTCCCGCCCCGGTCCGAGGTACTTGCGCGGGTGGACCGCACCCCGGTACGCGTCGCGCCCTGGGACCGGGCATCCCGGTCGGCGCAGCGGGGACTTCGCCGAGGTCGACACTCCTAGTGGTGTACGTACACCACCAGGAGTGTTCACTGCTTAGCGGGCACGCCGGCCGTTCGCGTCACGCCCGCCGACACACCACGCCGTTCGGCACCCCGCCCCCGGCACACCCCGCTGTTCGGCACCACGCGCCACCCCGGGAACGGCGCGATGCCGGGTCGAGGAGCGCGGCAGCCTCGCGCGCGGGGAACCTCCCGTACCGGACGGCCGACGCCGCCGCCGACCCCGTGCGGCAGCCTCGCGCTCGGGGAACCTCCGCTCAGGCGGCGCAGCGGAAGCCGAGGTGACCGGTGGCGCTGTCCGGCGGGCTGCTGGTCCGGGCAGCGACCCGGTACCGGTTGCAGTACGACTCGTGGCACAGGTACGAGCCGCCGCGCATGACCCGCGTGACGCCTTCCGCCGGTCCGACCGGGTCGCGTCGCGTCTCCGGTCGGTCCTCGGCGTGCCAGTCGCTGCTGAACCAGTCGGCGCACCATTCCCAGACGTTGCCCGACGTGTTGTACAGCCCGTAGGCGTTCGGGCGGTACGCGTTGACCGGCGCGGTGCCGAGGTACCCGTCCGCGCCGGTGTTGCGCCGTGGGAAGTCGCCCTGCCAGGTGTTGCACCGGTACTGTCCGCGCGGCGTGAAGTCGTCGCCCCACGGGAACCGCGCCTGGACCAGCCCGCCCCGCGCCGCCTTCTCCCACTCCGCCTCGGTGGGCAGTCGCTTGCCGGCCCACGCCGCGTACGCGTTCGCGTCCGCCCACGACACGTGGACGACCGGGTGGTTCTGCCGGGTACCGATGTCCGAGCCGGGTCCCTCGGGGTGCCGCCAGTCGGCGCCCTGTACCGGCAGCCACCACGGGACCTGCGGCACCGTCCCGTTGATCACGTGGCGAGCCGCCTCGCCGCGTACGAACAGGTGGAACACGAACGACCAGCCGAACCGTTCAGCCTCGGTCACGTACCCGGTCGCCTTGACGAAGCCCGCGAACTGCGCGTTCGTCACCGCTTTCGGGTCGATGTGGTACTCCGAGACGTACACCTCGCGGACCGGTCCCTCGCCGTCGTCCGGGAAGGCGTCCGGATCGTCGCCGCCCATCAGGAACGGACCGGCGGGAATCCTGATCATGCCGCGCAGGACGTCGCGCCGGTCGCGGCGCGGCACCTCGATGCCTTCGACCACCGACGCCGCCGACGGTCGCCCAGGCGACGGACTACAGCACGAACTCACTGGTCAGACCCTAACAGCACGTCGAAGGGCAGACCGCTGGACTCGTCCCGGCAGATCCCGCGCAGCGTCGCGTACATCGACGCGACCACTCCCGGCTCCTGATCCCACAGGTTCTTCGTCTCGTACGGGTCGGCGTACACGTCGTACAACTGCCCTGCCGGGTGCTCGGCGTCCCAGGGCGGCGCGGCGTGCGCCTTGCCCGATCCGGTGGCGAACAGCGAGGTGATGGTCGGTTCCGAGAACCCGCCGCCGGACCCCGCCGAGAAGATCGCCTTCCACCGTCCGCGCCGCAGCCCGAAGCGTCCGCCCAGGCTGTGGTGCACGATCGGGCGGTCGGGGTCGCCAGGCTTCGCGCCGGCGAGCACCGCCAGCACGTCCCGACCGTCCTCCGCGGCGCCCTCGGGCAGTACCGCGCCGACCGCGCTCGCCACCGTGGGCAGCACGTCGGTCAGGCAGATCGGCGCGTCCACGGCGGAACCGGCGGGCAGGTGTCCCGGCCAGCGAGCCACGAACGGCTCCCGGTGCCCTCCGTCCCACAGGTCGCCCTTCTGTCCCCGCCAGTCGCCGTTGGGGCGGTGCAGCCGGATGTCCCCGTCGTCGGTGAACACCATCGGCGCCCCGTTGTCGCTGGTGACGATGAACAGGGTCTGGTCGGTGACGCCGAGTTCGTCGAGGGTCGCCCGCAGTTGACCGACCGCCCAGTCCACCAGGCACACCCCGTCGGCGCGGTCGCCCAGCCCGGACCGCCCCCGGATGAACGGCGGCGGGACGTTCGGCCGGTGCGGCGCGGACATCGCCAGGTAGCACAGGAACGGCTCGGTGGTCTGCCGCAGCCAAGCGCACGCCTCGGTGACGAACCGGACGTCCACCTCGCTCTCGTCCCAGCCGTCGACCTGCAACCCGGGTCGCTGCTCGGTGAGGTACCGCTCCTTCTCCTTCGACGGGACGCCGACCGTGCGGTCCTGGTCGATGAACGCGTACGGCGGCATGTCCAGCGACCCGGCGATGCCGAAGAACCGGTCGAACCCGAGCGCGAGCGGACCGCCGGTGACCGGCGCGGTGTAGTCGATGTCGCGACCGAAGTCGGTCTCCACGTCGTCGTGCAGGCGGGCGCCGGGCGCGAAAGCGTCGCGTACCGAGCCGTCCGTGTGCCGCCAGCCCAGACCGAGGTGCCACTTGCCGAACGCGCCGGTGGTGTACCCGGCGTCGCGCAGCACGCTGGCGAGCGTGGGCCGGTCCGGCTCGATGAGCGCCGGACCGTGCCCCATCAGGACGAAGTTCTTCAGCGGCCCGCGCCAGGCGTACCGCCCGGTCATCAGGGCGTACCGGCTGGGCGTGCAGACCGCCGACGCCGAGTGGCAGTCCGTCGCCCGGACACCCTCTCGGGCGAGGCGGTCGATGTTCGGCGTCGGGATGCCGGAGCCGTAGCAGCCGAGGTCGCCCCAGCCCATGTCGTCGGCGAGTACGACGACGACGTTCGGCGGTCGGTTCAGCTGTGGCATGCGGCGTCCTTCATGATCCTGATTCGGTCGGTGGTCGCCGGGTCGAGTTGGAACCCGGTCGCGTCGGACAGGCAGGCGCCGTTCATCGTCACGTTCACGAACGACACGTCCGCGATGCCGTGATCGGCGTCGATTCCCTGTACCACGCTGGGCAGCCGGAACGGCGTGTCGGCGGTGATGTTCCGGAAGACGACGTCGGAGATCTGCCCGAAGCCGAGCGACGGGTCGTACCACTTGTTGTTTTCGAGAATGAGGTAGAACAGCCGCCAGTCGGCGTCCTCCACCCGGATGTTCTCGAACAGGTACCGCTGGAGGTGCCCGGCGCCGGCGTGCCGCGCGCGGAACACCGCCTGCGGGGAGAACTGGTTGTGCTCGGCGTGGATCACGTCGTTGTCGTAGACGTGGAAGTCCCGGCTGTCCTGTTCGATGTTCCAGCTCATCATGAACGGCGCGCCGTTCTCCAACTGCCAGATCGTGTTGTGCCGGGCGACGGTGTCGCCCCAGAACAGCTTGATCGAGTCGTCGTTGACCTTGATGAAGTTGTCCTCGACCAGTCCGGGGTTGCCGGCGACCACGCCGTCGGTGCTGAACCACCAGCTCATCACCTTGACGTTGCGGATCGTGTCGTACGAACCGATGGCGCGGACGTTGAACCGAGGCCCGTCGACCAGGGTGATCCCTTCGATCAGCACGTTGCGGGAGTTGGTGATGTCGATGAGCCCCGGCTGCTTCTTGTTCGCCGTCTGGTCACCGGTGTCCAGGAACGTTCCGTCGATGACGCCGCGTCCCTTGATGACGACGTCGGACACGCCGACGCCCTTGAACGCGCCTTCCACCCAGGCGCCGCCCGCCAGGTACACGGTCTCGCCCGAGTGCAGCGCGATACCGGACCCGATGTGGTGCACGCCCGGTCCGAAGTAGAGCACGTCGGGGTCGCCGGTCGCGGGCGGGACGTCCGTCTCCGGCGGGTTGGCGAACACCAGCATCGGATGCGCCACCGGATTGGTGGTGTCCGGCACGAACTCGACCGACAGATTGGCGGGCCGGACCAGCGTGAAGGTACACGTACCGCCGGCGAACCGGGTCACGATGCCGGCGGAGGCGGGACGCACCAGGCAGCCGGTCGCCGACCCGGCGAGCTTGTGTACCGACACCTCGACCGGCTCGGCGAACGAGAACGAGGTCCAGGAGGTGTCCTGCTCCCGGTTGGTGTCGGTCTTGCGGGCGGCGACCCGGTACACGAACGAGTCCGCGACCCGGTCGCCCTGCCGCACGCTCGCCGTGTACTGGTCGGACGGGGCGATGCCGGCAGGCGCGGGGTACGTGACGAGCTGCTGCGGCCCGCCGGGCGGCGCCTCGTCGAGCTGCCCGTACCGCAGGGTGCCGCGCACCGCTGCCAGGTCGCGCATAGCGGCGTCGGTGGTCGCGGTGATGTCGTCGGCGAGGGCGTCGACCGCGGGCACCGGTCCGTCGACCGAGGTCGTCGTGCCGCCCCGGTCGTATTCGGTGCCGGTGTACGGGTGCTCGTCGGCGGACGCCGGCCCGATGCCGACCACGGTGAGGACCAGGGCGGCGGTGACCGACACCGCCGCCGCCCCTACGCGGATTCTCATGTCCAGCAGCTCCCGTCCGCGCTCTTGACGATTCTGATGGCGTTCGTGCTGCCCGGGTCGATGGTGAAGTCGTTCGCGTTCGACAGGCAGGTGTTGTTGGCGTACACGTTGATGAAATTGACGTCCTTCACCTTGTGCGTACCGTCGATCCCCTGCAGCACATTCGGGTTGGAGTAGTTGGTGTACGCGTGGATGTCCCGGAAGATGATCTGGTCGAGTTCGCCGTAGCCGAGGCTCGGGTCGTACCACTTGTTGTTCTCGACCGCGAGATAGAACAGTCGCCAGGTCGCGTTCTCCACGCGGATGTTCTCGAACAGGTACCGGCTCATCGTGCCCGCGCCTGCGTGCAGCGCCCGGAAGATCGCTTCCTTCTCGATCTGGTAGTGCTCGGCGTGGATCACGTCGTTGTCGTAGACGTGGAACGTGTCCTCGTTCTGCTCGATGTTCCAACTGATCATGAACGGCGCGCCGTTCTCCAGTTGCCAGATCGTGTTGCGCCGCGCGATCGTGTCGCCCCAGAACAGCTTGATGGAATCGTCGTTGACCTTGATGAAGTTGTCCTCCAGCAGGCTGGAGTTACCGCCCACCATGCCGTCCGTCGAATACCACCAGGACATCGTCTTGATGTTGTGGATGGTGGTGTAGCGACCCAGCGCCCGCACGTTGAACCGGGGCGCGTTCACCAGCGTGATGCCCTCGATGAGCAGGTTCGACGAGCCCTGGTCGGCGATGTCGATGAGACCGGGCTGACTCTTGTTGCTGTCCTGGTTCCCGGTGTCCAGGAACAGCCCGTCGATGATGCCCCGTCCGCGGATCGTCACGTCGCTCACCGCGCCGTTGGCGATGAACGCGCCCTTGACGTACGCGCCGCCCGCCAGATAGACGGTCTCGCCGGAATGCAGCTGCACGCCCGCGCCGATGTCGTGCACGCCGGGCCCGAAGTACAGCACGTTCGGGTCGCCGGTCGCGGGTGGTACGTCCGCCTCCGGCGGATTGGCGAACACCAGCATCGGATGTACCACCGGGTTGTGGATGTTCGGTCGGAACTCCACCGAGATGTTGCGCGGCTGGGTCATCGTGAACGTGCACGCGTTGTTCGCGTACGACGTGCTGATGCCCGCCGAGTAGGGGCGGATCAGGCAGCCGGTCAACCCCGTCTGCCCGAGCGCGGTGACGGTGACCGTGACCGACCCGGAGAACGAGAACGACGTCCACGAGGTGTCCGCCTCGCGGTTGGTGTCGGTCTTGCGCGCCAGCGCCTTGTACACGAACGACGGCTGCCCGTCGACGGTCACCGTGTACTGGTCGGACGCGGGGACTCCGGTCGGTCCGGGGTACAGGGTGAGCGCCGGACCGTCGGGTGGAGTGAGGTTGCCGTACGGCAGGGTCGCGCGGTGGTTCTCGATGTCGGTGACGGTGAGGTCGGTCGACGACGTGATGCTGTCGGCGATCGAGTTGACCGTCGGCAGGTCCCCGTTGATGGCGGTCACTGTGCCGCCGTAGTCGTACTGGTAACCGACGTACGGCGCGCCGTCGGCGTAGGCGGGTGAGGTGGTGGACAGCGCCGCCGCGCCGCCGCCCGCGAG
This sequence comes from Micromonosporaceae bacterium, assembly GCA_036378155.1. Classification (GTDB taxonomy): domain Bacteria; phylum Actinomycetota; class Actinomycetes; order Mycobacteriales; family Micromonosporaceae; genus DASUXA01. Next base: position 40,833 of record DASUXA010000044.1, on the reverse strand, counting down.
GAGCAGGGCGGAGGCGGCGACGGCGGACAGGATGGGACGACGCATGGGGGCACACTCCGTCCGTACAGGGGGATGAGACGCTCAGCCGAAGCGGAGCTGGTGCTCGGCTTCCGGGTCCCACTCGTTGAGACCGTCGCAGCCGAATGCCGGGGCCAGCACGTAGTGGTCGTACGTCTCCACCAGGCGGGACCGCAGCAGTTCGTGGTGCCGACGCACCTCGTCGGCGTACTTGGGATCGTCGACCAGGTTGGTCAGCTCATACGGGTCGGTTTCCAAGTCGAAGAACTGCCAGGGCTTCCCGCCGCGCGCGCCGCCCAGCACCGTGTACTTGTACCGGCGGGTCCGGATGCCTCGCCAGGTCTCCTCGTGGAAGACGATGTTCGGGCGCAGCTCGGCGACGAATTCCAGCAGTACGCCCTCCCGGTCCAGAGCGTCCTCGGCGCCGCTGAGCACCGGAGTCAGGTCCAGCCCCGGCTTCGGGTCGCGCGGGGTGATGCCGGCGAGCCCGAGCAGCGTGGGGAACAGGTCCTCGGTGCACACCGGATCGTCGACCACGCGGTCCCGACCGACGCCGGGTCCGGAGAAGATCAGCGGGATGCCGATCGACTCCTCCCACGGGCGCTGCTTGGCAAGCAGACCGTGGCTGCCCAGCAGCTCACCGTGGTCGGCGGTGATCCCGATGATCGTGTTGTCCAGGGTGCCCGCCTCGCGCAGCGCCTCGACCAGCCGACCCACGTTGTGGTCCAGGTTCTCCACCATCGCGTAGTACACCCGCAGGTCGTCGAGCAGGTCACGACCGTGCGGTCCGCGCTTCTTGTACTCCTTCTCCAGCTCGACGTTGTCGCGCAGGATCAGTTCGCGGCCCTTCCAGCGCTCCAGGTACTCCGGCGGGGCGGTGAACAACGGGTGCGGCGGCTCGACCGACAGCACGGTCGCGAACGGCGCGTCGCGCTGCTCGCGCACGTAGTCGATCGCCATGTCGAACAGCCCGTCGGTCTGGTACCCGTCCAGCTTGCGCATGGTCTGGTCGTCGTCGGTGCAGTACCAGGTGTCGTACGGGTCGTTGCAGATGTCGAAGCCGACGAACTTCTTGAACCGTCCCTGGAAGGGTCGCGGTACCGGGGTCCGGGACGCCTTGACCACGGTGTGCCCCGGGTAGTGACCGAAGTTGCCGTACAGGTGCCACTTGCCGAACAGCGCGGTGTCGTACCCGGCGTCGTTGAACTCGTCGGCGAGGGTGCGCTCGGCGGGCGACATCCGCCACTCGATCGCCGGGATGAACCGGGTGTGCGCGTACTCGCCGGTCATCAGGGTGAACCGGTACGGCACGCACACCGGGTACGTCGACGACGCCGCGTCGCACCGGGTACCCGTCGCCGCCAGCCGGTCGATGTTCGGCGTCGACACGTTCGGGTCGCCGTAGCAGCCGAGCGCCTGACGACGCAACTGGTCGGAGATGATCAGGATGATGTTCGGTCGAGTCACTTGAGCCCACCAGAGGTCAGCCCAGCGACGAAGCGCCGCTGGAGCGAGAGGAACAGGATCACCGTGGGTACGAGCATGAAAAGCGCGGCGGCGCTGGTGAGGCCCCAGTCCGTGGAGTACTGGTCCTGGAACGCCAGGAAGCTCGTGGACACCGGGCGCTTCGTCGGGCTGTGGATGAACGTGATCGCCCAGAAGAACTCGTTCCACGCCCACAGGCCGACGATCAGCGCGACGGTGAGGAACCCGGGCCACGCCAGCGGGAGGATCACCCGGCGGGCGATCTGCGCCTCCGAAGCGCCGTCCAGTCGCGCCGCCTCCACGAAGGTCCCGGGGATCTTGATCAGGAACGAGCGCAGCAGCAGCGTGGCGAACGGAGCGTCGACCGCCCAGTAGACGATGATCAGCCCCAGCAGACTGTCGGTCAGATGTACCTCGGTCCACAGGAAGAACAGCGGGACCACGAACAACTGCACCGGCAGCGCGCTGCCCAGGAACAGGTACGTCACGACGCCGTTGGCTCCGGGCACCCGCAACTGGCTGAGCGCGTACGCGGCCATGCCGGATACCACACAGGTACCGGCGACCGAACCCGCGCAGATGATCAGGCTGTTGCGCATCGTGGTGCCGAAGTCGCCCCTGGTCCACGCCTGCGTGAAGTTCGAGAAGTGCAGCGAGGTGGGCGGCGACAACGGGTCCGAACCGATCGCCGCGTTGTTCTTGAACGCGTTGAACAGCAGCGCGATCAACGGTCCGATGGCGAACAGCGCCAGGATGACCAGCACCAGGTAGTGCGGGAAGTGACGCTGGCCGTGGCGGCGACGCCCCCGCTCGGTCGCCCGGTCGCGGACACCGGCGTGCCCGACGGTGGATGCTGCGGTCACGTCTCCCACCCCTTACGACGCAGGTACTGGTACACGGCGAGGATCACGGCGGTCACCGCGGTCATGGACAGACCGAGCGCGGCGGCGTACCCGGCCGAGTACTCGTTGAACGCCTGCTTGTACATCAGCGTCGAGACGACTTCGCTGGAGCCGGCCGGCCCGCCCTGGGTCATGATGAAGACGTAGTCGAACACCTTCAGCGACCAGATGATCGTCATCAGGACCAGGAACACCAGGGTCGGTCGGATGCCGGGGATGGTCACCGACTTGAACTGCTGCCACTTGTTCGCGCCGTCGACCGTCGCCGCGTCGTACAGTTCCGGGTCGACTCCCTGCATCGCGGCGAAGAAGATCACCGCGAGGAAGCCCCACCAGTGCCAGTTGACCACGAAGTTGACGCTGAGCAGCGAGAGGTTCGGGTCGCCGAGGAACGACTGGTGGCCGACCCACGGCACCCCCCACTCGCCGAGCACGTGGCCGAGACCGGTGTTCGGCGACAGCAGCATCTTCCACACCGCGGCGTTCACCACACTGGCCACGATGTACGGAATGAAGTACAGCACCCGGAACACCACCTGGAACCGCTTGACCTGCGACAACAGGTAGGCGCCCAGGAGACCCATGAACATCGGTACGGACAGGAACAGCACGAACCAGACGGCGTTGTGGATCAGCGCCTGGTGGACCTGCGGGTCACCGAACGCGCGAACGTAGTTCTGGAATCCGATGAACGCCGCCGGCCCGAGACCCGACCAGTCCGTGAACGAGTAGTAGACGGTGGCGATCGACGGACCGAGCACGACGATCGCGTTGAGCACCAGCAGCGGGAGGAGGAATGCCCATCCGGTCAACCCCTCCCGCCGCCGGGCCTGCGACCGCCGCCGGACCGTCACCGGGGCGGACAGTGCAGTCACTAGCTTCTAACCTCGCTTCATCAGCGCCGGAACACTGCCCTGCTTGCGCTCCGCGGTGAACTGGTCGGCCAGCTGCTTGCAGTACTGGGCGGGCGTGAGCTTGCCGGTCAGCACCTGCTCGAGGCCCTCGTACACGAACGTGTCCGCCTTCGGCGGCCACCACGTCCAGGTGACGTATCCGTAGTCGCCGGTCGCCACCGCCTTGTTCAGGGCGGTGAGCACCCGCGCCGACCTGGGGTCGATGTTCGACGGGATCTCGCTGTCCTTGAAGTCGATCGGCACGGCGTACGTGGACGGCACGTCGGCCATCCGCTTGAGCGCCTCGGTCCGGTCGCCGTAGTACCAGTTGAGGAACTTCGCGGCGGCGTCCTGGTGCTTGCTGGCCTGGTTGATGGAGAGCGAGCCGCCGACACCCATCTCGTACAGCGGGTACTTCACCTCGTCGCGCAGCGCCGGGATCGGCATCCAGTCCCACTCGTTGCCGTTCTTCGCCTTGCTGCCGAAGTACTGGCCGACCTGGCTCATCCACCAGTAGCCCTGGGGCACCATCGCGTACTTGCCCTTGCCGAAGTTCGCGCTGATCTCCTGTGAGGGCACCGCGAAGTACTTGTCGACGCCGCCGGTGAACCACCCCTTGTCGAAGTAGCTCTTGATCAGGGAGACCGCGTCGACGAACACCGAGTCGGTGAACTGGATCTGGCCGCTGAGCGCCTGGTAGAGGGCGTCGGGGCCGGAGTAGTGGTTCCAGAACACGGTCATGAGCCACTCGCCGGCGGCCTTCCAGTCCACGTTCGACGAGCCGAACGGGATGATGCCCTGGCCCATCGCCTCGGCGGCGAGCGCCTCCAACTCCTCACGGTTGGTCGGCTGCTTCCACCCCTTGTTCGAGAACAGCGTCTTGTTGAAGTAGAGCAGCATGGTGTCCACGCGCATGGGCAGCGCGTACAACTTGCCGTCCATGGTGAACGCGTTCATCGCCCACTCGGACAACTTGTCGTGCCAGCCCCACTTCTTCGCGTACGGGGTGAGGTCGGCCAGCACGTGCGCCTTGCTCCAGGCGATGGTCTGGGTGGCGCTGGGGCCGCGCACGATGTCCGGTCCGGAGCGGGCCTGTAACGCGGTCTGCACCAGCCGGCGCAGGTCCTGACCCTTGTAGTAGGTGACCTTCAGGTCGACCTTCGGCTCGGCCTGGTTGAACTTGGCTACCACGTTGTCGTTGAAGTACTTCTGGTTGGCGTCACCGGTGATGTCGATCCACAGGTTGACCGGGCCCGTGCCGTTGCCGCTGCTGCCGCTGTCGCCGCCGCACGCGGTCAGCAGGGAGGGGGCGGTGAGCCCGAGGGCGGCGACACCGGCACCGGACAGCAGCCGACGGCGGGTGATGGGGGATCCAGTCGATCCAGTCATGGGTGGCTCCTTGACGAGGCTTCAGGGTTCGGGGGTCACGGGGGTGACCCGGACGGTCTGTGTCGCGGTGCGGCCCTCGGTGACCAGCAACGCGACCCCGCCGCAGTCGAGCGCGGCATCTTCGATGTCGAACAGCACCTCGCCGTCGAGCGAGGCACGCAGGTGGGTGCCCACGGCCCTGAGGGCCAACGTGTATGTCCGCCCGAACTCCCAGCGGTACGGCCGGCGGGCGAGCACCACGTCGCCGCGGACCAGTCGCACCTCGTCGCGTCCGGCGAGTTCCAGCGCGTAGTACCGGCGCAGTCCCTGCACCCGGGTCGCGAGTCCGACCGCCTCCGCCAGGTGCGGGGTGACGTCGGCGCTGACCTCGTAGTCCCGCCACTCGCGGGAGCCCGTGACGAGCAGACCGGTGCCCCGGTTCTGGACGATGCGGAACGGCTCGGGCCAGCGCTCGTCGAACCGGTCGACCGCCGGTACCCAGGCGCGACGCCACATCGTCCCGCCGTCGGCGGGTCGGGTCAGCGTGACGTCCGGCGCGCCGTCCCAGGTCAGGTGATGCAACTCGACGGGCCCGTCGGTGCGCAGACCGACCGCGACGACCGGTTGCCCGCCGAGGTCCGGTACCCGCCACGACAAGTCCCCGGTCGGGCTCGGCGGACCGGCGACGGTGTGCGGTTCGTCGTCGCCGCCGTACACCTGGACCACCAGGCGGACCGTCGCGTCGCCGGTGACCCGCGCCCGGACGGTCTGCCCCGGGTACAGGGTGGGGCTCGCGACCAGCCCGTAGATGGGCATGTCACGCGCCTCGGGTGGGATGAAGGTGGGCGTCAGGACCGTCCCGGCGCCCTCGATCGCCAGGCGCCCGCCAGGGTTGTGTACCGGCACGTCGCCGGTGAAGCCCTGGACCGAGCCGGGCAGCGTGAAGTGGAACCGCTCGGCGGGCAGGACCGGCTGTCCGCCGTACCGGCGGCGACCGAGCGCGGCGAGTCGCAGCGCCTCGCGAGCCGCGTCGGTCACCGTCTCGCCGCCGTCCGCGGTCGGCAGGTACATCCGGTCCGCGACCGGACCACGCCAGTCGACGCCCCGGTCCCGCCCCGCGTCCAGCCCTGCCAGCCCGCCGAACACGCCGCAGATCGCGCCGACGTTGCCGGCGTTCGAGTCGGTGTCCCAGCCGGACGTATTCACCACGGTCATCGCGGTAGCGAAGTCGCCGCCGCTGTGCGCGAGGGCGGCGATGACGACCGCGTGGTTCGGCACGACGTGGCAGTTGCCGCCGTACTTGTGGTACCCGTACTTCTCGTCGATGCGAGCGCGGGTCGCGTGCCAGTCGCCGTCGCGTGCCCACCCCCGTACGTCGTCGATCACCCGGCGGATCAGGCAGTCCGCCGGAATCAGGTCGGTCGCGCGGTCCAGCAGCTTGTCCATGTCCGTCTCGGTGAAGGCGCCCGCGACGAGTCCGGCGACCACACGGGCGGCGTGGATCGCCTCGCCGTCGTGGCTGACCCGCGCCGAGCGCTCGGCGAGGTCCGCCGCGGCGACCATGTCGCCGGGGCAGGTCATCGCGAAGCCCTCCACGAAGATCTGTGCGCCGACCTGCTCGGCGACCACCGTGCCGTTGCGCGCGATCGACCCGCTCTCCGGCGGCACGACGCCCGCCTTCATCCGCAGGTACGCGGTGTGCTCGGTGGAGTTGCCCAGCCCGCCCCACCAGAGCACGCAGCGTTCCTCGACGATGTAGTTCAGCCACGCCTCGCCGACCTCTGCGGACGTCGGATCCAGTCCGGTGTCGCGCAGCGCGCGGGGGAACACGAACGTGCCGCTGATGTCGTCGTCGGTGACCACGAGCAGGTGGTTCTTCAGCGCCACATCGGTGCGGTCGTTGACGAAGTACCGGATCTCGCCCAGCTCAGCCATGATCCGGTCGTACCGCCAGCCCTCGAACGGGCGACCCAGGTAGACCGCGATCACCTTGCCGAGCACGCCCGCGTAGACGCGCTCCTCGTAGTCCACGGGTACGACGAAGTCGACGGACATCAGAACGGCACCCCCGCTCGCAGCACGACGTTCGCGTACGGCGTGTCCTCGCCGGTACGCACCACCACCCGGGCCGCTGCCGTCATCGCCTTGAGCCGGTCGTGCGACACCCTGGTCAGCGGTACCTCGCCGAGCTGCTCGGTGATGTCGTCGACCAGCTTGTCGTCGACCAGCTCGGTCGCCACGGTCGCCTGCTCGACGACGAGCTCGGCGACGACGGCGCGCAGCACCGGTACCAGACCGGGCTCGCCCCGCGACCAGACCAGGTCGATCGTCTCGACGTGGGGCGGTACGGGCAGACCGGGGTCGGCGATCACCAACTCGTCGCCGTGTCCCAACGCCACGATGAGCTGCGCCAGGCGTGGATGCCAGATACCGGAGCGCCGCATCAGCCAACCTCTCGTAGAAACCGGTCGAGCTCGTCCACGGTGGGCAGCGCGGTCTGCGCTCCCAGCCGCGAGGTCGCCAACGCCCCGGCGGCGCAGCCGCGACGCATCGCCGTGGACAGCGGCTCGCCGCGCGCGAGGCCGACGGCGAGCGCTCCGCAGAAGGCGTCCCCGGCGCCGGTCGTGTCCACCACGTCCACGGGGTACGCCGGATGCGCGTACACCCCGGAGTCGTCCACCGCCACCGCGCCGTCGCCGCCGAGCGTGACCACGCACGCCGACGGGCCCAGCTTGCGGAGGTTGCCGGCGAGTCGCCCCCAGCCGGTACCGTCGACCGGCGGTGCCTGGTCGGCGAGGGCGAGCGCCTCGCCCTCGTTGACCACCAGCACGTCGACGGTGCCGAGCAGGTCGGCGAAGCACAGGTCGCCCGGCTCGGGCAGCGGGGCGGCGTTGAGCACCACCCGAGCCCCCGCCCGGCGCGCCAGGCGCGCGGCTTCCACACAGGTGGCGAGCGGGATCTCCAACTGCACCACGACCACGTCGCCGGGGGTCAGTTCGTCCTCGAGCCCGCGCAGCGTGTCGACGTCCAGCCGGTGGTTCGCCCCCGGCGCGACCACAATGGAGTTCTCGCCCTGGTCGGAGACCACGATCATGGCGATCCCGGTGGCGACGCCCGCGACCTGGATCACCCGGTCGACGCATACGCCTTCGTCGTCCAGCGAGGCGCGGACCCGACCGCCGAACGCGTCGTCGCCGACCGCGGCGTAGATCGTGGTCCGGGCGCCCAGTCGGCTCGCCGCGACCGCCTGGTTCGCGCCCTTGCCGCCGGGCCGGGTCGCCGACTCGGAGCAGAGCAGGGTCTCACCGGGCGCGGGCAGGTGCGGTACCCGCGCGATCAGGTCGACGTTGGCGCTGCCGACCACGAACACGTTCGTCATGACGTCACCTCCGGGTGGTCCGCCTCGCCACCCGGCGGATCGGGGCAGCCGCACGAACCGCGTGCGACCAGCGACACGGGCATCGGCTGGATGTCGACGACGGAGTCCGGCGTCTCCATCCGATCCAGCAGCAGGGTCACCGCGGTGCGACCCATCTCGGCGAACGGCTGCGCCATCGTGGTCAGCGCGGGCGTCGAGTACCCGGCGGCGGCGATCCCGTCGAACGACGCGATCGCCACGTCGTCCGGGCAGCGGATGCCCAACTCGAGCAGCGCCCGCAGAACTCCCAGCGCCTGCTCGTCGCTGGCGACGAAGACCGCGTCGAACTCGCCGTGGGCGAGCAGTTCGTGTCCCGCCCGGTACCCGGCGCGCCGACCGAACTCGCCGTGCCAGACGGACATCCCGCTGGGTCGTACCCCTGCCTCGGCGAGCGCCTCGCGCCAACCGGCGACGCGCTCGGTCGCCGGTACCACGTCCTGCGGACCGGCGATACAGGCGACGCGTCGCCGACCGTGCGCCAGCAGGTGCTCGGTCGCCGCGCGCGCCCCGCCCCGGTTGTCCGCCAGCAGCGCGGGGGCGACGGCGCCGGGCACGGTGCGGTCGAGCGCGATCCACGGGACTCCGGAGCGCTGCAGTTCGGGCAGGCAGGTGACCGGGCCGTGCGCCGGTACCAGGAACAGACCGTCGACCTGTCGGGCGAGGAAGGTGTGCACGTACGCGGTCTGCCGACCGTCGTCCTCAGCCGCGTTACCGATCAGCAGGGTGTAGTTCTGGGCGAACGCCGCCTCTTCGATCTCGTGGGCCAACTCGGCGAAGAACGGGTTCGACATGTCGGGCACGACCAGACCGAGGGTCATCGTCCGGTTCATCCGCAGCGACCGGGCGATGCCGTTGGGTCGGTAGCCCAACTGCTCGATCGCCGCGAGCACGCGGGCCCGGGTGTCCGGCGCCACTTTGCGTGGTCCGTTGTTCAGGACGTAACTGACGACAGCGGGGGACGTCCCCGCCAGTCGCGCCACGTCGGCCCGTCGGACGACCACCGACACCTCCGGAAACCCGAGTTGCCCCTGAGCGGTTCCGAGACCATATGACGTGCTGATTAGCGGTGGCAATACGTGTTGCCAAACTTTTCCGTCGGAGGATCGCGGACGGTCCGCGCCGGACGCCGGGTCGCCTCCACACAGGAGACCGCGCGGTCACGTAGGGTCCAGGTGTGCTGACTATCGGCGTAGACCTGGCGGCCGCCGACGCACGCACCGCGCTCGCCGCGATCGACTGGTCGCCCGGTCGGGCTCGCGTCGCCGACCTGCGCGTCGGCGTCCCGGACGAGCGGATCGTCGACGCGATCACGAGCGCCGACAAGGCGGGACTGGACTGTCCGTTGGGCTGGCCGGAGCCGTTCGTGGAGTTCCTCGTCGCGCACCGTCAGGGACGGGTACCGGCCCCCGCCGAGGGCAGCGACGGCGCGGCGTGGCGACGGTCCCTGACCTACCGGACGACCGACGAACTGGTCCGCGCGCAGACCGGGGTACCGCCGCTGAGCGTCGCCGCCGACCGGATCGGTCACGTCGCGCTGCGCTGCGCCGCGCTGCTGGCACAGCTCGCCGAACGCGGTACCCCCGTCGACCGGTGCGGCGACGGCGTCGTCGTCGAGGTGTACCCGGCGGCGGCGCTGCACCGGTGGGGGCTGACCCATCGCGGGTACAAACGCCCCGGTCGGCGCGACAGCCACGGGCTGCTGGTCGACGGGCTGCTGGCGGCGGCGCGGTGGCTGGAACTCGGGGCGTACGAACCGCTGTGCCGCAGCACCCACGACGCGACGGACGCGGTCGTCGCCGCGCTCGTCGCCCGCGCCGCCGCGCTCGGCCTCGCCACCCGACCCGACGCCGACCAGCGCGACCAGGCGCGCACCGAAGGGTGGATCGCGGTACCGACCGGCGCCCTCACCGATCTTGTGGAGCCCGCATGACCGACTACGGACACGACCTGCTGTTCGGCAGCTTCGTCACGCCGACTGTGGACCGCCCCGCGCAGGTGGTGACGCTCGCCCAGGCATCCGAACGAGCCGGGCTCGACCTCGTCACCATCCAGGACCACCCGTACCAGCCGGCGCTGCTGGACGCCTGGACGGTGCTGTCGTACCTCGGCGCCGCGACCAGCCGGGTGCGGCTCGCCCCCAACGTCGCGAACCTGCCGCTGCGCCAACCGGTCGTCATCGCCCGCAGCGCCGCCAGCCTCGACCTGCTCAGCGGCGGACGGTTCGAACTGGGCATCGGTACCGGCGCGTTCTGGAGCGCGATCGAGGCGTCCGGAGGCACCCGACGCGGCCCCGGCGAGGCGGTCGACGCGCTCGACGAGGCGATCCGGGTGATCCGCGAGGTGTGGGCGACCGACCAGCCCGGCGGGGTACGGGTCGCCGGCGAGCACTACCGGGTGGTCGGCGCGAAGCGGGGACCGACACCCGCGCACGACATCGCGATCTGGGTCGGCGCGTACAAGCCGCGCCTGCTCCGCCTGGTCGGACGCGTCGCCGACGGATGCCTGCCGACGCTCGGGTACCTGCCGAACGGCGCCGCCGACCTGGTGGACCTCAACGCGCACATCGACGAGGGGGCGAGCGCCGCCGGACGCGACCCGAAGGCGGTCCGTCGACTGTTGAACATCTCGGGGCGGTTCAGCGACACGGGTACCGGGCCGCTCACCGGACCGCCCCGGCAGTGGGCGGAGGAACTGGCGACGCTCACCGTGGAGCACGGCGTCTCCGGGTTCATCCTGATGACCGACGAGGCGTCGGATCTCGAACGCTTCGGGGGCGAGGTAGCGCCCGAGGTCCGCCGGCTGGTCGCCGCGCACCGAGGGGACCGGGGCTAGCGACCGCTGAACCCCGGACAGGTCGAGCCGGAACAGGTCCGCCGCGTCGCGCCACGCGACCCGCCCCGCCCGGACCCACACCGCTGCCGCCCCCGCGTCGCAGCGACGTCGGGCGATCTAGACTCACCGCGCAGTGTCCGGTGAGGAGGCAGCAGGTGGGGCGACCGGAGTGGGCGCCGCCGGAGGTCGACATCGACAGACCGGCGTCATCGCGGATCTACGACTACATGCTCGGCGGGTCGCACAACTTCGCCGCCGACCGCGCGGTGGCCGAGCGAGCCGTCGCCGCGATGCCCGAACTGCCGTCGGTGTTGCGGGAGAACCGCGCCTACCTGGGTCGCGCCGTGCGCTACCTCGCCGGTGAGGCGGGCATCGACCAGTTCCTCGACCTCGGCTCCGGCATCCCGACAGTCGGCAACGTGCACGAGATCGCCGGGGCGGTCAACCCCGACGCGCGCGTGGTGTACGTCGACATCGACCCGATCGCGGTCGCGCACGCGCGCGCCATCCTGACCGGCAACCCGCGCGCCGGGGCGCTGCTGGGCGACCTTCGGCGCCCGCTGACCATCCTCGGCGAACCGCTCGTCCGCGACCTGCTCGACCTCGACCGTCCGGTCGCGGTACTGCTCGTCGCCACCCTGCACTTCATCCCGGACGACCAGCATCCGGCGCACATCCTGGCGCAGTTGCGTCAGGCTCTCGCACCGGGCAGCTACGTCGCGATCTCGCATGCCAGCGACGACGGTCGACCGCCGGCGGGGCAGCGCGACGCGCAGGAGGTGTACGCCCGCGCGGACAACAACGTCGTGATGCGGGGCAGGTCGGAACTGGCGGCGCTGCTCGACGGCTGGCAGCCCGTCGACCCCGGCATCGTCCCGTGCCCGCTGTGGCGCCCGGACGATGTCGACCGCCTGCCCGCCGAGGCTGCCCACTTCCCCGGGTACAGCGTGGTGGCCCGCCTCGCGGGTTGACCGCGCCGGCTGCCAGCCGGCGCGGTCGACCCGCCCCAGGGCTAGGAGGTCGCCGCCGAACTCCCGCTCGGGCTGGGCGCCGACGTGACGCTGCTCGGGGTCGGGGTCGGCGCGGGTCCGCCCTCGGAGCGCCCCTTCGGTACCGGCGACCAACTGCCCGTCGGGGCGGGCGGCACCGGAGCCGCCGTACGGGTGGCGGTGACGGTCGGGCTGGGCAGGGTCGATTCGCTGGCAGCCGGTACCGCCGGGACGGTGCTCGGTGATCCGGTCGGCGAGGACGCGACCGGTACCTCGGGCGTCGGCGTCGGCGTGTGCCGGTCGGTGAGGAACCAGGTCAGGAACCCACCGCAGATCAGCAGCACGAAGGTACCCGCCATGACGAGCCGCCCGAAGCGGCGACGCCGGTGCGGACCGGCGACGTCGGCGCTGGGCGGAGCCGGGGCGGGCACGCGCGCGGACGTGTCCGGTACGTCGGGTGTCCGCCCGGCGCCCCGGCACTCCTCCTCCCACCGCTGCTCGGCAGCCGCCGCCGCCACCCGCAGCGTCGCCGCGTGCGCCAGGCGTTCCCGCAACTCCTGCTCGCGCAGCCGGCGCAGCCGCAGTTCCTCGGCGGCGAGCAGCCCGGCGACCCCCGCCGCCGCGCCCGCGCCCGCCGCCGCGCCCACGCCCGCCGCCTCCGCCTGCTCACCCCAGCGCTCCTCGACCAGCGCCGCCTCCGCACGCAACTGCTCGACCCGCAACTCCTCCGCGCGCAACGCCAGCCACAACCGACCACGCTCGGCCCACTGCGCTCCGTACGCCGCGACCGCGACGGTGTCGAGGCTCGCCAGCAGGGCGACCATGTCCACGGTTTCGGACACGCCGGCCCGTACCAGGTCGCGCAGCGGCACCGGCACGGCGGACACCAGCTCGTCGACCGCCGGACCGAGCGCCGTCACGCCGGTGAGGATCTCCACGAACGTGACGACCGCCGCGCGGATGTCCGCCGTCGCGTCGTCCCCGGCGGCGACCGCGCCGAGACCGAAGTCGAACAGCCGGATCTCGCCGTCGAAGCCGACCAGCACGGACTCCGGTCGGTACGCCCGATGGACGACCGCCGCCGCGTGCGCGGCGGCGAGCCCGCACAGCGACCCGCGCAGCACGAACAGCGCCACCTCGACCGTCATGACGCCCTGGTCGTCCAGGATCGCGCGCAGCGACAAACCCTCGACCGGCTCGAGGACCAGGGCGCGACGGGTCTCCTCCACGACGACCTCGCGCACCCGTACCACGTACCGGCTCTCGACTGTGGACAACCGACCGACGTGCTCGCGGAGCTGGTCGATGTGCACGTCCTCGGACAGGTACCGGATGACCACGTGATCGCCCGTGGCGTCGTGTACCGCCAGCACAGTGCGCTCGGTCAGCTGGTAGTCCAGCTCCCGTACCTCGGTGTACCCGGTGATCCCGCCCGGCATCTCGTCGCCCCTCCGCGCCCGCCCCACATCGCCCCGCCACCGGCGGGCCGCGTTGATCGTAGGGACGCGACCGGTCGGCCACACTCAGCCGAAGGGTCGATCACGGTCGCTGTCCACAAGCCCGCGCGGGACCGTGCCCGAACCGGGTAGCGTGACCCGCCATGGTGTCCCTGCGACCCCGCCTGGTCGACGTGACGATCACGCTGGCGGTCGCGGTGGCGGTCCAGGTCGCGATCGCCACCGCGACCGAGCCGAACGCGCGCGCCCCGCAACTGGTCGGGCATCTGCTCGGGGTGTTGGTGGCGCTGCCGTACCTCGTCGTCCGCCGCTGGCCGGTCGCGGTCGCCTACACGGTGACGGCGCTGCTGATCGTGTACTACTCGGCGAACTTCCGGGGGTTCACGCCGACGCTGGCGCTGATCGTCGCGTTGTACTTCGCCGCCGAGCACGGACGGATCTCACCGGTACTGCCCGTGCCGGTCTTCTTCCTGCTGGGCGCGATCTTCACTGGGCTGCGCCAGCACCAGGACCTGCTGGTCCTGGTCAACGCCCTGCTGCCGCACGTCGCGTTGATCGCGGTCGCGGCGCTGCTCGGCGCGCTGGTACGCAGTCGGCGCACGCTCGCCGCCGAGACGGCGCAGCGACTACGACTGGTCGCCGAGGAGCGCGACCGCGAGGCGCGCCGCCTGGTCACCGAGGAGCGCCTGCGGATCGCCCGCGAACTGCACGACACGGTGTCGCACGCGCTGGCGACCATCGCCGTCCAGTCCGGCACCGCGCTGCACGTCCTGGACGCGCGACCGGACCAGGCGCGGGAGGCGTTGACGGCGATCCGGCGTACCGGTCGGCAGACGCTGGACGAGCTGCGCGCCACGCTCGGTGTGTTGCGGGCGAGCGACGAAAGCGTCGGCGCGACCGACAGCTCAGCCGGGCTCGACCGGCTACCCGCGCTGGTCGACGCGGTACGCGACGCCGGGTTGCGGGTCACGCTGCGCACCGACGGGACGATCGACGATCTGCCGCCGCGGGTGAACCACGCGGCGTACCGCATCCTGCAGGAGGCTCTGACCAACGTGTTGCGCCACGCCGGACCGGACGTGTCGGCGCAGGTCGACTTGCGACGACACGACGACGTCCTGACCATCGAGGTCCACGACGACGGGGTGGGGGTACCTGCGACCGGGTCGCCCGCCGGGCACGGCGGGCACGGCATCGCGGGCATGCGGGAGCGCGCGGGCGCGTTGGGCGGCGCTGTCGAGGCTGGTCCGGGCGAGCGGGGCTTCTCGGTACGGGCCCGGCTGCCGCTGGGCGAGGTCGCATGATCCGGGTGCTGCTCGCCGACGACCAACCGCTGGTCCGCGCCGGTCTGCGGGTGCTGCTCGAATCCGCCGACGACATCGCGGTGGTCGGCGAGGCGGTGAACGGCGGACAGACCGTCGCGCTCGCCAGGCGGCTCCGTCCCGACGTGGTCCTGATGGACATCCGGATGCCCGAGGTCGACGGCGTCACCGCTACCCGCCGGATCACCTCCGACCCGGAGCTTCGGGGCGTGCGGATCGTGGTGCTCACCACGTACGCCGAGGAGGAGAACGTGTTCGCCGCGCTCCGCTCGGGTGCGAGCGGGTTCCTCGTCAAGGACACCGAGCCCGCCGATCTGCTGGCCGCGGTGCGGGTCGCGGCAGCCGGGGACGCCCTGCTGTCGCCCAGCGTGACCCGCGCGGTCATCACCCGGTTCGCCGGGCTCGACGACCCGACCCGTCCCGGACCGTCCGATCCCCGGCTGGCGCTGCTCACCGACCGGGAACGCGAGGTCGTGGCGCTGGTCGCGGCGGGGCTGTCCAACGACGAGATCGCGGCGAACCTCGTGCTCAGTCCGTTGACCGCGAAGACGCACGTCAGTCGCGCGATGACCAAGGTCGGCGCGCGCGACCGGGCGCAGCTGGTGGTGTTCGCGTACGAGTCGGGGCTGGTCCAGCCCGGTCACCGCTGAGGCGGCTACTTCCCACGGAGTACGTCCGCGTGGTAGCCGCGCCGCGCAGATGACTCCACGCGGCGGACGATCACCGCGCGGCATCCGCGAAGCATGGCGGCATGACCGAGAACACTTCGGGCGTCCTCGCCCGACTCGCGACCGGCTGCCACCGCCACCGGTGGCTGGTACTGCTCGCCTGGCTGGCGGTCGCAGCCGGCGTCATCGTCCTCGGCGCGACGAAAGGCGCGCCGACCAGCGACGCGTACGGCGGCGGCGACAGCGGCGCCGATCGCGCGCAGCAGTTGCTGACCGAACACTTCCCCGGCCGGTTCGACGGCGACCGGCTGACCCTCGCGGTACACGCCGACGCGGGGCTGGACGACCCGGCGGTCCGAACCAGGGTCACGGGGGTCCTGGACCGGCTGCGCACCGCCCCGCACGTCGTCGCCGTGGGTTCGCCGTACGACGCGCCGGGGCAGATCTCCGCCGACCGGCGTACCGCCTTCGCCACCGTCGCTCTCGACGTGGCGTCGGACGGCATGCCGGTCGACGAGACGAAACAGCTCATCGACGACGTACGGTCCGCCGACGCGCCGGGCGTCGAACTGGCGCTCGCCGGCAGCGCGGTGAACGCCGCCGAGACGCCGGGCGGCGGCGCCGCCGACGGTGTCGGGTTGCTCGCCGCCGCCGTGGTACTCCTGATCGCGTTCGGCTCACTGCTCGCGATGGTGGTGCCGATCGTCACGGCGGTGTTCGGTATCGGCGTCGGACTGTCCGCGATGACGCTGATCAACCATGTGCTGCCGGCACCCAGCTTCGGACCGATCCTGGCGGCGCTGATCGGGCTGGGTGTCGGCGTCGACTACGCGCTGCTGATCGTCACGCGGTACCGGGAGGCGCTGCGCGCGGGCGGCACCCCGGAGCAGGCGACCGCGACCGCGACCGCCACGGCGGGCCGCTCGGTGTTGTTCGCCGGTACCACCGTGGTCATCTGCCTGCTCGGTCTTCTGCTGATGAAGCTGGACTTCATGCGGGGCGTGGCGGTCGGTACCGCGCTGACCGTGATGTTGACCATGGCTGCCGCGGTGACGCTGCTGCCCGCCCTGCTCGGATTCGCCGGGCGGCGTATCGACCGGCTGCGCCTGCCCTGGTTCGGGCGCGCCGAGCGGCGGGCAGCCGAGGCGGCGTCGGGCACGGCGCGCGACGCGTCGCCCGGCGCGGCAGCCGACCCGGCGGCGAAAACGGGTACCCGTCCGCTAGCCGCCCGCTGGGCGGGCGTGATCCAGCGGCACCCGGTAGTCGCCACGGTCGGCGCGGCGGTCCTGCTGCTCCTACTCGCCGCGCCCGCGCTCGGCATGCGGCTGAGCATGCCCGACTCGAGTACCCAGCCGCGCGACACCAGCGGGTACACGGCGCACCGGATTCTGGCGGACGGCTTCGGCGCCGGGTACGACGCCCCGCTCGTGGTCGTCGCCCAGCCGCCCGGCCCGACCGTCGACGCGCTCGCCGCGAGCGTGCGCGCCACGTCCGGGGTCGCGTCGGTGTCCCCGGTACAGGTCAGTCCCGACCACGCGATCGCGATGTTCGTCGCGTACCCGACCACCAGCGCGCAGTCGGAACAGACCGCCCAACTGCTGGGCACGCTGCGCGACGAGGTGATCCCGGCGAACGCGCCGGGGAGCACGGTGTACGTCGGCGGACCGACCGCGGCGGTGACCGACTTCGCGACCCTGGTCACCGATCGGCTGCCGGTACTGGTCGCGGTCGTGGTCGCGCTGTCCCTGCTGCTCCTGGTCGTGGTGTTCCGATCGGTGGTACTGGCGGTCAAGGCGGCGATCCTCAACCTGGTGTCGATCGGCGCGGCGTACGGCGTGCTGGTGGCAGCCGTGCAGTGGGGTTGGCTGACCGGTCCGCTGGGCTTCCCGACAGCCATGCCGATCGCCGCGTTCGTCCCGTTCATCATGTTCCCGGTGCTGTTCGGGCTGTCCATGGACTACGAGGTGTTCCTGGTGTCCCGGATCAAGGAGGCGTACGACCGGGGCGGCGACACCCGTGCCGCGGTCGCCGACGGGCTCACCTCGACGGCACGCGTGATCACCGCCGCCGCCGCGATCATGGTCACGGTGTTCCTGTCCGTGATGCTCGGCGCGGACCTCGCGGTCAAACAGCTCGGGCTGGGCATGGCGGTGATGGTCTTCCTCGACGCCACGCTGGTCCGGATGGTGCTGGTACCGGCGGCGATGGAGCTGTTCGGGCGGGCGAACTGGTGGCTGCCGGCATGGCTGGACCGGGTGCTGCCGCGGTTGCGGCTGGAGCACGCCGACCTGCCGGACCGTACCGCCGCGCAGCCGATCGGCGGCAGCGCGAATGCGCTCCTCCTTGACGACGTCAATCGATAGAAGGTCGACCGATGTTTCGACAACGACCACGCAAACTCGTCCGGGCACTGGTTTTCCTGGCGGTGGTCATCGCGGTGCCGTTGACGGTGTACGCCCTGACGCCGGTGCCCGGCGCCCTCCTCGGGCGACTGGTCATCGACTCGTGGAGCAACGTCAAGCAGCCAGCCGACTACGACAGCATCGTCCCGACCGTGACCGTGGTACGGAATGTCGCCGTTCCCGTCGCCGACGCGCCCGAGGCGAAGCTGGACGTCTACGTACCCCGGAGCGTCACGTCGCCACGACCGATGATTCTGTGGATCCACGGCGGGGCGTTCATCGGCGGTACCAAGGAGGACGCGGGCGTCTTCGCCACCATGCTGGCGCATGGCGGGTACACGGTGGCGACCCTCGGCTACACCCGACCGCCGGATGCGCGCTATCCGACCCCGGTGCGGCAAGCCGACGCGGCACTCGGCTATCTGCGCGAGCATGCCGCCGAGTACCACGGCGATCCGACCCGACTGTTCGTCGGCGGCAACTCAGCGGGCGCGCAACTGGCCAGCCAGACCGCGGCGGTGGAGACCAATCCCGCGCTGGCGACCGCGATGCGCCTCGCTCCGGCGGTACCGCCGGGCAGCCTGCGCGGGGCGCTGCTGTACTGCGGGGCGTACGACCTGGTGACGCTCAAACAGATCCGTGCGCCGTACTTCCATGTGGCGCTGTGGACGTACACCGGATATCGCGACTGGCTGGGCTTCCCAGCCATCGACCAGCTGTCGACCGTACACCAGATCACCGCCGACTATCCGCCGGCTTTCGTGACCGGCGGCGACGCGGACGCGCTGACACCGCAGAGCCACGAGTTGGCGGCAGCGCTGCGGCAGCACGGTGTTCCGGTGACGACCGAGTTCTGGGAGGGCAGCGGCGCGAAGCTGGGGCACGACTACCAGTTCGACTTCACGCTGCCCCAGGCTCGGCAGACCTTCCAGGACACCCTGCGGTTCCTGGCGACCCGGTCACAGGAGGCAGCACGATGAGAACGGTCAATGTACGGCGGGCGCTGACCAGCGCCGGCATCGTCCTGCTCGGTCTGTTCGGCATGCTCGTCGTGCTCCTGTCGGCGCTGGTCCTGGATCTGTAGCGCCGGGTACGACGCATGACGCCGTCGCTACCGGGCGCGGTGCCCGTCGGGCGACGGCCCGCCGTCACCGGGCGGGTGATACTCGCCGGACGGCGGGACCAGCGGCGCACCGACCGGGGCCGGCTTACCGAACCACGGCGTACCGTCCGCGCCCCACCGCACCGGTTGGGCGCGGACGCTGCGCCCGCCCCAGCCGGCGCCGGCGCGCCGGTTCGCGTGGTACGCCAGCCACAACTCGCTGCCGTCCGGCGAGGTGAAGAACGAGTTGTGACCGGGACCGTACGCGGTGGCGATACCCGCGAACACCGGACGCGCGGACTTGCGCCAACTCGCCTGACGGGTCGGGTCGCGGCCGACGTCGGTAGCCAGCATGCCCAGGCAGTACCGGTCCGTCCAGCTACCGCTGGCGGAGTAGGTCAGGAAGATCCGGTCGCCACGGGTCAGCGCGGCGGGACCTTCGACGACGTACGGTGGGCCGCCGTGCCGCTCCCAGGGCAGCGTCGGCTCGCAGATCAGCGACCGGTCGCCGACGATCGTGACCGGGTCCGCCATCGGCGCGATGTACAGGTTCTGCGCCACGTTGCGCCGACCCGCCCAACCCGACCAGACGAAGTACAGCCTGCCGTCCGGCCAGCGCAACACGGTCCCGTCGATCGCCCAGCGGTCGGTCACGGCAGCGATGCGCCCCAGGTCGGTGTACGGACCGAACGGGTCGTCGCCCCGGCTGCCCAGCACGTACATCCGGTGGTTGTGGTTGTCCCCGTCGTCGGCGGCGACGTAGATGTACCACCGGTCGCCGAACCGGAACAGCTCCGGCGCCCACAGTTCGCAGCACCGGTCGCCGTACCCGCGCCAGATCACCACCGCGTCGGCGGCGCCGAGCCCCGCGAGCGTCGCCGAGCGCCGAATGGTCAGGGCCCGCGCGTCGGGGGTGCTCTGCACCAGGTGGTACGCGCCGTCGTGGTGCACGATCCACGGGTCCTGTCCCGGCTCGACCACGGGGTTGAGCAGCATCACGATCCGGCGGCCGCCGATCGGGCGAGCCGGCTCATCTTGATCCCGGTGTACACCGCCGCGGCGAGCGCCACGTCGGACAGCAGCATCAGCCCGATCGCGTACGACGCCTCCTCGCCGTACACCGCGCCCATGACCAGCGGCGGAACGAACCCGCCCAGCCCGCCGGCGGCGCCCACCACCCCGGTGACCGCGCCCACCTTGTCTTCCGGCGCCACCTTGCCGACCAGCGCGAACACCGCGCCGCTCGCCGCGCCGAGGAACGTCGCCATGCCGAGGAAGGCGATCGTTCCGGTCGGGATCAGCGTCGGCTGGAACGCCTGGACGATCGCCAGCAGCGCGACCCCGGTGAACGAGACGACCAGGACCGGTACCGGGTGGACGCGGTCCGACAGCCAGCCGCCGACCGGGCGCGCGGCGACCGCGAGCAGCACGAACCCGGCGGTACGCAGCGCCGCGTTGCCGGGGCTCAGGTGGTACGCGGTGCGCAGGTACGCCGGCAGGTACACGCTGAACGCGACGAACCCGCCGAACCCGACCGCGTACAGCAGCGACATCTGCCAGGTGACAGGAAGCTTGAGCACGTCACCGGTACGCCGCCAGACCGACCCGCCGGCGCCGCGACCGGGCGCGTCCCGCACCAGCAGCGCGGCGACCAGGGCGTACCCGACGAGCAGCGCGGCGACCAGCAGGAACGGGGTCTTCGACCCGTACCGGTTGGACAGCCAGACCGTGGTGAAGTTGGCGATCGCGGTACCGCCCATGCCGATGCCGAACACCCCGAGCGCGAACCCGCGTCGTACCGGCGGATACCAGCCGGACACCAGGGGCACGCCGACGGCGAACGAGGTACCGGCGATGCCGAGGAAGAACCCGGTTGCGATCAGCGCCCCGTACCCGGTGACCACCGACAGCGTCAGCACCGGGATCACGGTGACGAGGCTGATCAGGGGAAACATCACGCGGGCACCGAACCGGTCGGTGAGCGCGCCGACCGGGACGCGACCCACCGAGCCGACCACGACCGGTACCGCGACCAGCAGCGACTGTTCGGTGAAGCTGAGCCCGAGCCGCTCCTTGATGCCGGGACCGAGCGGACCGAGCAGTGCCCACGCCCAGAAGTTGATGGTGAAGCCGAGGGTCGCCAGTACGAGGTTGAGGGTGGCGCGCGTGCCCGGTGCGGCGGCAGCGCCGGGCGTCGTGGTCGACCTGCCGGGCCGCGTCGTCGTCGTCATCTGTCCGCCTCACTGTCGCCGGGGGATCACAGTGCCCAACGTGTGCGACGGTATGCGCGGGTATCTCCGCCGGGCAGCGGCGATGGCACCGGACGCCCCGGGCCGAAAGTCCCGCCGCTGCGACACGGTTGCGGCGATGGATACGGAGATTCCCGCCACGCGCCCGTGGCGGCGCGCCCCCCACCGCCCTATCGGGTCGGTATCGACCCTCGTTGTGCGCGCCACGACCCGTTCGCGTACGGACATCCCTGGTGCCGCTGTCCGTGATCGCCGTACCGTCGGCGGATCAGACCGGTATCGACGTCACTGAATGTGACCCGGGCGTCATCCCCTGGACGCCGCGCCGGTCTGGTACCGCAGCACCCACACCCTCCCGAAAGGAACGCGATGTTCCGTACCTCCCAGCAAGCGCTCCGCGCCGGTGGGATCCTCGCCGGCGCCGCCGTCGTCGCCGCGATGGCGTTCGCGGGCCCCGCGAGCGCCGCCCACGGCAGCGAATTCGCCGGACCGACCCACCCGTTCGGCGGGCACAAGTACCTCACCAAGGAGGCTCACGCCGGCGCGGCGGCCCGACCCAACCGCAACAACCTCAGCTACGGCGGCGGTGTCGACGGCATCGGCGTCACCACCGGGTCGCCGAAGGTCTACGTGATCTTCTGGGGTTCGCAGTGGGGCAGCGCCAGCACCGACGCGAACGGGTACACCGTGCTGTCCGGCGACCCGAAGGGCATGGCTCCCCGGCTCCAGGCGATGTACCGGGGTCTGGGCACCAACGGCGAACTGTGGTCGGGCGTGATGACGCAGTACTGCGAGGGCATCGCCGCCGGTTCGCAGACCTGCGGCTCGTCCAACCCGCACGTGGCGTACCCGTCCAGCACGGTGCTCGCCGGTGTCTGGGTGGACACCTCGGTCACCGCGCCGAGCAACGCCACCGCCCGTCAGATCGGCGACGAGGCGGTCAAGGCCGCCGGGCACTTCGGCAACACGACCGCCACGTTGAATCGCAACGCGCAGTACGTCGTCGTGTCGCCGACGGGCACCCACCCGGACGGCTTCAACACCTCGTCCGGCAACTTCTGCGCCTGGCACGACTACAACGGCGACCCGTACGTGGGCTCGCCGTCGTCCTACGGCGACATCGCGTTCACCAACGCGCCGTACGTCACCGACATGGGGACGAGCTGCGGACAGAACTACGTCAACTCCGGTTCCGCCGGCACGCTGGACGGCGTCACGATCGTGATGGGTCACGAGTACGCCGAAACCATCACCGACCAGAACCCGGCAGGCGGCTGGACCGACAGCCGCGGCTCCGAGAACGCCGACAAGTGCTCGTGGAACGGCACCGGAGGTACCGGCGGCTCGCAGAACGTCGCGTTCGCGACCGGCTCGTTCGCGATGCAGGGCACCTGGGCCAACGACACCGGGGACTGCCGCATCTCGCACGCGATCGTGTCCTGACCGAACGGACGTCATGCGGGGCGGTGGTCCGGGCGTGCGCCCCGACCACCGCCCCGCCGCGTCACGACCAGCCGGTGCCCAGGGCCGCCGCGAACAGCAGGATCGCGACCGAGCACACCAGTCCGAACATCGCCACCACGCGCGCCGCGACCGGGTGCTGCCGCACCGACAGCAGACCGTGTACCCCGGCTGCCGCCATCACGACCACGACCAGCGCCAACTTGACGGTCAGCGTCAGCCCGTACCCCGGTTCGACGAGTGAACGCCAGGTGACGCCGTTGTGCACGGCGAGCGCAACCCCGGTCGCGACCTGTACCGGCAGCATCGCCGCGAGCGTCAGGATGCCGAACCTCTTGCCCACCGGGGTGAGCACCCGCAGCCGGTCCTCCTCGGTCAGCAGCCGGCGCGCCGTGGGCAGCACGATCAGCGACAACGCGAGTTGCCCGCCGACCCACAGCGCGGCGCCGAGGATGTGGATGAACAGGACCCAAACCCAGATGCTCATCGACGCGCAGACTACCGGTGCCGACGCCCCGCCGGGGCGCTGGGCAGCCGGGGCGGGCTGTCCCAGCCGCGACGCGGGGCGCGCAGACCCGCCCGCGACGTCGTCTCCCGGCTGCGGTACACCACATACGGGCGGGTCAGGTAGCCGACCGGCGCGCTGAACGCGTGTACCAGCCGGCTGAACGGCCAGAACGCGAACAGCGCGAACGCCGCCAGCACGTGCACCTGGAACGGCGCCGGTACCGCCGCCATCACGTCGGGGTCGGGACGCAGGTAGAACAGCGACCGGAACCAGGGCGAAACCGTCTCCCGGTAGTCGTACCCGCCGCCGAGCATGTTCGCTTTCACGGTCGCCAGCAGCCCGAGCACGATGACCGAGGCGAGCACCACGTACATCGCCTTGTCGTTGCGCGTGGTCGCGGTGAACACCGGACCGACCAGCCGGCGGCGGGCGATCAGGATCGCCATGCCGATCAGCGTGCACAGCCCCGCGACGGTACCGATGAACACCGCCATCAGGTGGTACGTGTGCTCGGTCACGCCGACCGCCTCGGTCCACGACTTCGGTACCACCAGCCCGCCGACGTGCCCGACCAGCACCGCGAGCACTCCGAAGTGGAACAGCGGGCTGCCCCAGCGCAGCACCGCGCTCTCGTACAACTGTGAGGAACGGGTGGTCCAGCCGAACTTGTCGTACCGGTACCGCCAGATCAACCCGAGCACGAAGATCGCGATGGACAGGTACGGCACGATCACCCAGAGCAGCGTGTTCACCGGCGTCCTCCGCTCGTCGGGGTCGGCGCGAACCCGTCCAGCCCGACCTGTTCGCGGGGCGGACCGGAGCGCGCCAGGTGCAGCGCGGCGGCGAGGTCGCCCGGTCCAGGCGCGGGCAGCAGTCCGCGTACCGCCTCCACCGCCTGCCGGTACACCGACTTCTCGGTGGCGAGCGCCTGCGCGAGCAGGTCCAGCCCGACCCGGTGGTCGCGCAGCAACAGCCAGCCGATCGGGTCGAAGGCAGCCACATCGAGGACCGCGGGCAGGAAGTCGGGCAGTTCACCGTCGGCGACGCGCAGCCCGGCACGCTGGTACGCCTCGGCGAACGCGACCAGGGCGGCGCCGCGCCGCCGGGTGTCGCCGCAGGTGTAGTACGTCAGGTGCAGGCAGCACCGCCGCCGGAAGTCGAACAGCTGGACGTACTCGGCAGCCAGCGCGGTCGGCTGCCCGGTCGCCCGGTGCTCGGCGACCTCGCCCAGCGGTACCGCCACCGGCGGCGGCAACTCGGCGAGCGCGGCACGCAGCGTGGGCAGTACCGCCAGCACCTCGGGGTCCGGGTAGCGCAGCAGCAGCGACGCGGCGCGGGCGGCGACCGCGCGAGGGTCGGGCGCGCTCATGACCGACCCTCCTCGGGCTGGTCCTTCCTGGGCGGGAACAACCCGTCCGGGCGACCCTTGCCGTCCCAGTTCAGCAGGTTGATCCGCGCCTTCGTCGGGTCGGACGGGTCGGCGAACGCGTCGCTGCGCTGCCGGCTCGCCAACGCGTGGAAGTTCTCGACCGCGACCGGTACCGGTCGACCCGACGTCTCGCCGAACGGTCCGCTGCCGAACGGTCCCGCACCGCCCATGCCCGGTCCGCCGTCGTAGTCCAGGCTGCACCCGGTCGCCAGTTCCTCCAGACCGGCGGCGGTTTCCGCGTGCGCCGCCGGGATCACGTACCGCTCCTCGTACTTGGCGATCGCCAGCAGCCGGTACATGTCCTCGATCTGCGCTCCGGTGAGCCCGACCGCCTCCGCGATCGACTCGTCCTTCGGCTCGCCGAGGTTGATCCGCCGCTGGTACGAGCGCATCGCGGCGAGCCGGCGCAGCACGGCGGTCACCGGCTCCGGGTCGCCCGCGGTGAACAGTCCGGCGAGGTACTCCACCGGGATGCGCAACGCCTCGACCGCGCCGAACAGGTTGCCCATGTCCTCGCCGTCGTGCCCGGTCTCCTTCAGCACGTCGACGACGGGCGACAGCGGCGGGATGTACCAGACCATCGGCATCGTCCGGTACTCCGGGTGCAGCGGCAGCGCCACCTGGTACCTCATGATCAGGTCCCAGACCGGGGAGCGTCGCGCCGCGTCGATCCAGTCCTCCGGAATGCCCGAGGCACGCGCCGCCTCGGCGACCGCCGGGTCGTTCGGGTCCAGGAACACTCCGAGTTGCGCCCGGTACAGGTCCTGCTCGTCCTTTGTCGCCGCGGCGCGAGCCACCGCGTCCGCGTCGTACAGCATCAGCCCGATGTACCGAAGCCGCCCGACACACGTCTCCGAACACACCGTCGGAATGCCGATCTCGATGCGCGGAAAGCAGAACGTGCACTTCTCCGCCTTGCCGGTGCGGTGGTTGAAGTACACCTTCTTGTACGGGCAGCCGGTCACACACATCCGCCAACCCCGGCAGCGGTCCTGGTCGACCAGCACGATGCCGTCCTCGCTGCGCTTGTAGATCGCACCCGAAGGGCAGGACGCCGCGCAGGACGGGTTGAGGCAGTGCTCGCAGATGCGCGGCAGGAAGAACATGAACGCCTTCTCGTACTCCAACCGCACCTGCTCCGACACCCGCGCCAGAACCGGGTCGCCCAGCGCGAGTTCCGGACCGCCGGCAAGCGAGTCGTCCCAGTTCGCGCTCCACGAGATCTTGGTGTCCTCGCCGGTGATCAGCGACTTCGGGCGCGCCACCGGGGTCTGGTCGCTTGCGGGCGCGGTGAGCAGGTGCTCGTAGTCGTACGTCCAGGGCTCGTAGTAGTCCTGAATGGAGGGCAACTTCGGATTGGCGAAGATGGTGAACAGCTTCTTCACCCGCCCACCGGCGCGCGGCTTGAGCCGCCCGCGCTTGGTGCGCACCCAGCCGCCCTGCCACTTCTCCTGGTCCTGGTAGGTGCGGGGGTACCCCTGACCGGGGCGGGTCTCGACGTTGTTGAACCAGACGTACTCCACCCCGGACCGGTTCGTCCACGCCTGCTTGCAGGTCACCGAGCAGGTGTGGCAGCCGATGCACTTGTCGAGGTTCATCACCATCGCCATCTGCGCCATGACCCTCATCGGCTCGCTCCTCGGCAGTCGCTCGACGGCATCAGTACTCGACCTCCTGGGAGCGTCGGCGGATCACGGTCACCTCGTCACGCTGGTTCCCGGTCGGACCCAGATAGTTGAAGGCGAAGGACAGTTGGGCGTACCCGCCGATCAGATGGCTCGGCTTGATCATCAGCCGGGTCAGCGAGTTGTGGATACCGCCGCGCCGCCCGCTCGCCTCCGCCTTCGGCACGTCCACCACCCGCTCCTGGGCGTGGTACATGTACACCGTGCCCTCCGGCATCTTGTGACTGACCACCGCGCGTGCCACCACCACACCGTTCCGGTTGACCGCCTCGATCCAGTCGTTGTCGCGCACCCCGATCCGCTTCGCGTCCGCCTCGCTCATCCAGATCGTCGGGCCGCCCCGCGACAACGTCAGCATCAGCAGGTTGTCCTGGTACTCCGAGTGGATCGACCACTTCGAATGCGGCGTCAGGTAGCGAACCGTCATTTCCAGTTCGCCGTGCGGACCCAGCCGCGGCTCACCGAACAGCTTGTGCATGTCCAGCGGCGGCCGGTACACCGGCAGCGCCTCGCCCACCTCGTGCATCCAGTCGTGGTCCAGGAAGAAATGCTGCCGACCGGTCAACGTGTGCCACGGCTTCAGCCGCTCCGTGTTCACCGTGAACGGGGAATACCGCCGACCGCCGTGCTCACTGCCCGACCACTCCGGACTGGTGATGACCGGTACCGGTCGCGCCTGCGTGTCCGCGAACCGGACCAGTTTCCCCTCGTGCTCGGCGGCGAGGTCGGTCAGCCGGGTGCCGGTACGCCGTTCCAGCGCCTCGAACCCGGCGACCGCGACCCGCCCGTTCGTGGTACCGGACAGCGCCAGGATCGCCTCGCACGCATGGGTGTCCCGGCTCAGCGCCGGGCGACCGTCCGCGACGCCGCCCCGGACCACGCCGTTGACGTGCCGCAACAGGTCCACCTCCGGGTTGACGTCCACCGTCACGCCTTTCGTGGTGGTACCGAGGCGATCCAGCAGCGGACCCAGCGCCGCCATCTTCTCCGCGACCGCGCCGTAGTCCCGCTCGACGATGACCAACTTCGGCATGGTGTCCGTGGGTACGCCGTACGGACTCGCCAACTCGTCCGGCGTGTCATGGGTCAGCGGTACCGCGACCACGTCGTGCCGCACCCCGAGATGCGTCGCCGCCATCGTCGAGAAGACGCGGGCGATGCCGTGGAAGGCGTCGAAGTCGGTACGTGTCTGCCACGGCGGGGCGATCGCCGGGTTGAACGCGTGCACGAAGGGATGCATGTCCGTACTGGACAGATCGTGCTTCTCGTACCAGGTCGCAGCCGGCAGCACCACATCGGAGAACAGCGTGGTCGACGTCATCCGGAAGTCGAGGGTGAGCAGCAGGTCGAGCTTGCCCTGCGGGCCGCTGCTTTCTGGCGCCGGCGAAGCCGGCGCGGGCACCCGAGCCTCAGAGGCACTGTCTTCCTTCCTCGCCGCGCTCGTCAGTCCAGACAGCGCCGGCTCGGGTGCCGGTCCAGACGACGCCGGCCCGGACGCCGGGCTCTCTCTCCAGCGGACGGTTGTGGGGCGTTTGTCGGGTGGGGCTTCCTGGGCGCGCAGGGAGGCGTCGGTGCCGAGAAGGTGGCGCAGGAAGTACTCGTTGCCCTTCGCGGACGAACCGAGCAGGTTGGCGCGCCACACGGTGAGCACGCGCGGCCAGTTCTGCGGCGCGTCCGGGTCCTCGCCGGCGAAGCCGAGCCGACCGGTACGCACCGCTTCGGC
Organism: Micromonosporaceae bacterium; assembly: GCA_036378155.1. GTDB lineage: Bacteria > Actinomycetota > Actinomycetes > Mycobacteriales > Micromonosporaceae > DASUXA01. The sequence goes on along the minus strand of DASUXA010000044.1, from coordinate 12,922 downwards.
GACCACGCCGGTCGGGTTGTCCGGATCGGACGCGAGCGCCTCGTCGGCGACGTCCAACGGGTTGCGGTCGAACGTCGGTGCGCTCGGCATCCAGCCGCGCCGGGTCGCCTCGGCGATCAGGTCCGCGGTGTGGCGGCCGGCGAAGATGCCGGTACCGACAGGCGAGGCGAGGGCGTCCGCCGTGTACTGGTCGTAGCGCCACTGGTCGGTGTGCAGGTACCAGTACGCGGTGCCGATCATCTGCCGGGGCGGTCGCGACCAGTCCAGCCCGAACGCCAGGTGCGACCACCCGGTCAACGGTCGGCACTTCTCCTGCCCGACGTAGTGCGCCCAGCCGCCGCCGTTCACGCCCTGGCAACCGGTGAGTGTGGTCAAGGCGAGCATGGCGCGGTAGATCGCGTCCGAGTGGAACCAGTGGTTCGTACCGGCACCCATCACGATCATCGACCGCCCGCCGCTGCGCTCGGCGTTGTCGGCGAACTCGCGGGCGATCCGGGCACATGCCGCAGCCGGTACCCCGGTGATCGGCTCCTGCCACGCCGGGGTGTACGGCTGGCTCGCGTCGTCGTACCCGGTCGGCCACTGCCCCGGCAGCCCGTCGCGACCCACCCCGTACTGGGCGAGCAGCAGGTCGTACACCGTGGTGACGAGCCGGTCGCCGACGCGCCGCGCCGGCACGCCCCGCCGCAGCGGCTCCGGCGTCGCCGTGTCGAACCTCGGCAGCAGCACCTCGACCGGCTCGCCGCCGGCGAACGTCAGGGTCGGTTCGACGTCGCCCAGGTCGAGATTCCACCGTCCGGCGCCGGACTCGGCGTACCGGAAACCCAGCGAGCCGTTCGGCACCGCAGGTCGATCGGTCGCGGCGTCCCACACAACGGTCTTGAACGCCGCCTCCTTGCCGGATTCGCCGAGTTCGGCGGCGGTGAGGAACTTGCCGGGCCGCGTCGCGCCGTCCGGTCCCGGCTCCAACGTGACCAGGAACGGCAGGTCCGTGTACCGGCGCACGTAGTCGAGGAAGCGCGGGGTGTCCCGGTCGACGAAGAACTCGCGCAGGATCACGTGCCCCATCGCCATCGCCAGCGCGCCGTCGGTACCGGGCTGGGCGGGCAGCCACTCGTCGGCGAACTTCACGTTGTCCGCGTAGTCCGGGCTGACCACGACGACCTTCTGACCTCGGTAGCGCGCCTCCGCCATCCAATGCGCGTCCGGGGTACGCGTCACCGGGATGTTGGAACCCCACATCACCAGGTACGACGCGTCCCACCAGTCGGCTGACTCGGGTACGTCGGTCTGGTCGCCGAACATCTGCGGCGAGGCGACCGGCAGGTCGGCGTACCAGTCGTAGAACGACAGCATCGCGCCGCCGATCAGCGAGATGAACCGCGCGCCGACGGCGTGCGACACCATCGACATCGCCGGGATCGGCGAGAACCCGGCGACCCGGTCCGGGCCGTACTCCTTGATCGCGTGCACGTGCGCGGCGGCGACCATCTCCAGCGCCTCGTCCCAGGACACCCGGATCAGCCCGCCCTTGCCGCGAGCCCGCTGGTACCGGCGACGGCGCTCCGGGTCGCCCTGGATGTCCGCCCACGCGGCGACCGGGTCGCCCAGCCGCGCCTTCGCCTCCCGGTACATCTCGACGAGCACGCCACGCGCGTACGGGTAGCGCACCCGCGTCGGGGAGTACGTGTACCAGGAGAACGCCGCGCCCCGGGGGCAGCCGCGCGGCTCGTACTCCGGGCGGTCCGGACCGACCGTCGGGTAGTCGGTCTGCTGCGACTCCCAGGTGATGATGCCGTCCTTGACGTACACCTTCCACGAGCACGATCCGGTGCAGTTCACGCCGTGCGTGGACCGGACCACTTTGTCGTACGACCACCGGTCGCGGTAGAAGCCGTCGGCGTCGCGCCCGCCCACCTGGTACAACGCGCGTCCGTCCGGTGACACCTCCGCGCGGCGCACCAAGCCGCCCACCGCCAGCAGCGCGCGCCCCGCCCCGTCAGCCATCTCGCTGTTCGCCACCACACCCACTCCCGTCGTACCGACTGTTTCGCCCATCCTGGGCAGTCTTCCCGATTGGAGCAACTGGACGAGGGCGATCAGGTCGCCCTGATCATGCCCGTCGTCAATAGGCCGCCGCAGGGCCGAAAGTCCCGTCCCCACCGAGATCCACGGCGCCCGACCCGGCGCTGTCTGGACTGACGAGCGCAGCGAGGAGGGAAGACAGCGTCTCAAAGGCCCAGACGCCCGCGCCGGCGAACAGCCGGCGCCAACAACTCTGTGTCGGGGCTCTCACCGCACACGGGTCGAAGGTCCCTGCACGACGGACGTACCGCGGCGCGAGGCTGGACGGCGGAGGTAACAGCATGTGCAACTACTGCGGGTGCCGCGAGTTCCCGGTGATCGCCAAGCTGACCGCGGAACACCTCGCGATCCAGGAGGTGGCGGGCTCTCTGGCGCGGTCGCTTCGCGACGGTGATCTCGACGCGGCGCGCCCGCTGCTCGCTGAACTGACCGATCTGCTGGAGCCGCACACGAGGTACGAGGAGCGGAGCCTGTTCGCTGGGCTGCGCCACGAGCCGGACATGGCGGAGACGGTCGACGAACTGTACGACGAGCATGACGCGATCGACGAGGTGCTGCAGACCGCGGGCAGGGACGGCATCGACGCGCCGATTCTGCTCGCCGTGGTGGAACGGCTGTACCGGCATATCGACAAGGAGGAGCACGGCATCTTCCCGGCTGCCGTGGTGCTGCTCGACATGTCCAGTTGGGACGAGGTGAGCGCGGTCGGCTGACCGCGTACACGCGCTGTGACCTTCACCCGCCGCGCGCCGCCGGCCGCGTCGAGCCGCGCCGACCAGGGGTAGCGTCGCGGACCATGAACACCGTCCCGCGCCGGGTCGCAGCCTCGATCGCGCTGGGTACGCTGCTCAACCCGCTGAACTCCTCGATGATCGCGGTCGCGCTGCTGGATCTGCAGCACGAGTTCCGTGTCGGGGTGGCGGCGTCGAGTTGGCTGATTTCCGGGTTCTACCTGGCGGCGTCGGTTGCGCAGCCGCTGATGGGTCGGCTCGCCGACCGGTACGGGCCGAGGCGGGTGTACCTGGTGGGGCTCGCGATCGTCTGCGCGACCGGGGTGGCGGTGCTGTTCGCGCCGGGCTTCGGCTGGGTGGTCGCGGCGCGGGTGGTCCAGGCGGTGGGTACGTCGGCTGCCTTCCCTGCCGGGTTGGCGCTGATCAGGCGGCTAATGGGCGGCTCACGACCGCCGGTGGCGACGTTGGGGGCGATTTCAGTCGCCAACTCGGCGAGCGCCGCGTTCGGACCGGTGCTCGGCGGCTTCCTCGTCTCGTGGGCGGGCTGGCAGGGGATTTTCGCGGTCAACGTACCGGTGACTGTGCTCGGGATCGTCGTCGCGCTGCGCTGGCTGCCCTCCGACCGGGTCACCGCGTCGGCGGCGGGCGGGGTGTCGCCCGGCGAACGGTCGGTCGCAACCGGCGCGCGCTCAGGCGCGCCCGCCGGCGAACAGACCGGCGAACAGACGGGTTCCGCCGCGCGTCGGCTCGCCGCCGAACTGGACGTACCCGGTCTGCTGCTGTTCAGCGCGACGGTGGTGTGCCTGCTGGGTTTCCTGCTGTCGGTCGGCGCCCAGCCGACGTGGTTGCTGCTCGCGCTGGTACCGGTCGCGACCGGCGCGCTGATCTGGCGTGAGCTGCGTGCCGCCACGCCGTTCCTGGACGTGCGCGCGCTCGCCGGCAACGGTCCGCTGGTCGGGGTGCTCGGTCAGCAGATCGCCACGCAGGCGGCGTTCTACTCGGTGTTCTACGGGTTGCCGCTGTGGCTGGAGCAGGTGCGCGGGTACTCGGCGCAGACGTCGGGGCTGCTGATGCTCCCGGTCGCGGCGCTCGGTGTGGCGGTCACTCCGGTCGCCGCGCGGCTGGCGGGTCGGCTCGGACCGCGGCTGCCGCTGGTGATCGGCTCGTTGGGGCTGCTCGTGGGCGGTCTGGCGCTGCTGCTGGTCGGCGACGCTACCCCGGTCGCGGGCATCGTCGGTGTCGCGACCGTGCTGGGGCTGCCTAACGGCTTCAACAACATGGGTCTGCAGGCGCTGCTGTACAGTTCCGCACCCGCCGAGCAGACCGGTACCGCCGCCGGGCTGTTCCAGACCGGTCGGTACGTGGGCGCGATCCTGTCCACCGCGACCCTGGGTATCGTCTTCGAAAAGCACCTGACCAGCGCCGGACTGCACAAGGTGGGGCTGGTCGTGGCGGCGATCGCGGTACTGCTGGTGATAGCCGCATGGTTCGCGGGGCGGCGTCGGCAGGCGACGCCGGCTCGTCAGCCCATGGCCTCCGCCGCGGCGCGCGGGTCGTCGTCGCTGGCCGGTTCGGGCGAGCCGAACAGTCCGAGCAGCCCGGAAACCCACAGTTGACGGTGTACGACGCGGCTGGGCTCGACCACGATCAGCGGTACTCCGCTGACCGCCGCGCTGTTGTAGCAGAACACCAGCGCGCTGATCGCGGTCGAGTCGATGAACGCGACGTTCCGAAGGTTGACCTTGATGGCGGTCGGTTGCATGCCGAGCAGCACGCCGTTGATCGCCTCGCGTAGCTCGTGCGCGTTTTCCAGGTCGATTTCGCCGTGTACACGGATCTCCACCGTCGCGCCCGGGGCGCCGTGCGTGGTGACCGACAGATCCACAGTCGCACCTCTGGCCGCTCGCCTGCTCGGCCATCTCATCGGCCCGCGGGCCGGACGTCAACTGACCGGTCCACGGTACACCGGCGCTGTCCCGATGGACCGGAAAGCGAAGCTCGGTGCAGCGATTGGCGGCGGGTACCGCGCGTCACGCCCGGCGTGTCGCCACGGCTCGTGTACCGCTGGGCCGGGCACGGATTCCAGCTCGGGCACGTACCGGCGCACGTAGTCGCCGTCGGGGTCGAAGCGCCGCGCCTGCCGGATCGGGTTGAACCCGCGGTTGGGTCGCGGGTCGGTGCCGGTGCCGGCCACCCACTGCCAGTTGCCGTTGTTGTTCGCGACGTCGGCGTCGAGCAGGAACTCGGCGAACACGTGGGCGCCGGCGCGCCAGTCCAGGCGCAGCATCCTGGTCAGGTACCCCGCCGTGATCAGTCGCGCCCGGTTGTGCATCCAGCCTTCGCGAGCGAGTTGTCGCATCCCGGCGTCGACGATCGGTACCCCGGTCTGCCCGTCCCGCCACGCTTCGAGTGCCTCGGGGTCGTCGCGCCACGCCTCGCCGGCACGGCGGTACGCGTGACTGGGCAGGTCGGGAAAGCCGGCGAGCAGTTGGGTGTAGAAGTCGCGCCAGCAGAGCTGCCGGACGAACTGGTCGCTGCCCGCCGAGTCGCGCGCCGAGTCGCCAGCGGTGTCGCCCGGCGTGTCGCCTGCTGTGTCGCCTGCCGCGCGTGCCGCCACCTCTGCCGGCGAGACGCAGCCGAAGTGCAGGTACGGGCTGAGTCGGGAGGTTGCGTCGCCGGGCAGGTCGTCGTGCCGGTCGGCGTACCCGTCGACGCGTCGCGCCCAGCGGGCGAGCCGGTCGCGACCCGCCCGTTCCCCGCCGCGCGCCGCCTCGGGTGATCCGCCCTCGCCGGGGTCCGGCAGCGACCCGCCCGCGTCCGGCGCCCACGGCGCGGGCAACGTCACCCGAGTCGGCGGGGCGAGGATCGCGCGTCGCGGGGCTGCCTGCCATGCCCGCCAGTACGGCGTGAAGATCCGGTAGTGGTCGCCGCCGCCGGACGGGCGCAACGCGCCGGGCGGTACCACGGTCACGCCGGGGAACTCGCGGTAGGCGAGGCGGTGCGTGGCGCACGCCTCGGCGAGGCGGCGCGCTCGACGGGTCGCGTACCGGCTGGCGTCGGCGGCGACGGTTACCTCGTCGGCGCCGGTCGCACGAGCCACCCGGATCGTTTCGGCGATTGGGTCGCCGTACCGGACGACCAGGTCACCTCCGCGGGCGCGGAGCGCCTCGCGCAGGTCGGCGAGGCTTTCGGCGAGGAACCGGCGACGGTTCGGGGTGCCCGGTACCGACGGGTCGACCACGAACAGGGGTACCACCTGCCCGGCTGACGAGCACGCGGCGGCGAGCGCCGGGTTGTCGTGGACCCGCAGGTCGCGGGTGAACAGCACGACGCTGGTGCCGGTGCCGGTCACGGCGTCGACTCGGGCGCTGGAGCCGGTCGGGTCGCGGCTGGTACGGCGACCCGGGTGCCGGGCGGGGTGACCAGGCATCGGGCGGCGGTGACGAGGCGACGCCGGTTGGGTACGGTCGCCCGCGCGGTCAGCACGTCGTAGTCGCGCGCGACGATTTCGTCGAGGATGCCCCCGTACAGCCGGTACGCGGTGCGGATGCACGCCTGCGAGCTCGCCGGCAGCATCGCCACGCCGGGGGCGGCGGCGCGGTAGTGGGCGCGCGCCCGGTCGATCTCGAACCGGATCAGGTTTTTGATGGCGGGGGTTGCCCGACGGGTACGCGCGGCGGCGCGCAGCGCGTCCGGCGTGACCGCGAACCGTGCCAGGTCGTCCAGCGGCAGGTAGATCCGCCCCCGGTCGAGGTCTTCCCGGACGTCGCGGATGAAGTTGGTCAGCTGGAACGCGAGTCCCAGTTGGCGGGCGGGCTCGCGCGCCGCCGCCGGGTCTGCCGGGGCGAGGATGGGCAGCATCATCGTGCCGATGACCGCCGCCGACCCTTCCATGTACTCCAGCAGGTCGTGGTACGTCCGGTAGCTGGTGACCCGCAGGTCCATCGCCATGCTGCGCAGGAACTTGTCGAAGTCGCGGCGGTCGAGCTGGAACACCTCGATGGTGTGCAGGACCGCGGGCAGCAGCGGGTCGTCCACGGGTTCGCCGCGCAGCCCGGCGAGGAACCGGTCGCCCCATGCCGCCAGTCGCGCGGCGCGCTCGGCGGGGGTCGCCTCGTCGAACGAGTCGACGATCTCGTCGGCGTACCGGGTGAAGCCGTACAGCGCGTGCACATGCCGCCGCTTCCACGTCGGCAGCAGCATGGTCGCCAGGTAGTAGCTGCGACCGTGCCGCCGGTGCAGGTCGCGGCAGCGTTGGTACGCCTGGTCGAGGCTGTCGTCCATGTCGGGCTCCCCCGCGACTAATCGACTCACTAAACGACGCAACTTGTGGCGCCTAGGCTACGCTCGTCGGGTGGCCAACGACACCCTGTACGTCGCGCAGGACCACGAGCTGATCCCGCACATCGACCGCACTCTGACCGACTTCCTCACCACCGAACTGCTCGCGCTCGGCGCCGTCGACCCGGCGCTCGAACCGTTCGCCGCGGTCGCCCGCGATCTCGCCCTGGCGCGCGGCAAGCGGCTGCGCCCCACCTTCGCGTACTGGGGCTGGCGCGGCGCGACCGGTGCCGACGCGCCGGTGGAACCACTGCTGCCGGCGTTCGCGGCGCTGGAACTGATGCATACCTTCGCCCTGATCCACGACGACCTGATGGACGCCGCGACGACGCGTCGCGGACTGCCCGCCGCGCACCTGCGGTACACGTCCAACCACATCGTCCACGGTTGGCGGGGCGACGCGGACCGGTTCGGTACATCCACCGCGGTCCTCGCCGGCGACCTGTGTCTGGTCTGGGCGGACCGGCTGATGGGCAGCAGCCGTGTCGCGCCCGCCCGCCTCGCCGACGCGCGTCGGGTGTACGACGCGATGCGGGTGGACGCGGTCGCCGGGCAGTACCTCGACGTGCTGGGCGAGGCAGCGCCCGGCACCTGGTCGGTCGACCGCTCGCTGACCGTCGCCAGGTACAAATCGGCGAGCTACACCGTATGGCGACCGTTGCAGTTCGGTGCCGCCCTGGCGGACGGCGCCGCCTCGCGACTCACCGAGGCGTACCGCCGGTACGGCGTCGCGGTCGGCGAGGCGTTCCAGTTGCGCGACGACCTGCTCGACGTGTACGGGGACCCGACGGTCACCGGCAAGCGACGCGGTGAGGACCTGCGCCGGGGCAAACCGACGGTACTGATCATGCTGGCTCGGCGACGGGCGACCGCGCGGCAGCGCTTGGTGCTCGACGACCGGCTGGGCAGCGCGACGCTGACGAGCGAGCAGATCGACGACCTGGCGGACCTGATCCTGGCGACCGGGGCGTACCAGCAGGTCGAACACATGATCGACGAGCGGGTCCGGCGCGCGGTCGGCGCGCTGGGCGACGCCGGGTTGGACGAACCGACGTACCGCGCTCTGCTCGGACTCGCAGTCGCGGCGACCGCTCGGACGGCATGATGGCGCACAGAGGGAGGTGAGCGTGCGTACCGTCACCGGACCCACGCACCGGGTCGTCATCGTCGGCGCCGGACTCGGCGGGCTCGCCTGCGCGCTGCGACTCGCCGCCACGGGGCGGGAGGTCACCGTGGTGGAGCGGGAACCGCTGCCGGGCGGTCGGGCGGGGCGACTCGTCGACGGCGGGTACGAGTTCGACACCGGTCCGACCGTGCTCACCATGCCGGACCTGATCGCGGAAACGCTGGCGGCGGTCGACGAGCGGCTGGCGGACTGGCTGGACCTGACCCCGCTGGACCCGGCGTACCGGGCGCACTATCCGGACGGCTCCACCCTCGACGTGATCACGAACACCGCCAGGATGGCGGGCGAGGTGTCGCGGGTCTGCGGTCCCCGGGAAGCCGACGGGTACCTGCGTTTCGTCGAGTACGCCCGGCACCTGTGGAAGTTGGAGCGCCACGACTTCATCGAACGCAACCTCGACACGCCCCGCGACCTTCTGACCGCCAATCTGCTGCGGCTCCTCCTCGCCGGCGGCTTCCGCCGCCTCGCGACCAGGACCAACGAGTTCTTCCGCGACCCGCGTACCCGGCGGATCTTCTCGTTCCAGGCGATGTACGCCGGGCTCGCCCCGCACGACGCGCTGGCGCTGTACACGGTGATCGCCTACCTCGACTCGGTCGCCGGGGTGCACTTCCCGCGCGGCGGGATGCACGCGGTACCGAAGGCGCTCGCCGGAGCTGCCGAGAAGCACGGCGTGACGCTTCGGTACGCGACCACGGTCAGCCGGGTCGAGGTGCGCGGCGGACGGGCGACCGGGGTGGTCACCAGCACCGGCGAGCGGATCCCGGCGGACGTGGTGGTGCTCAACCCGGACCTGCCGGTGGCGTACCGCGACCTGCTGCCCACGGGTCGGGCGCCGCGCCGGCTGAGGTACTCGCCGTCGTGCGTGGTGCTGCACGTGGGTTCGCGGCAGGTGTACACGAAAGCCGCGCACCACAACGTCCACTTCGGTCGCGCCTGGAAACGGACCTTCGACGAGGTGATCCGCGAGGGTCGGTTGATGAGCGACCCGTCGCTGCTGGTCACTGTCCCGACGAAGACCGACCCGGCGCTGGCGCCGGAGGGGCGGCAGGTGTACTACGTGCTCGCCCCCGCGCCCAACCTGGCGGTCGCGGACCTCGACTGGCGGGGCGGGCTCGCCGACCGGTACCGCGACGAACTGCTGGACACCCTTGAGCGGCGCGGCTACCTCGGGTTCCGGGACGGCGTCGAGGTGTCGCACGTGTGGACGCCGGCGGAGTGGGCAGCGCAGGGCATGGCCGCCGGTACCCCGTTCGCCGCCGCGCACACGCTGTCGCAGACCGGACCGTTCCGCCCCGCGAACCTGCACCCCTCGTTACCGAATGTGGTGTTCGTCGGATCGGGTACGCAGCCGGGAGTGGGTGTACCGATGGTGTTGATCTCCGGAAAGCTCGCCGCGCAGCGCGTAACGGGAGGGCAACCGTGAGCGCGAGGAACGCAGCGAAGCGGAGTCCCGCAGCCGCGAACAAGGGCAGGCAGCCATGAGTGTGCGTGGCGTCGACACCGCCTCGACCGGCGGTCGCGAGCGGGACCTCGTCGAACTGGTCGACGAGGCGGGGGTGGCGCGCGGGCAGTGCAGCGTCGCGGAGGCGCACCGGGCGCCGGGGCAGTTGCACCGCGCGTTCTCCGTGATTCTGCGCGACCCGGACGGGCGGCTGCTGCTCCAGCAGCGGGCGGCGGCGAAGACCCGGTTCCCGCTGCGCTGGGCGAACGCCTGCTGTGGACATCCGGCGCCCGGTACCCCGGTGGTCGCCGCCGCGAGTCGGCGGCTCGCCGAGGAACTCGGCGTGTCGGCGGTACCGCTGCGCGAGGTCGGCGTGTACGCGTACCGGGCGACCGACCCGGCGACGGGGCGGGTCGAGCACGAGTACGACCACGTCCTGGTCGGCGAGGTGCCGACCGATCTCGCGGTCCACCCCGATCCTGACGAGGTCGCCGAGGTGGACTGGGTACCGGCGACCATCCTGCGCGACGCGGTTCAGGCGCATCCCGAGGCGTACGCGCCGTGGCTGGCGGGCGTGGTGGCGGTCGTCGCCGAGGCGTCGACGCAGCGGAACGGCGATGCGACCGGGTTCGGCGGGTCGCCCGAGGTGGGTCGGGTGGAGTGTGTCGGTGACGGATGAGGGACTTACGGCAGGCGCGGTCGCCCGTCGACTGGGCGTGGCGGTCACCACGCTGCGCACCTGGCACCAGCGGTACGGGTTGGGACCGTCCGGGCACGAGCCGGGGCGGCACCGCCGGTACACCGACGAGGACCTTGCCCGCCTGGAGTTGATGCGCCGGTTGACCACCGCCGGGGTACCGCCTGCCGAGGCGGCGAGCCGGGCGATCGCCGCGTCCGCGCGAGCCGCCCCGCCGATGTCGCGACCGTTGCGCGACGGGGGCGGGTACTCGATACCGGTGGGGCGGGCGGCGCCGCTGGCGCGCGGTCTGGCACGCGCGGTACTGCGGATGGACGGCGCCGGCGCCCGCGAGCTGATCATGGAGGCGATCCGGGTCGGCGGGGTGGTCGGCGCATGGGACGGCGTGGTCCGTCCGGTGCTCGCCGGGATCGGTACCCGCTTCTCGGCGACCGGACGGCTGATCGAGGTCGAACATCTCGCCGCGGTGGCGATCTCGTCGGCGCTGGCGTCGGTACCGCGACCCCCGTCCGGTACTCCGGTCCGGATCCTGCTCGCCTGCGCCGACGAGGAGCAGCACACGCTCGCCCTGGAGGCGTTGTCCGCGGCGCTCGCCGAAGCCGGGCTACCCAGTCGGATGCTGGGCGCTCGCGTGCCGCCGCGCGCGCTGCACGAGGCGATCCGGCGTACCGGTCCGGGCGTGGTGGTCCTCTGGTCGCAGACGAGCGCCACCGCGAACCTCGCGCAACTCCGCGTTGTGCGCGATCTGCCATTTCGCCGCGGCATGCTGGTGGCGGTCGGCCCCGGCTGGTCCGAGTTGCCCGAACAGGTCCTCACGGCTCGCAGCCTGCGCCAAGCGTTGACCCTGGTCGCCGAGGTCGCCGCGCCCGCGTAACCGTCGCGGCGCGCCGGGTGACCACCCGTTCGACGGATCGCGCCCGGTACCGCCGAGTCGCCGATCCGACGGGCTGAGCCGGGACATCGGGCGCTCGGCTATCCACAACAGGGCATACCTTCGGATAACGTAAGGGCTCCCCTCAGTACGACCCCCTCGGAGCCCCCCATGGCGCGACGTCGTGTCGCCATCATCACCGCCGCCTGCCTCTTCCTGGCGGCGTGTACCCCGGCGCAGGCACGATCGGAATCCGCCGCGTGGCACGCGTCTCCCGTCGCCTCGGGTGCCGGCGGGGCGGCCAGCCCGTCGCCCCAGGCGTCACCGAGTCCCTCACCGTCGCCGTCGTCGGCGCGCCCGTCGCCGACGCCCGCGCAGCGGTCGGCGGGTCCGAAGCCGCCCGCGTCGGACAACCGGAAGCCCGCGACCGGACACGGTCCAGCCGGTTCGATCATGACAACGGGGTCGAGCGCAGTCGCGTTGACCTTCGACGACGGACCCGACCCGACCTACACGCCGAAGCTGCTCGACCTGCTGAAGCAGTACCACGTCCACGCGACGTTCTGCGTCGTCGGCTTCCGGGCACGCGACAACCAGGCGCTCATCAAGCGGATCGTCGCCGAGGGGCACACCCTCTGCAACCACTCCTGGCAGCACCTGTTCGACCTGGGACAGCGCTCCCCTGGGTACATCCGCAACGACATGACGGCGACGAACAACGCCATCCACTCGGCGGTACCGGACGCCCCGATCAAGTACTTCCGCGCTCCCGGCGGCAACTTCACCACCACCATGGTCAACGTCGCCAGGTCGCTGGGCATGACCCCGCTGTACTGGTACGTCGACCCGCGCGACTGGGACTCCGCGACGTACGGCCACGGCACGCCGATGGTGAACCACATCATCCACGCGGTCGAGTCGAACGTCCGACCGGGTGCGATCATCCTGTCGCACGACCTCGCGAAGCCGGACACGATCACCGCGTACCGGACACTGATCCCCTGGCTGCTCGCTCGGTACACCCTGATCCCCCTGCCCACGTGACCCGGATCGTCGGCTCGATCGGGGGTCCGCCGAGTGCCTCGGCGGACCCCCGATCCGTCGGTTGACCGGCGGTACGGATCGGGTTTGGCGTCCGCCCCGCCCGTCACGTATGCTTTGCAAGCCTCCGGCGGGGCCGGATGGGGTTAAGCCGCTCAGTCGCACATGTGCGATGATGGCGGGGCCGCCCTCATCGTCTAGCGGCCCAGGACGCCGCCCTTTCAAGGCGGTAGCACGGGTTCGAATCCCGTTGGGGGCACGACCGGGTCTGCCGGACCAGGTCCTGTGGAGCAGTCGGAGTGCTCGCCGCCCTGTCAAGGCGGAGGTCGCGGGTTCAAGTCCCGTCAGGACCGCAACGCCGACCACCGCGCGTGGATCACGCGCGGTGGCTCGCGTTACGGCACCCATCACCCCGGCTGACCCGGCGGCGGGTACGATGAGCCAAGCACAAGGCCAGGTAGCTCAGTTGGTACGAGCGTCCGCCTGAAAAGCGGAAGGTCGGCGGTTCGACCCCGCCCCTGGCCAC
>DASUXA010000043.1:0-35204 GCA_036378155.1 Micromonosporaceae bacterium | reverse complement strand
CGTCTCCACCGCCACCCGCGACCGCGGATCCTGCCCGATCAACGCATCCAAAATCCCATCACTGATCTGATCAGCGATCTTGTCCGGGTGCCCCTCAGTGACCGACTCGGACGTGAACAAACGACGTGCCACAGCGCTCCTCCGTTCGATCGGGGGTTCGCGCTCGCGGTCGGCGCGAGCGGGGCAGGTGACGGGGATGGATGCGACCCTAGAGCGCCGGGCGCGCCCGGCACATCCGCGCACGGTCGACGTACGCATCGTCCAGCCGTCGGCGCTACCGCCGCGATGCCGACGTCTGGGCTAACCGACCGGTGGGGCGGGGTGTCCGAGCGTCGGCTTCGGTGGACCGTCGCCGCCCGTGCGTCCATGGACCAGGCGCACTTCTATACATTGGCGCGAGTGTATACGCTTGCGCCTGTCGCGCGCCCGCGCGGCAGTGCGGGAGGACGCCATGAACATCGCGGTCACCGGGTCGATCGCGACCGACCATCTGATGCGGTTCCCCGGTCGGTTCGCCGAGCAGCTCGTCGCGGAGAAGTTGCACACCGTGTCGCTGTCGTTCCTCGTCGACGACCTCGTGGTACGCCGGGGCGGGGTAGCCGCGAACATCGCGTTCGGACTGGGTCAGCTCGGTCTGCGTCCGGTTCTGGTCGGCGCCGTGGGTACCGACTTCGCCGACTATCGAGCGTGGCTCGAGCGCCACGGCGTGGACTGCGAGTCGGTGTACGTCAGCGAGACCGCGCACACCGCCCGGTTCGTCTGTACTACCGACGAGGACATGTGCCAGATCGCGTCGTTCTACCCGGGCGCGATGAGCGAGGCGCGGGAGATCGAGCTGCATCCGGTCGCGTCCCGGCTGGGCGGACTGGAGCTGGTACTGGTCAGCCCGAACGACCCGGTCGCGATGCTGCGCCACGCGGCGGAGTGCCGCGAGCGGGGGTACCCGTTCGCCGCCGACCCGTCCCAGCAGATCGCCCGGATGTCCGGCGCGGAGATCCGGGAACTGGTCGACGGCGCGGCGTACCTGTTCACCAACGAGTACGAACGCGAGCTGCTGACCAGCAAGACCGGTTGGAGCCCCGACGAGGTCGCCCGGCGGGTGGGCGTCCAGGTGACCACCCTCGGCGCGCGGGGCGTGCGGATCACCGGGCGGGACATCGACGAGATCCACGTACCGGCGGCGCGGAAGGTGGAGCCTGCCGACCCGACCGGGGGCGGGGACGCGCTGCGGGCGGGCTTCCTCGCGGCGCTGTCGTGGCGGCTCGGTCTCGAACGGGCGGCTCAACTCGGCGCGCTGCTGGCGACGTACGCGCTGGAGTCGGTCGGCACCCAGGAGTACCAGGTGCGCCCCGACGCGCTGCTGGACCAGTTCGCCGAGGCGTACGGCGACGCGGCTGCCGAGGACGTGCGACCGCACCTGAGCGCGGCTCGTCCGGTACCGCCGGCTCGCGCCGAACTGGCGACCGGCGCGTCGCCCGCCGAGGTGGCGTGACAGCGGTCACGGTGGCGCGACGCGCCACCGTGACCGGTTAGTCCGGTTCGCCGTCCACATCGTGGACGCGCGCCTTGCCCAGCCCGGTACCGCTCGCGAAACTGCTGGTCAGCGTGTGTCCGCCCGCGACGATCGGTACCTGCAGCCATGACGCCATCCGCGCACCACCGGTGCGGCAAGCACGTCGTCAACGCCAACCCTCGGTCCCAGATCCCGATCTGGACACCGTGCCACGTCCACCGCAGCCGCGGCGACGCGGTCCGCGACCTGTTCGAGGCGCTCGTCGGACACGAGTACCCGGACGCGGACCGTACCCGGCTGACCAGCATCGTCAGGTCGGCGATGCTCGACTGACCGCCGCGCGGCGGTCGTACCGTCCGACATCCACGTCCCGCGGTCGTCGCGTCCGCGGCTTTCCTGCGCCCGCGCCGCTGCGGCGCGGGCGTGTCGCACAATCACGATCTCTGGCGGGTCCGCTCCGGTTACGCATAGGCTCATGCGAATCCATCCACGCCGGACACCCCGGAGGACCCCCGTGCGATCACCCCTGAATCGCTCGCTGGTCGTCGCGGCCCTGCTCGCGGCACCATTCGCCACCACCGCCACCCTCGCCCACGCGCGACCCGCCGAGGCCGCCACCGTGCACCGCGTGCTCTTCGACGACTCGAAGGCGGAGACCGCGGGCAACGCCGACTGGATCATCAGCACGAGCATGCCCGACCCCCTCAACCAGGACTCCACGCCCAGTGCCGAGACGGACTGGACCGGCGCGATCTCCTCGTGGGGCGTGGCGCTGCAGAAGACCGGGCAGTACAGCCTGAAGACGCTGCCGCCCGGCAGCACCATCACCTACGGCGGCGGGGGCTCGCTCGACCTCGCCAACTTCGACGAGTTCGTGATGCCGGAGCCCAACTCGCCGCTCAGCTCGTCGGAGAAGAGCGCGATCATGCGGTTCATCCAGAACGGCGGCGGGTTCTTCCTGATCGTCGACCACACCGGCAGCGACCGGAACAACGACGGCTGGGACTCGGTGCGGATCGCCAACGACCTGTTCACGAACAACGGGGTGGACAACACCGACCCGTTCGGGTTCTCCGAGGACGCCGACAACATCGCCAACGAGAACGCCGTGGCGATCAGCGACTCCACCAACCCGGTGCTGCACGGCTCGTTCGGCACCGTGACCGGCAGCATCATCCGCAACGGCAGCACCCAGACGCTGCACCCGGCGGACAACCCGAACGTCAAGGGGCTGGTGTACCGGCCGGGCTACAGCGGCAACACCGGCGCCTTCTTCACCACCTCGACGTTCGGCTCCGGTCGCGTCGCGATCTGGGGCGACAGTTCGCCGATCGACGACGGAACCGGGCAGTCCGGCAACACGCTGTACGACGGCTGGAACGACCCCGCCGGCACGGACGCCCAACTCGCCCTGAACGCGACGGCATGGCTCGCCGGTTCGGGAGGAAGCAGCGGCGGCTGCACCGCCACGCAGTTGCTGGGCAACCCGGGCTTCGAGACCGGCAGCGCCGCCCCCTGGAGCGCGTCCACCGGCGTGATCAGCAACTCCAGCTCCGAGCCGCCGCACTCGGGCAACTACGACGCCTGGCTGGACGGGTACGGCTACACGCACAGCGACAGCCTGTCCCAGACGGTGACCCTCCCGTCCGGGTGCACCGCCGCCACCCTGACGTTCTGGCTGCATATCGACACGGACGAGACCACCACGAGCACCGCGTACGACAAGCTCACGTTGAAGATCAACGGAACCGTGGCGGCGACGTACTCGAACCTCAACCACAACACCGGGTACACCCAGAGGTCGGTCAGCCTGCCCAGCATCATCGGCAGCTCCCTGACGATCAGTTTCACCGGTACCGAGGACGGCTCCCTGCAGACCTCGTTCGTCATCGACGACACGGCGCTGACCACGACGCCGTAGTCCCGCCTCGCGAGGCGCGAAGGCGCCGGAGTCCGATCGGACTCCGGCGCCTTCGCCGTGCGGCTCGTCCGCTCGGGGCTACGGCTCGGGGCTACGGCTCGGGGGTTGCGCGCGGGTCGCTATACGCGCGTATAGTCGCTTGTACGTGTGAACAGTCAGCTACACGTATGGGCAGGGCAGCGGGATGACGACAGCCGGTGGAAGCGACGCGGTCGACGTCGAAGACCTGACCGCACGCGCCCGGATCAGGGACGCCGCACTGCGGCACTTCGCCGAGGACGGGTTCGAGCGGGCGACGATCCGCGCGATCGCGCGCACCGCCGGAGTCTCGCCGGGGCTCGTCCGGCACCACTTCGGGTCGAAGGAGGCGCTACGCGCCGCCGTCGACGACCACGTGCTGCGGATGGTGCGCCGGTTCAACGACGAGGCGTTGGCGAGCGGTCGGCACGGCAACCTCAGCTTCGCCGCCGCCGCCCGCCCGGCGCTGCGCCCGGTCCAGCGGTACCTGCTCCGCGCGCTGCTGGACGGCTCGAAAGCCGCGGCGAAGCTGTTCGACGAGATGGTCGAGATGGCTGAGCCGTGGATGCCGCAGCCCGACGAGACGACCGACGGTGCTCCCGTCAGCGACCGCAGGACCCGAGCGGCGTTGATCACCGCGATGGCTGCCGGCGTCGGGCTGCTGCACGAGCACGTGTCCCGCGCCTTGGGCGTCGACATGTTCTCCGACGAGGGCGACCGGCGCGTCGCCGTCGCCATGCTCGACATCTACTCGCACGCCCTGATCACCACCGACATGGCCGCATCGGCTCGCGCCGGTCTGGACCGGCCCGGCACCGAATCCCCCCGCTGACGCGGGCCCCACCTCCGCTCAAAAGGAGCACCCATGACTGATGCCATCTCGGTCACCGGGCTGGTCAAGACGTTCGGGTCGACGCGCGCCCTGGACGGGCTCGACCTGACGGTACGCACCGGCGAGGTGCACGGCTTCCTCGGCCCGAACGGCGCCGGCAAGACCACGACCATCCGGATCCTGCTCGGGCTGGTACGGGCGGACGCCGGCTCGGCCCGCCTGCTCGGCGGCGACCCGTGGGCGGACGCGACCACGCTGCACCGCCGTCTCGCCTACGTACCCGGCGACGTCACGTTGTGGCCGAACCTGTCCGGCGGCGAGGTCATCGACCTGCTCGGTCGGGCGCGGGGCGGGCTGAACCGCCGACGCCGCGACGAACTGATCGAGCGCTTCGACCTCGATCCGACCAAGAAGGGCCGCGCGTATTCCAAAGGCAACCGGCAGAAGGTCGCCCTGGTCGCGGCGCTGGCGTCCGATGTGGACCTGCTGTTGCTCGACGAGCCGACGTCCGGACTCGACCCGCTGATGGAGAACGTGTTCCGCGAGATCGTCCGGGAGGAGCAGGCCCGCGCCGGGCGAACCGTACTGCTGTCCAGCCACATCCTGTCCGAGGTCGAAGCGCTGTGCGACCGGGTGACCATCGTCCGCGACGGGCGCACCGTGGAGACCGGCACCCTCGCCGAGTTGCGCCACCTCACCCGTACCTCCATCGAGGCGGACCTCGCCGGTGCCGCGCCCGACCTGGCTGACCTGCCCGGCGTGTACGACCTGCGGGTCGACGACGGTCGGGTGCGTTTCGACGTCGACACCGGCGCGCTGGACGTGGTGCTGCGCGAACTCGCGAGTGTCGGGGTACGCGGCTTGACCAGCCGACCGCCCACCCTGGAGGAGCTGTTCCTGCGGCACTACGAAGGGGCCGGTACCGCCGGGCGCGGCGCGACGGAGGTGGCGGCGTCATGAGCACCCTGACCGGTACGTGGACCCTGCTGCGCCTGATCCTGCGGCGCGACCGGCTGCTGATGCCGCTGTGGGTGGTGTTTCTCGGGCTGGTACCCCTCGCCTACGCCCCGTCCTTCAGGGACCTCTTCCCGACCGACGCGGCACGCGCCCAGTACGCGGCAGCCGGGGCGAACAATGCGGGGTTCGTCGCCCTGTACGGTCGGCTCGACGGGTCCAGCCTCGGCGAACTGGTCGCCTGGCGGGCCGGCTTCGTACCCGTGATGATCGCGCTGATCAGCCTGCTGGTCGTCATCCGGCACACCCGGGTGGAGGAGGAGACCGGTCGGCGCGAACTGGTCGGTTCGACCGTGGTCGGTCGGCACGCCGGTCTCGCGGCGGCGCTGATCGCCACGCTCGCGGCGAACCTGCTGGTCGCCGTCGTGCTCGCGCTCGGTACCAGCGGGGA
Organism: Micromonosporaceae bacterium; assembly: GCA_036378155.1. GTDB lineage: Bacteria > Actinomycetota > Actinomycetes > Mycobacteriales > Micromonosporaceae > DASUXA01. Next base: position 29,515 of record DASUXA010000043.1, on the reverse strand, counting down.
AGGACTGCCGGTCGCCGGGTCCTGGGCGTTCGGGCTGGAGTTCGCCGCCGCCGGGTGGGCGTTCGCCGGTGTGGGCGCGGTCGCGGCCCAGTTGACGCGCGGCGCCGGCGGCGCGCGCGGCATCGCGATCGGCGTGCTCGGCGCGGCGTACGTGCTGCGGGTCGTCGGCGACCTCAGCGGTATGGGCGGCGGGGGACTGTCGTGGCTGACGTGGCTGTCGCCGATCGGCTGGGCGCAGCGGTTGCACCCGTACAGCGGCGACCAGTGGTGGGTGCTCGCGCTGCCCGCCGCGTGCACGTCGGCGCTGGCGGTGCTGGCTGTCGCGCTGTCCGGGCGGCGGGACGTCGGCGGCGGTCTGCTGCCGGAGCGCACCGGTCCGGCGACCGCCGCGCCGAGCCTGCGCTCGCCGTCGGCTCTGGCGTGGCGGCTGCACCGCGGTCTGCTCGCCGGTTGGATCGCCGGGTTCCTCGCGCTCGGTGTGGTGTTCGGCGGCGTCGCGAAGTCGACCGGCGACCTGCTCGACGAGAACCCGAACCTGCAGCAGGTGTTCGCCCGGCTCGGTGGCAAGGCGGCGATCGTGGACAGCTACTTCGCGGCGGTGATGGGCATCCTCGGACTCGTCGCGGCGGGGTACGCGATCCAGGCGACGATGCGGCTACGCGCCGAGGAGACCAGCCTGCGAGCCGAGCCGCTGCTGACCACCGGGGTGGGGCGACTGCGCTGGGCCGGCAGTCACCTGGTGTTCTCGGTACTCGGTCCGGCTCTGGCGCTCGCCGTCGGCGGACTCGCCGCCGGGCTGACCCACGGTCTGAACACCGGCGACCTCGGTCAGGTACCTCGGGTGTGGGCCGCCGCGCTGGCGCAGTTGCCGGCGGTGTGGGTGCTCGCCGCGGTCGCCGTCGCGCTGGTCGGACTGGTACCCCGCCTCGCGCCGGCTGCCTGGGGCGCGTTGGCGGCGTGCCTGCTGCTGGGGCTGGTCGGCGCCGCCCTGCAACTCAGCCACTGGCTGCTGGACGTGTCGCCGTTCACCCACATTCCGCGACTGCCCGGCGGTACCGTCCGGACCGCTCCGCTGCTCTGGCTGGTCGCCCTCGCCGTCGCCCTGGGCGTCGCCGGACTGGTCGGTCTCCGCAGACGCGACATCCCGGTCGGCTGACCGCCTCAGTCGTCGGCAGGGCGGCGCAGCACGCTGACCGCGAACGGCGCGTCGGGTCGCCACGGGCGCAGGTCCCAGGTCGCGAAGCGGTGCTCGAGCCGGAACCCGGCGGCGGCGAGGTCGGCGTCGAAGTCGGCGAGCGGGTAGCCCTGGTCGGTACCGAAACCCACCACGGCGAACCCGTCGGGACGCAGGTGCGCCGCGACCCGGGCGAGGACGGCGCGTTCGGTGCCCGGCGCGACGAACGTCATCACGTTGCCGGCGATCACGGCGGCGTCGAACGGTTCCGGGTACCCGGCCGCGACCAGGTCGACGTCGGCGAGGTCGCCCACCAGCCAGGTCGGACCGGGATGGTCGGCGCGGGCCGCCTCGATGAGCTCCGGGTCGACGTCGACGCCGACGACGGTGTGCCCGCGCGCGGCGAGTTCCGCGCCGACCCGACCGGGACCGCAACCGGCGTCGAGGATCCGCGAGTGCCGCCCGACCATCGCGTCCACCAGTCGCGCCTCGCCGGCCAGGTCCGCGCCCTCAGCCGCCATCCGGCGGAACCGGTCGATGTACCACTGGGAGTGTTCCGGCCTGGTCTGCCCCGGCCACCGGGTCGGTTTGCCCATACCGGTCACCGTAGTGCCCCGCCGCCTCGCGGGTGCGAGGCGGCCGGGCGCGCGGTCGGTACCGTCACACGTTGGCGATCAGCAGCGCCGGTTGCTCCACACAGTCCGCGACGTGCCGCAGGAACCCGCCGGCGACCCCGCCGTCGCAGACCCGGTGGTCGAACGTGAGGCTGAGCTGGGTGACCTTGCGTACCGCCAACCGACCGTCGACCACCCACGGCTTGTCCACGATCCGCCCCACGCCGAGCAGCGCCGCCTCCGGGTGGTTGATGATCGGCGTCGAACCGTCCACGCCGAACACTCCGTAGTTGTTCAGCGTGAACGTGCCCCCGGTGAGCCGGGTGGGCGGCAGGGTACCGGCGCGCGCGGCGGCGACGGTCTCCGCGAGTTCGGCGGACAACTCGAACGTGGTCAGCCGCTGCGCGTCGCGCACCACCGGTACCACCAGACCACGGTCGGTCTGCGCGGCGATGCCGAGGTGGACCCCGGCGGACTGGATGATCTGCTGGTGGTCGCTGTCGACCCGGGCGTTGAGTTGCGGGTACCGCCGCAGACCGGACAGGCAGATCCGCGCCAGCAGGGCGAGCAGGCTCACCGGTTGGTCGGGGCGGGCGGCGTTGATCGCGGCGCGGGTCTCCAGCAGCCCCGTGGCGTCCACGTCGACCCAGATGGTGACCTCCGGGATCTCGCGGCGGCTGCGGGACAGCTTGTCCGCGATCGCCTTGCGGATCCCGGTGAGGGGGATGACGAGGTCCTCGTCGGCGACCGGCGCGACGCTCGCCACCGCAGCCGCGGGTTGGGCAGCCTCGCGCGAGGACAGCGCCGCTTCGACGTCGGCACGGCGGATCACCCCGCCGGGTCCGGTACCGCGCAGCGTCGCCAGGTCGAGGTCGTGTTCGCGGGCGAGCCGTCGGACGATCGGCGAGATCACCAACGGGGCGGACGCGGGCGCGACGGGCTCCCGCGTCGCGGACGCCCCGTCGGGCGCGGTCGGGTTCGCCGACCGGGGGCGGCGCCGCCGCCGACCGGGGCCGGCGTGTCCCGTGCCGTACCCGACGAGGACGTTGCCGGAGCCGGCGCGTTCCTCCTCGCGGTACGTGGCGTGACCCGCGGGCTCACCGCCGTCCGGCGACGGCGCGTTGTTCTCACCGCCGTCTGGTGACGGCGCGTTGTTCTCACCGCCGTCTGGTGACGGCGCGTTGTCCTCACCGCCGTCCGGCGACGGCGCGCCGCCGACCGGTTCGATCGTGATCAGCGGCTGTCCGACCGGGCGTACCTCGCCGGGCGACCCGTGCAGCGCGACCACCCGCCCCGCGTACGGGCACGGTACGTCCACCACCGCCTTGGCGGTTTCCACCTCGACCACGCTCTGGTCGACCGAGACGACGTCGCCGACGGCGACCTTCCATTCGACGATCTCCGCCTCGGTCAGCCCCTCGCCCAGGTCGGGCAGCAGAAAGACCTGGGTGCTCGCGGTCCTGGTCATGCCGCACTGCCTTCCAGGCTGGGCAGCCAGCGCGGGTCCGGCTGGTCGTCCCACTGCAGCCGGGCGACCGCGTCCAGGACCCGGTCCACGCCGGGCAGATGGGTGTGTTCGAGCATCGGCGCCGGGTACGGGATGTCCAGACCGCTGACCCGCAGCACCGGGGCGTGCAGCGCGTGGAAGCAGCGCTCCTGGATCCGCCACGCGATCTCCGCGCCGACCCCGGCGAAGCCCTGCGCCTCCTGGATCACCACGCACCGACCGGTACGGCGCACCGACGCGGCGATCGTCTCGTCGTCGAACGGTACGAGGGTGCGGCAGTCCACCACCTCGAGATCCCAGCCCTCGTCGCGGGCTGCCTCGGCGGCGGCCAGCGCGACCGGTACCGACGGCCCGTAGGCGACCAGCGTCGCGTCGCGACCGGACCGGCGTACCACGGCGCGACCGAACGGCTCGGCGCGTACCGGCAGCGACGCCTCGGCGCCGGCGAAGTACAGCTTCTTCGGCTCCATGAAGACCACCGGGTCGGGGTCCTCGATCGCCTCGCGCAGCAGCGAGTACGCGTCGACCACGGTCGCCGGGGTGACCACCTTCAGCCCCGGCGTGTGCGCGTAGTACGCCTCGCTGGAGTCGCAGTGATGTTCGACGCCGCCGATGCCGCCCGCGTACGGCACCCGGATCACGATGGGTACCGACAGCGCGCCGCGCGTCCGGTTGCGCAGCTTCGCCACGTGCGAGGCGATCTGCTCGAACGCCGGGTACGCGAACGCGTCGAACTGCATCTCCACGACGGGGCGCAGCCCGGACATCGCCATGCCGACGGCGAACCCGACGATGCCCGCCTCGGCGAGCGGGGTGTCGAAACAGCGCCGGTCGCCGAATCGCGCCTGCAGCCCGTCGGTGATCCTGAAGACGCCGCCGAGCTGCCCGACGTCCTCACCGAAGACGACCACGCGGTCGTCGGCGGACATCGCGTCGGCGAGCGCGGCGTTGAGCGCCTTCGCCATCGTCGTCGCCGCCATCAGGCGTCCCCCTCCTCGTCGGCGTCCAGTTCGGCGCGTACCTGCTCACGCTGCTCGCGCAGCTGCGGGGTGGGTTCGGCGTACACGTGGTCGAACAGGCTGAGCGGGTCCACCGCGGGCGCGTCGTGCATCCGGGTACGCAGGTCCGCGGCGTACGCCTCAGCTTCGGCGCTCACCTCGGCGACCGTCGCGTCGTCCAACGCGCCCGTCGCGCGCAGGTACGCCTCGAGCCGGGCGATCGGGTCGCGGTCGCGCCATGCGTCGACCTCTGCCGCGTCCCGGTACCGGGTCGCGTCGTCGGCGTTGGTGTGCGGCTCCATCCGGTACGTGTGCGCCTCGACCAGGTACGGGCCGCGTCCGGCGCGGGCATGCTCGACCGCGCGGGTCAGCACCGCGAGCACCGCCATCGGGTCGTTGCCGTCGACCTGCTCCGCCGGTACCCCGTAGCCGATGCCCTTGTACGCCAGCGACGGCGCCGCGGTCTGCCGGGACAGCGGCACGCTGATCGCGTACCGGTTGTTCTGTACGAAGTACACCACCGGCGCCTTGAACACGGCGGCGAAGTTCATCCCCTCGTGGAAGTCGCCCTCGCTGGTCGCGCCGTCGCCGATCAACGCCATGGCGACCGTGTCGCGCCCCTGGTGCGCCTCGCCGTATGCCAGCCCCGCCGCGTGGACGCACTGGGTCGCCAGCGGCGTGCACTGCGGCGCGGTGTGCACCGTGGTCGGGTCGTATCCGCAGTGCCAGTCGCCGCGCAGCAGGGTGAGCACCTCGACCGGGTCGATGTCCCGCGACACCAGGGCAACGGAGTCGCGGTACGTCGGGAACACCCAGTCCGTGTCGCGCACCGCCAGCACCGCGCCGACCTGGCACGCCTCCTGCCCGCGCGACGACGGGTACACGGCGAGCCGGCCCTGCTTGGTCAGCGCCGTCGCTTGGACGTCGAAGCGACGCCCGATCACCATCCGCCGGTACATCCGCACCAGCGCCTCGACGGACGGTTCCGGATAGTCGTGAGCGGTGGGCAGCCGGGTGCCCCGCTCGTCGAGCATCCGTACCGGTTCGGGGCTGGGGAGCAGGGCGTGGGCCGGATCGGGCGGGGTCGCCGCCCGACGCCTGCCCGCGGCCGCCCGCTGTACCTGTGTGGTCGTCACGGCGGTCCTCCTGGACGTCTGGTGCCGCCTATGCTCACGCGGTCGGATACTTGACTCAACACGGCCGAAGAATTCGGGACGTGTGGCTCGGGAAGGGCGGTCGGATGAGCCAGGAGACCGCGCCGGACGCCGACTTCCCGCTCGGTACGGGACGATCGGTCGCGCCGCTGGACGACGTGGATCGCCGCATCCTCGCCGCGCTCACGCACGACGGCCGGATGTCGGTACGGGCGCTCGCCGAACGCGTCCACGTGTCACGCACCAACGCCTACGCCCGGCTGGAGCGACTGATCCGCGATCGGGTGATCACCGGGTTCCGGGTCCAGGTGGCGCCCGCCCGAGCCGGGCTCGGCACCTCAGCGTACGTCGCCATCCAGATCGAGCAGAACACCTGGCGGGAGGTGTCCGCCGCGCTCGCCCAGGTCCGGTACATCGAGCATGCCGCGCTGCTCGGCGGAGACCACGACGTGCTCGCCCTGGTCCGCGCCCCGGACAACGAGGCGCTGCGGGACGTGGTGCTGGGTCGCATCCAGGGCATCGCCGGTGTGCTGTCGACCCGTACCTGGCTGGTGTTCGAGGAGTTCGACGGGGCGGGTAGCCCGTGGACGTGACCGGGGCGTCGGCGTGGCCGGTCGGGGGCCGGCGCGCCGCTCCGGGCGGTCAAGCTTGATCCCTACGCGACTCGCCGGCCCCCGACCGCGCGTCGCCCGGGCTACCTCGTGCGGCGGGCGACTGCGGCGAGCAGACCGGCGCGGGTCGGGTCGTCCGGGATGTCGTCACCCGGCTCGGGACGCCACTGCGGCAACCACACCAGACCCGGCTGTACCAGGTCGAACCCGTCGAAGAAGCGTTCGATCTCGGCGCGGCTGCGCGCCTGCACCCCGCCGGTCGACGCCTTGTCGTACACGGCGGTCACCCGTTCCGCGTCGCTCGACGGGAACGGATCCGAACAGGCGTGCGACACCACGAGGTAGCTGCCCGGGACCATCGCTTGGCGCAGCACGTCGACCACCCGGTACGGCGTCTCGCCGAGCAGGAACTGGAGCACCGAGCCGAGCAGGACCGCCACCGGCTCCCGCAGGTCGATCATCGCCCGGACCGACGGGTGATCGAGGATCTCGACGATGTCGGCGATGTCCGCCTGCAGGATGTCCGCGTGCGGGTTGTCCGCGACCAGGTGGGCGCTGTGCACGACGGCGACGGGATCGATGTCGACGTACATCACCCGGGTTTCCGGAGCCTCCGCCTGCGCGATCTCGTGCACGCTGTCCACCGTCGGAATCCCGGACCCCAGGTCGAGGAACTGTCGGATGCCCCGCGCGGTCAGGTAGCGCACCGCCCGCCGGACGAACGCCCGGTTCTGTCGCGCCATGTACGGCACGCCCGGCTGGGTCGCCAATACTTTCTCGGCTGCCTCGCGGTCGACGGCGAAGTTGTGCGACCCGCCCAGCCAGTAGTCGTACATCCGGGCCACGTTCGGTACATCGAGGTCAAGGCCCTCTGTCCACTCCGGCAACACCCTGAACCCCCCAACGTTCGCGCCGGTTCCCGACGCTGCCCGGTACCCGACGATCCTATCGATCCACAGTGGAGCGGGCCCCATGTCGGGGCCGATGACTACGACGACCGACGCCCGCAGCACGGGTTCGCGCTGCAGTACATGTTGCTCCTGGCGCCGCTGACGCCCGATGACGAGCCCGAGGTGGTACGGACCAAGCTGCGACTGGTCGCCCGGTTCGTCGACATCCTGCTCACCTGGCGGCTGTGGAACTTCCGCAGCATCGCGTACAACACCCTGCAGTACACGAGTTCCGCGTCATGCGCGACATCCGGGCACTGGACGTGCCGACGCTGGGCAAGCGCCTGTACGAGACGTTGACCAGCGAGACGGAGACCTTCGCCAGCAACGACCGCCTGCGGATGCACCAGCAGAACCGGCATGCGCTGCACCGGATCCTCGCCCGCCTGACCGACCTCGTGGAGACCCAGTCGGGGCAACGGTCGCGGTACATGGAGTACGTCTCCTCGGGTAGCTCACGCTACGAGGTCGAGCACATCTGGGCGAATCATGCGGACCGCCACACGGACGAGTTCACCAACCCGACCGACTTCGCCGAGCACCGCAACCGGATCGGCGGTCTGCTGCTGCTGCACAAGTCCTTCAACGCCAGCTACGGCGACTTGCCCTACGAGCAGAAGTTGCCGCACTACCTCGGCCACAACCTGCTGGCCCGGTCGCTGCACCCGCAGTGCTACGACCACAACCCGGGATTCACCCGATTCGTGCAGGAGAGTGGTCTGCCGTTCCGGCCCTACGAGCGATTCACCAAGGCTGACTTGGAGGAGCGCAGCGAACTGTACCGACTCATCGCCGAGCGTGTCTGGGACCCGGCCGATCTGCTGCGCGAATCGGAGGCGGACCGATGACCAACGTTCGCCTGTCTGTCGGCGTGCTGGTCGTCAGCCTCGGCTTCGCTGGCGGTTGCGGCGGCGCCGGCACCCCAGCCAGGTCTGCGCGGCCAGGGGCTGTACGTAGCGCCCCTGAGCTTGCCGCTTGACCTCGGTCCACGAGATAGGCGCGATTAACGTCTCGGGTCATATACGACGCTTCGGTGGTCGACGTCGATGACCAGTACCAGCAGTACGCCGTCATCGATCGTGTACAGGATGCGCCAGTCGCCAGCGCGCACGCGCCAGACGTCTCGTGAACCGACTAGCCTCGTCGCCTGAGCGGGACGCGGCTGAGACCGCAGCCGGTCAATGACCTTCTCGATGCGGATCCGCACAGTCCTGTCGAGCCTATCGAGCTTCTTGAAAACGTCCGGCTCGATCGCGATGTCGTACTGGCTCACTGCCCGCGCTTCTTGTCCCGTTCAGCCAGTTCAGCCTTGGCCTGCTCCCACGGGATCGGCTTCGCTCCGGCGGCGATGCGGGCCAACGCGGCCTCGGCTGCAGCGAGGTCGGCCGCGTCTTCCGCCGCCTCGATCGCCTCTGCGACCTCAGCTGGAACGATCGCGGCCATGCGCTTGCCCGCCTTGCGGAGGTAGGTGATCCGACCTGAGTAATACGCGCGGTTGACGACCTCGCCGAGCTCGGCGCGGGCGATCGAGATTGGCATGTCGCCGATGGGCTGGGCCATGCGCAAACATTACCGCTCGGAGCGACCGTACCGCTACTACCGTTTGTACAAGTGGCACACCCATACCGAGCAAAGCCCGAGATCATCCGCCTTCGGCGAGGCGGAGGCGGGCCAGCAGGTCCGCGACTTCGCGGGTTTCCTCATCGTCCGGTCCGTAGACCACGCACAGGTCGTCGTACAGCGGTTCCAGTTCCGCTCGGGCTTCGGCGAACCTGCGCTGGGCGAGCAGCAGGGTGGCGATACTGCGGCGGACTTCGAGCGCGACCGGGTCGGCGTCGCTGGAGACGGCGCGTACCTGGGTGAGCACCTCGCGGAAGCCGCGCAGAGCGGCGGTGTTCTGCCCGAGTTCGGCCCGGCAGTACGCCGCCTCCTTCGCGCACTCGATCGCCTCGTCGTTGGTCGGGCCGGCGGTGCGCGCGTACGCCTCGGCGAGCGCTTCGAACTCGGGCAGCGCCTGCCGGTAGTCCCCACCGATCACCAGGATCGCCGCGCGGCGCTGGCGTACCTCGAGGACCTGCGGGTTCTTCGACCCCAGGGCGGCGCTCGCCGGACCGATCACGTTCTGGAGCACGTCGGCCGCCTGGGCGAACCGTTCGTCATTCAGCAACTCGTCGGACTGGGCGACCGCGGCGCTAATCGCGTGCCGGATGGCGGTCGCCGGGGCGGGTGCCGGCTGCTCGCTGGCCGCGGTTGCGGCGACCGGTGCGGGTGGAACGCGGCGCGATCGGGGGGCGTTGGGTCGCCGGTACACCAGGGTCGGGTCGGGGATGCCCTCCGGTCCCCAGGCGGTGGGCGGGGGAGAACCGGGCAGCGGAAGGAAGGGCAGTAGTCGTTCGTACACCTCGTACGCGTCGACCGGTCGCCCCTCCGGGGCTTTGGCGAGCAGGTGGAGTACCAGTTCCTCCAGCGCCTGCGGCACGTCCGCCCGCAACTGGCGCAGCGGCGTCGGCGGGTCGTACACGTGCTGGCGCATCAGGTCGAAGTCGGTGACACCGGCGACCAGCGGCTGCCCGCACACGAGTTCGTGCAGCACGCAGCCCAGGGCGTACAGGTCGCTGCGCGGCGTCACCGTGCCGCCCTGGATCTGCTCGGGGGACATGTACCGGCTGGTGCCGACCGGACTGCCGGTCGCGGTGAGCCGGGTGACGTCGGTACCCAGCATCGCGGCGATCCCGAAGTCGAGCAGCTTCACGGTGCCGTCGCCGGTGACCAGCACGTTGTCGGGTTTGAGATCGCGGTGGACGACCGGTACCGCGTGGGCGTGTGACAGTACGGTGGCGATCTGCGCGGCGAGCGCGGCCGCCCAGCCGATCGGCAGTGGCTGCTCCCGGTTGACGAAGGCGCGCAGCGTGACGCCGCGCACGAACTCCATCACCAGGTAGAGGCGGTCGTACGAGCTGTCCAGCACCGCGTCGTACACCTGCGGCACGCCGTGGTGTCGGATGCGAGCGGTGATCCGCGCCTCGCGCTTGAACCGCTTCGCGAACTCCTCGGCGTGCGCGGGGGAGTTGATCACGTCGGATCGGATCAGCTTGACGGCGACCTCGCGGTCGAGAACGGCGTCGTAGCCGCGCCAGACCTGACCCATGCCGCCGGCGTTGACCGGCTCGACCAGCTCGTACCGCCCGGCGATCGGCGCCTCGCCCACGTGTCGCCGCCCCTGAGTCATGGTGTCCGAATAGGACTCATTTCTATCATGGCTGGCGATGTCGATGTCGGGGGCTGGCAACGTGCGCTTTTCTGGCGACTGGGATAAAGCGGACCGGCGAGGGCGGGCACTTCTTCCCAGACCGCCGGCGCGCGACTGTCACTCGCCTTTCCGACGGGCGTTGATCGTCGCCGTTACTTCGTCGGGGACCTCGGGCCGCACCTCGACGTCGAACGAGTCGGGGGCGACATTAAGCATGAGCGCTATCGCCTCTCGCGCCATGTGTTCGGCCTGGTCCAAGCGGCGCGTCTGGGTGTGTACGCCTTTGATCTGAGGCACGGTGATGGCCCACCAGTTGCCTGACCGACGACACACTGCCGTATAGCTGCTCACTTCCACCACCCTGCGAGCTCCGCCGGTCTGATGCCCATTCTGTTTAGCTCGGACTATAGTACCGTCGTGGGTGATGCCCGGGGCCGACGTTGGGCCGTCAAGGTGACCGGTGAGGTTCGGCGGTGGCTGCGTGACTTGCGCAATGATGATCCGCAGACCTTTCGATCGACGAACGTTGCTATTGACATGCTGGCTGAATTCGGGCCGGGGCTCGGTCGACCGCTGGTCGACACGCTGCGTGGTTCGGCTATCTCCAACCTGAAGGAGCTCCGTCCTCGTTCTGGCCGAGACATCGCAATACGCGTTCTTTTCGTCTTCGATCCGTGGTCGCAGGCGGTTCTGTTGGTGGCTGGAAACAAGGCGAAGAACTGGTCTAAATGGTACGACCAAGCCATTCCGGTGGCTGAGAAGGTGTATGCCGAGTGGCTGGCCCTCGAAGCCGAGCGGAGGGAGGAAAGATCATGACTGGCGAGTTCCACGATTGGGAAGACGTGCGTGCCGAGCTGCACGACGGCGACGAGACGGCGTTGGCGGCCGAGCGTTCCCGCACTGAGGCGTGGGTGAACGCGTTCCACCTGGCCGAGGAGCGGAAGCGACTCGGCCTGACGCAGCGGGACGTGGCCGAGGCCATGGGGGTCACCCCTGGACGGGTGAGCCAGATCGAAAACGGTGATCTGGACGTCAACGAGGTGGCCACGCTGAGCCGCTACGCCCAGGCTCTCGGCGCGCGGCTTCGAATCATCTTCGACTACGGTACTGATATGCGGCAGATAGCCTAACGTCGGTAGCTGCTTCCCACGTTCGCCGCTGCCGGTGGCACCGGTCGCTACCTACGCCGCGTCGTCGACCACGCCTTCTTCCTTCCGGATCATGCGCCAGGCGGCGCGGCGCGCGCTGCGGTTGAGGGAGCTGCGGAAGTCGGTGTTCGGGTCGAAGTACTTGCGGCCCAGGTCGGCGATGGTGTCGAAGTGTTCCATCATCTTGTCCTCGAACACGGGGACGAAGACCGCGCCGAAGTTCTCCTCGTCGTTGGCGACCGCCGCGAGCCGGACCTTCTCGTTCTCCAACGTCTCCTTGAACGGCTTGATCAGGTCTTCTTCGGTGAACTCCGTGCCGTACTTCTCGTTGAACTTCTCGATGAGTTCGCTGAGCAGCGACTTCTCCGCCTGGGGGGCGCCGCCGCCGGTTCCGTCCCCGAAACCCTTCAACTCCGTCGTACCTTCGGGTTTGAGGCCCACGTCGTACTCGCCGGTCTTCTCGACCCGCAGGTGGCTCAGGTCGACCTCGCCGATGTCGACGCTGCCGTCGGCGCGGCGGGGCAGCCGGTTGAGCAGATGCCGCCCGTACAGGTACAGCCGTTCCAGCTCGGCGTCGGTGTAGGGGACGATCTGCGACAGGAAGCCGTACTTGCGCACGTAGTCGTTCAGGTCGGCACGGAACTGTTCGGCGGTGTCCCGGTCGTCCTCGTCGTCGCCGTCCAGCAGGGCGGCGAACCGTTCCACGGCCGGGTGCAGGTGCCGGTACAACTCGGCGTGCAGTTTCGCCCACTTCGCGGCGCTGCCGGCGGCCTGGTCCTCGGCCGCCAGGTACGCCTCGACGAACTCCTGCATCTCCGCGTCGACGAGCAGGTCGGCGGACATGACCCGGCTCTGCGCGGTGTACAGCAGGTTCGGGTCGGACGGCAGGGTGGCGGCGTCCTCGAAGTACGGCCGGAACGCCTCGCGGATGTCTTCGGCGTCGTTGACGAAGTCGAGCACCGCCAGGTCGGCCTGGGTCTTGCGTTCGGCGGTGCGGTTGAGTCGGGACAGGGTCTGCACCGCGTTGACGCCGGCCAGCTTCTTGTTGACGTACATCGTGGTCAGCAGCGGCTGGTCAAAACCGGTCTGGTATTTCTCGGCGACGACCAGGATGCGGTACTCCGGCTGTTGCGCCTTCCCGCCGGATCGCACGGACTTGTCGTCGGCGCGGGTGTACGCGAACGCCTTGGGCAGCGCGCTTTCGGGCAGCCCGCCGTTCTCCTTCGACTCGGTGACCTCCTCGCCGTCGTAGGTCAGCGTGCCGGAGAACGCGACGAGGACGCCGATATCGTAGCGGCGATCCTTGATGTACTCCTTGATGGCCCGCGCCATCTGCACGGCGCTCAGCCGGGACGCGGTGACCACCATCGCTTTGGCCCGGCCGCCGAGCCGGCCGTAGGTGTGCGCCTTGAAATGTTCGACGACGATCTGCGCGTGCTGGGCGACCGTGGAGGCGTGGGTCAGCGCGTACCGGGCGAGCAGCGGGTTCGCCTTCTTCGGGTCGACTTCGCGGTCCTGCGCGTCGCGGTTCACCAGCTTCCAGTACGTCTGGTAGGTGACGTAGTTGCGCAGCGGGTCGAGGATGAAGCCTTCCTCGATGGCCTGCCGCATCGAGTACGTGTGGAACGGGTGGTATTTGCCGTCGTCGCCGAGCGTGCCGAACAGTTCCAGCGTCTTGTGTTTCGGGGTGGCGGTGAACGCGAAGTACGACAGGTTGCCCGCCTGCTGCCGCTTCTTCGCGCTGGCCGACAGTCGCGCCTCGGCGTCCTGGTCGGGAACCGCGCTGGTCGCGCCCGGCTCATCGGTGTCGGAGTCGAGACCCAGGTCGCGCAGGACGCCGCGGACCGACGCGGCGGCGTCCCCGGACTGCGACGAGTGCGCCTCGTCCACGATGATCGCGAACCGGCTGCCCTGGATCTCGGTCGGGTTGCGCTTCAGATAGTCGACCAGGGCGGGGAAGGTGTGCAGGGTGACGGTGAGGATCTTCCCGGTGCTGCTGGACAGCGCCTGCGCCAACTGCTCCGACTTCGACCCCTGCTTGTCGTCGATGCTGCGGACCACGCCGGCGGTCTGCTCGTAGCTGCCGACCGTCGCGCGCAACTGCGCGTCGAGGTTGCGGCGGTCGGTGATGACCAGGACCTTGTCGAAGACGGGGGTACCGGGCCGCAGCCCGCCCTTGACCGCCTCCGGGTCGAGCAGGCTCGGGTCGGTCGGGGTGTGCAGGGAGGACAGCCGGTGCGCCAGCCACGCGATGGTGTTCGACTTGCCGGACCCGGCCGACGCCATGACCAGGTAGTTGTGGCCTGCGCCGTGCCGGGCGGCGTGCGCGGTGAGTGTCTTGACCGCGTGCCACTGGTGGTACCGGGGGAAAATGATCGTCTTACGCTGCCGCCCGTCCGCACCTTTCTCCTTGTGCTGGTGGACGAAGCGTTCCAGCAGGTCCAGCCAGTTGTCCCGGTGCCAGATCTGCTCCCACAGGTAGGACGTCGAATATGTGCCGTACCCGGCGGGCGGCGGGTTGCCCGCGCCGCCCGGCTGGCCGGGGCCGTTCGAGCCGGTGTTGAACGGCAGGAACCGGGTCTTCGGTCCACGTAGCTCGGTGGTGACGAACACCAGGTCCGGGTCGACGGCGAAGTTCGCGACCACCCGCCGCGTGAAGATCAGCTCGCTGGGGTCGCGCTCGGCGCGGTACTGCTGTTTCGCGTGCTCCACGCCCTGCCCGGTGAGCGGGTTCTTCAACTCGGCGGTGGCGACCGGAATGCCGTTGAGGAACAAGGCGAGGTCGAGGCGGTTCTTCCAGTCGGCCTGCTTCGTGGCGTACGCCAACTCGCGCACCACAGTCAACCGGTTCGCCCGGTAGTCGGCGAGGATGTCGTCGGACGTGACGAGCGACGGCTTGAAGTACGCCAACCGGATCAGCACGCCCCGGTCCTTGACCCCCTTGCGCAGCACGTCGAGCAGCCCGACCGTGCTGATCGCCTGGTCCAGCCGCTTCGCGAACCCGGCCTGCGCCGCATCCCGATCCCCGCCGTAGAAGCCGACCAGTTCCTCCCACTCGTCGGCCTGCGTCGCCCCGATGAACGTGAACAGTTGAGCGGTATCCAGCCCCAGGTCAGCCTGATAGTCCTCAGCCCGCCCGACTTCCCAGCCGTTGCCGAGCATCGACTCGACGATCGCGTCCCCGAACACGGACTCGTGATGAACCGGACTCATACGACTCAGTCCTCGATTCCTCGCCCGCTCGCCGTTGACACGTCAATCTGCCCCGTGACGGCAGCGGTGATTAGCGCTTGACGCCGCTCAGCCAGGAGTGTTTCCTGCGCTCTCAGCAAATCTGATAGCTTGTCTAGATCCCCGACCTTCTCGTCTAACCCTTGAACCACGCGGTCTTGCTCGCTGCGAGTTAACGTTGGGAAGGGAATTTGTTTCATGGCGCCAATATTGAAATGAGCCTGAATGCTTCCGACGGAGTGCTGAGACACGTGCTCTCGCGCGTACTCTGAATTGAGTACGTACTCGACGTATCGAGGTGACAGCTTGTCTCCGGGCCTAATAAGTATAAGATCAATACAATTCGCGCCATCAAATTCTCGAGGAACGACAGCAGCTGCACCTGCCTGTCCAGTCCGTACGACGACCACGTCGCCTTCTCTGAGTCTGGACTTTTGATTCTCGGCGTGGCCCTCATCGCTAATGTGAACGATGTCGTTGGTCGTAACGTTGCCCGGCTTTACGTTGACACCTCGCAGGGCAGGAGTTCCGCCCTCCGATACGTACCACTTTGCTGGAGTGATCACGATGCCGACCGTGATTTCTGCTGCGAGGTATTTCAGTGGTGTGCGTGCTACTGGAAATCCGTCCTCGAGACCTAACGACGTCTGGACGATCCGCTCGCGTCTCAGGGCCAGCAGCTCGCGCATTTTGGCGAGTCTCATCCTTAATGCATCGATACGATTAGTCTCGGCATCGAGGAAGCGGGCGATACGCTGCTGATCTGCCGGTGGAGGCAAAAGTATTGATATGTTACCGATTTCCGCGGAATTAATAGCAGGATAGCTGATGCCAACTGACCTAGCTACGATCTCGTCAATAAACGGGGTGCAGCGACAATAGTAGGCAAGATACCGAGGGTCGACATCTTGTGAGGCCTCCAACACTGCAAATCCTGTGGAGAAGACGAGCGGGCTTTTTGAGTGAGGCACGGATGCGACCGCGCGCAGGTAGGTGCGAACCGTAGAGACAATCACGGATCCGGGACGCGCAATTCGCCTGGCCCGTGATGGGGCTGATGCGAAGGTCACCTCATCGTCTGGCACGGTGACGTTGCCCAGTTCGTCCACCGCACCAATATCAATGTACCGAAAGCGAAAGTCTGGATTGGTGGCTTCCGACAGTGTAGTCGAGTTTATTCGCGCGACATCCTTGACTCTGCAGCGCATCACTCGATCACCTCGCCCAGCAGGGCCTGGATCTCCGCTTCGAGGGCCTTCAGTTCGGCGTCGATTTCGTGGAGGGGGCGCGGCGGTTTGTATACGTAGAAGTGCCGCGTGAACGGGATCTCGTAGCCGATCTTGGTCTTGGTGTGGTCGATCCAGGCGTCGGGGACGTGGGGGAGGACTTCGCGGCGCAGGTAGTCCTCGATGTCCTCGTCGAGCGGCACGTTCTCGTAGTCGCGCAGGTCCGGGTCGGGTTCGGGGCTGCCCTTGACCATCTGGATCTCGCCGTCCTCGTCGCGCACCCCGAGCACGTCGCGCAGTCCGGCGAGGAACGGTGCCTTGGACGGCCACATCAGGCCGGCGTCGCGCATCGCGACCCGTACCGCCTCGAACGCCTCCGCCTTGGTCGCCCAGGTCGTGCCGACCAGCGGTTTGATCGCGTCGGCGAGGTCGTCGACGTTCTCGTGCTTGGCCAGCGCCTTCGACGCCTTGACCGCCGCCAGCGTCTCCTCGGTGACGTCGAAGCGCAGCTTGAGCGGCCGTTCCACGGTGATCCGCCGGTATCCGAAGTCTTCGTTGCGGAACACCTTCACCTTGCTGTGCAGGGGGTGCTCCGGGTCGGCGGCGACCTGCAGCGCCTCCCCGTACAGCGTGGTCACTTCGGTGATGTGCTCCGGCGTGAGGTATTTCCGCTTGTCGCCCAGCGACTTGCGCATCTTCGCCCAGTAGTCGCGGGCGTCCAGCAGGACGACCTTGCCCTCGTGATCAGGAGACTTCCGGTTGGTCAGGATCCAGAAGTACGTGGAGATGCCGGTGTTGTAGAACAACTGGTCGGGCAGCGCGACGATGCCTTCCAGCCAGTCGTTCTCCAGGATCCACTGGCGGATGCGCGACTCGCCGGATTCGGCCGCGCCGGTGAACAGCGGCGAGCCGTTGAACACGATCGCGATCCGGCTGCCGCCCTTGCCGTGCGCGTCGGTCGGCTTCATCTTCGAGATCATGTGCTGGAGGAACAGCAGCGAGCCGTCGTTGATGCGCGGCAGGCCCGCGCCGAACCGGCCCGAGTCACCGAGCGTTTCGTACTCGTACTCGATGTCGTCCTTGACCTTCTTCCAGTCCACCCCGAACGGCGGGTTGGCCAGCAGATAGTCGAACCGCCTGCCCTTGTGCCCGTCGTCGCTGAACGAGTTGCCGAACTTCACGTTGTCCGGGTTCTGGCCCTTGATCATCAGGTCGGACCGGCAGATCGCCCAGGACTCCGGGTTCAACTCCTGCCCGTACACCTCGACCGTGGCGTCCGGGTTGAGCTTGCGGATGTGCTCCTCGGTCGCGGTCAACATGCCGCCCGTCCCGCACGCCGGGTCGAGCACGGTGCGCACCACGCCCGGCACGGTCAGCGCGTCGTGGTCCTGCGCGACCAGCAGGTTCACCATCAGTTCGATGACCTCGCGCGGGGTGAAGTGCTCACCGGCCGTCTCGTTCGACTGTTCGGCGAACCGCCGGATCAGCTCCTCGAAGATGTACCCCATCTGGTGGTTGGGCACCGTCTCCGGGCTCAGGTCCAGGTCGGCGAAGCGCCCCACCACCCGGTACAGCAGGTTCGCGCTGTCCAGCCGCTTGATCTGTTGGGCGAACTCGTACTTCTCCAACACCTCGCGGGCGTTGCGGGAGAACGCGCCGATGTAGGCGTTCAGATGCCTGGCCGCCTGGCTCGGGTCGTCGGCGATCGACTTCAGGGTGTACGGGCTGGTGTTGTAGAACCGGAGCCCGGACGCCTTGCGCAGGAAGTCCTCCATGTCGCCGTACTTCTCGCGCGCCTCGCGGACCTTGTCCCTGGTCGGCGCGAGGACACACTCCAGCCGGCGCAGCACCGTGAACGGCAGGATCACCTTGCCGTAGTCGGACTGCTTGTAGTCGCCGCGCAGGAGGTCGGCGACCGACCAGGCGTGGTTCGCCAGTTCGGTGTGCTTGCTGCTGTTCAACGAAGTCCTTTCGGGGGTCTACACAGGACGTTAGGCGATCGGGTCGACGGGGTGGGGTCACCCGTCAGGGGGAAGCAGCGCGCCGGCGGTGAGTCCGGTCGCCAGCGCGCGAACCGTGTCGTCGGCCAGTCGGTTGGCCAGGTCGGCGGCGGTACGCAGGGCGTTCAGCCGCCGGAACGCCTCGCCGTAGCGGCGCTGCTCGTCGAGCGGGAGCAGCGGCACCCGCAGCCGACGCGCGTCGACCCGCACGATCGAGGTACCGGTCGCGGCGGCGTGCACGTTCTCGTCGGCCGACAGGAACCCGGCGAGGAACCACGGGTCGAGTCGCTGCGGGTCGGGTCGCAGCAGGTACCGGTTGCGGCCCAGCGGCTGCCCCGCGTCCCGCTCGTCCGCCACCCGCGCGCTCCGGTCGGCGCGCTGCAACAACTCCGGCAGGATCACGTCGCCCGGCTGGACCTCGACGTCGGTGTCGGCGCCGCCACGGCTGCCGCCGGTGGCGCGCAGCATCGTCAGCGCCCCGCCGCGCAGCAGGTCGCCGACCGTCGCGGTACGCCACGACCGCGCCGTGTCCCCGGTCGGCATCCAGGAGTCGCCGCTGCTCAGCCGGGCGAGTTGCATCGCCGCCCAGTTCAGCCGGTCGCCCAGTTCCCGCGCGGTTTCGGCGTGCTGCCTGGGCGGGGCGACCACGGGCGCGGCCCGGACGTGACGGGCCGGCGTCAGATCCGTCGTCTCGTCGAGCAGGTCGAGGATCGGGACGGCCCGTGCCGTGCCGGGGACCGTGGCGAAGCTGTCCGGGCTCGCCA
Organism: Micromonosporaceae bacterium; assembly: GCA_036378155.1. Classification (GTDB taxonomy): domain Bacteria; phylum Actinomycetota; class Actinomycetes; order Mycobacteriales; family Micromonosporaceae; genus DASUXA01. The sequence goes on along the minus strand of DASUXA010000043.1, from coordinate 10,888 downwards.
GGTACGCCCGCCAGGTGTCGAGCACCGTCCCGCGCAGGGTCGACACGTCGACCTCGCGCCGGTTTTTCCGGCTCGCGTCGGCCGTGTCCACGAACAGCACGCTGGCCGGGGCGGCCCGCGCCGGGTCGGGGCGGCGCAACAGCCACAGGTGCAGTCCGACGTGGAACGGCGCGGCGATCCCGGTGGGCAGGGCGATCACCGCGCGCAGCGCACCCTCGCGGAGCAGGGCCGCGCGGGTACGGCGACCCGCCGGCCGTTCCGCGGTTGACGGCGGCATCAACAGGACCGCGGCAGCCCCCGGCGCGAGATGGGCGAGGCAGTGCTGCACCCAGGCGAGTTCCGGCTCGCTTTTCGGCGGCAGACCGAACATCCAGCGCGGGTCGTACGCCAACTGCTCGTGGCCCCAGTCGCGGTCGCCGTACGGGGGAGCGCACAGCACCGCCTCGGCAACCAGCGAGCCGAACGCGTCGGCGCGCAGGCTGTCGCCGACCTCGACCCGGCAGGTCGCGTCAGGCGCGAGGATCGCGAGGCGTACCGCTGCCTGCGCCGCCGCCGTGGGCACCAGGTCCTGCCCGTACAGTTCGGTCGCACCCCGCTGGGCGGCGGCGACGAGCAGGTTCCCGGTACCGCAGGCCGGGTCGAAGACGCTGGCGGGGACCGCCTCGCCCGGCGTGACCAGCAGATCCGCCATGAGTTCGGCGAGGGCCGTGGGCGTCTGGTATGCCCCGCTCGCGCCGGTGTCGTCTCCGTCGTGCTCGGCGACCACCTCGACCGCGGCCACCGGCCCCTCGGCGTGGACGCAGCGCAGCAGGGTGCGGACCAGATCCGCCTCGCCGGCTTTGTACGCGCGGTCCTCGGCACCTGGTACGTCAGCGACACGCGCCTTCGTGATCTCGCGCGCCCGCTGCCGGATCTCGTCGTCTGGCAGGTCGACGATCGCCTTCAGTTCCGCCTCGCCCAGTCCCGACGCGGCGAGCACCAGCGCCAACAGGCGAGCGATGTCGCCGGGTAGTACAGCGCGGATCGCCGCGCGCAGGTCGTCAGCCGCGGAAGTCTCCGGCAACTGACCGCGCGCCGTCAGCCAGGCGCGCACCTCGCCCAGGTCGTACGCCGGGCTCGCGTCCGTGCCACCGGTCGGGGCAGGGAAGTCGGGGTGCCGCCTACGCCAGTTGCTGACCGTCGCGCGCGTGACGCCGGCCAGCCGGGAGATCTCGGCGGCGGTCACCTGAGCAGAAGTCTGCGGCATGCGGGAGTCCTGTTCGGCGGCAGTCCTGGTCGGCGGCGTGGTGTCGCTCGCGGATCACTGTACACGACGCCGATCATCGGTCAACCGTTTGACAGTGCTTTCACTGTGTGCTCCTCTGAGGATGCTTTCAGTCTGCTCCGGCGATCGCGGCTCAGCCTGGTTCCACCGTTCTCTGCCTGCCTCCTCCTCACCCTGCGCACCGAAAGGACCGCCGAGCCCATGCCCCCCGACACGGAAACCGTCGACCAACTCATCCTCGAACACCTCGATGACGCGCGCCTGCCCGGAGGCGCGGAGAACCTGATCTATGCCGCGCTGCTCGGCGACCAGGAACTCGACGACGTGCTCGGCGGCGCTGCGACCCACCGACCCGCACGCGAGACCGGCAGCGAAGCGTCCGAGCCCGTCGGCACGTACCTCGCCGCCATCGAGGTCACCGGCTTCCGCGGCATCGGACCGACCGCCACGCTCAACCTCACGCCCGCACCGGGACTGACGATCATCACCGGGCGCAACGGTTCCGGCAAGTCCAGCTTCGCCGAAGCCGCCGAGTACGTGCTGACCGGCGACAACAAGCGCTGGTCGGGACGGACCAGGATCTGGCAGGAAGGCTGGCGCAACCTTCACACCAGCGAAAACCCGCGCATCCGGGTACGGCTGGGCATGGAGGGCAAGCGCAACGGCGCGACGGTCGAATGTCATTGGCCCGCGACCGGCGCACTCTCCGACGGTACGTCGTTTCTCCAGGTCAGTGGCGAGCGTCAGCAGAAGGTCGCCGACCTCGGCTGGGACAAGCCGCTGGAGCTGTACCGCCCGTTCCTGTCGTACGCCGAACTCGGCGGGCTGCTCAGCGGCAAGCCCAGCGAGATGCACGACTCGCTGCAGAAGATCCTCGGGCTCGGACGACTCGTCGACATCGAGACCATGCTCAAGACGGCGCGGCGGGACATGGATCAGCGGCGCGGACTGGGCGCGGCGCGGCTACCGGAGTTGACGGCGACCCTCGCGGCACATCCCGACCCACGGGCGCGCCAGGCGGAACAGGTGCTCGCCGGCAGGACCGTCGACCTGGACCAACTCGAGGCACTGGCGACCGCGGAGGAACCGGCCGGCGAGACGAACGTCGTACCGCTGCGCCAACTCGACGTGCTCGACCTGCCGAGCCGGGAGGAGGTGGTCGCAGACGTCGAGCGGCTCCGCGAGGCGTTGCGGGTGATCGCCGAACTCGCTGGTACACCCGTCGAAGAGTCCCGAGCCGTCGCCGCACTGTTGAACGAGGCACTCGCGCACTACGACGGACACCCCGATCAGCCGTGCCCGGTGTGCGGTGGACGTACGCTCGACCGGGCCTGGGCCGAGCAGGCCCGCGCCGAACTGCGTCGGCTCACCGAACGGGCGGAACGTCTCGACCGGGCCCACCAGGTCGAGCGCGCGGCACGCCAGGCGCTGCGCGAGCGCCTCCAGCCTGTGCCGGCGGCACTGTCCGTCGACCTGAGCGCCGACGGCGTGGAAACCGACGATCTGCGAGTCGCGTGGCAGCACTGGGACGAACTGGTGAGGTCGGATCGGTCCGAGGCGGTCGCCGAGGCAGCCGTCGCCGCGTTCGAGGCGCTCACCGCCGCCGCCCAGCCCGTACAAGCCGCCGCGCGGCAGGCGCTGGAGCGGCGGCAGCAGGCATGGCAACCGGTCGCCGACGGCATCCGCGACTGGGTACACACCGAGCGGAGCAGTCGCCACGCCGCCGAGATGCACCGGGCGTTGCAGAAGGCGTTGGACTGGTTGCGAGGCGTGGGAGACGAGATCCGCAACGAGAAGCTGGCGCCCGTCGCCGAACAGGCGATGCGGATCTGGAACACCCTGCGCCAGGAGAGCAACGTCGATCTCGGCGCGATCCGGCTGGCCGGTACCGGTCCCAACCGTCACGTCGACCTGCGTGTCAACGTGGACGGGGTACCCGGCGCCGCCCTGAGCGTGATGAGCCAGGGCGAACTGCACTCCCTCGCGTTGGCCCTGTTCCTGCCGCGCGCCACGATGCCGGAGAGCCCGTTCCGGTTCCTGGTCATCGACGACCCCGTGCAGTCGATGGACCCCGTCAAGGTGTACGGGCTGGCCAAGGTGCTCGCAGAGGTCGCCGAACACCGCCAGGTCATCGTGTTCACCCACGACGACCGGCTGCCCGCGGCGGTACGGCACCTGCAACTGCCGGCCCGTGTCCTGGCGGTCAGCCGGCTGGCGCAGTCGCAGGTCATGGTCACCGGCGAGCGCGGCGACCCGGCCCGGCGGTACCTTGACGACGCGTCGGCGATCGCGCTCGACGAGGAGATGGCCGATACCGTGCGGGTACCGGTGGTCTGCACCCTCATTCGCGATGCCATCGAATACACCTGCCACGAGCGGATCAGGGTGCGCGGTTTCCGGTCCGGTACCTCCATCGTGGACACCGAGGCCGCGATCAGCGAGGCTCAGGGACTGCGGCCGACCCTCGCCCTGGCGCTGCTGGGCGACGCGAAGCGGGTCAGCGACCTCGCCGACGCGCTGCGCCGGCTGCACATGGACGCGGGCTGGGTGGTCGGCGCGGCGAACAGCGGCGCGCACGGCAGCTTCAGAGGGGAAGTCGGAGACCTGGTACGCGCCGCCCGTCGCGTCGTGGAAAGGCTGGCACAGGTATGAGACCCCAGGACCTGCTCGCCGCGGCCGCCCACCTGATGGTCACCCCGAGCGCGAGCATGCGTCGCTGCTGGCAGCGAGGCTGTGCGTGCCTGACCCGCAACGCTCTGGAAGCCGGGTTGCGGGAGTACTGGGAGCGGACCGCGCCGTCCGTGGCCGGCTGTCGGATGCGCCACCAACTCCTGGTGCTGCCGTTGTTCGCCGGGGTCGAGGTGTCGGAGGCGGCGCGCACCGCGTGGCACGGCCTGTCCCGAGCGATGCACCACCATACGTACGAACTCGCGCCTACCATCGCTGAACTGCGCGGCTGGCATCACGACGTCACGACGGTACTGGCTGAGCTCGCTCGATCAGCACGCCAGCGTCAGTGATGCACTCGACCAGGTGCCGGACTAGAATTCGGACTATGACGCAGACGCTGAACGTCACCGATGCGAAGGCGAGACTGTCGGAGCTGGTCGCCGCCGTCGCGGAAACCCAGGACCACGTGGAGATCACGCGCAACGGAGAGCGTGCCGCCCTCATCGTGTCCCCGGACGAGTGGGATGCGCTGCACGAAACCATCGCGATCCTGGCCGACCAGCAGATGGTCGCCGATATTCAGGAAGCCGAGCGGGACATCGAGGCTGGTCGGGTTACCGCAGCCGAAGACCTCCGTGAGGCGTTGCTCGCCCGTCGTCGGGCGGGTCGGTGACCGATAGCGACCGATGGGTTGTCGTCCTGACCTGGCCGGCGCGGCGGGCGCTTGAGCGCGACCTTCCCGAGAACGTTGCCTGGGCTGCCTATACCTTCATCACCGACCGGTTGCCCGCGAATCCGTACCGACTCGGCGGCGAACTGGCGCCGCCGTACCACGGTCGGCGTTCGGCCCACCTCGGGACGTACCGCGTCGTGTACCGGCTCGACGAGAAGACGCGGACGATCTACGTCCTGGCGATCCGGCTTCGGGGAGACGTGTACGGGATTCGATGAGCCGCTGCCGCAGCGCCTCGGCCCGGCTGCCAACGCCGTCCGACGTGATTGACCGGCCCGCTACCTGATCCGGTAGTAGTACTGCGCCGGGCGGGGCGTGGTGATGCTCGCCCAGAAGCACCGCACGCGGAACGTCCACTTGAAACTGGATCGGACGATACCGGTAAAGGCGCGGCCGATCATGTCATCGCGCCCGCGACACACGGCGCACCAGGGCCGGGAACACTCGACGGAATTCTCATGCATCGCACTCACTCACTTACCCGGGACTGCCGTACCCACGCTGGCGCCCCGCGAAACCAGGCCGGGAGGGAACCGGCTAGCAGGGGCCGACCACACGCTACGCCGCAGGTCGTGGGCGCTCGACTCGCGGAACGGGACGGGTGGCGATAAGCGGGAATGGCCCGTACGAACCCGGCGAGTGGCGTTCGTCATAGCAGCGAACATCGTCGCATTCCGATTACAGCTCGCTTTGTCGCGACAACGATGAGTAATCGTACCGGCGCGATGCGCCGAGATGGCGCTCTATTTCCACCGGAAGTGAGCGGCACACAACGATCAAGGGCCGTGACCTGCAACGAGTCACGGCCCTTGATCGTCTGGAACAGATCGGGCACAACTTGGCCCGGATCGCCCATCATCGCGCGAGGCCCAGCACCGGGTTTCGGCCTAGCTCAGCGTCGACCAAATTCCGGGTCCGGTCGACCGCTTCCGGCCACTCATGGGCGTACGTGTCCAGCGTGATCGACGGCTTGGCGTGACCGAGGGCGAGCTGTACCGTCTTGACGCTCGCACCCGCGTGGATCAGAAGCGTGGCGTAGTAGTGGCGCAGACCGTGGTACCCAAACCCATCCGGCAGGCCGGCGGCCCTGACTGCCTTCGCCCACGGGTACGACCAACCCGATCGGCGTATCGGCTTGCCACGAGCGCTCAGGAACAGCAGACGGGCCGTACGCAGCACAGGGCGCCGGGGGTCAGTCTCGTCGACGATTTCGACCTCTTGCGGCGGATACGCCTCAATGTGGCGTGCGAGCGCTTCCGACACCACCGTGCCCATCTCGACCGTGCGGCGACTCGTCGAGGTCTTCGGTGCGGCCAGGTGCGGCTCCCGGCCAGAGCACGCGCACAACTGTTGGGCGATCCGAATCTCTCGGCGCAGGAAGTCGACGTGATCCAACTCGATACCCCACGCTTCGCCCTGCCGGTGGCCGCATCCGGCGGCGAGGTACGTGAGCGCCCGGAAGTGGCCGGGCAGTGCCGCGGCGATCGCGTGAACCTGGTCGGGCGTCGGGATGACCCGGTCTTCGCGTGCGATCTCGGGCAGCTTGATCCCAACGCACGGCGAGCTGCCGATCCTCCGGTCCAGCGCGGCCGCGGTGAACATGCCCGCGAGGACGTGGTAGACGACCTTCACCGATGACGGGGCAAGCACCTTGGATCGATCCTTGACCCAGCTCTGAACGTGACTCGGACGTACCTGCGCAAGCTGCATCGACCCTAGGAATGGGTCGACGTGTATCCGTAGGGTCCGCTCGATACGGTCGGCGGTCGCCCCGGCGTGCATCTGCGTACGGCGCCACTGTTCGCCGTACGCCTTGACCGTCACCTTCCCGGCGATCGGGTCGACGTACTGGCCGCGCGACAGGTCAGCCCGGACGTTCGCGTCATGCCGTTCGGCGTCCGACTTGCGCTCGAAAAGCTGTTGGCGGGGCCGCCCCGTGTCGTCGACCCACCGCACCCGCCAGCGCTTGCCGCGCCCATGCCGCTTCGATGGCAGACGTTCACCGTCCGGGCCGCGCTTGCTCAGGTACCAGAGGTCATCGACTGCCACTGTCACCGTCCCCGATCAGGTCGTCAATCTCGGCGACAAGCCGGGCCAGTGCCCGGCGTAGGGCAACTGCCGGGTTCTCCTGATGAGGCGGCCAAAGGTCATCGGCAGCCGAGGCGGGTAGCAACAGAGGCAGCTCGTCGCCACGTTCCCGCCGCTCACGCAACGCTCGAAGTTGCTGCGCTGACTTCGCCTGGAACGTCAGCATCTCCCGTAGCCGGTCGAGGACGTCCTGAGCAGCGCGTACGGCCGTGTGTTCGTCGGCAATCCGCTCGGACGCTGGCAATGAGTTGCGGCGGAACTCGTCGCGCTCCCCCTCGTAGACCACATTCAGTCGGTCGCCGAGAGCTTTTTCGCCTGCTAGTAGCGGGTCCCGCCCCTGTGCCCACGCCCACGCCTCCCGCTGATCGGTCATAACCTCAGGAGTCAGAGCGACGGCCTCGTTTGGATCGCCGACCGGAAGTAGCAGCCGGTTTGGCGTCACCCGGAGCGCAATTGCCAACGCGACCAGGTCACCGACATCGACTCGTCGCGTGTCGTCCTCGATCTTCGTGATCCCCGACGGCAGTATCCGGCGGCCCAAAGCATCCAAGGCCGCAGAGAGCGAGCGCACCGTGTGTCGGCGCTGCTCCCGGAGTTCTCTCACGTTCCGCGCGACGTTCCGCGCGACGCCTTCATCGACTGTTTCCATGACGCGAACGTTAGACCCCGCTTGACAAACACGCAACGCCCCGCACAGACTCGCATCAGACCGTTTCCAACACGCGGTCATCTGATTCCAGGAGGGAAACGCAATGGAGTCACGAAAGCCGCTCGGTACACCCGATGAGGTCGCGGAGTACTACGGGGTCCCGGTGCGGACGCTCGAAGTGTGGCGGCATCGAGGCCTCGGCCCGCGCTGGTCGAAAGTCGGACGGCATGTCCGCTACCGGTGGACCGACGTTGAGAAGTGGCTCGACCAGCAGGCCGGGGGCGTGGCCGCATGAGCGCCGAAAGCCGCCCCCGGCGGCAGCAGGAAGGCGGCTCTCACGGTCACGGCGACGACCAGGGCCAGCGTAACGCACCCCGCCCACAGTCCACACCCGACCAGTCGCCGCACCTCGCCGACCTGTACGACCTCGCACACGCCCGTGCCTACGCCGGGCCGCCGTGTCCGGGTCGCGGACTGTGGGCAATCACCGTCCTGACGTGCCCGCACTGCCGGGGGATGCACCAACACCGGGCAGGCGAGGCCGCGCGGCTGCTCGCCGGGCGAATCCGGCGGTGCTGCCCGGTCACCGGACTGTGGTACGTGCTGGCCCCGGTCCAGCGCCGTCGTGAGGCGGTGCGCCGTGTCGCCTGACCTGCTCGCCGCTGCCCTCGCCTACGCCGCCGCCGGCTGGCCGGTACACCCGTGCCAGCCGGGCGGCAAGGAACCGCTGACCCGCTGGCGGGACGCCGCCACCACCGACCCCCGGATCATCGCGTCATGGTGGCGTCGCTGGCCTGACGCCAACGTCGCGATCGTGACCGGGGCACCCGGTCCCGATGTCGTCGACTTCGATACCAAGGATGGCCGCGCCGGGCTGGCCAGCCTCGACCGGCTCCGGGCTGCCGGGCTGCTGTCCGGCGCGTTCGCGCTGATCCGTACGCAGTCCGGCGGGTGGCACCTGTACTACGCCGGGACCGACCAGCGCAACGCGAACCTCGGCCCGTGCGGGGTCGACTTCCGGGGTGCTGGCGGGTACGTGCTCGCCCCGCCCTCGCTGGTCGGCGGACGGCCGTACGTGCTCGCCGAGCGCCGAGAGCAGGACGGGCAGCGGGTCGACTTCGCCGCAATCCGGCGACTACTCGACCCACCACCGCCCCTGCCAGGGGCGCGCCCCGGTGGGCGCAGCAACCCTGACGCCCTGGTGCGGTGGGTCGCCCGGCAGCCCCAAGGCGGCCGGAACAACGCCCTGTTCTGGGCAGCCTGCCGGGCGATGGAAACCGGCGCGGGCCGTGACGTGCTCGTCGCCCTGGTCGACGCCGGGGTGACCGCCGGCCTGAGCGAAGACGAGGCGGTGCGGACGGTCAAGTCTGCGATGCGCCGGACGGGGTGTGTGGCATGAGCGTGACCAAACTCAGCGACATGGACCGGCGGCCGAACGGGGCAGCCCTGCTCGACGGACTACGCGCCGCACTGGTCCGCTACATCGCCTTTCCGACGCCGGAAGCCGCCGATGCGCTCACGTTGTGGATCGCGGCGACGCATGGACAGGACGCTTGGGAGCACGCCCCCCGTTGCGCCGTGGTGTCGCCGGAGAAGCGGTGCGGCAAGTCGCGCGTGATGGACGTAGCCGAGGCAACCTGCCGCAAGTCCCTAGTGACCGTGAACATCAGCCCTGCGGCACTCGTGCGGGAAGTGACCGACGAGGACCCGCCTACCCTGTTCATCGACGAGGCGGATACCATCTTCGGCCCCAAGGCTGGCGACGCGCACGAGGACCTGCGCGGCATCGTCAACTCAGGCCATCAGCGCGGACGCCCATACATCCGGTACGACATCACGACCCGTTCGAACGAGCACCTAGCGACGTTCGCCATGGCGATGCTCGCCGGTATCGGCGACCTGCCGGACACCATCATGGACCGGTCCATCGTGGTCCGGATGCGCCGCCGGGCGCCCGGCGAGAAGGTCGCCCCGTACCGCACTCGGCGGGACCGTCCGGCACTCCACCAGCTCCGCGACAAGCTGACCGACTGGATACAGCCGAACATCAAGCACCTGACCGACGCCGAACCGAACATGCCGGTCGAGGACCGGGCCGCGGACACATGGGAACCCCTGGTTGCCGTCGCCGACCTGGCCGGCGGGCAGTGGCCCAAGCGGGCACGCCGCGCCGCGCTCAAGCTGACCAGCGAGGAACACGCCAGCGACGCCGAGGCGAGCCTGGGCGCCCGCCTGCTCGCCGACATCCGCGACACCTTCGCCGGAATGCCGCACGTCGGGTTCCTGCCCTCGGCTGAAGTGGTCACCCGGTTGCACAAGATCGAAGACGCGCCGTGGCGAGAGACGGACCTGACCGCGCGGGGGCTGGCGATGAAGCTCAAGCCCTACGGGATCAAGCCCAGTCACAACTCGGCGAAGACTGCCCGCGGGTACCACCTCGACGACTTCGCCGACGCCTTCGCGCGCTATCTGTCGTCCGGAACCGTCCAACCGTCCGAACAAGCCGCTGACCAGGGGGAACAGGCGGACACTTGCACGGACACTTCCTCGGACGCTAACCGTCCGGACACAAGCGCCGTCCCCAACCGTCCGGGCAACCGTCCGGGCGCTGACCAGGGCAAACAGCCATCTTCGGACGCTTGGACGGATACGGACGGCCACATAGGCACGTGCGGCCGGTGCGGCTTCCCGTACGACTCGAACGGACACGTCGGAACCTGCGAACGGGAGGCGGCATGAGCAACCGACGCCGGCAACAGCCCCGACCCGAGAACACCGCCGACACACCCCAACTGCTCGACTGGTCGACCGCCGTCCGGGAGATCGCCGACCGCATCGCCGACCGAACCGCCTACATCGTCACCACCCCCGGTGCCCTCATCGGTGCCCTTGCCGAACGCCTGGCAGACGTCCCCACCTGGACGGCGTACATCGACAACGGAACCCCGCTGATCCTGGCCACCCGTAACGCGACGCTGTTCGGCCAGGCCGAGAACATCAGCCGCCTGTTCGGCGTCGGCTGCGCAGCCGTGGCCGTCGTACCGAAGACGGTCAGGCCCGCCCTGATCCGATGCGCGTTCGGCGCACACGTACCCGCGGACGGAAGCTGCGACCTGCTCCCGTTCGTAGAACCCGGCGAGCCGGTAGCCCTGCCGGCGCTGTTCGCCGCCGCCTTCGCTCAAGCCGACCCCGACGCAGCCGCCGAGTTGTTCCGGGACGTGCCGCGATGAGCAGGAACCTCTACACCCCGTACCGGTGCTGCCAGTGCCGCAAACGCATCCGCATCGACCGGCCATTCCACGCCCTACGCGGACGGCTCTACGCCTGCGTCAACTGCGTCGAGCGGCACAACCTGGTCGACCTCATCGAACGGCCAGCGTCATGACCCGCGCGACGAACCGTCACACCGTGACATCACGAACGGTGACGGGGGCACCCCCCGGGGCAAAGTCCCAATTCGGACATATGGAGACCCCCACGCCCT
>DASUXA010000042.1:0-21156 GCA_036378155.1 Micromonosporaceae bacterium | reverse complement strand
TGGCGCTCTGTAAAACCGTCGCGAAAGCTACGGAGGTTCGAATCCTCCACCCGCCACCACCAGCACGAACGGCCCCTGACCAGCGGAAACGCGGTCAGGGGTTCTTCGTTGTGTCCTAATCGTCGTGACCGCTCGCACCCCGGTTTGCCGCTCGATCGGGCACGCAACGGTGCGGGTACATGTTTCCTATTCGGGGCGACCGTCGGCGAGCCACTGGGCGAGGCCGCGCAGGCCGACCGCCCACCGCCCGAGGTCGGTGACTTCCGCGTGCTCGGTGACGACGGTGAGCAGCTCGGCGACCGCCTCGTCTGATCGCTGGGCGTCGTTGAGGGTCAGGGCGCGGAAGACGCGTACGGCGTCCGAGTCGGGGAACTCCCTGCGGGCGCGGTCGAGCACCGCCAGCGACTCGTCCAGTTCGCCCAGCCACCGCAGCGTGCTGGCGTACTGGCACAGGCACCGGCGCAGGACGTCGCCGTCGAGGCCGAGGGCGAGCGCCCGCTCGTAGTAGCCGCGAGCGGTTTCCTCCTGACCCGCGGTGTCGTAGGCGCCACCCACCTCGTACACGAGGACGGGGTGGTCAGGATGTTCGGCGAGCAGCGCCTCGAAGTAGGCGATCGTGGGCGCCATGTTCGCCCGGTCGCGCTGGTCGTAGCCGCGCTGGATCGCCTCGGCGAGTTCGGGTGTCACGTCGGTCGTCACGGCTGCCGCTCCAAAGTACGAGTCTGAAGATCGGTCACTCTATCGCGGCGTCGTCGGCAGGCGCCTGCTCGACCGTCGGCCGCTGTCCCGTAGGGGTCGGCGGTGTCGTACCGGTGACGGAACGGGTGTGATCACCGATGTGCGCGCCGCTGCCCGTCGGGCATGGTGAGCGGCGTGGCGAACGAACCGATGATGCCGACCCTGGCACAGCACGATCCGGTCCTGGTCGTAGGCGACCCCGTCGGTCGGCGGCGGGTGTGGCTGAGCGTGGCTGCCGCGGTCTGGGCTCTCGGTTACGCGCTCTACCGCGGCTACTACGCCGCCGGTGGCACGGCGTTCCTGCCGGGGACGATCCGTCCGGGCTCGGAGGGGCAGTTCCGGCTGATCAACCTGGTCGCCGCGATCGTCATCGGGATCGCCGCGTTCCTTCCGCTCGCCACCGTGCCGTTGTGGTCGCGGCGGTGGCCGCGTCGGGTGCTGCTCGCCCTGTGTTGGGTCGTCGCGGTCGGCTGCTGCATGCACGCGGTGGTGGATTCCATCGAGCGGGTGCTCAGCCTGGTCGGCGTGGTGGATGTGCGCTACCCGCCGATGTGGGCGACCGTCGACCGTCGCGTCGCCGACCTGCAGGACCTGTTCTTCAACGAGCCGTGGTTCCTGGTCGAGGGGTTGGCGTTCGGCGCGCTCGCGTGGATCGGCTTGGGTCCGGGTTGGTCGCGGCGGTGGTGGACGGCGAGCGCGGTCGTGGCGATCGTGGCGTTCGTCCTGCTCGGGATGCTGACGCTGGCGGGTGCCGTCGGCAGGACGATCGTTTTCTGAGGTACCGCGTGTTCGCGCCGGGCAAACGGCGGGGCGGTTGTCGCTGGGCTTCGGCTTGTACTTGTCCAGACGCACGATCACCGTGCTCTGGACCTTCACGTTCCTGGAGTAGTCGTTGTCGGTCCCGCCGAGGTCCATGCTGACCTCGGTATCACCTTGATGAAGGGGTCGGTGCCCGGGGCGAAGTGGTGTCGGTGTGAGCACGGACACCGGATGACCGGCGGATCAGCGGTACATAATGTGCTTATGGAAGGGCGCCGGACGAGGGACCGCCGCGTGGACGAGCACCGTGACGGTGCGCACCCCGACGGTGAGCACCACGACGGTGAGCACCACGACGGTGAGCACGTCGCGGCGAACCTCGCCGGGGTGCTCGAACAGCTGCTGCGGTTCATGCGCCAGATGGCGACGGTCGGCGATCTGACCATGCCGGCCGCCTCGACACTCGCGAGCCTGGTGCGGGAAGGACCGCAGAAGCTCACCGAGTTGGCGCACCACCAAGGGGTGTCCCAACCCGGGATGACCCAACTGGTGACCCGGTTGGAACGCGACGGCCTGGTCCGGCGTACCCCCGGGTGCGACGACCGCCGCGTCGTCCTGGTGGAAGCCACCGACGCGGGTCGCGACCTGCTCACCCGCCGCCGCGGTGAACGTGCCGCGTCGCTCGGCCGGCTGCTCGATCGGCTCGACGACGACGACCGCGTCGCCCTCCGCAACGCCCTGCCCGCACTGACCCGCCTGGTCGAGTTGGCGCCCACCGCGCTGCCGACCGGACGCCGAACCGCACCCACCCCTGGAGACACTGAATGACCGCGTCGCACGCCACCGCGCCGCACGCCAAACCGGCGAGTCCGTTCCGACAACCCCGCGCCGTCTGGGCGGTCGCCTTCGCCTGCGTGATCTCGTTCATGGGCATCGGCCTCGTCGACCCGATCCTGCCCGCGCTCGCGCACGACCTGCACGCCACGCCGAGCCAGGTGTCCCTGCTGTTCACCAGCTACCTGGTCCTCACCGCCGTGGCGATGCTCCTGGTCGGTGCCGTGTCGAGCCGGATCGGCGCGAAGCGCACCCTGATCGTGGGACTCGCGTTGATCGTCGCGTTCTCCGCGCTCGCCGGCACCTCGGACACGATCGGCGGCATCGTCGGGTTCCGTGCCGGTTGGGGGCTCGGCAACGCGCTGTTCATCGCGACCAGCCTCGCGGTCATCGTCGCGTCCGCGAGCGGCGGATTCGCCGGCGCGATCATCCTGTACGAGACCGCGCTCGGTCTCGGCATCGCGGTCGGTCCGCTGCTCGGCGGCGAACTCGGCTCGATCAGCTGGCGCGGCCCGTTCTTCGGGGTCGCCGTCCTGATGGGCATCGCGCTGGTCGCCACGATCGCGTTCGTACCGGCGCTGCCCAAGCCGGAGCGCAAGACGTCGCTGGCGGCGCCGCTGCAGGCGCTGCGGCACCGCGGGCTGCTGATCATGGGGCTCACGGCGCTGCTGTACAACTGGGGCTTCTTCACGATGCTCGGGTACTCGCCGTACCCGATGAAGCTGGACGCCCACCACCTGGGTCTGGTCTTCACCGGGTGGGGTCTGCTGGTCGCCGTCTTCAGTGTGTTCGTCGCGCCGCGACTGCAGGCGCGGTTCGGCACCGCTCCCGTGCTGTACGTCAACCTCGCCGCGCTGGCGGTGGTCCTCGCCGCGATCGCGGCGGGCGTGAACAGTCCGTCGACCATCATCGTCGCGGTCATCGTCAGCGGCGCGTTCATCGGCATCAACAACACGCTCACCACCCAGGCGGTCATGCTGGTGTCGCCGGTGGAGCGACCGGTCGCCTCGTCGGCGTACGGGTTCGTCCGGTTCATCGGCGGCGGTCTCGCCCCGTACGTCGCCGGAAAGATCGCCGAGGCGACGTCGCTGAGCGTGCCGTTCTACGTGGGTGCGATCAGTTTCCTGCTGGCGATCGGTGTGCTCGCCACCGGGCACCGGCTGATCGGCGCTGCCGAGGCCGGTCAGTCCGAGGGTGAGCCGGTACAGCCGGGCCTGGAGCCGGTGGGAGACGCGCCGACGCCCACCGACCGCCCGGTGATCGTGGCGGTCGGCTCCACCCCCGACGCGGGGCAGATCGTCGACGCCGCCGCCAACCTCGCCCGCGACCTCGGCAGCCCATTGGAGGTCGTGCACGTACGGGAGACGACCGTCATCGAGGAACTCGCGGTCGACGCGGAGGACGTGGAGACCGCGCGGGCGGCAGTCGCCGCCCACCTCGACCGGTTGGCTGCCCAGGGCGTCGCCGCGACCGGAATGCTCCTGCACAGCGTGGGCGACCACGCGGCGGCGGGACGCGTACTCGCGCAGCACGCCCGTGACGTGCAGGCGCGCACGGTCGCCGTCGGTACCTCCCCGCGTGGACCGGCAGCCCAGTTCGCCGACGGGAGCGTGACCGCAGCGCTCACCCAGAACGCCCCGTGCACGGTCGTACTCCTGCGCCCGGAGCAGCCGGTACACGAACTGACCCACCAGACGCTGGAGGAGTTGCGCGCCGGCGCGTAGCCGGAGCAGGAAATGCCGTCGCGCCCGGGCTGCGGACTTTGACAGGGTGCCGATATGGAGGGCTACACCGCACAGACGTACGGCGATCTTTTCGCCGACCTGTACGACGAGATGGTCGCCGACTCGATGGTGGCCGGCAACGCCTCGGCTGCCGCCGACTTCCTGGCGGCGCTCGCGCCCCGCGGGCGGGCGCTCGAGCTCGGCATCGGTACCGGGCGGGTCGCGCTCCCGCTCGCCGCGCGCGGAGTCGAGGTACACGGCATCGACGCGTCCGAGAAGATGGTCGCGCGGCTGCGTGACAAGCCGGGTGGCGCGGATCTGCGCGTTGACGTCGGCGACTTCGCCGACGTCGACGCACCCGGCAGTTTCGACCTGGTGTACGTGGTGTTCAACACGCTGTTCGCGCTGCCCAGCCAGGACGAGCAGGTCCGCTGCCTGGCGAACGCGGCGGCACGTCTGCGGCCGGGCGGTCGGTTCGTGGTCGAGGCGTTCGTGCCGGACGTCACCCGGTACGACCGGGGACAGCGCGTCCAGGCGGTACGCGTGGACGCCGGTCAGGTTCGTCTCGACGTGTCCCGCCACGACCCGTTGAACCAGACGATCACCGTACAGAACGTCCTGATCGGTGCCGACGGGATTCGGCTGCTCCCGGTGTTCCTGCGGTACGCCTGGCCGGCGGAGCTGGACGTGATGGCCCGGCTGGCGGGGCTGCGGCTGGTCGACCGGTTCAGCGGTTGGCACCGGGAGCCGTTCACCGCCGCGAGCGGCGCACACATATCTGTGTACGCGCGAACGGCGGAGGGGAGCACCCCGGCGAACCGATAGCCGGCGGAGAGCCGCCCGAACCAGTCGATCGGCGCGCGTACCGGGACCAAGTACCCATGTCGTCATCGCGGTGCGGCGGAACGATGGAGACGGGAATCGTGGGAGGTGGGTCCGATGAAGTTGAAGGGCCGGGACCTCGTCGCCACGATCCTGGTCGTCGCCATCGCGGTGCCCTACATCGGGTACCTGGTGAACGGCAGCATGCCGTTCGTTCAGGATGCGCGTGGCATGACCGGGGTCGGACTCGCCTTCGGGGCGCTCGCGTTCGGCGTGTTGAAGTACGGCGATACCGCCAACCCGTTGACCCGGGGCGAGATCGCGGTGGCGTCGGTGTCGCTCGCCCTCGGTTTGGCGGCCCTGCTCCTGGCGGAGACCGCCGTGGCGGCGACGCTGCTCGCGCTGTTCATGGTGTCGATCCTGGTGGTCTGGGCGGTCGAGGTGATCGATCACGCCGGTATCGCGCACCGCAGCAACCGCCCGACCGGTGAGTCGCGCGGCTGACGGGTACCCGCGATCGCGCCCGATCCGGTTAGATGTCGCCGAACCGATACGGGGAGGCGACGAATGGTGGGCGATCCGACGCACGCCGAGGACGTGGTGCGGACGTACGTCGACGCGACCGCCGCGAGGTTGACCGCCGACGGGTGCACGGTGCAGACCGAGGACTGGTTCGGGTGGCCGGTGCTGATCGGGTACCGGTCGGACTTCCGGCTCCGCTGGATGGCGACCAAGCTGCACCTGTTCACCGTCGTGGCGGCGACGAACGTCGTTTCCGTCGACGCGATCGCGGGGTTCACCGACACGGCTGTCGACTATGCGCTCGCCCGCAAGGGGCAGTTGCGCGGCGTGCAGTCCGGGGTGGCGGTCCTGTCGTGCCTGGTCGGGCGGTACGCGCACGCCCCGGCAGTGGCGTGGGCACGCGAGAGGCAACGCACCCGGTTCGCGTGCATGGTGCGACCGGTGGTCGTGGAAGCGGCGACGGGCGCGGTGTCCTGTTTCCGGGACACGTCGCTGTTCGGCTGGGTGTACAGCGGCTACCTGCGCCGCAAGCTCGACGCGTACTTCCCGTCGGTAACGACGGCGCCGCCGGGTGCGACGAATCGACAGTAATTCGTACCGGTGTCGGGTGGCGCATCCGCACGCGACGTGGTCTCATCAATATCTGAGGTCGGGCAGCTTCCCCCGTGGCTGCCCGGCCTCTTCGTCTCCGGCGGTATCGCCGGATGCTCGTCGCCGCCCCGCCCCGCGCCGCGGTGCGGCACGCTGCGGGCGGCGCGATGCGGCGCGGGGCGGGGGCGGTGCGGAGGCGTCGGTTCGCACGCGCCTGGTGACGGTCGGTAGGCGGTCGGGCTCGGACTGTGAGAAGATCGCCGAGGATCACCGTCTCGCGCCCCAGGGAGCGTGTTGCTCCTCGTCGTAGGCCTCTCACTGCTGGCCGCGTTCCTGTTCGCCACCGCCGCGTCGCTGCAACAACACGCCGCGCGGCGGACCGGCTATGCCCGGGTACAGCAGATGCACGCCGAACGGCACGTCGAGGCGCAAAGCGTCGGTCGGGGGCGCTCCGCCGGTCGCGACTCGGTGATCCTGGGTCTGTTCGCCCTGGTGCGCCGACTCGTCCGGATGCGGCTGTGGCTGGTCGGCTGGGGGACGAACCTCGCCGGGTTCGTGGTACAGGCGGCTGCCCTGCACGTCGGATCGGTCGCGGTCGTCCAGCCGGTACTGGTCACCCAACTGCTGTTCAGCCTGCCGCTCGCCTCGATGTGGTCCCGGCGGTGGCCGCTGACCAGGGACTGGGCGGCCGGTGCCGGGATCTGCGCCGGGCTCATCCTGTTCCTCGCGGTACGGGGCGCCGCGCCCCTGTCGGGTAGCGCCGACCGGCACCGGGCGATCCTCGCCGGGCTCGCCGCGATCTGCGTGGTCGTTCTGCTGGTGCTGTTGAGCACCGTCCGCCAGCCGGTCACGCACGCGATGTTCCTCGCGATCGCCGCCGGGGTTTGTTTCGCCATGAGCGCGGTACTCATGAAGCTGACGACCGACGACCTGCTGTACCGGGGGGTGGCTCACACGGCGGCGGACTGGCCCGGATACGCCCTAGCGGTATCGACGACCGTCGGTCTTCTGCTGGAGCAGGGAGCGTTCGCCGCCGGCTCGCTACCGGGCGCCATCGCGGCCATGACGATCGCAAACCCCCTGGTCAGCTACGTTGTCGGGGTGCTAGCGTTCCACGCGGTACCTCCGACGGACCCCGGCGCGATCATCGCGGTGGTGGGCGCGGCAGCGCTGTTGTGCCTCGGTGTGGTGGGTCTGGCCCACTCGCCCAGCGTGCGTGGTGACGTGCCGTCGGAACAGCCCTACGATTCGCCGTCGCTGCAGCCGGCGAGGCCGTCGTCCTGACCCCTACCCCCTGGGAACGACATGACCGCACGCCCGCATCTGCCCGTCGGTCCGACCTCCGAAGAGGTCGTCATCCACCTCGGCCATCTCCGTCCGGCGCTGCGTCGCGCGGCGGTGCTGTTCGTCGAGACGATCCTGATCCCGACCGTTCTGCTCGCCCTGGTGCTGCACCTCGCCGGCCCGGTCGCCGGTCTGTCCGCGGTGCTCGGCTGGTGTGCCTTCACCGTCGTGCAGCGCTGGGTGCGGGGTCGGCGGATGCCCGGCACGATCCTGGTGTGGGCGCTGCTGCAATGCGGCCGGGCAGGTGTCGCGCTCGCGTTCTCCAGCGCTCTGGTGTACCTCGTCCAGCCCGTCATCGGCTCGATCATCACCGGAGCGCTGTTCCTCGGCAGCGCCGCCATCGGTCGACCGATCACGATCCGGCTCGCCCGCGACTTCGTGACCCTGCCCGCCCACATGTTCCACCGGCGCGGGGTACAGCGGATGTTCACGCAGGTCGCCGCTTTGTGGGGCGGTTCGCGCCTGATCGACGCCGGGATGAACCTCGGGTTCCTGCACTTCGGCGGCGTCGACGCCGGTCTGCTGTCGCGGGGCGTGCTCAGTTCCGCGCTGACCGTGCTGACCGTCGCCGCGTGTACGTTCTGGGGCGTCCGGTCGCTGCGCCGACTGCCCGGCATCACGCTGCGTCTGCGGTCGGCGACCCCGGTCGCCACGGCGGGCTGACCCTCCCGGGTCGGGACCGCGCCGGTGGCGCGCCGCGCGGGTCGCACCCGACCATCGCACCGGACCCCGGTCGCATCGCACGCTGATCGTGGCTCGCGCCCGCGCGACGTGTCGACGGCGTGGAAAATTGCCCGATCACTGCGTGTTCGTCCGAGCGGCGTGCTAGAAGATCATAGGTGACCTTTCGCGGCCTCGTTCTTGATCGGACCGTGCCGACCGACCGCCGTCCGCCGTTGTGGCGGGAGCTCGTCGTCGGTCTGGCGGTGTTCGCGGTGTACAGCGTGGTGGCGGGCTTGGACTGGGCAGGCCGTACCGCCGGTGCCGACCACCACGGTCGGGGGCTGTTCGCCCTGGAACGCGTGCTGCGACTGGATGTCGAGCGCCCGCTGAACTCGTGGCTGTCGGCGCGTCCGGTCCTGCGGGTGCTCGCCAACTACGAGTACGCCACCACGTACGTGATCAGCGCGTTCGCGCTGCTCGGCTGGCTGTGGCTGCACCGTCCCGAGGTGTACCGCTGGGCGCGTACCTCGTTCATCCTGGTCAACCTGGTCAGCTTCGGATGCTTCGCGATGTACCCGGTGACCCCGCCCCGGCTGCTGGGCGACCTGGGTTTCGTGGACACGGTACGGCTCGGGCACACCTGGGGCTCGTGGGGCTCGCCCGGCGTCGACCACGCGAACCAGCTCGCCGCGATGCCGTCGCTGCACGTGGCGTGGGCGTTGTGGGTCAGCGTGGTGCTCGCCGTGATCTCCAGCGGACGGGTGGTACAGGTCGCCGGCGCGGCACACGTCCTGATCACGGTCCTGGTGATCATGGCGACCGCGAACCATTACCTGGTCGACGCGATCGCCGCGATTCCGCTCGTGTGGCTCGGTGTCCGACTGAGCGGACCCCTGCCGACGCGCTCCGAAGCGGTGTGACGGAACACATACATCGACGCCGCGACAAAGGCGCGACCTCGCTCGAACGGTCCACTCGCAGGTGCCGGAGTGCTCCGCCGGACCAGCCGTAACGGTCGTTCCTGTTCGTCGACTTGTCGCGGGTTGCCGGGGCGGCCGGGCAGAAAGTCGCGGTTATCCCGATAAATCCAACGCGCGCGCGATACGTTGGCGGACAACAGTTTTGCCGTCGCCGCTTACTGTGGCACGATCGTGGGTACCCCTGACACCGTACAACTACCGGATCGACAGGAGTCTCTGATGCGCGCAAGCAGGCTTAGCCGTTGGATGACGGCGCTCGCCGTGGTTGCCGTGCTTGGCATCGGTCTGATGGTGGTCGGTGTTCAGACGGCGTCACCCGACGATTTCAGTTGGGGCATGCACAGCACCGGCCACGTGTCCGCCACGCGGTGAGGTCCGCGACCTCTGATCTCTAGGGGCGGCAGTGACCCGACCAGGACGCCCCGTCCGGCGCTCGCCACAGGTGGCCTGGTACGTCACCGCGCCGCTCGCGGTACTGGCGCTGCTGCTCACCATCGTGGCGGGCGCCCGCAGCGGGCAGCTGGTGTCCAGTTGGCAGTTGACGCTGCTGTACCTCGGTCTGTTCGTCGCCGCTGAGGCGACCGTCCTCGAATTCGAGATCCGCAGGCACGCGTTTCTCGTTTCGGTGACCGAGGTACCCCTGGTCCTGGCGCTGTTCTACCTGTCACCAGTCACCATCATCGCGACCCGGGTGGTTGCCGCGGCGATCGTGCAGAGCCGTCGCGGCAACCCCGCGGTCAAACTCTGGTTCAACCTCGCCAGCTTCACCGCCGCCACCGCCGCCGCCGCGCTCGTCGTGGACGTGTTCCGTCCGTTGACCAACGTGGGTCCGCGCACCTGGCTGGTGCTGCTCGGCGGCGTGGCGGTCAGCGTGCTGGTCACCCTCGCCGCGGTACTCGGCGTGATCACCCTCGTACAGGGGCGGCTCGGGCAGGGCGACTTCGGCCGCACCGCGATACCGGGCCTGGTCGTCGCCGGCGTCAACGCCACCGTCGGCCTGGTCGTCCTGCTGGCCCTGCGGGTCAGCGCCTGGGCCGTCGTCCTGCTCAGCGGTCTCGGTCTGGTGCTGTTCGTGGTGTACCGGGCGTACGCCCAGTTCGTCCGCCAGCACCGCAGCCTTACCGAGATCTACGAACTGACCCGTGCCATCGGCGAGACGAGGTACGACGGGCGACTCGCGGACGTGCTGGTCGGGCGGGTGCGCGAACTGCTGCACGCCGAGTACGCCACGCTCTGGTTGCCGGCGCACGGCCGGTACCCGGAAACCCTGCTCAGCGCCCGCGTCGACGACCGGGGGCTGCTCGACCTGCCGGCCACCCCGGACGCGGTGCGCCGCCGCGCCACCGAGACCGGTGCGACCGTCCTGGTGACCCCGAAGGTCGGCGAGGAGTCGCTGCGCGAGGAGTTGCGCGAGCATGGCGTCAAGGACGTGATCGTCGCGCCGCTGCGGTCCGGTTCCGCGGTGATCGGCTGTCTCGAGGTCGCCGGGCGGCTGGGTGACCGGATGCACTTCAGCGCCGACGACGTCCGGCTGCTGGAAACCGTGGCGGCGCATGCGGCGGTCGCGGTGGAGAACGCCAGGCTGGTCGACCGGCTGCGGTTCGACGCGTACCACGACGCGCTGACCGGGCTGCCGAACCGGCGCCGCATGCTGGGCGCCCTGGAGGAGGCGGTCAAGGTCCGCGCGCCGGGCGAGGTCGTCGCGGTCCTCCAGTTCGACGTCGCCGGGTTGCGTGACGTCAACGAGTCGCTCGGCCACGTCGCCGGCGACAAATTGCTCGCCGAGGTCGCCCGCCGGCTGCGCGGCCAGGCGCCGCCCGCCGCCCTGGTCGCCCGGATCGGCGGCGACGAGTTCGCGGTGACCCTGCGACTGCCCGGCGCCGACGCCGCCGTGGCGATGGCGAGCGAGTTGCGGTCCGCCCTGCAGGATCCGATGCCGATCGGGTCGCTGACCCTCGACGTCGACACCGCGGTCGGTGTCGCGGTCCACCCGGATCACGGCTCCGAGCCCGCCACCCTGCTGCAACGTGCCGACGTCGCGACGTACGCCGCCAAGTCCGCCTCGTCGGCGGTACAACTGTTCAACCACGCGCTGGAGTCGCGTTCGGTACGTCGTCTCGGGCTCGCCGGCGACCTGCGTCGCGCGTTGGACAACGACGAGCTGGAGGTGTACTTCCAGCCGCAGGTACGGCTGTGCGACCGGCGCCTGGTCGGCGTGGAGTGCCTGGCGCGTTGGGACCACCCGGCGCACGGCTCGGTGTCGCCGGAGGACTTCGTCGCGGTCGCCGAGCACACCGGTCAGCTCAGCCGGCTCACCGAGTTCGTGATGACCGAGGGCCTGCGCCGGTGCCGGCAGTGGATGGACGCCGGCCGCCCGCTCTCGGTCGCGATCAACCTTTCGCCACGCACCCTGCTCGACCCCGAGTTCCCGGACCGGGTCGAGGAGATGCTGCGCCGGCACGGCGTCGACGCGCACCTGCTCACCCTGGAGATCACCGAGGACGGTGTGATCGGCGAGACGGACCGGCCCATGCCCGCGCTCCGGCGGCTGCACGCGCTCGGCGTCCGGCTCGCCGTGGACGACTTCGGCACCGGGTACTCGTCGCTGTCGTATCTGCGTCGCTTGCCGGTGCAGGAGGTCAAGATCGACCGTACCTTCGTCCAGGGCATGGCGACCGACCAGGGCGATCTGGCGATCGTGCGGGCGGTCGTCGACCTGTCGCGGCATTTCGGGCTGACCGTGGTCGCCGAGGGTGTGGAAAGCGAGTTGACGCTCACCCTGCTGGACGAGATCGGCTGCGACATCGGCCAGGGCTTCCTGTTCAGCCGTCCGTTGCCGTACGACCGGCTGGAGGCGTGGTTCTCGGCGCAGACCGAGGCGGAACCGACCCCTGGGGGCGAGGTCCGCCGGCTGCGCGCGGTCACCTGACGCGCCCCACGATCCGCCGTCGAACCGGGTGGAAAGGCGATTCGCGTGCACGGGGCGGGCCGTGTACTCTTACCCGTGCGCCGCGATCCGGTGATCGCGCACGCCCCCTTAGCTCAGTCGGCAGAGCGTCTCCATGGTAAGGAGAAGGTCTACGGTTCGATTCCGTAAGGGGGCTCAAACTCTGTCTGTAGCCCGGCTTCGGCTGGGCATCGGCAGGGCGGCGGCGGTGTAGCTCAGATGGCAGAGCAAGCGGCTCATAATCGCTGTGTCGCCGGTTCGAGTCCGGCCACCGCTACGGGTACCGAGACCGGTGTCAGGGGCACCCGTTTTGCGGGTCGGGACAGTGAGCCTCTACGCTGGTACGCCGATAGTTTGTTCTGAGCGAGGAAGGCACTCCGCCGTGGCCAAGGCGACCGACGTACGTCCAAAGATCACGCTGGCGTGTGTGGAGTGCAAGGAGCGCAACTACATCACGCGCAAGAACCGCCGCAACGACCCCGACCGGCTGGAACTGAAGAAGTTCTGCCCGCGTGACGGTCGGCACACCGTGCACCGCGAGACGCGGTAACGGCACAGTTTCGCCTGACGGCGGCGCTTCCGGTCTCCGGGCCGGGCGTCGCCGTTTTCGCGTGCGCCGTGCTGTCGCCGCGACGGTGGCCGCCTGGGTCGCTGTCGCGGCGACTGCCCGTGCGACGGTGGACGCCTGGGTCGCCGTCGCGGCGACGGTGTCGGGCGGGTCCGGTAGGTTCTCCGGACATGCCGCTGGATCAGTCGTTCGTGGGCAGAAGCTATCCGCCCAGCGACGTGTACGAGGTGGGTCTGGAGAAGATCCGCGAGTTCGCGACCGCCGTCGGCGCGACGCACCCCGTGTACCACGACCGTGACGCCGCTCGTGCCGCCGGGTACCCGGACGTCATCGCGCCGCCGACCTTCCCCGTGGTGCTCTGGGCGAGGTTCGCCGCCGTGGTGACCGACGATCCCGCCCTGGGCGTCGACTACAGCCGCGTGGTCCACGGCGACCAGCGGTTCGGGTACACCCGCCCGGTACACGCCGGCGACCGGCTGGTCTGCGTGACCACCATCGAGGCGATCACGACCCGCGCCGGGCACGACTTTCTGACCACCCGCACCGACATGAGCACAGAGGACGGCGAACCGGTGGTCAGCACGTGGAGCAGGCTCGTCGTGCGGGGGAAGGACTGACGTGCGTACCGGTGAGCAGTTGCCGACCCGCACCTTCCGGGTCACCCGGGCCGATCTCGTCCGGTACGCGGGCGCGTCCGGCGACTTCAACCCGATCCACTGGAGCGAGCGGGTCGCGACCGGCGTCGGACTGCCGGGTGTGATCGCCCACGGGATGTACACCATGGCGCTGGTCGGGCAGGCGGTCACCGAGTGGGCGGACGACCCGGGCGCGGTGCTGGACTTCAACGTGCGGTTCGCCCGTCCGGTGGTGGTACCGGACGATGACGACGGCGCCGAGCTCGTCGTCGCCGGCTCGGTACGCGAGGTCGCCGACGGCAGGGCGCGGATCGACGTGACCGCGACGTGCAACGGCGAGAAGGTGCTGACCCAGGCGTGGGCAGTGATTCGGGTCGATTGAGCCAGGCAGGGGCGCTCGCCGGATCGCGCCTGCGGACGGTTGCCGGGTGACCGCCGGGGCGGGTTGGGGAAATCCGGCGGTTACCCGTACACTGGTCCGCCGTGGGGTCAATCCCCCTTCTCAGGCGTGCCTGACGGGGTGACCCCCACAGGGGTGTGGCGCAATTGGTAGCGCAGCGGTCTCCAAAACCGCAGGTTGCAGGTTCGAGTCCTGTCGCCCCTGCGTCGGCGGGCATCCCGGACAGTGCCGGGAGTGTCCGGTGGCCGGGCCGGCCAGAGGCGCCGGCATCGCCATCCGGTGGTGTCCGGGCATGTGGCGGGCCTGCGACGGGTGATCCCCGAACGGCGGGGGACTGGCCGGCGGGGCGGGAGCACAGGCAGAATGTCCGGCAGCGCGCCAGAGCATCGCGCGCAGTGCACCCGCGACACTAAGGAAGAGGGCGAAGTGGCCGAGAGCAAGCGCCGCGGTGAGGACGCCGTGGAAGAACACCTGGACGAGGTGTTCGACAACGCTGTCGACGATGACGCCCTGGATGGGGACGAGTCGGGCGACGTCGAGCCCCGGGCGACGGGTCGGCGGGGCGCCACCGCGACCAAGGCGCGGCCGCGCACCGGTGACGAGAAGACCAAGCCGACCAAGGCGCGTCCGAAGGCAGCCGAGCGGGTCGGGCTGTTCGCCCGGTTGCGGCGATTCATCCTCGAGGTCTTCGCCGAGCTGCGTAAGGTGATCTGGCCGACGAGGAATGAACTGCTGACCTACACCACGGTCGTGGTCATCTTCGTCGCCGTCATCATGGCGATCGTGGCGCTGCTCGACACCGGGTTCGCCTGGGCGGTGCTCCACGTTTTCGGCAACGGCAAGAAGTGAGAGAAGAGAATCCACGGTGCCTGAGTACGACGAGACCGGCCTGTCCGACGAGCTGAACGAGGTCGACGCCACGCACGCGTCGGCGGAGTCGGCGCGCCCGGTGGAGACCGGCGTCGCCGTGGACGAGGAACAGACGGACCCGGTCGCCGAGCTGCGGCAGGCGCTGCGTTTCGCGCCCGGCGAGTGGTACGTGGTCCACTCCTACGCGGGCTACGAGAACAAGGTGAAGACCAACCTCGAGACCCGGATCACCAGCCTCGACATGGAGGACTTCATCTACCAGGTCGAGGTACCGACCCGGGAAGAGGTCGAGGTCAAGAACGGCAAGCGGCTCCAGGTCCAGAACAAGATCTTCCCTGGTTACATCCTGGTCCGGATGGAGCTGACCCCGGAGTCGTACTCCTGCGTCCGCAACACCCCGGGTGTGACCGGCTTCGTCGGCGCCACCGACCGGGCGGACCGCCCGGCGCCGCTGTCCCTCGACGAGGTCCTGAAGTGGCTGGCGCCCGCGGCGACCACCGAGAAGAAGGCCAAGCCCGAGGTCAAGGTGCTGGACTTCGAGGTCGGCGACTCGGTGACGGTCACCGACGGCGCCTTCGCCTCGCTACCGGCCACGATCAGCGAGATCAACGCCGATCAGCAGAAGCTGAAGGTGCTCGTGTCGATCTTCGGTCGGGAGACTCCGGTCGAGCTCAACTTCAACCAGGTGTCGAAGATCTAGCGACCTGGCTGAATCCGGCCACCGCGGCCTGCGGTAACCTGAAACGTCCGGCCCAGGCGTGTCGACCGTGCACGTCCGTGGGCCGGTGAGGTGAAACCCCACGTGGCCCCGCCGCCGATGCGCGCGTCCGACGACGGTCGGCCACCAAGCAGCCCAGGAAGAGACATGCCTCCCAAGAAGAAGCTGGTCAAGACGTTCACGCTCCAGCTCCCCGCTGGTCAGGCCACCCCGGCTCCGCCGGTCGGTCCGGCACTCGGTCAGCACGGCGTGAACATCATGGAGTTCGTCAAGGCGTACAACGCCCAGACCGAGTCGCAGCGCGGTGACATCGTCCCGGCGCAGATCAGCGTGTACGAGGACCGTTCGTTCACGTTCGTGCTGAAGACCCCGCCGGCGGCCCGCCTGCTGATCAAGGCGGCCGGTGTCCAGAAGGGCTCCGGTGTACCGCAGCGCGACAAGGTCGGCTCGATCACCAAGGCCCAGTTGCGTGAGATCGCCGAGAAGAAGATGGCCGACCTCAACGCCAACGACATCGAACAGGCCGAGAAGATCATCGCGGGTACCGCCCGCTCGATGGGCATCACGATCAAGGACTGATCGCCCCGCGCGCGGAGCGAGACCGTTCGTGGGAGGGCCGCGCTGGCCCACTGAGACCACTGGAGATTGACAGACATGCAGCGCAGCAAGGGCTACCGCAAGGCAGCCGAGCAGGTGGACCGTTCGAAGCTGTACAGCCCCGCCGAGGCGATCAGCCTGGCGAAGGAGACCAGCCCGGTGAAGTTCGACGCCACGGTCGAGGTCGCCATGCGCCTCGGCGTCGACCCTCGTAAGGCTGACCAGATGGTGCGCGGCACGGTGAACCTGCCGCACGGTACCGGCAAGACCGTCCGGGTCATCGTTTTCGCCGCCGGTGACAAGGCGGCTGAGGCTCAGGCTGCGGGCGCCGACGCGGTCGGTACCGACGACCTGGTCGCCCGGATCCAGGGGGGCTGGCTGGACTTCGACGCCGCGATCGCCACCCCCGACCAGATGGCGAAGATCGGTCGGATCGCGCGGATCCTGGGCCCGCGCGGCCTGATGCCGAACCCGAAGACCGGCACGGTGACGATGGACGTCGCCAAGGCGGTACAGGACATCAAGGGCGGCAAGATCGCCTTCCGGGTGGACAAGCACGCGAACCTGCACCTGATCATCGGCAAGGCGTCGTTCTCGACCGAGCAGTTGATCGACAACTACGCGGCCGTGCTCGACGAGGTACTGCGCTCGAAGCCGTCGGCGGCGAAGGGCAAGTACCTGAAGAAGGTGTTCGTGACCACGACGATGGGCCCGGGCATCCCGGTCGACCCGAACGTGACGCGCAACCTGCACGAGGTACCAGCCGCGGCGGAGTGACGCTGGACAGATGCACGGCGGGCGCCCGGGTTCCCCGGGCGCCCGCCGTGTGTGCGCCCACGCAGCCGCGCGTGACGCGCCCACGGCGGTCCGCCGGCAGCGCGGGGTACGTCCGCGCACCCGACATCTCGAACGCGATTTGGCCCTGACCGGCTCGTCAAGTACTCTTGCCGGCGAAGTTCCACCCAAAGACCGCTGGTCACCGTGCCTTCCGCACGGTCGAAGGTTCCGCCGGACGAGGCGGACGGCCCGCGCAGGGAGGACGGAGCCGTCGGGTCGTGCCGTCACGACCGTGTCCCGCCCCGTGCGCCCTGCGCCGGGGCGTTTCTCGTTGTCCGGCTGTACCACCAGCCTGGAGCAACGAGAGAGGAGGGACATGGCGGACAAGCCGGTTCGGGCTGACAAGGCCACTGCCGTCGCTGAGCTCACCGAGCGGTTCCGGTCCTCGCAGGCGACCCTGCTGACCGAGTACCGCGGCCTGACGGTGGCCCAGCTCAAGCAGCTGCGGCGCTCGCTGGGTCGGGAGACCACGTACGCGGTCACCAAGAACACCCTCGCCAAGCGCGCGGCCACCAACGCTGGTATCGACGGCCTCGACGATTTGTTCACCGGTCCTACCGCGCTCGCCTTCGTCTCCGGCGACCCTGTCGAGGCGGCCAAGGGCCTTCGCGAGTTCGCGAAGGCTCACCCGCTGCTGATCGTCAAGGGCGGCGTGTTCGAGGGCAAGGCGATGACGGCGGCCGAGGTCGCCAAGCTCGCCGATCTGGAGTCCCGCGAGGTACTGCTGGCCAAGCTGGCCGGCGCGATGAAGGCGAACCTGAGCAAGGCCGCAGCCCTGTTCCAGGCTCCGCTGTCGCAGGTCGCCCGGGTGGCGGCCGCCCTGCAGGAGAAGCGCGAGAAGGAAGAGGGCGGCACTGCCGCCGCGGCCTGACAGTCTTAGTACGTAATCGAAAGGAAGCCACGTCACCATGGCGAAGCTCAGCACCGAGGAACTGCTCGACGCGTTCAAGGAGATGACGCTGATCGAGCTGTCCGAGTTCGTGAAGCAGTTCGAGGAGACCTTCGACGTCACCGCGGCCGCCCCGGTCGCGGTTGCCGCCGCCGCCCCCGCCGCTGCCGCGGCGGAGCCGGAGGAGGAGAAGGACGAGTTCGACGTCATCCTGGAGGCCGACGGCGGCAAGAAGATTCAGGTCATCAAGGTCGTCCGCGAGCTGACCGGCCTGGGCCTGAAGGAGGCGAAGGACCTCGTCGAGGCCGCGCCGAAGCCGGTCCTGGAGAAGGCCAACAAGGAGACCGCCGAGAAGGCGAAGGCCAAGCTCGAGGCCGAAGGCGCCAAGGTCACCCTCAAGTGACCCACGCCGACAGGCGTACGAAGGGCGACCACCCAGCCGGGTGGTCGCCCTTCGGCGTCGAGGGCGCTGTGCGGCGCATAGCGTCGGGTTGAGAGTTGCGCGGCGCAGAACGTCGTGTTGTGGGCGCAGCGCGGCGCAGAGCGCTGTTTGAGCGCAGACCGCTGCGTTGAGAGCGTCGGCGCACAGCGCCGTGTCGGGAGAGCGCGGCGTGGACGGCTCCGTATCGGGTGGGGTGGTCGGGGCGGAGCGTCCGGATGGTGACGCCGCGCGGGCAGACCGCGTCCGGATGGCGGGCGTCGCGTCGGCGGAGAGCGTTCGGACGGGATCGCCGTGCCGGCACGGAGGGTCCGATTGCCGGGTTTGCCGGCAACGATGCTGATCGTCGCCCTGTCGAACCGCGCGTCCCGGCGCGACCCGCGCGGAAGACCTTGACGAGTCCGCCTCGGGTTAGGCACGCTGAGACCCGCAACGCCTTCCGCGGGCGCGGCGGCCACCGCCGATGATCTCGGGCGTTTGGTGCCCTTGAGGTCTCGATCGGAGCACCGTGCGGTGGCGGCTGGACAGCGGTTAGCCGCTCGGCTACACTGCTAGTTTGCGCTGCCTTTCGACTGTCTACCCGCCGCGATTGTCCGATTTGTTCAATTCGATGCGGGTCAGTTGGGGTGCACGCGTAACGGCCGTTTGCAGCACCGGTCCTCGGAAGGACGCATCTTGGCAGCTTCCCGCCCTGCGAAGACCAGTCGTACGTCGAGCGCTTTCGCTCCCCGCCGGATCTCCTTCGGCAGGATCACCGAACACCTCGAAGTTCCCAACCTCCTTGCCATCCAAACCGAGTCCTTCGACTGGCTGGTAGGCAACGAGGCATGGGCGGCTAGGTCCGCTGATGAGCCACACGCCCGTTCCGGCCTTGCGGAGATCCTAGACGAAATCAGTCCCATCGAGGACTTCTCCGGCACCATGTCGTTGTCCTTCTCGTCGCCGCGTTTCGACGAGGTGAAGGCGTCGATCGAGGAGTGCAAGGAGAAGGACCTCACCTACTGCGCCCCGCTCTTCGTGACCGCGGAGTTCACCAACCACACCACTGGCGAGATCAAGAGCCAGACGGTGTTCATGGGGGACTTCCCGATGATGACGCCCAAGGGGACGTTCATCATCAACGGCACCGAGCGTGTCGTGGTGAGCCAGCTCGTCCGCTCGCCCGGCGTGTACTTCGACAAGCAGCCGGACAAGACGTCCGACCGCGACCTGTCCAGCGTGAAGGTCATCCCCAGCCGCGGCGCGTGGCTCGAGTTCGACATTGACAAGCGCGACACCGTCGGCGTCCGGATCGACCGTAAGCGCCGCCAGGCGGTGACCGTCCTGCTCAAGGCGATCGGCTGGACCAACGAGCGGATCCGCGAGCGGTTCGGCTGGTCCGAGCTGATGATGACCACGCTCGAGAAGGACCACATCGCCGGGCAGGACGAAGCGCTGCTCGACATCTACCGCAAGCTGCGGCCGGGTGAGCCGCCGACGCGGGAGAACGCGCAGACCCTGCTCGAAAACCTGTTCTTCAACCCGAAGCGGTACGACCTCGCCAAGGTCGGCCGGTACAAGTTCAACAAGAAGCTCAACATCGACGTGCCGATCACGACGGGCGTGCTCACCGAGGACGACATCGTGGCGACCGTCGAGTACCTCTGCAAGCTGCACACCGGCGAGGAGGGGTACGAAGCCGACGACATCGACCACTTCGGCAACCGCCGGCTGCGCACCGTCGGCGAGCTGATCCAGAACCAGGTCCGGGTCGGCCTGTCGCGGATGGAGCGGGTCGTCCGGGAGCGGATGACCACGCAGGACGTCGAGGCGATCACGCCGCAGACCTTGATCAACATCCGTCCGGTGGTGGCGGCGATCAAGGAGTTCTTCGGCACCTCGCAGCTGTCGCAGTTCATGGACCAGACCAACCCGCTGGCGGGCCTGACCCACCGGCGTCGGTTGAGCGCGCTCGGCCCCGGTGGTCTGTCTCGTGAGCGGGCCGGCTTCGAGGTCCGTGACGTGCACCCGTCGCACTACGGTCGGATGTGCCCGATCGAGACGCCGGAAGGTCCGAACATCGGTCTGATCGGCGCGTTGTCCACGTTCGCGCGGGTCAACCCGTTCGGTTTCATCGAGACGCCGTACCGGAAGGTGGTCGACGGTCGGGTCACCGACCAGATCGACTACCTGACCGCCGACGAGGAGGACCGGCACGTCATCGCGCAGGCGAACGAGCCGCTGAACAGCGACGGCGCGTTCGCCAACGACCGGGTGCTGGTTCGCCGTAAGGGCGGCGAGTTCGAGGCGGTCACCCCGGACGCGGTGGACTACATGGACGTCTCGCCGCGCCAGATGGTGTCCGTCGCGACCGCGATGATCCCGTTCCTCGAGCACGACGACGCCAACCGCGCGCTGATGGGCGCGAACATGCAGCGCCAGGCGGTACCGCTGGTCAAGGCGGAGGCGCCGCTGGTCGGCACCGGCATGGAGTACCGCGCCGCGGTCGACGCCGGTGACGTGGTGGTCGCCGAGGTCGGCGGCGTGGTCGAGGACCTGTGCGCCGACTACATCACCATCCACCAGGACGACGGCCACCGTCGTACCTACCTGCTGCACAAGTTCCGTCGCTCGAACGCCGGCTCCTGCGTCAACCAGAAGCCGGTGGTCTTCGAGGGCGACCGGGTCGAAGCCGGCCAGGTGATCGCGGACGGTCCGTGTACCGACGAGGGTGAGATGGCGCTCGGGCGCAACCTGCTCGTGGCGTTCATGCCCTGGGAGGGGCACAACTACGAGGACGCGATCATCCTCAGCCAGCGCCTGGTACAGGAGGACGTGCTCACCTCGATCCACATCGAGGAGCACGAGGTGGACGCCCGCGACACCAAGCTGGGTCCGGAGGAAATCACCCGCGACATCCCGAACGTCAGCGAGGAGATGCTCGCCGACCTCGACGAGCGGGGCATCATCCGGATCGGTGCCGAGGTGGTGCCGGGCGACATCCTGGTCGGCAAGGTCACCCCGAAGGGCGAGACCGAGCTGACGCCCGAGGAGCGGCTGCTGCGCGCAATCTTCGGTGAGAAGGCACGGGAGGTCCGGGACACCTCGTTGAAGGTTCCGCACGGCGAGACCGGCACGGTCATCGGCGTACGCACCTTCTCCCGCGAGGACGGCGACGAGCTGTCGCCGGGCGTCAA
The DNA here is from genome assembly GCA_036378155.1 of Micromonosporaceae bacterium. Classification (GTDB taxonomy): domain Bacteria; phylum Actinomycetota; class Actinomycetes; order Mycobacteriales; family Micromonosporaceae; genus DASUXA01. The sequence goes on along the minus strand of DASUXA010000042.1, from coordinate 103 downwards.
CGAGCTGGTCCGGGTGTACGTCGCGCAGAAGCGCAAGATCCAGGACGGTGACAAGCTCGCCGGCCGGCACGGCAACAAGGGCGTCATCTCCAAGATCCTGCCG